>JBPCKT010000149.1:0-78801 GCA_051004015.1 Pirellulaceae bacterium | reverse complement strand
GAAAAAAGGAACGGACCAACCTGCAGAGGCTTGCCAAACCTAGCGTCATTAACGATTATTCAAGCATCTAAACCCAGGCTGCTAATTCTGCCCCCGACTGGCTGCATTTAATCCGCCCCCTGACATCCAATTCAATCTCCGGGCAAAATGAAGGTCTTCACGAAGTGCCGCATTCTTGGCGCTAACCTTGTTGGCGGCTTCATTGACATGTTTGGCAATGCCCCCATGAAGTACAGCCTGCGAAGCCTGATGATCGAGGTCACGCTGGTTTGTGTTCTGCTCGGCGGCAGAATCGAGTATCTGCGGCGGTGGGCGGAATTCCACGAGCGCGCAGCGGATTCAGGCAGGGCTTGGAATTCAGCTCTTATCGAAGGCGCTAACGCCAAAGGGTATAGACTACTTAACGACGTGAAAGCTGAAGAATACAGGGCGGCTATGTGGCGTCCTTGGACAATCGTCGAGGAGCCCAACCCATGAAATTCTCCATCCGCGACCTGCTGCTGGTGACGGTGATTGTGGCCATACTGGCGGCATGGTGGGCGGACCGATCTCAACTGGCGTGGACACACTCGCAGACTCTTGCCACCGCTGACCATTTGCGGGCGATGCTAGACAAAGCCGACCCAGACTGGCGAAATAGGCCGTCACCGAACGCGAATCAAATCGCCCGTAGGCACGGCCTCCACCCGGCTACCGGTTACGCAATAGGCATTTGTCTTGTGGGAGCCTGCATCCTCATCATCGTTCTCGTCTGGAAAAAACAGATTCACCCATTCCTGCTTGAAGAGCATCGGCGGTTCTGACGAGCATCTGCCCAACTTTTCCGCACCCGCCCCAAATCCGCTAAAGAAGTAGCCCATGAAGTACAGCCTGCGGAGCCTGATGATCGTGGTCACGCTGGTTTGCGTGGTGCTTGGCGGCAGAATCGAGTACCTGCGGCGAATGGCTGCGTACCACGAGCGGGAGGCGGCTATACTCGACGAAGGAGCGACAGACTTTGAAGGGTATTGGAGTCACACGCAAATTGCCAACGAATACCGATGGGCAATGTTAAGACCCTGGAGCACCGTAAACGAATCGCCACGCGAGTTGTTTCCCAAGCCATGAAATTCTCCATCCACGACCTTCGAGGAGTTGATAAAATGGCTGAACGCACTATAGACCGTCCATGTGAAAGTATGTGTGTGAAACCAACGCGGAGAGGCGGCTTGGCCCTAGCCGGACTTATTCTGTGCATCGGTGTATCCGGCCAGCCGCTGTTAGGCCAACCGGTTTCAAACGAACCGGAGCAATGGAAGCAGAGCATTGAAAGGCCGAGCCGGGGTTGGGACTACGACGGCAAGCGGATTCTCGGGCACGTCGGCAAGTACATCTGCCTATGGGACGCCACGACCGGCAAGTTGCTCCACAGGATGAAAGGGCACAAAGAGCGGATCAAAGCCGTTCAGTTCAGCCCCGACGGTAACCACGCCCTCAGCAGCTCCTGGATGGGCCCAGGAGGTATGACAAACTACAAATCGAAAGACACCCGCACCATTCTTTGGAACCTGGCGACTGGCCGGGACAGGGATATCTTTAATGGGGAGGTCGCTGGAGAATTCAGTCCTGATGGAAAGCGCATAGTCACCTTCAGCCAACGGCCTGGCGAGTTTTATCAGTTCGATGCCGTTGTCTGGGACACTTTCACAGGACACCAACTTGTCAAAGCAAAGCTCGACGAATACGGCAGACCTGATCAGGACACACTGCATTTTTCACCTAACGGGCGTTCCTTTGTTTACTTCAAAGGCGGAGCCAGTCTGCTCAACAACTCGAGCCAAGGAGTACTCTACAACACGAGCGACGGACGCGAGATCGGAAGGGTCGCAAGGGACGGAGCGCATCGTTACACTTCCAACGGAGCGCTCGCATCTTTCGATTCAAAGAGGGCCATACTGACGGACCTCAAGTCAGGCAGAGTCGTTCAGAGCATTCCGCACGGATTGAAATCTATTTGGGTTGCCGCGTGGACTCACGATGGTAGGAGAGTCGCCGTGATTCCGTTGGATGAACGCGTAATCAAGTTTTGGGACCTCGAATCTGGAAAGGTGACCAGCGAAGTAAAGAGCCACCCAGTAACCGCACGTAGGGCCATCATCAGTCCGGACAACGGCCGTCTGGCGATCGAGTCAGGCGAAAATGTTGAGGATGTGCCAGAACTGGGTGTCTACGACATGAACACGGGCGAAGGAATCGCCAGGATCAAGCTCGCCGAGTGGGGACACATGCTCGGCTTTTCACCGGACAGCAAAACACTCCTCGTAGGCGGCTCAGAGTTCGTGATCTACAACTCAGAGAACGGCACAAAAATCCGCGCCCTCAAGCTATTGGACGATGTCGGCTTTGAACACGACTGGAATGATTAGGCCTCACGGGCCTACTCCCCTAGCCCCATGAAATTCTCTATCCGCGACCTGCTGCTGGTGACGGTGATCGTGGCCCTGGCCGCGGGGTACCCGTTGGGGCGAAGACGGGGCGGTTCTGGGCAGGCTGGAAGCCTACCCCACCGAAAGTACTAGACACTTAGGCAGAAGTGCCATTCTGTATAATAGGGAAACAAGGGGCGGAGCTCCGCGCGAGGGCGGGGCGGGGCGGGAAGTGTTCAGTTTTCAGTGTTCAGTGTTCAGTGTTCAGTGGGGGACCGCCGGAAGGCGGGACTCCGACGGTTAGCTCTTTGACAATTTGGTTGTAAGGGAAGATAATGTGCCGTTAAGAGGATGTGCGATTGTGTAACTGTTTGTGAAAAACAGCTTATCAAATCGCTGATACATCCCCCGGAATAGCGGGGTTTCGGGTGTATTAAGAAAACGGGCCGTGTATCGAGTGAGGCACGTGAGGCTGCGGCGGAAGTCGCGCGGGGATAAGGAGTTGTGCGCGGGGCGCTGATACACGGGCGCGAAAACGGGAACCTCAAAACCTGTATAATCGGAGGGTGGTACGCCGCTTATCGCGCGCATCAAGGCGAAGAGGACGGCGGAAGGGTTAAGGGAGTGGAGGGTGGACGAGGCAGCCGGAAGTCAACGACTTCCGGGTTTACCTGCACAGCGAGGTAGACCCGGAGGCAGTTTGCCTCCGGCTGCTTCTAGTCCGCGATTCCGTACCGCACGATGCACCAGATGGCGTTGCAGAGGTCCTTGACGCCGATCTTTTTTCCCTCGGCGTAGCTGCGGGCGGCGTAGTGGATGGGACGCTCGACGATACGGCATTTGCGGCGGGCGAGCTTGGCGGTCACTTCGGGCTCGAAGCCAAAGCGGTTCTGCTGGATTTCGAATTTCGAGAGGACGTCGCGGCGGAAGACCTTGTAGCAGGTTTCCATGTCGGTCAGTTTCAGCCCGGTCAGCAAGTTCGACGTGCCGGTCAAAATTCCATTCCCCAGCCGATGCAGCAGTGACGAGTGTTTGGGCTTCTGGGTGAGGAACCGCGAGCCGTAGACCACGTCGGCCTCCTTGGCGAGGATCGGCTGGAGGAGCGGCAGGATGTCCCGCGGGTCGTATTCCAGATCGGCGTCCTGCACGGCGACGATGTCCCCGGTGGCGTGCCGGAACCCCGTCCGGAGCGCCGCCCCCTTGCCCTGGTTCATCGGCATATGGATCACCTCCAGCCGCAGGGGGAAGGCGAGATCGTCCAGGACCTTCTTCGTGCCGTCCGTGCTGCAATCGTTGATGACGATGACCTCGGTGTTGAGCGGCAGGGCCTTCACCCGGGCCAGCACGCGGCTGATGGTCCGCTCCTCGTTGTAGACGGGAATGACCACCGAGAGCTTGAAGCGGAACGGCAATTCGAAATTCAGCTCGGCCGGCTCATAGCCATCGTCATCGGCCAGGAGGCGGGTGAGGACTTCGGCGCGGTCGAGGAGGGCCTCGGCCCGGGCGATGGCCTCCAGCGGGGCGAGCGAATCGTCGTCGAGGATGTGCGGTTCGAAGGTGTCGGGACGCTGGTGCGTCAATTGGTCGGTGATCATTTTGGAGTGCTCTTGGAAGTGGCTAGACTGTCCTTCGCGGGCGCTTCAGGCTGGTGTCCATTAAGTTGGCGTCTGGTTGGTATCGCCGGCCATTTGGCAAAGCCCGCCTGCTTTGCGTCGCCAAGCTGCCGGCGGGAGGGGGGAATGAAATGCGGGCTGGCGGGGTCGTTGTATTTGGCGGCCCGACCCCAGACTTGAGCGAGCTCGTCTTGATAGAGGAGCGTCCAGGTATTCCCCTGCCCTTTCATCACGTCGACGCTGGGCGTTTGCAGGCGGCTGATGAGGGCCAGGTCGGGGTTGCCGCGCTCCAGGGCGATGGTGGGATTGAATTTGGTCTCGGGTCCGCGATACCGCATCTCCGGGCCGACGTTCCCCATCACGAAGTCAAAGTGCTCATCCAGCATCTGCTGCGAGTAGCTGGTGCGGCAGCGGCCGTCGACGTGGACGAGCAGGCCCTGCTTGCCGGACTGATCCGGACCGAGGGCGGCGAGGGCGTACTGGGCCCAGTTGAACGTGCAGAGGAGTTTTCCTTCCAGCTTCTGACCGGCGATATAACGGATGGCGGAGACTGGATAGCTCCCCTGCTCCACCCGGATTTCGCGGCATTGAAAGAACAGTTGCACGCCGCAGCAGAGCCAGGCGGCTATGAGGCCAATCCAAGAGACTCGCTGAAACATCGGGCTGAGGGCGTCCGCCGGCGACTCTCCCTCCTTGGAAATTCTGAACCGCGTGAGCAGCGAATCCAAGTGCGGCGGCAGCCAGAAGCCGAGGGCAATGGCGAAGAACGCGATGTGCCGCAGGTGGACCAGCGACTGCCACAGGAGCAGACCCAGGATGATGAGCTGCGTGAAGTCCTTGGGCCTTTTGCTGATGACCAGCGTCGCCAGCCAGGTGCAGGCCAGCAGCACAAACGGCACACTGTGAGCCTCGAAGAGATTCGGCGCACGCCACTCGATGATTTCCGGCCGCGGCACACGCAGGTCATCCAGCAGCCAGAAGTGAAAATCCAGGCCGTAGGGATTGATGAACGTGGCGAGCCCAGCCGCCGCGGCAAATATGCCGAATCGCTCGAGCAGCCCGGTCGCGGCCCAGCCCTTGCGGAGCGCAATCTCCAGACCGCGAAGTCCCAGGTACGCCAGGAACACGCAATACCCGGCGAGAAAGCCCCCATGCGAATTCGTCCAGATAATCATCAGAATGGGGACGAGCCACAGATACTTGAGGCGCTCGATGGAATAGACGAGCGGGGCCCTCTCCACCTCTCCCTCTGGGAGTGGGCCGTCGGCAGAGTCGGTGCGTTGTACTCTGGAAAGGAACCGCGGCCAGCTAACCTGCCACGTCCCCTCCCAACCTTCAAAGCACCATCCCAAGAGAAAGAGCAGCAAGGCGAAGCTGGTGTAGGAAATCAATTGCGGCCGCAGCGTCCAGTGATTGGCCAGGCAGACCGCAACCAAGAGCGCGACAGCGGCCGTGGCGAGCAGTCCCGCCTTCTGCTGACGGGCCCGGCGAATCATGAGGGCGATGACCCCCATCCCCAGGCCCACCTTAATGAGCATCAAGCCCCAGGCGCCGAGGTAGTCGTAGCTCAAAGCCAACGCCATCTCCGCCAGGATTTCATGGTTGATCCAGGGATAGCCCTGGGCGATGTACGAGTAGGTCGTGGTCGCCGGCAGGCCGCTCGCCAGGGCGTCCCGTCCATATTGCACATGCCCCCACAGATCCGGGTCGGCGATGTTCAGCGACAGCGCCACGCCGCTGGCCAGAATCACAGCCGTCAGCACGCCGCGATCAAACCCGGTAGCGGACGCGAACAGTTTTTGCGGCTGAGGAAGGAGGCTGACCATGGGTCTACATGGGTGGCACGCCCATAGCTTTGTGTGGGCGTAAAGTGATGCGCATGGAATGGACACGCCCACGCAAAGCCGTGGACGTGGCACCCGATCATCCAAACTCTAGTTCGCAAATTCCGCATAAGCGTTTGCTCTTCCTCTTCTACGACTTGGAGCGGTTATGACGGGGCAGTAGGATGAAAGACTATGCACAGGCATCACGAAATCGACGGCATTCACCTCCATCTCAGCCAGCCGCACGAGGCGCTGGGCGAGTGGATCGGCCAGCAGGAAATCCTGCAGCAGCTCCTGGCCTGCTGGATTGTGGTCGATGAGAAAGACCTGCCGCTCACGCCGCGGCTGCTCGGCACTCCGGGCATCGGCAAGACGGCGCTGGCCATGGCGGGGGCCCACGTCCGCAAGCAGGAGCTCTTCATCTATCAATGCACGTCGGACACACGGCCCGAGGATCTGCTGGTCACGCCCGTGCTGGCGGAGAGCGGCAAGATCGCCTACCACGCCTCGCCGCTGGTCACCGCGATGATTCGCGGCGGCGTCTGCATCCTGGATGAAGGGAACCGGATGAACGAAAAGTCGTGGGCCAGCCTGGCTCCGCTGCTCGACCATCGCCGCTACGTGGAGAGCATCGTCGCCGGCATCACGGTCAAGGCCCACCGGGACTTTCGCTGCGCCGTCACCATGAACCAGGATGAATCCACCTACGAAATCCCCGACTACATCCTCAGCCGCCTCCAGCCCACGCTCACGCTCGGCTTCCCCAACAAGCGGGACGAAATGGCCATCCTCCAGTACCACCTCCCCTTCGCTCAGGCCGACATGCTGGCGATGACGGTCGAGTTCCTGCAGCAGGCCCACGGCCTGAAGCTCGATTTCTCCCCCCGCGACGGCATCAACCTGCTCCGCTTCGCCATGAAGCGGCTGGCCCAGGACCCGCAGCACCCGATGAGCAAGGACGCCGCCTGGCGCGAGGCCCTGCAAAAATGCCTCGGCGACGAGGCCCTCGACCTCCACAGCCTCGCCCAGAAAAAATCCCGCACCCTCGGCGGCAGCGACGTGCCGCTGGGCCTCGGGGACTTCTTCTTTAGCGCGGACGACCCGCTGCATCCGGATCGAGAGGACGAGGAGGAAGAGTAATGACTAAGCTCGTATGGCGAAAGAGAAGCTCGTCCCTACGTCTGCTTTTGACTTAAAACTGCCAGGATCGTTTCGCCAATTTCCTGGCTCACGATGAGCGGACTCTCAATCTCAAGACTGTCGTGCTCGACCACGTACGTTCGCCAGGCGGCCGGGCCGATGACGGTAATGTCGCTAGAAGGAAGGAAGGCTCGGGCTCCGGATTGAAAGATCAGCTCAATACCTTCCTTGCCCACTCCGTATGACGTGATGTCATTGTGGCGTTGCGGTGTGACGCTCATCCAAATGTGCGGCTGGAAACCCTTGGGAGGCGGCGTCCGCTCATACGGTCCAAAAATGGTGTATCGCCAGGCGACGATTTTGGTTCCAAAGGTCAGGATCAAGGTAAACCCAAGCAGCAGCACGAGCGGAACCGAGATCGCTATGATTCGAAACACAATCGGTGCGTCCCATAAGCCGTACGCGAGCAAGGAGACTTCGAACGTAAAGACTGCCAGGATCGCCAATCCAAAGGCAGCCGCGTAGAACAACCAGCGGGAATCTTTTTTGCGGATAGGCTGCGAATTGACCATAGTATTGTGCGGACTAACAGCCTACCCCACGCACTCCCGAATCACCTCTCCCTCCGGCACCAACGGTATCGGCCGGTTCTGCAAATCTGGCAGCGTGCCGTGGGGATCGATGCCGACGGTGTGGTAGAGGGTGGCGAGGAGATGGCCGGGGGTGAGGGGGCGGTCTTTGGGGGCGGAGCCGTCGGGGGCGGTGCTGCCGATGACCTGGCCGCCGCGGATGCCGCCGCCGGAGAGGAGGACGGACATTGCGCCGGGCCAATGGCCGCGTCCGGCTCCTTTGTCAATCCGCGGGGAGCGGCCGAATTCGCCGTAGGCGGCTACGAGGACATTTTCAGACAAGCCGCGATCCGCGAGATCGGAGATGAGTGTGGCGATGGCCTGGTCGAAGGGGGGGAGCCGTTTGCGGAGGTTGGCCTCGATGCCGGTGTGGTCGTCCCACCAGTCGACGTCCTTCTCGTAGAGGTTGATCGTGACGAACCGCACGCCGGCTTCGACGAGGCGGCGGGCGAGCAGAGCTCCCTGGCCATAGGCATGTTGGCCATACGATTCTCGCGTGGCCTGCTTCTCCTGCGACAGATCAAACGCCTGCCTTGCCCGGCTGCCGCTGGCGAGTTCGATGGCCTGCCGCTGGGCGCCGTCGAGTTCGCCCCATTGTTTGATGCTATCCGCCTGGGCGGCGAAGCGGTCGAGCGAGGCGAGCAGGTTCTTGCGGTCATCCAGGCGGGCGAGCGGGACGGTTTTTGGCAGCGAAAACTCCGGCGGACGGTAGTTGCCGAGACTCGGATCGCCGCCGGCATTGAGGGCGTTGTACTTGGAGCCGAGGTAGGCCGCCGTCTGATAGAACCCCATGTGCGAGCGGTAATCTTCCGGGATGCAGACATAGGCCGGCATCCCCGGCTGGCGCGCGCCTTTGAGACGCGAGACGACGGCTCCTTCCGCCGGATGCGTCTGCCCGCGAGCGCGGGCGTTCAACAGCGGATAGCCGGTCTGCATCCAGTGCGCGCCGTCGTCATGCACCGCCAGGTTGTGGGCAATCGAGCGAATGATGGTCAGCCGCTCCGCCAGCTTCGCCTGCCGCGGCAACAGCTCGCAAAGCTGCATCCCAGGCACCTTTGTCTCCAACGCCCCGAACGGCCCCCGAATCTCCGCAGCCGCCTCCGGTTTGGGATCGTAGGTATCGAGATGCGACGGCCCGCCGGCCATCCAGAAGAGAATGATGGAGCGGTCCTGTGCCGAGCCCTTCTTGCTGGTCGCCCCCAGCGCTTGAAGCTGCGGCAAGAGAGGTAGCGAGAGTCCGCCGACACCGAGCGCGCCGACCTTGATGAACCCGCGCCGGCCGAGGGGGCGGAAATTGAGTCCGTTCCAGGAACTATGGTGGGACACGCGGCGGCTCCTATCCAGGGAGATGAGCGACAGCCCTTAAGATAGAAAGTGGAAGGGCACGGGTCCAGAGAAATTGGTGTCACTCTCCGCGCCGCAGATTCACATCCGGCGAAGTGTGGGACTCGATATACCAGGCTCGCCACGCCGGTTCATTGAAATTGAAGTTCACCCCCTGGTGCAGGCTGGTGAGCGCGTTGAGGACGGCATCGTTGTTGAGGTGCCGGGAGATTTTCTTCGGCTTTTCACCCATGCTGAAGCTCCCCAGTCCGCCGTCGTTGCCGCTGAACCCGGCGGACATTTGGCCGGGCTGGCCGGATTGAATAATGAACTCGTGCGTCGTCACCAGGGCATCAATGAGCGGAACCGTCGCCGCGGGGTCCCCCAGGCGTTGCGCGCACTGGGCGGAGCGGTTGACGACTCGGTTGTCCTTGGACGTGAGCCCTTTCACAAAAGTCAGAAGTGCCTGCTGGGAGCGCTGCTCACGAAGGACATCCAGACACTTGTCGCTCATTTCCGGGTCGGGGTCCTTCATGGCGATCTTGATGAGCGCGGTCCCATAATAGTTCGGCGGGAACTGCGTCAGCACGTCCAGGCACATGAGCCGCAGGTCTCGCGGCAGGCGAGTATCGGCGACGGCTTCCGACAGCGCGGGGGCGGCCGCTTCCTCGCGGATGCCGCGGATGTTCTCGAGGGCCTGGTCGGCTCCCTTCCCTTTGCCATTGAGCCAGGAGAACCACATCTTGAGGTTCTTCCGCGCGGCGAGGGTGTCGCGCTCCCACTGGCCGGCCCGCTCCGTGGTTTCCAGCTCTTGCGCCAGGCGGTACGCGCCCCCTTTCAGGACGTAGCCCTGGCGGCGCATGTATTCATTCTGGGTCATCCAGCCGCTGCCGACCTTGATGTATCCCAAGGTGGCTCGGGCCATGGCATGGTTAGGGTCATGCTTAATGACCTGGCTGAGGTGAAACTTTCGCTGCTCGGCGAGGCTGGCTTCCAGGCACCACTGGGCCATGGCGAGATGGGCATCGAGCGTGTCGGCCATTTTGGCGACGGCGGCCTCGTAATCCTTGAGGACTTTGCTCTGGACGAGAACTCCCTTCACTTGCGAAGCGGCGAGCGTCAACTTGAGACCTTCGACCGGCACGACTTCGACGAGGTCGTCCTTGGAGCGGGCCGGATTGAGGATCTCTCCCTCCACCTTCGCGCCGGATTTGAGCAGCACGACTTCAGCCAGCGCGGTGCGCGGCACAGCGCAGAAAATAAACCACCCGGCTGCCAGCATGGCAGCGGCGGAAGAGAGTCGAATTGGGAGCGGCATGATTACCCCGCAATCTCCACCGCTTTGAAAAGACGGCAGAGTTGGTAGGCCCCTGACAGGTTTATTATAGGCTATCGAGGTTGGCTGCCGCAAGGAAAACTGGCAGGCTCGGAGAAAGCAGCGAGCTTAGGCCGAGATTTGCCGCGGAACGTGGTATTTCCGCACATCCACCCACCGCATTCCGGCTCGTCGAGCCGCTTCGATGCCGAGGTCGGAGTCCTCATAGACCTCGCAGTGTTGAGGAGCAACGCCCAGGCGACGGGCAGCCTCCAGGAAAACATCCGGCTCCGGCTTGTGGCGGGCTGTGTCTTCGGCGGCAACGATGGTATCAAACCAATCACTCACGCCAATCTGAGCAAGCTGCCGCTCGACGATGCTGCGAAATCCGCCGCTGGCGACAGCCATTTTCTTCTGGCCGCGATGGAGCCGGGCAATCTCGACGACGGCTGCAATCGGCTCGAGCAGATGGAGCGTTTCCAGAAAGGCTTGTTCCTTCTCCTCAGCGACGAGAACCACGTCAAGAGTCAGGCCGGCTTCGGCCGCGAGGAGCGCGACAATCTTGTCGCTGGGAACACCGCCGAGGGCATAGAACCTCTCTTCGCCGAACTCAATTCCGTGCCTGGCCATCGTCTGCCGCCAACAGACATAATGCACCGGCATTGAGTTCGTCAGCGTTCCGTCGCAATCAAAAATCAGGGCGGAAATCATTTCAAGTCCTTGTTCCCAAGCTCCGCTTGGGAACACACGTATGGAAGCTCCGCTTCCTATCTAGATCACGAAGCAGAGCTTCGGTGCGAGCGTCCCCAAGCGGAGCTTGGGAACGAGTTCCTTTTGTCTGCTCACAGAGTGAGCAGACTACTTCAGGATTCAATCTCTTCCTTGCACTTCTGCACGAAGTGCGGCGATTTGCCGCCGGTGCTCAATTCCGAAGCTTTGGCCTCGGCCGCCTTCCTTTGGGTGAAGTCGTACTTGGCGACCCGCTTCAGCGACTGGTTGTAAACGCCCCAGAAAAGCATCTTGCGGGCGGGCTCGGTGCTCTTGGCCCGGCTCTTTCGCTTGACGGCCGGCTTCTTGGCCTTCTTCTTCTTGCCCCCCTCCACTTCTTCGCCGGCTACTTCGGCCGCTTTTTCCTTGGCCTCAGCCGCATCATTCTCTGCTCGTAATTCCTTGCGATTGACGACTTTGCGTGCCATAAGATTCTGGGGAGAGAGGCCGAAAGGCATCCTCAATAGGACGCGTGTTCAAGCATTCTAGCCGATTTCTTTAGATGCTGCCAGCGGCCAAGAAATCGACCGAAGGGAACCGAGAAGAATCTAGTTCGGCGACTCTGTCGCCCCCGGCCGCCGCAGGTGGCTCCGCAAGTAGATCGCCCGCTCCACGTTCCGGTCCGCCGTTTCCAATTGCCCGCCGCGGAGCTTTTGCAGATGGGCGGGCTGGGTGTGGATGAAGAGCCGGTTGATGGCGGAGATGTCGAGGTCCTGAATGAGCCCCAGGTTCACACCCATCCGCACGCTGGAGAGCAGGTGCAGCGTCTCTTCGCTACTGATGGTCTGGGCGGTGCAGAGAATGCCGTAGGCCCGGCTGACGCGGTCGTGCAGGTCCTTGCGGCTTTCCTTGACGAGAAAGGCTCGTGCCTGCCGCTCGTAGTGGATGATCATGGGGATGACGTCGGCGACTTGCTTGAGCAAGTCCTCTTCGCTGCGGCCGAGCGTGATCTGGTTGCTGATCTGGTAGAAGTCCCCCATCGCCTGTGAGCCTTCGCCATACAGGCCGCGGACCGCCAGGCCGATTTTCTGCAAGCTGCGGAAGGCCTTTTCGATTTCCTGCGTCAGGACCAAGGCCGGCAGGTGCAGCATCACGCTCACGCGCATTCCGGTGCCAACATTCGTGGGGCAGGCCGTCAGAAAGCCGAGCCGGTCGTGGAAGGCGTAGTTCAGGCGGGCGTCAAGCTGGTTGTCAATCTCGTTGATTTGTTCCCACGCGGATTGCAGGTTCAGTCCCGCCTGAATGACTTGCAGCCGCAGATGGTCCTCTTCGTTGATCATCAGGCTGAACGACTCGTGCGGCTCGATGGCGACGGAGCGAGCCCCGTTGGCCTCGGCCAGCTCGCGGCTGATGAGCTGCCGCTCGACCAGGAATTGGCGGTCCAGAGTAGCCAGCGTGGAAACATCGACGTAGATCAAGTCCCGCCAGTTTTCCACCTCCGCAATCGCCTGATGGCAGGCTTTCTCGACGGCAGCCCGGTCCTGCTCCGTGCAGCGGCGGATGAAGGGAAAGTCCGCCAGGTTGCGGGCCAGGCGGATGCGGCTGGAGATGACGATGTCCGACACTTCGCCGGATTCACGCAACCACCCGCAGGCGCGAGCCGCTAGTTCATCAAGCTTGAGGGTCATGGTTTGTCGGATGCGTCCGGGTCTTTCTTCGAAGGCTTTTTTCTTTGTTCAATCTTGCGAATGTCGTCACGCAACCTGGCGGCGAGCTCGTACTCTTCCTTCGACGTCGCTTCCTTCATTTCGCGCCGCAGGCGAATGACGTCCGTCTCCTCGTCGAGGCTGACTTCGCTATGCCGAGCCCGCTTCCCCACGTGTTTCGTCTCGCCATGAATGTTCATGATTAGCGGCATCAGCTCGCGCTCGAAGAAAACGTAGTCATGCGGGCAGCCAAGCCGCCCCTTGGTGCGGAACTCGTGAAAGGAGATCCCGCAGACCGGGCAGGCCCGCTGGTCCAGCCGAGCCAGCTCTTCCGCCGCGTGCCCAATCTTCAATTGCTTGGCGAGCACGCCCGCCAGCGTCGGTGCCGGCGGAGAAGAGGAGTCATTCTCCGCGAGGTAGGTCTTCGCGCATATCTCACAGAGGTGGTGCTCCACCGGCGACGGGCCGGTCAGCTCCGTGATGTGAAAGGTCGCGGGCTTTTCGCAGTGTTGGCATTTCATAAGAGCCACGCGAACCTGATAAATCTGACCGGTGTCACTGCCGACACTAACCCGTTACCTGACAACCACTACGGCTGCCCAAGTGATTCTAGGGACAAGCCTTGTAGTGTCAAGGTTGACCGTTGTTGGCACTTTCCCTCGCTGCTAAGCTTGACCTATGCCTCATCTTCCCGACTTCGAGACCTTTGGGCGGCTGGCGAAGGAACATTCGCTGGTGCCGGTTTACCGCCGGCTGCTCAGCGATGCCCTGACGCCTGTCTCCGCTTTTCATCAAATCGATACCGGCGGCAGTGCGTGCCTGTTCGAGAGCGTCATCGGCGGCGAAAAGGTGGGGCGGTACAGCTTTCTCGCCGTGGACCCCTTTCTGCAAATCACCGCTCGCGGCACCGCCGTCACGATTGAATCGGAAGGCCGCCGCGAGCAACTGGAGTGCAGCGACCCCCTGGACAAACTTCGCAGCCTGCTGGCACCGTTCAAAGCCGTACATTTGCCAGAATTGCCGCCGTTCGAAGGAGGCGCCATCGGCTACGCGGGTTACGACGTGGTCCGTTACGTCGAGAACCTGCCGAATGCTCCGTCAGATGACCGCCAGTTGCCAGACATGTGCTTTGGCCTCTACGACCGGATGGTCGTCTTCGACAACGTCAGCAAAACCATGTTCGTCGTCGCCATGGCCCGATTGGACAAACATGGCGGCAACGCGAAGGCCGCTTATGACGACGCCGTGAAGCGGGTCGACGAATTGGTGGTCAAGCTCTCGCGTGCCTCCGCCCTGCCGCCAACCGACATCGCCACCAAGGGTGATCCAAAAATCGCCTACGAGTCCAACTTCCGTCAGGCCGACTTTGAAAACGCCGTCCGCAAATGCGTCGAATACATCCGCGCCGGCGACATTTTCCAGGTCGTGATCAGCCAGCGGCTCAAGCTGCAACTGAAGAGCGACCCGTTTGAAGTTTATCGCACACTCCGGGTCGTCAATCCCAGCCCGTTCATGTTCTTCGTCCGGACGCCGGACGTTACGCTCGTCGGCAGCTCGCCGGAAATCATGTGCCGCGTGGTGGACGGGAAGGTGACGGTCCGCCCGCTGGCCGGCACTCGCAAACGGGGCGCGACAGACGATGAAGACCGCCGCCTGGCGGAAGAGCTGCTCGCTGACCCGAAGGAGCGGGCCGAACACGTGATGCTGGTGGACCTGGGCCGCAACGACGTCGGCCGCGTGGCGAAGTTTGGAACCGTGAAACTCTCCGACGTGATGGTCATCGAGCGCTACAGCCATGTGATGCACATCACCTCCAACGTCACGGCCCAGCTTCGCCCGGATTGCGACGCCTTCGACGCTCTTAAGGCCTGCCTCCCCGCGGGCACGGTTTCCGGCGCTCCCAAAGTCCGAGCCATGCAAATCATTGATGAGTTGGAGCCCCATCGCCGCGGCCCCTACGCCGGCGCGGTCGGCTACATCGACTACAGCGGCAACATGGACACCTGCATTGCCCTCCGCACCCTCGTCGTCCAAGGGGACAACGCCTACATTCAGGCCGGCGCTGGCATCGTCGCCGACAGCGACCCCGAAGCCGAGTATCAGGAAACACTCAACAAGGCCCGGGGACTCCTCAAGGCCATTGAGGTGACGCAGGCCCGACTGGGGTAAGGCTTCCATGAACGACGTTGAGCAAGAAACCGGTTCGGGTACTTCGTCCAGCCTGCTCCACCTCGTCTTGGCGCGCAATAAGGACGCGTGGCGGCGATTGTCGGAGCTCTATGGACCGGTGGTCTATGGATGGGTGCGGGCCGCCGGATTTAAGGAACACGATGCAGCCGACATCGTGCAGGACGTTTTTCAATCCGTTTTTGCCAGCCTATCTCAATTCCGCAAGGACCTGCCGACGGACCGCTTTCGCAGTTGGCTGGGGACCATCGCGTACCGGCGAGCGTGCGACCATTTGCGAAAGCGAGCCGCCCAGCCTTCGGCCGCGGGTGGCAGCGAGGCCCAGGCGATGCTGCAAGCGCTCCCCGAGCGGCTGTCGGAGAGTGGAATCGCGGAGGATGCGAATAGTCATGCGGACTTGATCCGCCGCGCCTTGGAACTTGTCCGCCCCGAGTTCGCCGACCATACCTGGCAAGCTTGCATGCAAACGGCCGTGGAAGGCCGCCGCCCCGCCGACGTGGCCGCCGATTTGGAAATGACCGTCGGCGCTGTCTATGTCGCGCGCTCGCGCGTCCTGAAGCGATTGCGGATTGAGCTGGAAGGGCTAGAGCCGGAGTTCCGAATGACGAATTCCAAATGACGAATGCATGACGAGTTCCTCTCATTCGCCATTCGGGCTTCGTCATTCCCGTCCTCCCCCTCCGAGGAGTGGATTTGTAAGCGCTCCGCGATTCTACTAGAAAGGCTCACAATCGCAGCAGAATCGCCCCCATGTCCCAACCCTGCCCAACCCGCGCCGAGCTCGACTCCTTCCAAGCCGGCGATCTCGACGAGGCCGCGCTCACAGCCGTGGCATCGCATGTCGAAAGCTGCCCGAATTGTCAGCGGTCGCTCGAAACCATCATCGGCGACTCGGCGGACACCGTCCTCGCTGCACTGCTGGAGGAGTCACGGCCCAGCCCATTCGCGGCGGAGCCCGCCTGCCGCGTGGCCATCGAGCGAGTGTCAGCCCTGGCAGGCAGCGCAACTTCCGACGCCGAAGGGGCACCCACAACGATTGTCCTCGCGGGAGCTTCCACCATCGCCAAGGACGAGGCGCTGCCGCTTGAGACGATCCGTGAGTACAAGCTGCTGACCAAGCTGGGCGAAGGAGGAATGGGGGCGGTCTATAAAGCTCTGCACATGCGGCTGGACAAAGTCGTCGCCCTCAAGGTGCTGCCGGAGGGGCGGATGCGCGATGGGGGGAGCGTGGCCCGCTTCCAGCGCGAGATGAAGGCGGTGGGACGCCTCGATCATCCGAATATCGTGCGGGCGATGGACGCGGGCGACGAGGACGGCACGCACTTCCTGGTGATGGAGTATGTCGAAGGAGCCGACCTCTCACAGCTTGCCAGGAACATCGGCCCGCTGCCGGTGGCGGACGCCTGCGAGTTGGTCCGCCAGGCCGCACTTGGACTGCAAGAGGCCCACGAGCACGGCATGGTGCATCGCGACATCAAGCCCTCGAACCTGATCCTCGCGCAGTCTCCTCGCAAAAAGTCTCCGCCGACACTGAAAATCCTAGACCTGGGTCTGGCCCTGCTGTCGGAAGCCCTTTCCCCCGACCACCAGGGGCTCACCTCCACCGGCCAGATGATGGGAACGATCGACTACATGGCTCCCGAGCAAGGGAGCGATACGCACGGCGTCGATATCCGGGCCGATATTTATTCTCTGGGGGCGACGCTCTATCGCCTGCTGACGGGCGCTGCTCCGTTTGCCGGCGAAAAGTTTGATACGCCGGTGAAAAAGATCCTGGCACTCGCCACCAAAGAGCCTCCGGCGATCCAGTCGTGCCGCTCGGACATTCCGCCGAGACTGGCCGCCATCATTCACAAGATGCTGGCTAAGGATCCAGCCGACCGGTTTGCCACGCCGGAAGAGCTGGCAGAGACCCTGGCGCCGTTTTGCCAGAGCGCCAATCTGAGCGCTCTCCTGGAACGCGGCGCTCCTGACGGCCAACCAGCGACCAAAAGCGAAGCCCCGACGCATGAACAGATTTCGTCTCCCTCCGCCGACACCGCGCCGAGGATTGACCCCGCGCGTCGGCCCTCCCAAGGAAAGCCAAAACGCGGCGTTTTCCCCCGCTGGCCGCTGGTTGCCGCCGCAGTTGGCGGTGGAGCCCTCCTGCTCGTTTTGGGAGTCGTTTTCTATTTGGAGACGCTCAAGGGAACGATTCGGATCGAAATCAACGATGACACGATCAAGGTCGTGCTCGACGACAAGGGTGCGACGTTCCAGGGGGCCGATAAGAAGCATCAGATCAAAGTTCAAAGTGGCGAGCATGGCCTGACCGTCACCTGTGGCGAACTGAAATTTTACACGGACAAGTTCGAGCTTAGGAAAGGGGAAACCCTTCGCCTGAGCGTCAAACTCTTGCTGGGAAAGGTCGAAGTGGTTGATGTTGACAAGCGCAAATCACTTGGCCAAGGTGATTTGCCCCAACTCGCCAAGTCCGGCTGGCACGGCTGGCCGAAGGATGCTCCCGCCCCGGCGATCGCGCCGTTTGATGCCAAACAGGCCAGGAAGCATCAGCAGGAATGGGCCAACTACCTGGGCGTGCCAGTGGAATATAAGAACTCCATCGACATGAAGTTCGTCCTCATCCCACCCGGAGAGTTCATGATGGGCTCAACGGCTGCTGAGATCGAAGCGGCAATCGTCGTCGCCGGCGAGAACAAGTACTGGCGGGAATGCATCCGCAGCGAAGCCCCACAGCACAAAGTGATTCTGACTCAGGCGGTCTACCTGGGCGTCAACGAAGTAACCCAGGCAGAGTACGAGAAAGTCATAGGGCAAAATCCGTCCTACTTTGCCGCCGCCGGGCCTGGGAAGGACGCCGGCATCGGCCACGACACTGAGACGCACCCCGTCGAGACAGTGAGTTGGAACGACGCGGCGGAGTTCTGCTCGAAGCTCAGCGATACAGAGAAGTTGAAACCGTTCTACTTGCGGAGCGGCGAGACCGTGACGAGGTTGGAAGGGACGGGCTACCGGCTGCCGACCGAGGCCCAGTGGGAGTTCGCCTGCCGGGCCGGAACAACCGCGAAATACTGGATCGGCGAACCGGAGGAACAGCTTGTCCAGTCCGCATGGTTTGGCGCGAACTCGGGCCGCCGCACGCACGCTTCGGCAGCGTTAAAAGCGAATCCATTAGGACTGTACGACATCCACGGCAACGTCTGGGAATGGGTGCAGGATTGGTGGGAACCGAATTACTACAGGCAGTTCCAGGAAAAGCCCGCACTGAACCCAAGTGGCCCGGCTTCCACCGGCTCCCGGCGCGTTATTCGCGGCGGTGATTGGTTTTACCCCGCGTCCCGCTGCTCTGCCGCGTATCGCGACGCCTTCGACCCGCCCTCCCGCGCCCCGTACGTTGGCTTTCGGGTATCTCTCCCCGTCGATGCGGTAAAGGCGGCGATTGCGGAGCGAAATACAAAGCCGGCTATTGCATCGACAGGCTGGCAGGGCTGGCCGAAAGATGCACCAGCGCCGGCAATCGCGCCGTTTGACGCGAAGCAAGCGAGGAAGCACCAGGAAGAATGGGCGAATTACCTCGGCGTGCCGCTGGAACACAAAAACACTATTGATATGACGTTCGTCCTCATCCCGCCCGGCGAGTTCATAATGGGAAGTACGCCGGAGGAGATTGAAACGGCCCTGGCTTTCATCACACCGACTGACAAGCAATCGCAAAAGTGCGTCAAGACGGAGGGTCCCAGGCACAAAGTCATCCTGACGCGACCTATTTATCTCGGCGTCGTAGAAGTAACGCAGGCCCAGTACGAAAAGGTAATGGGGAAGAATCCATCCAGCTTTGCCGCCACGGGGCCAGGAAAGGACTCCGTTATCGGAATCGACACGACGAGCTACCCGGTAGAATCGGTGAATTGGAACGACGCCGCGGAATTCTGCACGAAACTCTGCCAGTTGGAGGAACTCAAGCCGCTCCATTCGCGGGTGGGCGAAAGGCCGGCGCCGCTGGGCGGCGACGGCTACCGTTTGCCCACGGAGGCGGAATGGGAATTCGCCTGCCGCGCCGGCACCACCACCAGGTATTGGAACGGCGACGGGGAGAAAGACTTGTTGCTGACCGGCTGGTTCGGCACGAATGCCGGCAGAAAGACGCATCCAGTGGGGGAGCTGAGGGCCAATCCTTTCGGGCTCTACGACATGCACGGCAATGTTTGGGAATGGGTGCAGGATGGGTGGGATCCGGCCTGGTACGGAAAATTCCAGAAAGAGCCAGCTATCGACCCCAGCAGTCCCTACCCAGCCGGCGGTTCCCTGCCTGTTCTCCGGGGAGGGGCTGCGTCCCGCCACGCGTCCCACTGCCGCGCTTCGAATCGCTACGCTGACGTTCCGGAAGTCCACTTTGGCATCGGTTTTCGGGTCGTGCTGACCGTGGATGCGGTGCGTGATCAAGCCAGGCAACTAGTCCCGGCGAAAGCCCCTTTCGATGCTGCAACGGCCGGGCAGCATCAAAAAGAATGGGCCAAATCTCTCGGAGTACCGGTGGAATACCAAGAACAGCCTCGACATGAAGTTCGTTCTGATTCCGCCGGGCGAGTTTATGATGGGAAGCAGTCCGGAGGAAATCGAAGACGCTTTGAAGATTCCTGACGACAACGAATACCGGCCCAATGCCATTCAGAGCGAAGGGCCGCGGCACAAGGTGATCATTACGAAGGCTGTATATCTGGGCATCCATGAGGTGACGCAGGGCGCCTATGAGCAAGTTATGGGAAAGAATCCCTCCCAGTTTTCGCCGAAAGGAGAAAAAAAAGACGCCATCGAAGGAACTGAAACTGCCGGCCTCCCTGTCGAGAACGTGAGTTGGAACGATGCTGCTGAATTCTGTGCCAAGCTCAGTCAGCAAGAGAACTTCCAGCCAGATTACAGACGCAGCGGCGAAACCGTGACGATGCTGGCAGGGACCGGCTACCGGTTGCCGACGGAGGCCGAGTGGGAATATGCCTGCCGAGCCGGAACGACGACTTTGTATTGGACGGGTGGCGCGGAGGAGGGCTTGCCCGCGGCCGGCTGGATCGGCGGCGCGTCCGGCGGCCGCTCGCACGCGGTGGGAGAGTTGCAGGCCAATCCGTTCGGCTTGCACGACATTCACGGCAATGTATGGGAGTGGGTGCAGGACCGCTGGAGCGCGACCTACTACGCTCTCTGGACGAAACGGCCGGCGATCGACCCCGCCGGCCCCAGTTCCGCGAGTCCCACGACCACCGGCTCGATGCGCGTGGTTCGCGGAGGAAGTTGGGGAGGCCCTCCCACGCACGCCCGCGCGTCGAGCAGGGAAACCCCCTTCCAGAGCACCCGCGCAGGTTCCATCGGATTTCGCGTGGCCTTGCCGGTGGATGCCGTGAGGCAGGCCATCAAGGCCCGTGGAGCCAACTCGGATAAGAGGTCCTCCACCACCGCGGCGGCAGCGCCCGCGGGTTACGCCCTTCGGTTTGCTGGTGAGGGAGATCAGCTCGAAACCGACGCAATGATTCTGAAGGCACGGGAACCCTGGACGGTCGAGGGGTGGGTCACGCCCCGCGAGCCGTTTCCAAAGGACGGCGAAGCATCCCTGGTGTTCATGGTGCATCCGGTCTGGCTGTCGGTAAGAAATCGCTATCCAGGTCCCAAATGGGCGGCGGGCGGACCGACGTCGCGTCCTGCGCCAACCATCTATGCGAGCGACAAGATCGTGGAGGGCCAAGCTGCGCATGTCGCGCTCTGCAGCGGCCCGAAGGGTGTCTCGTTCTTTGTCAACGGCGAATTGCAAGGAGAGCCGCTGCCGATCGTCTTCCTGACTCAGGAGTCGCGCCTGCGACTCCGCCTTCCGGCCAATCCGAAGGCGCGCGACGTGACCTTTCAAGGAGACATCGACGAGGTTCGTGTCTCCTCCGGGGAGCGGTATCAGGAAAACTTCACTCCCAAGCCTCGTTTTGAACCCGATTCGGACACGATTGCTCTCTACCACTTTGACGAAGGGGAAGGGGACGTGCTCAAGGACTCATCGGGCAAAGACAAGCATGGCAAAATCCAGGGGGCGAAGTGGGTTAAGTCGGGAAGCCCGCCGCGCCAGGCAGCCGTGTCGGCATTTACCAATGCCGTGGGGATGCAATTCGTGCTCGTTCCCAAGGGAAAGGGGCTCCTCGGCGGCGGCGGTGGCAAGCCGGGGGATAAAGAAGCAGAGTTCCACGAGGACTTTTTTCTTGGGATGTACGAGGTCACGCGGGAGGAGTGGGAAAAGGTGACGGGAAAACTACCGAGCGAATTGCCAACCGTGCAGGGCGTTTTGCAGGAAGAGTTGAAGCGATTCCCAGTGGGGGGCCTCTGCTGGGAGGAAGCACGGCAGTTCGTCGACCTGCTCAACGAGAAGGTTAAGGAGCCAGGCTGGATCTATCGGTTGCCCACGCAGGTGGAATGGGAATACGCCTGCCGCGGCGGCCCGATTGAGAGTCTGGATACCGCCTTTGATTTCTACGGTGACGAGCCTTCGCTGAAGTTGCTGCCGGCGCAAGCGAATTTTGAGCACGCCAGCCGCCCGAAACAGCCGAGCCACGTCGGCGTCTATCGCCCGAACCAGCTGGGGCTGCATGACATGCACGGCAATGTCTGGGAGTTCTGCGACGACGTGCTCACGGGAAACGGAGTCGTCACCCAGGCAATGCGCGGCGGATGTTGGGAGCTCGACTCGGGCTTTTGCCGAGCGTCCATCTTCTTTGGCACGGGCGCGAAAACTCAGAACCGCACGCACGGCCTGCGGGTGGCCCGCGTGCGGCAGTGAGGCACGGCGACTGTCCTTGGGTTCCAGCGGTCACTACCTGGCGCGGTCGCGAGCGCCAGGTCATCATTTCTTTCGCTTGGCAACAGGCTTCTTAGCCGCACCTTTTTTCGGTGGAGCTTTCTTAGCCGATGCTTTCTTGGCGAGTGTCTTTTTGGCCGAGGCCTTCTTGACAGGTGCCTTCTTGGCGGGCTTCTTCTTGGCGGGTGCTTTCTTGGCCGTTAATTTGGCCACGATTTTCTTGGACGAGGCCCCCGACATCAGTTTCTGCACCGGCCTGGACCTTGCAATGTCGCGGGCGTTCGCCCCCGCGATGCCGCCGACCACGGCACCGACGGCCGCCCCCAGGGGGCCCATCAGCGCCCCCGCGGCGGCGCCTGCGGCGGCGCCTCCCGCCATGTTCATGGTTGAAGTCAAGTTAGGCTTCGTTTCTGTCTCGTTACCGTTTGCCATGCCAGAGTCTCCTGATGGAAATATTCGCGCAAAACGAGGTGGTGACGGTCCAACGGAGTCCGCCCAACACCGTGCTGAATGTACCATGCCTGATTCTCTTCAGATATCCGCCTCAACCGTGGTAATCGAAGCCAGGTGGGCCGGGGTAATATTCTTGCAAAAAATCGACCGACGCCCATGAAAAGTCCTGTTTGGAACGTGAACAAGAGTATAATTGCGGTAGTCGGTCCGGCGCGTACCTGTAGCAATCGCCCTTTCCTTGCGGAAAATGCCGGGCCGGCGGCTTTGGCGAATTGGTAGTAGACCGTGCATTCCATGGACAAATGGCCGGCGCTGAAGTTGCGCGCGAAAGCCGAGTCGGAAGAGTCGTGCCTCGATGATCTCTACGGCCGGGCGGCGACCGCGCCGAGCCCGCAATATTGATTCAGCCGCGGAAAGAGCCCTTTGCCGGTTTCGGTGAATCAAAAAGGGCCATTTTCGGGTCTTGATTCATGGACTTACGGCGTGAATCAAAATCGTAAGTGAAAGGTAACAATAACATTACACTTAATGTTTATGTCGTAAGTTACATTGAAAACAATAAGTCGAAAACATGAATCAAAATGCCCCAATCAGGTGGGTTCGGGGCGGCACGGGCGGGCCATTGGAACCACCAGTCGCGTCCGCCCGGAAATTGCCCTTCCCTCCTAGCCGTGGTACTCTGAATGGCTACGAACCACGCCTTTGCCGGGCTCCCTTTCCTTTTGGAAAAGAAGCGGCTGGGGCGGTTGGCGGGTGCCGGCGTTTTTACTGCGGGAGATGCAGCGATGCTGAGAATTACAGGCGAAGGGACGGCGCATACTTGCGATGGGGTGACCAGGCGGGATTTCTTGCAGGTGGGAGCCTTGGGGGCGGTGGGGCTGACGCTGCCGCAATTGTTGGCGGCGGAGGGGGCGGCCGCGGAAGAGAAGAAGAAGGAGCATGACAACCGCTCGGTGATCATGATTTTCAACCTCGGTGCGCCGAGTCAGATGGACACCTTCGATCCCAAGCCCGACGCGGCAGCGGAGATTCGGGGGCCGTTCAAGCCGATCTCCACGAAAGGGGAATTCCAGATTACGGAAATCCTGCCGCGGCATGCCCAGATTGCCGACAAGTTCTCGCTCGTCCGGAGCTGCTACCACACTGCCGCCGCCGTGCATGATACGGGACATCAGATGCTGCAGACCGGGCGGCTGTTCACGGGCGGCATCAACTCGCCGCATGCCGGCTGTGCCCTGGCGTATCTGCGGGGGCCGAAGACTGACTTGCCGCCACATGTCGTCCTGCCCGAGAAGATGGGCTCGACGGGCGGGAATTTGCCGCATGGACAAGAGGCGGGTTTTCTCGGCAAAGCTTACGACCCCTTCGTGCTCCTCGCCGACCCGAGCAAGCCGAACTTCAAGGTGCCGGACCTGCTGCCGCCGGCGGAACTGGGGGATGCCCGGCTCGACCGCCGCCGCCGCATGCGGCAGATTGTGGAAGAGAAGGTGAAAGAATTCGACGCCAGCCCCAGCGCCAAGCTGATGGACGCCAACTTCGAAGCTGCCTACCGCATGATGACCAGCCCGCAAGCCCGGGCCGCCTTCGACCTGACCAAAGAGCCGCAAGCGCTGCGGGAGAAGTATGGGCTGAACCGGTTCGGGCAGTGCTGCCTGCTCGCCCGGCGGCTGATTGAGGCGGGGGTGCGGTTCGTGACGGTGAATACGTTCCTCACTGTGTTCGACGAAATCACCTGGGACATCCACGGCAGCAAACCCTTCACCAGCATCGAGGGGATGAAAAACATCGTCGCCCCGATGTATGACCAGGCGTATGCCGCCCTGATCGAAGACCTGAGCGAGCGGGGGATGCTGGCCGAGACGCTGGTCTGCAACCTGGCGGAGTTCGGCCGCACGCCGCGGATCAACCCGGCCGGCGGGCGGGACCACTGGCCGCAGTGCTTCTCCGCCTACTTCGCCGGCGGCGGCATCCAGGGGGGCCGGGCCATCGGCCGCAGCGACCCCATCGGCGCCTACCCCGCCGAACGTCCCGTTGAGCCGCCGGAAATCGTCGGCACCATTTACAAGAGCCTCGGCTTCGACCTGGAAACTTCGCTGCCGGGGCCGGCGGGCCGGCCGTTCCCGCTGGTGGACTTTGGGAAGCATGAGGTGAAGGAGCTGTTTTAGAGAACACTGCGGCAAACCGCAGAAAGGAGGAGAATACAATGACTCAAGTCACGTTGGATGCTGACACCGTTTCGCGTCTTAACCATGCGCACGAATACCTGACATTACGAGACACGAGTGGAAAGCTACTGGGATACTTTGTCCCCGCAGACTTGACTCCGCGAAGCGTGAAGTCCCCTTTGACCCCTGACGAACGCGCCCGGCGACTTGCTGAGCCGGGCGGAACCACCCTCGCGTTGTTCTGGGAGAAAATGCGGAAGGAACATCCGGAAAAGTTCCCATGAAATACACCGTCATCTGGGAGCCCGATGCTGCGAACGAACTCGCGCGTCTATGGCTGGACTCCACTGACCGCCAGACGGTTGCTGACGCCGCAAATGAAATCGACCGGCTGCTGTCGGAGAATCCCTTCGATGAAAAATACGAAGTGGTTTCGAACGCAGGGGCGATTGCCGTTTTGTCACTGGGGGTCGATTTCGAGGTGAACGGCCATGATATGAAGGTGCTGGTGTCGGCTGTTTGGCATGCTCCGGAAGAATCTGAATGAGCGACTTTCAAGTGAAGGAACGGACGATGCGCGCGCGAGAGGGTATTGATTGCCAGAATGGTCGGACTTGCCGGACATTTTGTTTTTGTCTGAGCATTCTAATTCTTTCAATAGGATGCAAATCACTGCTGGCGCAAGAGGTCATCTTGCTTCCCGCCAAAATTAGCCTGTCCACCAAAGAATCTCGCCAAACCCTCGTCCCCCAATGGAAGCGCGGCGAGCAGATGTTCGGCCAGGCGACGGAAGGGGTGCAGTTTTCGAGCAGCGATGAGAGGGTCGTCAAGGTTGAGAACTCCGTAGCAATTCCCGTCGGCAACGGGAAGGCGACGATTTCCGCAAAGGTTGGCGAACAAACGGCGACGTCCGAAGTTACGGTGACTGGCCAGGACCAGCCGTTTGCGTGGAGCTTTCGGAATCATGTGGAGTCGGTGCTATCGAAGCAAGGTTGCAATGCCGGGGCTTGTCACGGAGCGCGGGCAGGGCAGAAGGGTTTTCGGCTGACGCTGTTTGGGTTCGATGTCGATGCGGACTATAGCTATCTCACGCGGCAGGCGCTGGGGCGGCGGGTGGTGCCGAGCGATCCGGGGCGGAGCTTGATTTTGACCAAGCCGACGGGCCTCTTGCCGCATAAGGGGGGCATCAAGCTCGATCCGTCCACGCAAGAGTATCGGGTATTGGCGGAATGGATTGCTTCCGGCGCGCCGGGGCCGAAGGAGAGCGATCCGCAGATTTCCAGCTTGGAAGTGCTGCCGAAGTATTCGACGCAGGGAGTCGGCGCGGGTCAGCAATTGATTGTGCTGGCGCATTTCACCGATGGACATGTCGAGGATGCGACTCGCTGGGCAAAATATACGTCGGTGACGAGCTCTGTGGCGTCCGTCGGCGAGCGTGGCGAAGTGAAAATCGTTGGCAGCGGCGAAGGGGCGATTAAAGTCTGGTATCTGAACTACAACGCGATGGCTTTCCTGACTGTGCCGTATGTGAATGACGTCAAGCCCGAGGTCTTTGCGAATGCGGAACGGCGGAACTTTCTGGACGACCTGGTGAACGAAAAGCTGACCGCACTCAAGCTTCCGCCGTCTCCCACCTGCGATGACGGAACGTTCCTGCGGCGGGCCTTCCTCGACACCATCGGCACGCTGCCGACGGCTGACGAGACGCGGGCGTTCCTCGCCGATGCCTCCGCCGACAAGCGGGACAAGCTGATTGACCAGCTCCTCAGCCGGCCGGAGTTTGTCGATTACTGGGCCTATAAATGGTCGGATTTGCTGCTGCTGTCCGGCGAGCGCCTGAGGCCGGACGCGATCAAGGCGTACTACGGCTTCATTCGCAAGAGCGTCGAGCAGAATAAGCCGTGGGACAAGTTCGTCTACGAGATTGTCACCGCCAGCGGCAGCACGCACGAAAATGGGGCGGCCAATTTCTACGCGCTGCATCAGGACCCGGAGGTGATGGCGGAAACGGTGAGCCAGGCGTTTTTGGGGCTCTCCATTGGCTGTGCCAAGTGCCACAACCACCCGCTGGAAAAATGGACCAACGACCAGTACTACGGCATGGCCAACATGTTCAGCCGCGTGCGGGCCAAGGGTTGGGGGGGCGACTTCCGCGGCGGCGACGGCTTGCGGACCGTCTACTCCGACACGCAGGGTGAGCTTATTCAGCCCAGCCGCGGCACTCCTCAGCCTCCCCAACCGCTGGATGGCCAGGCGATTCCGTTTGACAACAACGGCGACCGGCGGATTGCCCTCGCTCAGTGGCTCACGTCGAAGGACAACCCCTACTTCACGCGGGCCATCACCAACCGCATGTGGGCTAATTTCTTCGGCGTCGGCCTAGTCGAGCGGGTCGATGACATGCGTGTCACCAACCCGGCGAGCAACGAAAAGCTGCTCGACGCCGCGGCCAAATATTTCGCCGACAACAATTACGACCTCAAGCAGCTCATGCGGGCCATTCTGCAATCGGCGGCCTATCAGCGGGATTCCGCTCCGCTGCCGGAGAACAGAGCCGATGAGCGGTTCTATGCCCGCTACACTCCCCGGCGGCTGAAGGCGGAAGTGCTGCTGGACGCGATTTCGCAGGTGACCGACTCGCCGACGAAGTTCATCTATCTCAAAGCCGACGGCAAACCGGGGGACCCCGCCCCGGCTAGGCGAGCCCTGCAACTGCCGGACGTCTCCGTCGATTCCTACTTCCTGAAAACCTTCGGCCAGCCGGTCCGCCTGATCACCTGCGACTGCGAACGAAGCGACGAGCCGAGCATGACCCAGGTCCTGCACATGTTCAACGGCGACACCGTGAACAAGAAGCTGGAAGCCAAAGGGAGCGCCGCGGAGAAAGCGTCCGCGGAGGCTTCCAACGACAAGGTGATCGAAGATTTGTACCTGGCAGCGCTCTCCCGCTTCCCCAGTGACGCCGAGAAGCAAAAGCTCTCCGCCGAGCTCGCTGCCGCCAAGCCGGAAGAGCGGCGGGGGGTGATCGAAGATTTGTACTGGAGCGTGCTGAGCGGGCGAGAGTTTTTGTTTAATCACTGAGCGAGTTGTGTTGATGAATACGGCAGATTGGGCACGCGCCCACGACATAAGCATTGAGGAGATACCGCCAGCAATCACTGATTTCGACAAGGCGTACGCCCGATCCGCTGCTGACATCGCCAAACGCTGCCTGATCCTACAAGGAATTGTTGCCGTTGCTTACGAATGCGATTCTGAGCCCATTTTGGAGTGGTTTGAGTCACAAGGAATCATGGGCGATGTGTCGCCCCAGGAGCTTGCGTTTCTACAGGCCCAAAGTCGTTCGGAAAGGGAAGTGATGAAGATGCAATGGCGACAGGAAACTGAATGGGCGCTATTGTGGATCATTAGCAAAGTTGACTCGCTGGGCTTACCTACACAGCAGTGCGACTCGCGTCGGTTGGTCGACGAAATTATCCCTGCTTTGGGAGAGACAATCGGAGATTTCGTGTCGAGTGCAAAATTGCGAACTCCGGGCGAGATACTTGCGGAAGATGACAGGACGTACAACTTGTGGTGCTATGCAAAACAAGCAAAGCGGCGAAACGAGCCGCTTCCCGATGACTTGGATTACGGCGTTCTTTATGAACGTCGTTATGCGTTCGAATGGTTGGACGAGTTTCAGGAGTGGGATGAGGTCACATGCGACTCATAATGATGGAGACAAGAACATGACTAAAGACGAAGTCCTCCGCCTGTGGCGACAGCGGCCGTTTCAGCCGTTTCGGATTATCACGGTGGTGGATGAGGCCATCGATGTTTGGCATCCTCGACTCATGCTGGTCGCCGGAAATATGCTCACCATCGGGCAGCCCGATCCCAAAGAGCCGCCGCCGGCGGCTAGTGATGGAACCTGGCTGGGTTTCGAGGACATTGCACGAGTCGAACCACTGACAGCAGCCGTCAAGACATAAATGTGACATCATGCGCCGCTCCATTGTTAAGCACCTGGTCGGGAGAAAGCCGTTCAAGCCTTTTCGCCTCACTCTCACTACTGCGGAGACGTTTGACGTAAAGCATCCTGAAGCGGTCTATGTCGCCAAGAGATTCTTAGCCCTGGCGCGCCCGCCAGTGGAAGCTTCGGGGTCGGATGACGCCGAAATGGTATGGATCGACTACCGACACATTGTTCATTGCCAGCCGTTTACCAAAAAAGAGATGCCTTTCTAATGCACCAGAGAATGTTGCTCAACCGATTTGTTCTGACCGCTTTACTTGTTGCCTCGACGCGCGCCGTTCTTGCCCAGCAAGCCCCCGACTACACTAATCAAATCCATCCCCTCTTCACCAAGTACTGCATCGGCTGCCACAGCGATGAGGAGCGGGAGGGGAAGTTGTCGCTGGCGAGCTATGGCTCGCTCCTTAAGGGGGGGAGCAAGGGGGCGGCGGTGAATCCGGGGCATGGGGACCTGAGCCGGATGATCCTGGTGCTGACCGGCAAGGCGGAGCCGGCGATGCCGCCGAAGGACAATGAGAAGCCGAAGCCGGAGGAGATTGCGCTCCTCAAAGCGTGGATCGATGCGGGGGCGAAAGGGCCGCAGGGAGCGGGACCGGACCCAACGATGCTCGTGACGCCGCAAGTGAAGCTCCTCGCGCCCGCACGCCAGGTGGTCAGCGCCATTGCCGTTTCGCCACAGGCAAGTGTCGTAGCCGTCGCCCGCTATGGCGAAGTGGAACTGCAATCGCTGCCGGAGCGCAAGCCGCTGTTCAAGCTCAGCGGCCATCGGGGCAATGTGAACGCGGTGACGTTCTCTGCCGATGGCCAGCACGTCGTCTGCGCCGCCGGTGAGCCGGGACTCTTTGGCGAGGCGAGGCTCTGGAAAGTGGCGGAGGGGTCGCTGGTGAAAGTGTTTCAGGGACATAAAGACAGTTTGTATGCCGTGCGACTGAGTCCCGATGGAATGCTGCTCGCCACCGGTTCGTATGACAGCACGATCAAGCTCTGGAACACGGTGGATGGCAAGGAAGTGAAGACGCTGGAAGGGCACAACGGAGCCGTTTATGAGCTGGCGTTCCGCAAGGACGGGAAAGTCCTGGCCAGCGCCAGTGGCGACCGGACGGTGAAGCTGTGGGATGTGGCTGCCGGCACGCGGCTGGATACGCTCAAGGAATCGCTCAAGGAGCTGTATGCCCTGGCGTTTAGTCCGGATGGCACCCGCGTTGCGGCGGCAGGAGTGGATAACCGGATTCGCGTTTGGCAAGTGAGCGAATCGGCCAAGGAAGGGACGAATCCGATTTTGGAATCGAAATTCGCCCACGAATATCCTGTCCTCCGCCTCGCCTGGTCCGCCGACGGCAAGACGCTCATCTCCTCCGGCGAAGACCGGCTGATCAAAGTCTGGAATGCCGAGACGATGGCGATCCGTGCGACGCTCGAGAAGCAGTCCGACTGGGCCACGGGTGTGGCCGTGCTGCCGGCTGGGGATGAAATTGTCGTTGGCCGGATCGACGGCACGACGGGCTCGTACAAACTTGCTGCGGCAACGGCTGAGTCTGAAAAACCTCTTGTCTCGCTTGCGGAAGTTCCACCTGAAGTCGATTACGGCCCCCAGCCGAAGCTCGAAGAACTGCCGAAGCTCGCGGAGATCGAACCGAACGACGAACCGGCTCAAGCCACGCCGCTCAAACTCCCCGCCATCGCCCAGGGCCGAATCTTCGGCGGCGATCATGGGCAGACCAGCGATAGCGACTTGTACCGCTTCGACGCCAAAGCGGGCGACCAGTGGATCTTTGAAACCAACGCCTCGCGGAGCGGCTCACCGCTCGATACCAAGATCGAAATCCTTTCCGCCAGTGGCCAGCCGGTGCCGCGCCTGCTCCTCCGCTGCATCCGCGACAGCGAATTGGAATTCCGCGGCATCAGCGGGGATTCACGCGGGGCTCGGCTGAAGAATTACGAAGAGATGTTCGTCAACGACTATGTCTATATCGGGGGAGAGATCGTCAAGCAGTTCCGGCAGCGCCGCGGCCCGGACGCGGAGAACGACCTCTATCCCGATACCGGCGCGCGGTTCTGCTTCTGGGATACCACGCCGCGGGCTCACGCCTTGGGAGCGCCTGCCTACCAGGTGCTGCCATATCCGGTCGGAACAGTCCTTCCCGGCAACGGCCTGCCGGTGTTCACGGTCAATTTCGAAAACGATGACGAGTCGCAGCGGAAACTCGGCAAGGATTCACGAATGACGTTCGTCGCTCCGGCAGATGGAGCGTATCTGGTGCGGGTCGCCGACGTCCGCAGCTTTGCGGGAGAGACTTTCAAGTACGACCTGATCGTCCGCCGCCCGCAGCCGGACTTCAAGGTGACGCTCAGCGGGGCGAACCCCACGGTCAACGCCGGCAGCGGCAAGCAGTTCAGTGTCAAAGCGGAGCGGCTGGACAACTTCAGCGGTAGCATCCGCATTGACATCACCGGCCTTCCTCCGGGTTTTCAGGCGTCAACTCCGATCGTCATCCAGCCGGGCCTTTATGAAGCCCACGGCATCATTAACGCCCTCTCGGATGCTCCGGCGCCGACGGAGCAGAACTGGGGCCTCACGAAAGTCACCGCCACGGCCACTATTGCCGGCAAGGAAGTGACGCACGACGTAAACAACCTTGGCAGCGTGAAAAGAGCCGACAAACCCAAAGTCATCGTCTATCTCGAAAACATCGATGCCCCCGTCCAGCCCGGCACCCTGGCCACCGGATTTCCCAAGCCGCCGGAAATCACTATCGCCCCCGGCGGCAGCATCACCTGCAAACTGCGAGTGGAGCGCAACGGCTTCAATGACCGCATTGCCTTCGATGTCCCCAACTTGCCGCACGGCATCATTGTGGACGACATCGGCCTCTCCGGCATCCTCATCCCCGAAGGGCAAACCGAGCGGACCGTCTTCCTCCGCGCCGAGCCCTGGGTTCCCGAGCAAACCCGCACCTTCTTCGCCATCGCCCAGGTGGAAGGGAATCAGGGGAGCTGCCCGATGGTGATTCACGTCAAGAGAAAATGACGAAGTCCGAATGACGAATGGCGAATGAGCAGCCAGCCAAAACCAACCCGCAAGTTTTATCCGCCGCGATTTTCGCTGCAGGCCGTGATGATCTACATGACGCTGTTTTGCTTGCTGTTCGGATTTGTAAGGTTTATCACCTATCATGATGAGGCGATAAATGTTTCAGCGGAGGAAGCGAACCTGCGTTTTGCGAAAGCTTGGACTTTGCTGCGACTTCCCAACGAAGCATCCCGCGTCAACATGTACGCCGGCACTCAGAGCGGCGGCGCGGACTTTGAAATCTCGAAGAAGGCCTTTCTCGCGTGGTGCGACGAACAAGGCTGGAAACTCGAAGAACTCCGAACTCCGCCACCCGCACCACCGATCTATTGCGACATCGGACCGGATGATATCCGCCACTGTTTCTTTTTTTCCAACGCGACACATCGCGGCGGTTGGATTGTGATCTACGACATCAACCGGCAGCGGGCGTGGGTGCATCATTCGCCAAGGTAGTCCCACCTGTCCATTCGCCATTCGCCATTCGCCATTCGCCATTCGCCATTCGTCATTCGTCATTCGGACTTCGTCATTCGAACTTCGACATTCCCATGTCCGTCTCCGTCCCCACGCCAAAGCTGTCGCTCGCCCGCGTGGCGATGCTGAGGGCGGCGATGTCGCTGCGGATCTGGTTGTAGGTGAACCAGGCGGCCAGAAAGCCCGCGAGACCTGCAACGATAAGCAGGCCGGAAGCGATGCGGTTCTCAAAAGAGCCGAGAATGACCAGAAGTACGGCCAGCATCGGCACGACCGCGGCAATGGCCAGGTAAAAACCGGCCTGGCTGGGAACGCTTTCCAGCAGGCGGACTTCGCGTTCCCCTGGGGAGCTGTTGGCCAGGAGCGCGGGGTAGTAGACCCGCAGGGCCAGCCACGTCGTTCCCAGGTATGGGAAAGCGGCCGCGATGAGCCCGCAGGCGGCCAGCGAGAGAAAGAAATGCAGGTAGTCCTTGAACTCGAAGTGTCCAGCCAGCAGATGGATGGCCGCTGGAAAAATGATGCCGGTCGCGAACCATTCCGAAACGCCGATGAGTGCGATCACTTGTCCCAGCCGAAGCGAGCGGCAGCGGGCGTCGGCCAGCTCCTCCGGCGTAGTGGACCGGCCATGGGAAACTTTCCAAACGGCCCAGACCGCCGTCCAGCCGTACGAAACCCCCAGAGCCACGCCCAGAGGAAACGCGATTCCGTTAATGATGAACTGCAGGTACCAGAATGCCTGCTTAATCGCCTCATCGCCACCGGCAATGATCGTGGTGTAGTTGAACCACCAGTTGTAGGCTGCGGCCAGGACATTCGGCACGAGGTTGATGGGTATCAGGGCCAGGAGCGGCCGTCGGCGGGCCAAGCCGCGCCACGACCTGCCGAAGTCGTGGAACAGCTCCCAACTGCGACGATGCAGACAGAGCGTAAACTCTCGGGCCATTTCGGCCCCGGACTGATAGCGGTCCTTCGGGACAGGCGCCAGGGCTTTGCGGAGCACTGTTTCCAGTCGCCGCAGCACTTCGCTGGTGGAGGTGGCCGCAGGGGAGTTGACGATCTTCAACCCCCGCCGCTGCCAAATCATTTCCTCCACGGTCTCGTTCCAGCCCTCTTCCAGGGACACTTCCTGGAACGGCCGCTCGCCGTGCAGCAGCTCCCAGAGCACGACGCCGAGCGAATAGAGGTCCGCTCGGTTATCCAGGTCCGCCGGTTTCCGCTTGTGCAACGGGCTGCAGGCCTCGAGCTGTTCCGGCGACATATACGCCAGCGACCCGCCGAAATACGCGGCCGGCGTTGTTCCCGCCACGTGCGACCCAAAGCTGATGTTGAAATCGGCCAGCTTGGGCATTCCGTCCGACGTGAGCAGCACATTGGCGGGCTTCACGTCGCGGTGCAGGATGCCCATCCTATGGGCATAGTCGAGGGCACCGGCCAGTTGCATGCCGACGCGGCAGACCACCTGCGGCCAGGCCAGGCTGGAGATCTTCCGCCGCCAAGGCGCATCCTCGCTCACCGCCTGACCGGACTTGCCCATGGCAACATCGATCGCCGCGATGAGCTGGCGGCCGCTGCGCAGCGAGGAAGGGGTCCGGCGGATGACGGTTACCACCTCGGCCAACGTCCCGCCGGGGACATACTGCATATAAAGGAGCCGTGTTTTCCGCTCCGCGATGATCCGCTGGTCATAGACTCGCACGATGTGCGGATGGTCGAGCTGCGCCAGGGTCTGCGGCTCGCTCCCTTTCTCGGCGGAAATCTTCAGGGCCACCAGACGCTGCATGGAGACCTGCCGGGCCAGAAAGACGCTGGCGAACGCACCCTTCCCCAATTCGTTGAGGAGCTCGAAATCGTCGATTTTCTCGCCGGCTTTCGGCTGCTCAATCCGCCGCGTGGGACACAAGGCCGACGAGACGGAGATCCCTTCCGCTCCGAGCAGTTTGCGAAGACCCTCCTGACTTTTGGGAAACCGCTGCACGTAATCCTTCACCGAGACGTTTTCTCCCGCCACCCGGCGGACGTGGTATTCCTCATATATCAAATCGACCGGCGGCTCCCCGGTCGCGCCTTCTCGCAATTCAGGGAACTGCGCGGCATAGGTTTCGAGACGCTTGAGAGCTGCCGGCGCTGGATTGCTGGAATCAGCGGGCCCCATCTTCGACCGCTGCTCCATGTCTGTCTTGATCAGCTCCACCAGGACCAGCTTGCGGAGCCCGGGGGGCTCCGCCGGCAAGAAGTTCTTGATACCCGGCAGCGAACCTCCGCTCGGCTCCACTCTCCCCCATGCCGTCAGAAAATCCTCCAGCCGCCGCGCCAACTCTTCCCAGTGATGAGTCGGAGCGTCGGCAGATTCGTCGACGGCGGAGGCGGGTGAGTGGCTGGACAAGGGAATTGGCAGTACGTGGAACCGGAGGCAAAGGAGCGTCGAGGTACTTGGTACCGAATACTCAGGATTCGCGCCGGAGAATTGCTGCGTAGTCTACCCCGGTCGCCGCCGCTAGACTACAAACCGCCCACGATCAATCGGCACTGCCCATCGTTGCATGCCCGAGCCGGCCTCCGACCTCGTCTCCCCTTTCAGGAGGCTCTTAAGGCTTCAAACCGCGCAGCATGACGTGCAGGATTTCCTGGGCGGTGATGATGCCCAGGTAGCGGTTGGCCTGATTGGTGACGGCCAGCGCGGAGAGCCCGTGTTCAACCATCAGAGCAGCCGCTTCGTTCATCCGTTGGCCGGGGCGGAAAGCGGGCGTTTTACGGAGGATCTTCAGGACCGAAGAGTTGCCGGTGAGCTTCGCTGCGGAATTGCCCAAAGAAGTCGCTTTGACAATCTCCCGCCGATCAACCACTCCGATCGGGCAGCCCCCTTGAACGACGACCTGGTGATCCACGCGCGCCTGATCCATCGCCGCAATTGTTTCGTCCACCGTGACATCCGGATCAAGCGGCTCGGCGGGATGTTTCAGGAAATCGCTGACGGGGTCTTTCGCGCAAGTCATCTGTCCGTACGAGAATTCGCGGAGAAAATCACTCGTCGTCACGATGCCGATCAGCTTGCCGCGGTCCAGCACCGGCAGCGAATGAATGCGGTAGTCCATCAACAGTTGAAGCGCCCGGCGGGGAGAGGCAAGATAGTCGACCGTTACCAGTTGCCTGCTGACGGCCTGTTCAATCGTCGAACCAGTTTCAATGTCGGATTGTGTCCGTCCGCGGGCCAATCGCATGACGTCCGTCTCGGGTACTTCCCCAATCAACCGCTGATCCTGATCCACCACGGGAAAGTAGTGCATGGCCAGGTTGTCGACCATCTGCAGCAGATCGTCGACGCGGGTTTCGAGTGAAACCGCGTGCGGATTGTACGTGACATAGGTTCCCAGGCCGCTTTCCATCGTCATTCTCCGCATAGGCGGCAAGAGCTGCAGATTCTGAATCTTGGAATCTCTGTCTTCCAGCCGCAGTGCGAGGAAATATAGGTCGTGATTGGCGGGCGAGGGCGGTTTGGGGAATTCACTTTATGCCGGTTCTGCGGTACAACAATCCCTTGCCAGTTGGGGACAGGAATTCCGCCATGGGAACTTCGGCGGCAGCCCGTTTACAGCAACTTGAGGACCTCCATGAACGACGTGAAGATTGTGAAGGCGGACAATGTCGGCAAAATTCTGGACCGGGCGCTCGACAAGGGCCAAGGGCTGCTCCGCTTGACCCCAACCTGGGTGCCGCGAAGTTTTTTGCATCCCGGACGTCGTATCAAGCTGCATCCGCAGGATTTGTACGCCTATGGCGCCGAGCGCGGTGGCATAGATGAGCGGTGGTTCAGCAGCACGACCGAGGCCGCCAACGAAGGACGGGTCTGGCATGAAGGGCTGTCGTTTGCCAGCTTTGAAGGGCAACATTTTCTGCTCCGGGATGCAGTCGCCGAATCGGGACAGCGGCTCATCGGCAAGACGATGTTCAAACAGTACAGCCGCTGGCCGGTCTACAGCAAATTTTTCGACAACATGGGGCCGATTCCCCACCACATGCACCAGAGCGCCGCCAACGCCAAGCTCGTCGGTCAGGAGGGCAAGCCGGAGAGCTACTACTTCCCGCCGCAGTACAACAATGTGGACAACAACTTCTGCTACACCTTCATGGGCCTCGAGCCCGGCACGACCAAGGACGACGTCCGCCGCTGCCTGGCCAACTGGAATAAAGGGGAAAACGGCATTCTCGATCTCTCACGGGCCTACCGCCTCCGCCGCGGCACCGGCTGGCTGATTCCCCCCGGCGTGCTGCACGCCCCCGGCTCCCTCTGCACCTATGAGCCGCAGTGGGGAAGCGACGTGTTCGGCATGTTCCAGAATATCGTCGAGGGGCGGTACGTCCCCTGGTCGCTGCTCGTCAAGGACATGCCCAAGGACAAGCATCAGGACCTCGATTTCATCATCGGCCAGCTCGACTGGGAGAAGAACATCGATACGCATTTCAAGGAGAGCAACTACCTGGAGCCGATCGTCGACAAAAGATTGAGCGGCCCCGGCTACACCGACAAATGGATCGTCTACGGCCTCGTCGACGGCGAGCAGCTCTTTAGCGCCAAGGAGCTGACCATCGAACCCGGTGCGAAATGCACGATCAAAGACCCCGGCTCCAGCGGCTGGATCACCACCCAAGGCAAAGGCCGCATCGGCAAACTGGCCCTGCAAACCCCCGCCCTCATCCGCTTCGGCCAGTCCACCGAAGACGAAGTCTTCATCTCCCACGAAGCCGCCATCGCGGGCGTCGAAATCGAAAACACCGGTTCAGAGCCGCTGGTCGGCCTGCGGTACTTCGGCCCGGACGTGCATAAGAAGGTGCCGCTGGTGGGGGATTTTAGGAAATAGCGTCAGCAGGAGCCACGGAACAACACCGATGGAACACGGATAATTGCTCCCATCCGTGTTCCATCCGTGGCCAAATCAACCGCATTGCAAACCGAACTAACAAGCGAGAAAACCATGCCCTACACCTATCCCAAACTCCACAACGCCATGTGGCCCGGTCTCGTCGGCAAAGAGGCCGGTACTGATCATCCGCCGATTAGCCTCGACCGGATGCTGGAATTGACGGTCGGTGCGAACGTGAATGGGCAGAAGTTCGACGGAGTCGATCTGTTTCTGTTCCATCCGCATCTCGATCCGGATGCCAGCGACGACGCCATCAAGGCGATGGCGGACAAGATTGCCGAGAAGGGGCTCAGCGTCGGCTCGGTCGTTGCTCCGGTCTGGCCGGGGACGGTCGGTGGCTCGGCGATGGGGAGCGAGCAGGACCGGAAGAACTTTGTGCTGGCGGTGGAGAAGGCCTGCCGCATCGCCAAGATTCTGAACAAGCATGGCGTGCGGAAATACGGCATCATCCGCATCGACTCCGCCGACAGCCCCAGCCACTGGGACGCCGACCCAAAAGGAAACACCAAAAAAATCGCCGCCACGTTCCGCGAAGCGGCCAAGGTGGCCAAGGACAACGGCGAGCGGCTGGCGGCGGAGGGGGAAATCTGCTGGGCCGGGATGCATTCGTGGCGGCACATGCTCGACCTGCTCCATGAAGTCGGCATGCCCGAAACCGTCGGCTTTCAAGCGGACCAGGCCCACACCTATCTCTACCTGCTCGGTTACAACGCGGAAGACCACGCCCTGCTCAAGAAGGGCTACACCCAGGCCGAGTTCGACGCCGCCTACAAGCAAATGACCGACGCCCTCCGCCCCTGGACCTTCGACTTCCACGTCGCCCAAAACGACGGCACCGTCCACGGCACCGGCGGCCACGACAGCACCGGCCGCCACTGCCCCGCCGACGACCCCAACGGCAAGCTCGACATCGTAAAAACCGCCGCCTACTGGCTCCAAGACGCCCCCAGCCGCGGCCTGGCGCACATCTGCTGGGACGGCTGCATGTTCCCCAACGCCATGCTGGAAAACCAGCAGACCTGGAACACGATCTTGGGGACGATGATCAAGGTGCGGGACGCGCACGGGTGGGCCGGGTAGCAGCCGGAACTGAATGACCAATGACCAAGCACCAATGACCAATCGGGATCGCTTTTATTGGTCATTGAGATTTGGTCATTGGTCATTTGCCCGTGCTTGGAATGCTTGGCGGTTCGCGCTGTTGTGAGATAGAATAAAGTAGCGGCTGAGCCAGTCCAGCGTCACTTAGCGACAGCAGAAACCGGCAAGCAGAGGAGCAATCATGCACCTAGAAGGACATATAACCGGCGGGGTGGTGATCCTGGACGACACTACGACTTTGCCCGAGGGAACGCGCGTCCGCATTGAGCCAATCCCGCCCGCACCGCCGACGTACGCCGACAAATTCAAAGACGTGATCGGCAAGGCATCGTCCTTGCCTGAGGACATGGCCGCCCAGCACGACCACTACATTCACGCGGGGCCGCGCATCATTCCGCCTGCCATCACCGATCCTGCCGCCCGAGCGAAGGCCATGCAGGAATTGGTCGCACGGATGAAGGCCCAACCGTTGCCGCCGGATGCACCCAAGCTTACTCGCGACCAAATGCATGAACGCTGTTGACACGAACGTCCTGCTCTATGTTTATGACCCTCGCGACGCCCGTAAGCAGGCGCTCGCAATCCAGTTGCTGACGTCGTTGGCATCGCCGGTATTATCGTGGCAGGTCGCGTGCGAATACGTTGCCGCCATCTCGCGCACTAAGAATGTTGCAGTTTGCGAGCAAATTTGATACCATCCAACTTGATGAATTCCAAGTCGCCCGCAGTCATTGCCGCTTTGCGAAAGGCCATCGAGGCTCCCAGTCTCGCGTCCGCGCGCGCCTTGGAGGAATCCCTCCGTCACGCTGGTGCCCAACCGATCATTTTCGGGCGAATGAACCAAAAGTCATCGGTCGAGGCCGCTTCCGACAGTGATCGCGGTGCCACCGAGCGGCTGGCGAATGCGTTTGATGCAAGCCTCAAGGCATGCCGCTCCGTTGTCGGTGACCCGGCGTCGAAAGCACTTACACCGCGAGCAGCTGCGAAGCGGTATCTAAACGGCGGCGATGAATCATCGGTCTGGCAACCAACAAGCAAGGTTCTCGAAGGTTTGGACATGCCCGAGGTTGAGTTTTGGGCGGAAACGGAAACCAAGCAGCGGTTCAGAAAGCACAACCCTTCTGACGGCCTTGCGACAATGGCCGTCCGTGATCATGGCGTCGGTTTAGGGCGGGACGAAGCGGTTCAGACCATCCTCGCGCTTAATAGCGATTCGAAGCTACGTGACTTCGAGGCTATCGGCCAGTTCGGGCATGGCGGGAGCAGTGCTCTGCAATTCTGCGAGTCGTGCCTCATCATCACGCAGCCGCGTTCAGGCAGCACAAGCGACTTTTTCTGGACATTAATCGTCATTGAAAAGGACCCTGAAGAATCAAAGCAGGCTCTCGTTCGGAAATGGTTTGCCGAAACAGACAACCTTCCTCTAATCGGCATGGTAGCCGATCAGCCGACGATTAAAGAGGCGCTACCAGGAACGATTGTGTATCACTTTGGATACCACAGAAGTCAATGGATTAAGCGGATTACAGGTCCTGAACAATCCAGTCCGTGGGGTCGCCTCGGTCGTATGTTCTTTTCATATCCCCTGCCTTTTCGGGTAGTGGGAGAAATGGCGCGTGGGGACTCAGGCACACGTCGGGAGATTGTTGGGGCTCACTATCGTTTGGTGAATCAACAACAAAAGCCGCCCAATGATCGGGCAGTGGAGTACGGGCTTCCCGTTACTCGCGAGCAGCTTGTAGTTGACGGCATTGCCTACGGCCAATTTCAGTTGAGCGCCTTTGTGTTGTATGACAAAGAGAATGTTCGGGATTACGTCGATAGACATCACCCGGTCGTACTCACGCTTCATGGACAGAATCATGGCGAGTTGACGTCGACGCTCATGAAGGATGCGGGTTACCCAGAATTGGCCGCATGCACCATTGTCGAGATTCGGCTGGATGGACTAGAGGATGAGGCACTGGCGGGAATCATCAACAACTCTCGGGAGATGCCCAAGATGGGCAGCCCATTTACCAAGGCTCTCTACGCTCGCGCTATAGAAATTCTCAAGGAAGACACTGGCCTACGCGCGCTTGAGATAGCTCGCCAAGAACAAAAGGCAAAAAAAGCTAGTCGCGCACTCGGCGAAGAAATGCAGAAGTTTCTCACAAGCATACTTTCCGAAGCCACCGGCCAGCCTGGTAAGGGACAAGGGAAAGGTCCAAGCGATAATTCGTCCGACAAATCGAGCGACCCGCTACCAGAAGTTCCGGCCGCCGATCCTCCGCAGATATTTGAGTTTCTGACGGAGGAACCCTTGCGAGTTCCGGAGGGCATCAGACGCAGCGCTCGGATTCGCTCAGACGCTCGTCCGCCTCGATACACGTTCCATGGTGACAACCCGAGGTGTTTCGCTCGTGTGGATGACGCCGACCCAAAGGTAGGTTCCCGAATCTCGATCGGGTTCACCGATGTCAATGAGCGAGGATATGGCCGTATTGCAGTAACCGTGCTTGAGGATCCGAATGATCGGTTCAAGTCGGAGATTGTCGTAGGCACATTGGTGGCGGTATTGCAAGCCACGGACGGCCGCGTTCTCGAAACACGGCGGCCTCTACTCATACTCCCCAAGCCTGAACCGCAGGAGGGACAGCGTCAGCCAGGAGTCAAGCCCGTCATCAATTTCTACGCGCCCGAAGGTTCTGATATGGCGGCCCTGAAGAGCCTTTGGGTGTTAGAAGATGAGATTGAGACGCTGGATCGTTCCACTCATCTTTGCGAGGCGAGGGATCTCCTAAAGCTGGACCCACTTGATGTGAGCTATCACAGCGCCAAGGGCCAGCAAGATGGCATGGACCTTCTGAACGTAGACGTGAATGCCGGCAACTCCGAGGCCGTAGCGATGCTGAATAGGTGCAGTACGGTCGAGCAACGAGTCAAGGCTAAGGATATCTACATGAAGGACATCGTTTTGGATTGCTATCAACACCATTTCAAGGTCAAAGAGGTGCCGACTACGGTCTTGGAAGCCTTGGCCGACGGCTCGACACTCCGGCTTTGTGCGGAATGTCAGTTAAATCACGACAAGGCACTTCGACTTGCGCTGAAATACATCAGCTAAACAATTCAGGACAAATCGCGAATACCCGATGCAAAGCGTTACTCCACTTCGATACCCAGGCGGCAAAACAGCGCTTGCCGATACGTTGAGGGCGATCCTAGAGCGGAACAATTTGGAAGATTTCACGATCGTGGAACCATTCGCCGGAGGAGGCGGTGCGTCTCTGGCGCTTCTCTTTGAAGGCGCAGTTAAGAAAATCGTACTTAACGACCTCGACGACGCGATTGCTGCTTTTTGGTGGGCAGCCACGCACCGACATAACATATTCCGCGAACGAGTTCAAAAGGTTCCATTGACCGTCGCCCAGTGGAAAAAGCAAAGAAAAAAATACCGCGACCTAGACCGATCCCGCTTTGATCGTGGCTTTGCGGCGTTTTATCTGAACCGTTGCAATCGATCCGGGATCATTAAGAATGGGGGATGCATCGGAGGATTAAAGCAGGACGGCGACTGGGCACTCGACGCCCGTTTCACGCGCTCGACTCTGATCCAGCGGCTCGACCGCATAGCCGAATTCAGGAAACTCATCAGGATTCGGCAACACGACGCGCGCCGCGTCATCAGGACAAGTAAGCGTGAACGGCGATTCTTCTTCATCGATCCCCCGTACTACCACAAGGGGCAAGAGCTATACCTAAACAGTCTGAACCACGAATATCATAAAAAGCTCGCTGACCATTTGAAATCGCTGGACTCGTCTCACTGGGTAGTCACCTACGACGACTGTCCTGAGATACGCAAATTGTACCGCGATTGGGCTAACATTCGTCGGTATTCGCTCCGCTATACGGCGGCCGTTCGGCGAAGAGCCGGAGAACTTCTGATTACTCCAAAGGGGTTAATTGTACCAATGTCAGCTTCGCGTTCTATGCATTGGGCTTGAGGTAGAATCCGCTCCACGCATTTCGTCACCAGGAACGCTGGCCCCCATTCGGTTTTTTCCAGCGCGCCGCCTAACTCCCACAAACTCCCCACTGACTCCTGACGCAGCAACTCATCAGCGATTACGGGGGGCGGTGCGGGAGGCTTGGACGGCGGGGGAGTTGCGGTAGCGGGAGCCGTATTCGCCGCCCTAGGGTTCGCTGCAGCTCGCTGCGGGGGCCGGAGAGAGTGAACCGAGCTAGAAAGCGGAGGTCGGAAAGCGGAGGTCGGAAAGCGGAAAAAAGTTGTCGAAATTTGCTGCCGACCTCTTGAATTGGGGACGCTATAGTGTACAATAGAGTCTACTGCGTTCTCGTGGGGAAACGGGGCGCGATTCGTCGTCCTTTTGAGGAGCTCCGCCATGTCCGCTTGCACAATTCCGTTTGAAGCGACGGGAAAAGCGGAAGTGGGAAAGCGGAAAGTGGATGGAATGACCACGGAGATCAAATCCCTGGGCTTCCGACCTCCGCTTTCCGCTTTTCCGAGGGGGGTGTTGGTAAACTCGGGGGGTTTACCAACACAAGTTGGTACCCGCGGGCCGGGGGGTGTGTTGGTTTACCGGGGGAGGTTAACAACAGAGTTGAGGCTGGAGGCTGGGGACTGGGGACGCGAACAGGAATTGCGTAAACTGCGACGGTAAAGCGGAAGTCGGAAAGCGGAAAGCGGAAGAAGACGGAGGAACATTATGCGAATGGAAGGATTAAGGGAGCGGACGAAGCAGTTTGCGCTGCGCGTTGTTCGGCTCTATACTTCGCTTCCGGTGACGACATTGGCGCAAACGCTCGGCAAACAGGTTCTGCGGTCCGGAACTTCCGTTGCCGCGAACTTCCGCGAAGCGTCCCGAGCCCGTTCATCGGCGGAATTCATCTCCAAACTTGGCATTGTGGAGCAAGAACTGGATGAAACCGCCCTGTGGCTCGAACTACTTGAAGAGAGCGGTGTTTTTCCCAAAGAGAAACTTGCCGCCCTCAGAAGTGAAGCGGACGAACTGATACGAATCGTTGTTGCCTCCATAAGACGTTCAAAATCCAGCAAATCCAAGGCCACAAAAGCGGACAGCTGAAAGCGGAAAGCGGGATAGTCCATTACAGTTCCGCTTTCCACTTTCCGACCTCTGCTCTACTCCTTCTTCCGCTTTCCGCTTTCCGACCTCCGCTTTTGATAATCCCCCAGCCCACCATCCTGAAAGAACCCCTCCATGGCAAAAAAGCCCCTCAACATCGGCATGATCGGTTACGGCTTTATGGGCCGGGCGCATAGCAATGGCTATCGGCGCGTCAGCAACTTTTTTAATCTCGAATACACCCCGGTCCTCAAGGCGGCGTGTGCCCGCGATGCGGCCAAGGCGAAAGCGTTCGCGGACCAGTGGGGCTATGAATCGACTGAGACCGACTGGCGGAAGCTGCTGGAGCGGAAGGATATTGATGCGGTCGATATTTGTGTCCCGAACAACCTGCACAAGGAGATCGCCATCGCAGCCGCCAAGGCGGGAAAGATGATCCTGTGCGAGAAGCCGCTGGCGATGAATGGGGCGGAAGGAGAAGAAATGTGCCAGGCGGTGGAGAAAGCCGGCGTGGCCAACATCGTCTGGTACAACTACCGCCGCATCCCCGCGGTCACCTTCGCCAAGCAACTCATCGATAGCGGCAAGCTGGGGCGCATCTTCCATTACCGGGCCAACTTCCTGCAGGACTGGACCATCAACGCCGATGTCCCCCAAGGGGGCCAAGGCACCTGGCGGCTCGACGCAGCCGCGGCGGGGAGCGGTGTGACCGGCGACCTGCTGGCCCATTGCATCGATACGGCTCTCTGGCTCAACGGCAGCATCGGCAACGTGACGGCCATGACCGAGACGTTTGTGAAGGAGAGGAAGCACAGCCTCACCGGCAAGATGGAAAAAGTCGGCATCGACGACGCCTGCGCGTTCCTTTGCCATTTCAAGAATGGATCGCTCGGCCTGTTCGAATCGACTCGCTATGCCCGCGGCCACAAGGCCCTGTACACCTTCGAGATCAATGGCGAGCACGCTTCGATCAAGTGGGACCTGCACGATTTGCACCGCCTGCAATGGTTTGACCACCGGACCGAAGGTCCGCTGCGGGCCTGGAGCAGCATCCATGTCACCGACGGCGACCATCCCTACATGAGCAAGTGGTGGGTCCCCGGCCTCGCCATCGGCTACGAGCACAGCTTCGTCCACCAGGTCGCCGATTTCCTGGAAGGGCTCTCCACCGGCAAACCGGCGGGGCCAACTTTTCGCGACGCCCTGGAGACGCAGCAGGTGTGCGACGCGGTGCTGACAAGTGCGAAGAGTGGAGCTTGGACAGGAGTGGGATAATTGGCAAAACGCGACATTTAACTGTCGTGTGGTATAATTGGGTGGTCGAAAATGACTCTCCGCCAAAGGCGCATCGCCATGTCAAAAATCGTGCTTACTTCCGAACAAGCAGAAGCGCTAGGGAGGTCGGACTACCCCATTGCCATCTGCCGACCCGACGGAAGTCCGCTGGCGTTCATCACCAAATCGGGAAAAGTCTATTCCGCGAATCCCCCCGTGTTTTCAGCGGAAGAAGTCGCGGCTGCCGAAAGGGAGGCCGATACCTGCACGACTTGGTACACGACGGCGGAAATCCTGGAGCGGTTGAACAAGCTGGGCGCTCCATGATCCGCTACACGGTCGTCTGGAACAAGCAAACCAGCGACAAGCTCGCCGAGTTATGGCTCAAGAATTTGCGCGTGCGGCAGGAAATCACGGACGCTGCCAACGATTTGGACCGGCGGCTAGTGACGCAGCCGCATCAAGTCGGCGAGCCGTTCTCGGACCGTTCCCGTTACGTGGTATCCATTCCTCTGTCGGTGCTGTTTCGAATTTCGGAAGTCGATGCTACGGTTCGGGTTTTCCATGTGCAATTTTGGGAAGATGATCTCCTTCAGCCAAGTCAATGAACTACCTCGCCCATGGCTGGCGATTTGCGGAGCAGCCGTATTTCCTGGCGGGGACGGCGGTGCCGGATTGGCTGAGCGTGATTGATCGCAAGATGCGGGCTCGGGGGAAGAAGGCGGCGCTGTTTGTCGATGATCCAGACGAAAACCTGGCGGCACTGGCGCGAGGATTAGTGCAGCATCACCGCGACGACGAGTGGTTCCATCAGACGACGGCCTTCAACGAGTTGATCCTGGCTTTCACGCTCCAGATTCGGGACGTTCTGCCGGCGGACGACAGCTTTCGGCCGAGTTTTTTGGGACATATCCTGGTCGAACTGCTGCTGGACGCGACGCTGACGGAAGAAGAGCCAGCCAGACTCGACCGCTACTACGCCGCACTGTCTCAGGCCGATCCCGCATTCCTCCAATCGGCCATCAACCGCCTCTCCACGAAGCAGTCGGACAAAGTGGCCTATCTCGTCACCCGTTTTTTGCAGGAACGGTTCTTGTACGACTACGCCGAGGATGGCAAACTGCTCGATCGGCTGAATCACGTCATGCGCCGCGTTGGGCTGCCGCAACTGCCGGGCGATTTGCAAATGCTATTTCCGGCAATGCGACAAGCAGTCCGCAATCGCCGACACGAACTCTTACCAAGCGACTCTTACGAGGAAATTCCGCGATGAAGTACGGCATGAACCTGCTCCTTTGGACCGGCGAGATCAGCGACGGCCTCCTCCCCACGCTCCACATGCTCAAGAGCTATGGCTATGACTCGGTGGAAGTGCCCATCTTCAACACGGGGCTCGATTACGGCAAATGGGGAAAGAAGCTGGATGAAATCGGCCTGGCCCGAACCGCTGTGACCATTCGCGGAGGGGACGACAACCCCATCAGTGCCGACGCCGCCAATCGCCAACGGGGAATCGACGGGAACAAGAAGGTTCTCGACTGCTGCGCGGCGATGGGGGCGACGAAGCTGGTTGGGCCGTTCCATTCCGCCATCGGCGTTTTCAGCGGGGCGGGACCGACTGGCGATGAATGGAAATGGGGAGTGGATTCGATGCGGAAGACGGCGGAGCATGCCGGCAAGGTTGGCGTGACGCTTGGCGTGGAATGCCTCAACCGCTTTGAGACTTACCTCCTCAACAGTCACGCCGATGCCGCCCGCTTCTGCCGCCAGGTGGCTCATCCCAACTGCCGTATGATGTACGACACGTTTCACTCGAACATCGAGGAGAAGTGCATCTCGCGGGCGATCCACGGCTGCGCGGACATGCTCTGCCACGTCCACATCAGCGAGAACGACCGGGGCACTCCCGGCCAAGGGGAAGTTAAGTGGTGTGAGACCTTCGAGGCCCTCCACCAAGTCGGCTACAACGACACTCTCGTCGTCGAAGCCTTCGGCCTGGCGCTCCCAGAAATCGCCGCCGCCACCAAAATCTGGCGGCGGATGTACGAAAGCGAAGAGCAGCTCAGCCGCGATGCACTGGCTTTCATGAAGGCGAACGTGGCGAAGCGGTGGAAGTGCTGAAGCGAGAGTTCAAAGTTCAAGGTTGAAGGATTTAAGTCCCATGTCACAACCAATGGCGGGTCCGCGCACCGGTGTGGAAGTCCATACGGGGTTCTTTCCGCTGGCTTTCTTTCTGTTCTTCTGCACTCCGGTAACCGAGATTAACGGCCATCCCGATCGGAAGTATTGGGGAACCAAGTTCTACGACCTGCCGCCGGGGCAGTATCACTTCACCATCTCGTTTCCCTACATATTCATGGAAAAATACGGCCGGGCGGATGTGCCCATCATGCTTCGCCCCGGCGAGATCCGCCGCATCAACTACTTCATGTGGCCCTGGATGTTCGCGCCGGGGCAGATCAGCGTTTCGTAGAGTGCCAAAAACAGCAGGACGACGCTTCTGGCGTCGTCCTGCTTGATTTTCAGCAATTCTGCCGATCCCCCGCTTTACGCCGTTACGCCCAGCAACTTGCAGGCTTCTTCATATCCCGGTGCGTGGAAGCCGTGCTTGTCCTGGCGGTCATAGCCGTAGGCGCTCGCGGTGACGCGGGCCAGGGCGGTGATCTGCCGCCAGCGGAACGCCGGGCGAATCGTCTTGTACTCTTCGCCAACCGTGTGGAAGAACTTCTCTCCGTGCAAGCGGCCGTCCTCGCTGATCGTGTACTTGATCAGCGTCTGGAAGACCCCGTCCACCGGGAAGCCCTTCTCGCCGTAGATCTGGATCGCAGCGGAAGCGCGGCCCTGATCGTTGGCTTTGACGGCGTCTTCGCACTCGGCGAGCAGTCCTGCCGCATCGGTCGCCTTGACGGACTTACGATGGTTCTCCAGCGGATAGGCATCGCCAGAAAACGGCGTGTGGCTGGCGCTGTGATAAGCCGCGACGATCAGGCCGGCGATGCCGTGCTTCGCATCGGTGTTACGGGCCATATTGCGGAAGGCGTTCGTCGCGTCGGACGAGTGGACACCCGCCGAGTCGCCGTGGGTTCGCCAGCGGTTGCCGTCAATCCCTTGGCGGAGGCACAGCATGTTGGACGCCAGCGAGATCGCTTCGCCGACCACTTCCGGATCAATCCCATCGGCCAAAGCGGCAGCCACGGCATCGGCGGATTTCGCCGGCGGACCGTTGTAAACCGTCTTGGCCAGCTCATCGACCGCGGCATCACCCGGGTCCTTCTTGCCCGGCGTCTTGCCGACCAGCTTGTATTGGTCGAGCAGCTTCGGAAGCAGGGCGCGGATCGGATTGTCGGGGTGTTTGTGCCGCTTGTGCTCGGCTTCGAAATCGACCATTTGGCGGACCGACTGCCGCAGCAGTGTGTGGGCATATTCTTTGCCGAGCAGTCCGATGAGCCCATAGGTGCGATGGGCAAATACGAACCGATGCACGTTGATGTCGTCCTGAACCGCCGGCTGGATGGCGTTGAACATTTCCTTCGTCGACGCGCTGGTCATGCTGCCGAAGAGGTTCTCGGCAGCGTTCAAATCCGCGCTGCGGCAGGCTTCGCGAATTTTGAGGCCCATGTCCCCTTCTGCCGAGTGCTCTGCGGCATGCAAAGCCATCAGCGTCGGCTTGGAAGCTCCGCCGTGAGAGAGACACTGCTGCGAATTGCGGTAGATGACCTTCAGGACCGGTAATGACTGGCGCTCGGTCGGAAGTTGCTGCGTCATTCCCAAAGCGGGAAGCATCGCCATAGCCGTGTGATAGCCGACATAATCCGTCCCGCCAAAAGCTTCGGCATTCGCCAGGGCGGCAGCCGAGATAAGCTGCTTGTTATCGACTTCGCCCGCCTTCAGTTTGGCAACCAAAATCGGCTGGAGCTTTTCCGGCGGCGTGCTGCGGAGGAGTTCGACGAGCGATTCGTAGGAACCGAGCTTCAGGCTCTCCGGCCCGCGGTCCGCGAACGCCGTGGAGAACCCCAAATTGCTTGCGACCGAAGTGCCGATGCCGGCGACCAGCATTCCGCGGCCAACATCCATCAGGAATTCGCGACGAGAGGAAGGAATCATGGGCTTCTCCAGGAGAGGAAGGAAAGAGGCGTCATCGCTTGGGTAGGATGCATCCTACAGATTCAAGAACGGACCCCCGTTACACGTGATTGTAACGCAAGCCTGTTATGATGAATGCTGGTCTGCACCCGTTCCCTAATAATCCGAACATGTCACAACCCCTTTGCCCATCGGCAGATAAGCTACGGGAATTCTCCCACGGCCGCTTTGTCGGTAGCGAATTTGAAGCGGTCGCCCAGCACGTCGAATCTTGCCCAGCCTGCCTGACCCAGTTGGAAGAACTGGACCTCTCTAGCGACCCCCTCGTTGACCAGCTCCAGCACCTTTCGGCTTCCGTCGCCGCCAGCACCGCCGAAAAGGACGAGCAATCCTGGGCACGCGCCGTCCTCACGGGCAACACGCATTCCGGCACCTCCCGTATTGCTGCCGACGCCGGCCGCGGCTTGGCTCGCCGCCTGCTGGAAGGCCCGGTCTGCCTCGACCGCTTCGAGCTCCGCTCGGAGCTCGGCGTCGGCTCGTTCGGCTATGTCTTTCAGGCCTGGGACCCGCGCCTGGAACGGATCGTCGCTCTCAAGGTCCAGCGGGCGGGAAACTTTGCGTCCGCGGAGGACGTGGAGCGATTCCTCCGCGAAGCTCGCAGCGCCGCCCAGCTCAAGCATCCTTCCATCGTCAGCCTTTACGAAACGGGCCAGACCGAAGACAGCGTCTGGTTCCTGGTCTGCGAGTTCATCGATGGCCCCACGCTCGAAAAGCGCCTCACGGACCATGCCGGCGGCCTTGCTCCGCCAGAAGCCGCCACCATTGCCGGCGAGCTCGCCGCCGCCCTGCACTACGCCCACGAGCACGGCGTCATCCATCGGGACATCAAACCCAGTAATATCATTCTCGATCAGAAGGGGCGGGCCCACCTGATGGATTTTGGCCTGGCGAAGCGGGACACCGGCGACCAGACCATGACCTCCGACGGCCGCGTCCTCGGCACCCCGGCCTACATGTCCCCCGAGCAGGCTGCGGGCGAGTCGCACCAGGTCGACGCCCGCAGCGACATCTACAGCTTGGGCGTCGTCCTCTATGAAATGCTCACCGGCGAGCGCCCTTTCCGTGGCGACCGCCGGGCCCTCCTATTGCAAGTGCTGGAGGACGACCCGCGTCCGCCCCGCCGCCTCCGGCCGGATATTCCCCGCGACCTGGAAATCATCTGCCTCAAAGCCATCAGCAAGTCGCCGTCGCGGCGATATCAAAACGGCCGCGACATGGAGGCCGATCTGCGGCGATTTCAGGAAGGGCGGCACCCGCTGGCTCGCCCGATGGGGAGCATCGAACGGACCTGGCGGTGGTGCCAGCGTTATCCGCTCGCGGTCAGCGTTCTCTTCGCCGTCATCTTCGGCTCCGTCGCGGGCCTGTGGTATTTGTCCAGCCTCTCGGAGTTTTTTGTCCGCCAGACGGCGATCGCGAGTGCCCGGCTGGAGAACAAGATGCTGGACGAAGTCTGGAGATACTACAGCGAGGAGATCGAGGACATCAACACCAAGACAACCGGCGTGCAAATCACGCAGGATTATCGCAATGTCCACCCTGCCCTGCCGTTGCCGGCCACATTCTCCATCGACTTGGGGGAGCGAATCAGCCGCCGCAATCCGGGGATGCAAGTCCGCGTCTTTAGCCGCAATCCCTGGCCGGGGCGTGAAAAAGGGGGCCCGCAGGATGAGGTGGAGCGGGCCGCCCTCGACTGGCTCGAGTCCAACGCCAGGCCGACCGATGAGCCGCAACAGGAATACACGCGGTTCGTCGAAACAGGGGGCAAGCGCGAGCTGCACTACTACGCCGCCCGCCACATGGAGAAGAGCTGCCTCGGCTGCCACAACGATACCAGCCCAACCAGCAAAAGCCCCAAGCGGGACTGGAAGGTAGGAGACGTCGTCGGCGTTTTGAAAATCGTCCGCCCGCTCGACCAGGAGATTGAGCTGACGCAGGCCGGCCTCCGCGGAGCGTTCAGCCTAATGGCGGCAATCTCCACGCTGCTCGTCGTCCTTAGCATCGCGGTCACCGCCATCTCGCGGCGGCGGCAAGGGGGACGCCTATGACCGAAGCCTCGGAGCAACGGGCCCCCGGCGGTTCCACTTCCCGCAGTCTGCTGAACGAAGCCCGCCTGGCCGACGCCGCCGCCTGGGAACGCCTGGTGACGCTGTACGCGCCGCTCGTCGCCTCCTGGTGCCGCCGCTGGGGGGTCCTGCAGCAGGACATCGTGGACGTGCTGCAAGAAGTCTTCTCCGCCGTCGCCTCCCACCTCCATCGTTTCCGCAAGGACCGACCCGGCGACACATTCCGAGGCTGGCTGATGACCATCGCCCGCAACAAGACGCTGGACCACTTTCAGCGCAAGAGCCGCGAGCCGGCCGCCATCGGTGGAACCGAAGCCTCGATGCGGCTGCAGGAAATTCGCGACCCCGCGGATGAAGAACTCCCCTCCCCTGCCCCGGACTGCAAAGACGACCTCGTTTTCAACGATGTCTTGCTCCGCGCCCTCGAGTCCATCCGAGGAGAGTTCCACGAGCGGACCTGGCAAGCCTTCTGGGGGGTCGTCATCGACGGCCGCACCGCCAGCGACGTGGCCGCGGACCTCTCCATGAAGCCGGGCACCGTCCGAGTCTCCAAATCGCGCGTTCTTTTGCGACTCCGCCGCGAGCTCGGAGACATCGGAGAGTAGATGCTCGAACTGGCCGCTTGCATCATTTCACAAGTCCTGTGTCATCCATGATTTGCGTCATGAAATGTACCAGGAGGCAACGTTCTTGATACTGGTTTTGCGAACACTTTTTTGATACATTCTGGCGACAACAATCTCCGTAAACCGTGTGCCTGCAAGCACTTGCGGCAACGGACTTTTCAATAGGCCGCATGTATCACCCTGTTCTTGATACATTTTGTATCAAGTGGCAACTCGCAAGTGCATTACTTACAGGCACTTACGGCGGCTTCTCGGCCTGTATCTAGCGTAGAATCACCACGCCTGATACCAATCCGCAGCGCGAGCGAGGAAGTCACAAAAAACGACCATCCCCTTTCGCCTGAAGGTACCGACTATCAACAACCAGGTTGTCAAAGATCTTCCCACTGCGTCCCAAATATGCGCGCAGCGGGGCCTTGCTATGTGTACAATATATTACACACCAAGGTTGGCACAGTCAATAGACTGTTGAGAAGATTTTTCCAACTTTTCTGAGCCCGCGAAACCCTGCGTTTCTGCTTTACAACTCCGTCAGCACAATCCCCACCCGGACTTGCGCGGTGGTTTTGGGGCGGATTTCCAGTGGGCACAAATCAACGGTCGTCCGGCAGCAGGCGAAACCCCGTTCGTCCCTTGCGGCGGTAAACGGAGAAATCGCGGCGGTCGAGGGTGAAGACGGCTTCCAGCCCTTCGCGCTGGGCCAGATGGACGAGGGACAGGTCGGCGAGTTGCGGGGAAAGAGACTTGTAGCGATTGAGGAGCTTCTCGATATCCGCCAACTCATCTTGGGAAATCGTCAGAATCTCTAGCACGCTGCGGGCTGCCAGCGAATAGAGGCCGGCGAGCAGGTCGTGGTGATTTCGCAGGAGCCAGGCTGCTTCCGTGATCACCGGCCAGGAGGTCAGGAGCGGAGGTCGAATCGCTTTCAGCGCTTCCACGCAGCGGTTGTGCTGGGAATCTTCGCGGTTGAGGATGGGGACCAGGGGGCCGGTATCGAGCAATACCCGCTGGAAGAGGGCGGCAGTCACTTCCCAAAGCCTTCCATGAATTTCGGATTGGAGCTGAGGTCCGCGGGTCCGGAGCCGCAACCAAGGATTCCCGCGCTGGACGCGAGATCGTAGCAGGACGGTTCCCGCCCGTGGCGGCGGCAGTAGTCTTCCAAGGCGGCGCGGACTATCTCCGACTCACTCTTGCCGGTCGATTGGACGAGTTTCTGGACCCCTTGCTCCAGCTTCTTGGGGATGCGAATGGAAATGCGGCCGCTCATGAGATTTGCTCTTGTCAGACATTATACGATACTTGTCGGACAATGCAATTCCAGCCCCGGTCACTTTTCTCCAAGTTTTCACGCTCCGCGCGGGGACCGTGAGGACAGTAAGAACAAGTAGACTGGAAGACGCGCCGGCCGTGTTGCAGGATCGCGAGGCGCTTAACCCCAGTTAGAGATCAATGGACCAGATGCGAACGGCTTTCGTCATTTTCGACCGGATGACCGCTCTCGACTTCGTGGGAGTGTACGACCCGCTCAGCCGGCTACGGTCGATGGACGTGTTGCCTGATTTCGAGTGGCGGGTGTGCGCGCCCACGGAGTTCGTGACGGATGACCGGGGACTGCGATTTCAAGCCGATTCTGTGGGTGAAACGCTCGACGGCTTCGACCTGGTGGTCGTGCCTGGTGGAAAGGGGACTCGGACTCTTCAGCACGACACGGCCTTCATCCAGTGGCTCCAGACTGCAAAGTCGGCGAGCCTCAAAGCATCGGTCTGCACCGGAGCGTTGCTGCTCGGTGCGGCCGGGTTCTTGACCGGACGGCCGGCGACGACACATCCGAATGCATACAGCGAGTTGGCACTGTATTGTGGCCAAGTGCTCGAGGAACGAGTGGTGGATTCCGGCGACGTGGTCACCGCGCGAGGAGTGACCGCCGCAATCGACCTGGGACTGTACCTGGTCGCTCGGCTGGCCGGAGCCGAAGCGCAGGGACGCGTGGCCAGGCAGATGGACTACCTGCATGTGTGGCGACCCGGCGAGGGACGCGACTCACCTTGACTCGACAACAAGTCGGCCCGGCCACTTCTCGTGGCCGGGCCGCGTGAGGATGCTTTTTTCCGGGCAGGCTGGAAGCCTACCCCACGAGGAGCTAACCCAGGCTAATAGTCCCCAATCGGTTCGCCGTCGTTCATCTGCAACAGCCTTTTCAGCGTGGCGGGGTCAAGTTTCTCGCTGAGGGCATGCACGCTGCCGTCGCCGAACGCGGCGAGGAACACGGAACTGGCGCCGCTCTTCCAGAAATGGAGACCCTTCTTCGCCTCCTTCCAGTCGATTTTCAGATCGTCGGGTTTGGTCCAGATCACGGCGTGCTCGGCATCGGCTTCCAAGACGCCGATGGTGTTGGAGGTGCCGTCGGTGACTTTGGCGAACGAGGTCGCTTCGCTGCCTTCAAAAATCGTCTTCTCGCCGACGGGGACGACGTAGCTGGCCATTCCCTTTTTCGCCAGTTCTTCCGGGAGCGATGGCGAGGCGAAGACTTTGGGCATCCGGGAAATCAGCTTTTTATTGTGCTCGCTGTCCCACGGCTCATCGAGGTGGAATTCCTTGTAAAGTGCGTCCTGCTCCAGGTACGGCAGCAGATAAACCCGCCACGAGAGCAGTTTCGTCCCATCCTTCTTCATCCCGTAGGCGGCGGGGAAGTGGCGGTAAGTGTCGTGATAAATGTGCATCGCCAGCATGATCTGCTTCAAATTATGGGCGCTCTGCATCCGCGCAGCTTCCGCCTGAGCAGCCACCACGGCGGGCTTGATCAGCTCGTCCATGATTTTCTTGGCCTTGCCATTTTCCTCCGTCAGCGCCAGGACCAGCTTGTCCCCCTTGGCTTCGGGCAGGAGCAGCGGCAGAAGCGTTTTGAGCGGCGGGAAGTTGGCGGTGGCCTCTTCGTTATTGGCGAACATAGTCATCGCGGTGCTGAGCGTGCCGCGGACCTGTTGGGCCGATTTGGCGTCCTTGGCTTGCAGCGTGAGCGTGACGGACAGCTTGGGAGGAGCGTCGATGCCGATGGCCAGCCACTGCAAGCCGTCCGCCAGGTCCTGCCCGCTGCCGCCGCCGATTTCCTTGGGGAGATTGTCGAGCGATTCGGCCAATACTCGCCGCACATCGTCGTGGAGGGCCGCGGCGATTTGAATCGTGGCACCCTTGGAAGCTGCCAACGCCTTGGCCAGGTCGGGGCGCGGGGCGGACTTCATTTCCTTGATCCCCTGCATCCTGGGTGGTGGGCCGAGCAAGATGGTGTTATTGACAATCGACAGCGTCTCAGGAGCGGGTGGATTTCCGGCGATTTTCGCAATCGCGTCGATGACATCCTGCGGATTCTTCCCCTTCGTTACCGGCAGGACGATGAAAAAGGATTCTTCTGGCTGGCGGAGGTCCACCGGACCCAAGACGGCGTATACTTCGCTGACGCCGTTGTCCACCAGGGCCTTGTGAACGCCTACCCCGTGAGTTTCCGCCGACTTCAAATCGGCACCCACCAGCAGTTCCTTTGGCACGGATCCCGTGACGGATTTGATTGTCGCGGGAATATCCACTCTGTTCAGGTCCACACGGACGATGGCCACCGTATCGGCATTGACGAACGGAGCAACGCTGCCGAGGCCGCCATCTTGGGCGAACGAAAGAAGCGGCGCAAGGGCGAAGGCAAGGGAAAGGGAAAGGGAAAGGGAAAGGCAAAACCGAGGGAGGCATTTCATGGTATTTCTCCTGGGCGGATACTTCGGGCAAGTTGGCTATCGGGCTTCCATTCGAATCACATACGATCTTCCCATCATTGCCGGTGAACCGGCTGGCGGGGGAACCGTGAGCGTGGCGATGCCGTCCTTGAGTTCGTAGGGAAAAGGTTTGTCGGTGGCCGGGTTGAGCGGTACGGGAACTATGGTGACATCGGCCAGAGTCTTGGGCAACTGTCCGGCATGGGCGGCGGCGTGCATCCGCAAGGCTTCGATGGTTTGGGTAGCCGCCAGCGTCGATTGCAGGCGGACTTCCGCGATCATCGCAGATTGCACCCCAGGGAGCAGCAATTGCACCAGGGTCAGCGGATCAGCGAGGGTGATTTGACCGGGGCCTCCCTTTTCGGCAACCAACTCCTTCATGGATTCTTCGGACCTGGTGCCTTGCTGAGAATAAGGAAGCGAGGCCCACTTGAACACCTGGTGATACGCCCGCTTTTGCGCTCGCGAGGCTTGAATCGCCACCACTTGCGCCACCGGCATTTTTTCCAGTGCTTCGCGATCAAAGCCTTCCTCGACAAGCCGTTTCTTGGCGTCGGGATAGACCATCATCAGGGCGGCGGTGGCCGCCAGGCGGGATTGCCACTCGGGCGTCCGAGCCGAAGTGTCGGCGACTTCGGTGATTTGATTTAGGCTATTCACCAACAGGCGCTGCCACTCCTCGGGCGTACGCTGGGCGGTTTCCGCGTCCTTGAGGAAGGGGAACATCCGCTCCGGTATGTCCATTTCGAACCGCATCCCACGCCGCATATCGACCAGCGGCCGCGGCAGGGAGGCCAGCGCCCAATACAGGTTGGGGGAGCCGGGTTGATCGATGATTTCGATTAGCTCGTGCTGCATGGTGCCGGCGATGGCGATGCCGACGAGGCCATTGACAAGCAATTCCGGCTCGGAGACATCACGCCCGAGTTGAAAGCCTTGACGCAAGGATTCAATGGCGTCGTCCAGCTTGCCATTGCTGACTTCCAATCGGGCCCGCAAGCGGAGAACCCGAGCCAGCTCACGGGCATTTTGAAAGTCATGCAACAATAAATTGATCGTTTCCATGCCGCGCAAATCCTGCAGACGCAGGTTGAACCGGCACTCTTCGCGGTAGGCGGCTGTCTTGGTTTCAGCCATCGCGTGGCGGTAGTAACCAACCCATTTTTCAACTTCCTCTTTGGGTAATTCTGTTAGCGGCCTTTCAATCCAGTCGTTGTAATCCCGGTAAAACTTCTCACGATCTTCCTTGGGGATGGCGCTAAAGACCTGCTGCGCGTGCAACATGGCGCGGTAGTAATTCGTCGCTCCGTTTCCTGGCTTCCGCTCCGCGGGACTGGGGAGCAACTCATACTTGAGGGCTGGCACGGGCTCGGGGGCTGGTGTCAGCGTGAGCTGAATGACCTGCGGCTGGCTGGGATTGTGCTGGATGGCCTTCGGCGGTGCTTTCTCATCCGGCCGCTGGGGGTCAAAGGGGGCGGCTTCCGCGGGAGATTTTGACTTGTCGGCCTGAGCACCGTCCGGTCGCTGCGGGTCGCCCAATTGGGCAACCGCACAACTCGTCCCCAGGCAAAATGACGCCAAATAGCCGCACAATTTCAATGCTGCATATCGTTTCATTGTCCTAACTCCTTCGTTGCTTTCTGTTCCATTTCCAGATGACGGTCTCACCACGACGGCCAAATCCAGCTCTTCGTCACTCCGGTCCGCATCGATTGATTCATCCCACCGCGGAGCGAGTTCGTCGGTCCCAACTGCCTGAGCAGTTCCTCGCGCGTCGCCGGAGAATTGGGGATGCTCACGTGCGCCAAAGGCTGGCGAAACTCCATCGCGTCCACCCCTTGCTCCAGGGCCAAGCGGCGACTCTTCAAGTAGTCGTCCTGAGGAGTCGGATTTCTCGTCACAACAGCATCGGGCTGAGGAACCGTGACCACCGCTTCTTCTTTCGGTGAATCGACCAGCGGCGCGGACGGCAAATAGACCGGCTGATAGACGATTCGCTCCTGGTACTCGACGCGCACCGACGGCTCGGCATTGGCTCGCACGACCAGCAGCACCGCCAGCGAAAGGGAAGTCGCCGTCATCACCGCCGTCGCCGCCGGCCAGTACCACGGCGTGCGAAAGTGGACCGTCGATTTCGAGCCTGGCTCGACTTCGCGGCGCACGCTCGCCACCAGCGCCAGCAGCCGCTCTCGCTTCAGTCGCGGGGTGCGCGGCGCGAACAGACCGAGCACCCGCTCGGTATCCAGCCGCTCCTCGGGGTCGATGGGGCAGACCTCGAGCGGTTCGCCTTCACCGGGCGGGTGCTCGTTCATTTCGGGCAAGTCGCCGTCTTGATCGGACATGGCAGTTTCAACCTTTCACGCAGGGCCTTGAGCCCTGCTTCATAACGCCGGTGAGCGGTGCTGATGGACGCACCGACCACCTCGGAAATCTGTTCGAAATTCAGGCCGCCCCAAATCCGAGCGACGATGACTTCGCGCAATCCCTCGTCCAGCGATTGAATCGCCGCCGCCAGTTCTTCCTTCTCGACCGGGGGGCGGTCCTCCTCACAGGTCCAGGCGGGAACCAGGGCACCCGCGAGCGTTTCATGTCGCCGCCTTCGCCAGGCGGAGCGGGACATGCTGATGGCTTTGTTGCGAGCCACGCGGTAGAGCCACGCCGTAATGCAGCGGGGAAGCTCCTTTTGCCGCGTGAGCTCGATGAAGGCCTCTTGCACGCAGTCGTCCGGCGAGTCCGTCCACTGGGCCGCAAACAACACCAGCGCCCCCCCATGCTCATCGAGCAGGCGGCCAAGTGCCTCAGGCGTCAGCAGCGGACTCACCAGGTTCTCCCCCCTCAGCACCATTATGACGACAAACGGCTCGGTTTTTCTCAGGGAAGGGGAAAAAAAACGGGGTTCGGGGCTGGGGACTGGGGGCTGGGGACTGGGGGCTGGGGACTGGGGACTGGGACTTTGATGGGCGGCCTTTGATGGACGTAGGACCAATCAGTACTCGGTACTCAGTACTCGGTGCTGCGGCCGTCACCGCCCCACCTTCTCCGCTCCAACTTGAACCGTCCCCCCCTGCCCCTTACACTGCTGTTCCTACTCGCCCTTAGCCCGGAAGGCCCCTCCATGCATACGTTCGATGAAGCCTCTCCCGCCGCACCTGACGATCCCTCCGATAATCGCCCGTGGTATACGCTGCTGACGAGATATCACTGGTTTGTGCTGCTGGTGGCGGCGCTCGGCTGGTTGTTCGACACGATGGACCAGCAGCTTTTCAATTTGGCGCGAATTCCGGCAATGACCGAGTTGTTGGCGACCTACGAAGTCGACAAAGCGACCGGCGAGACGAAGAAAATCGAGCCCACGAAGGAGGACAAATTCTATTACGGCGGAGTGACGACGGCGATTTTCCTGGTGGGATGGGCGATAGGTGGGCTGTTTTTCGGCATCCTGGGAGATCGAATCGGCCGAGCTAGAGTGATGCTCTGGACGATTCTGATTTACTCGTTCTGTACGGGATTGAGCGCGTTTTCCACCAGTATCTGGGACTTTTCGTTCTATCGTTTCTTGACCGGCCTTGGCGTGGGAGGCGAATTCGCCGTCGGCGTGGCCCTGGTCGCGGAGGTCATGCCGTCGCGGGCCAGGCCTTTCGCCCTGGGCATGCTGCAGGCACTCTCGGCGGTAGGAAACATTACGGCAGCACTTATCAGTATCTCTTTGGGTTTTGCGGAAGCTCCCGGCGGATCACTTCACGAGCTGGCCACCACCGGCGATTCCCCCATCAAAGCCTGGCGAATCATGTTCGTCATCGGCACCCTTCCCGCGCTCCTGGCCATACTCATCCGCAGCAAACTCAAAGAGCCGGAAAAGTGGCAAGCCGCACGCAAGGAGGGCGTGGTTGCCAAACAGCTTGGTTCGTTTCGCGAGTTGTTTGGCGATCCGACCCTGCGGTACAACGCCCTGGTCGGTCTGGCCCTGGGTTTTTCCGGCGTTGTTGGGTTATGGGGAATTGGGTTCTTCTCATTCGATCTGCTCAATCCGGTGCTTACCGATCACTTCAAGGCAGCCGGAGTTCCGGCGGATCAGATCACTTCCAAGGTTGCGGTGTGGATTGGAATTACCTCTATCCTCCAGAATCTGGGCGGCTTCTTTGGCATCTACGCTTACAGTCACATTACGCACTATACCGGCCGCAAGCCGGCGTTTGCCGTGGCTTTTGTGGCCGCCATGCTCTCCACCGCGCTGGTGTTCGCGTACCTTTCCGAGTTCAGCGAGATTTTCTGGATGATCCCGCTCATGGGTTTCTGCCAGCTCGCCTTGTTTGGAGGTTATGCGATTTATTTTCCCGAGCTCTTTCCCACGCGCCTGCGAAGCACCGGAACTTCCTTCTGCTACAACGTTGGCCGCTTGGTGGCTGCCGTTGGCCCGTTCACGCTCGGGTTTATGACGAAGGCGATTTACACCCAGGCGAATGGTTACGAGCAGGGATTCCGTTGGGCCGGCGTCACGATGTGCGCTGTCTTCTTGATTGGCCTGATCGCACTGCCGTTTGCCCCCGAAACCAAAGGCAAGCCCCTGCCGGAATGACGCATGGAACAGTCGGAACAGGATGAGGCCCACCAACGGGAGGCTCCCGCCCACTGGTCGCGGCAGGCGGCTCGATTGTCGGCGGCGAGCGCGTTTGTGTGCTTCATGCTCAACTGCGTCGTCAATCAGTTGATGCTGAAGGACCCCAAGCCTGGGCGCGAGTGGGTCTGGCTTTCGGTCAACATTGTCTCCAGCTTGATGATCGGACTGGGAATCGTCAGCGGCCTGGTTGGGCTATACGGCGGCATTCGCCAGAAATCCGCCGACACCATCGGCATCGCCGTCATCGGCCTGGTCCTGCACGGCGGCATACTCTTTGTCGCGCTATGGCTCCGCGCGGCACTGAAAGACCTGCAATGACGAGCCGGGACACACTTGGACTTCAACGCGCCTCGTATCTTCGCAAAAAATCCTCCGCCTTGACTTTCCCCAGCATCCTTTCCAGCGGCCGGTAAGGCCGGGTGCCGCGGGCGCGGCGCTTGAGGGGCGAAGCGGGATGGCCGACGTAGCCGCACGTGAGGCACACTACGCTCTGAGGGTCCGGCCAAGGGGAATGGCAAGCCTGGCAGTGAGAAACGAGGTTCCACCAGGTGCCGCGAACCTCGCCCCGTGGATAGAGCCGCACATACAGCGGCAGAGCGTGCTCGTAAGCGGCGCTCAGGCCGAGAATCATTTCGTTCATAGCGCGGACATAACCGGGATCACTACCACCGGCATTCCGCAGGATGAATTTGAGCAGCAGGGCGCGGGGAGCATCGAGCGGCGAGCGCATCCACAGGCCGTACCAGGCCGGCTTGGTGCGTGGGAAGTTCGTTTCAACATTGGCCCGCAGGTTCAGCCGGTCAATGGCCTCTTCCACCGCGGCATGAACTTCGGCTTCATCCGGCGGCAGCGGAACCATGCCAAAGCAGCCGGCGAGGCTGTTGGGATGTTCCTTAAGCACGGCATTGGCGGGACAATCACGACAAGCAGTTTCAGTGGCTGAGTGTCCGCCGTAGAGAGACAAAGCATCATCCACGCGAAAGCCGTTCGCAGTAACTCGCTTCAGCGGGTTATCAGCCGGCTGAAGCCGGCTACTACGAACTTCCGGCTCAACGCAAATTCCCCCAAAGACCCGCCCCTCCGCAACCGCATCGCTGTAGGCCCGGAGCGTCCGCAGATGCCGCTCCGTCCGCTCCGGGTCTTCAAAGCCGGCGATTTGACGCAGCGAGCATCGCCGCTCAATCGCCCAGACGAGAAATTCAGGAGTGGGCATACAAGCGAGCGGCACTCTGGGTGGATGCGTTTACTACGTACCGGTCATTCGAGATCGTCGTGTCTTTCACGAAGCCACTTGTCAAATTCTTTTCGGCGCTTCTCAATTCCGGCAATTGCTTCTCGATGTTCACGGACTTGGAATCCATCACGCGTCAGAAATCCGACATACAACGGATCCCCGGAATCCCAGCCAGCAGCGACTCCTACGGGCTCCTCGGAACCGAGAATCAGTTTCGGGTCAACATCAGCCAAAATGAATTTCAGAGCGAACGCGACATAACCCAGGCACAAGTACTCCAAAGCATCGTTTTTGAGCCCGTCCGATGGACCGTAAGCGGCGCGATAGATATTCGCCAGCACATTGGAATTCGCGTAACGCCCGTCAGGAAAATACTCCGGGTCGACCGCCCAATCGCTGCTACCTTCTAGTTGAAAATGCCTTGCACCGGCGACGTAACAATCGGCGACTGTCTCTCGATTTCGTCCGCTGCCCCGGATGGGTTCAAAGAGTCCAAACCAGATTTCGGCAATCGGGACGGATGCCGGTTGATCATTCTCAATGACCGAGGAGAACCAATCTTGTTGGAGATAGCGAATCTCATGGTCGTAATCGATTTCGTAAAACGGTGTCCAATTGCCGCTTGGATATTCCGCTGCGTGAGCATCGATCAATTGCCGCATGGAATCGGCAACGGATACCCTGTGCGGGAGCAGTTCGTGAATTTTGCAATCAAAGTCCGCCATACGACACCTACTTCCTCCCAAATCTAATGCTTGAAATGCCTGCGCCCCGTGAAGATCATCGGGATGCCGTGCTGGTTGCAGGCGGCGATGACTTCCGCGTCTTTCACGCTGCCGCCGGGCTGGATGATGGCGGCGACTCCTGCGGCGGCGGCTATGTGGATGGAATCGGGGAAGGGGAAGAAGGCGTCGGAGGCCAGGACCGAGCCGGCCGCTCGCTGTCCCGCTTTGGCGATGGCAATGTCCACTGAATCGACGCGGCTCATCTGCCCAGCTCCGCAACCGATGAGGGAGGCGTCTTTCGCCAGCACAATCGCGTTAGACTTTACGTATCGCACGATGCTCCAGCCGAAACGCAAGTCGGCGAACTGTGCTTCCTTGGGCTTTGCGGTCGTAACCACCTTCCATTCACTTTCCGCGTCGGGCAACACGTCGGCTTCCTGCACCAACATGCCTCCTTCAATCTGTCGGAAGTTGATGCGGGCAGTAGGCGAATCCAGCGGGCCGACTTCAATCAGCCGCACGTTCGCCTTCCACTTGGGGCGCGTGGTGAGAATCTGCAGCGCTGCGGCATCGAAGGTCAGAGCCACAATCGCCTCAATGAACAGCCCCGGCTCCGCCAGAACCTCTGCCGTCGCGGCATCCACAGCGCGATTGAACGCCAGGACGCCACCGAACGCGCTCTGCGAGTCGCCTGCCAGCGCTTTCTTCGCCGCTTGATGTAACTCTGCTCCCGTGGCCGCTCCGCACGGATTGTTGTGCTTGATGACCGAAGCCGCGGGCTGCTCGAACCCGCGGACAATGGCCAGCGCGCTATCGAGGTCCAGCAGATTGTTGTAGGAGAGCTCTTTCCCATGGAGCTGCTTCGCAGTAACCAGGCTCACGCCGCTCGCCCCCGCCAGCCGGTAGACCGATGCCTGCTGGTGTGAGTTCTCTCCGTAGCGGAGCTCGGCGTGCCTTTCCAGGGTGAGTCCAATTTTCGGCGCGAAGAGCGTTTCTCGCTCCGTCGTCCCCTCCCCTGCCCCGCGAGCAAACCAGGCCGCAATCGCCGCGTCGTATTCCGCCGTATGGGCATAGGCTGCGCCAGCCAACTTTTGCCGCAGTGGGAAGGAAGTCCCCTTATCCTTGGAGATTTCCGCCAGCACTTCCGCATATTGGCTGGGGCTGGTGACGATGGCCACAAAGGCGTGGTTCTTCGCCGCGGCCCGAACGAGGCTGGGCCCGCCGATGTCGATGTTCTCAATCGCTTCCTCGGGAGAAACGCCTGGTTTGGCGATGGTTGCGGCAAACGGATAGAGGTTGACGACCACCAATTCAAAGGTGGCGATCTCATGTTCCTCGATGGACGCCATGTCCTCCGCGTGGTCGTGCCGGCAGAGGATGCCGCCGAAAATCTTGGGGTGAAGTGTTTTCACTCGCCCTTCCATCATCTCGGGAAAGCCGGTGTAGCGGGCCACGTCCCGGGCTTCGATCCCCGCCGCGATCAGGAACTTTCGCGTCCCCCCCGTGGAAAAAATCTCCACGCCAACCGCCGCCAGCCCCTTGGCGAACTCGGCCAGGCCGGTTTTATCGCTAACGCTGATCAGGGCACGCTGGACGGGAGGGTTGGTCATGAGTAAGCAGTTGGCGGTAAGCAGTAGGCAGGAGTTGCCGCAGATTCTGGTTTAAGGTGCGGGGGGAAGATGGTCAAGGATAGTCGCCTTTCGCTCCACGAAAGGGCATTCTTTCGCGGAGCGAAGGACGTCATTCGCTTGCCGCGCCCCTTCCAGCCGATGTATAAATAGAAGTGGATGGATATGAGGTCCGCCCCCCGCCTACGATAGCCGCTGGAAAGCCCACCTATGAGCGACGTCTGGAATCTCCGCCGCACATGCCCCCAGTTTCGCCGCTTGGAAACGAGCCAGGCCAGCAGGCGCGGCTTTCTACATGCCGGGGTCATCGGCACGGCTGGATTGTCACTGGCGCATCTGCTCCGAAGCGAAGCGGCGGCGGCTCCGGCGACAATCCAGGACAAGGCAAAAAACAACGTCATCATTTTGTGGATGCGGGGGGGCCCCAGCCACATCGACATGTGGGACACCAAGCCCGATGCACCAGCGGAGTTTCGCGGTGAGTTCGGCACAATGAGCACGAACGTATCGGGAATCCAGCTCACCGACATGCTGCCGCACTGCTCCAAGATTATGGACAAGTGGTCCATCATCCGCAGCCTGAACCACGGCGACGCCGGCCATAGCACGGGGGACCAGCTTTGCTTCACCGGCTACGGGCCCGGCATCGCCCCCGATGAAAACGCCCACCCCAGTTGCGGCAGTATCGCCGCCGAGCAGCTTGGCAAGCTCAACCCCAGGCTGCCGGCGTATGTGATGATTCCGCGGATGGTCCCCGGCACCGGTTCGGCGTACCTCGGCGTTTCCTGCAAGCCGTTTGAGACGCAGGCCGACCCCGCTACGTCCGGCCCGTTCAAAGTGCAGAATTTCGAAATGGCCGCGGGGCTCTCCGTGAATCGCCTTGGCGACCGTCAGAGCCTGCTTTCGGGGCTCGACAAGCTCCGCCGCGAAGCCGACGCCACCGGCAAAATGGCCGGGCTCGACCGCTTCGGCCAAAAAGCCTACGACATGCTCTGTTCCCCCGAAGCTCAGAAGGCGTTCGACCTCGACGCTGAACCGCAGAAGGTGCGGGACCGCTACGGCTTCATGCCCGCGTTTGACCCCGGCGCGAGCAACCGCTGCGGCTCCCCCGCCTGGAGCCAGCGGATCCTCCTCGCCCGCCGTCTCGTCGAAGCCGGCGTCCGCATGGTGACGGTGGATCTCCGCTGGTGGGATACACACGTCAAGGGATTCGAGTCGCTCAAGCTCGGTTTTCTGCCCCGTTGGGATCTGGCTTACTCGGCCTTGATCGAGGATCTGCACGAGCGGGGGCTCATGGAAAAGACGCTGGTCGTCGCCTGGGGAGAATTCGGCCGCACCCCGCGGGTGAACAACGACGCCGGCCGCGATCATTACCCCAACGTGTTCAGCGCTGCGATTGCCGGCGGCAAGGTAAAGGGGGGCCGGGTCATCGGCGCCTCGGACAGCCACGGGGCGTTTCCCAAAGACAACCCAAAATCGCCCCTCGACGTGCTGGCCACCATCTACGACCATCTCGGCATCGACGCCAAAAAGCAGTATCTTAATGATGCTGGCCGGCCGATCAGCGTGCTTCCCGGCGGCGAGCCGATCAAGGAACTGTTTTAGGGAAGACACGTCTTTCCGGGAGTATCGCCATGCGATTTGCCAGTGCATTCCACCCCTGCCTGCTGGGCTTGGCCTCGGCCTTGCTTTTGTCTCCCGTTCTCGCTCAGGACAAGAAGGACGAGAAGCCTCGGTTCATTGACCGCGGAGAATACATCGAAGACACGACCACGAAGCTGCTGTGGCAGAAGGACGGGGCCGCGGCGGGCAAGAAGAATTTTCAGCAGGCGGCCGAGTATGCCAAGGGGCTGAAGCTCGGCGGCCTCAAGGGCTGGCGCGTGCCAACCGCGAAGGAGCTCGCGGGCATTTTTCCGGCGGAGGATAAGCCATTCCTCAATTCCAAGTACAACCCCAACAAGTGCTGTGCCGGCCCGATGGAGTTTGCTTCGTTCTGGACGAGCGAGTTGGATACCCGGCTAGATGATTATGCGTTCGTCTACCAGTGGTATGACAAAGGGGGGCCCAATAACGGCATCGCGAGCAGGAACTTCGTTTACGTCCGCTGCGTGCGGGACATCGCCGGAGTCGATTTGGCCGCGGCGGCCAAGCCAGCGGGCCTCAAGGCGGACGAGAAGATGATCCAGCGGGCCAAGGAGTTGATCGCCCAGCTTGGTGACGAGAAATTTGAGACTCGCGAGGCGGCGACGAAGGAGTTGCTGGCGATTGCCCCGGCCATCGAAGCCCTGGTTGCCGACTCGCTCGAGCGGACATCGGACTTTGAGGTGCGCTTGCGGCTGAAGAGGATTATGGCCGCAATAGTCGGGCAGAAGTGAGCCGCTGGGCGTAGAATGAAGAGATGGTAATCAAGTCTCCACTTCTCGAAGGTCCGCCGCGCATGGGCGTCACGCACGTAACGGCCAAAGTGTCTAATCTCGCTCAAGATGCAACCCCTTTTGAAGCGGAGTTCCTTGTCGACACGGGCGCCATCGACTGCCTCGCGCCCAAGGACAAGTTGATTGCCGCCGGGATCAAGCCGGAAGGGAAATCCGTCTACGAATTGGCAGATGGCAGGCCAATCGAGTTTGAGTACGGGTTCGCGCGGATTTCGTTTCTAGGAAACGAAACGGTCGTGCAGATCATCTTTGGCCCGGAAGAGGCGGTACCATTGCTGGGAGTCGTGGCGCTGGAAAACACGGGCGTGATGGTGGATCCCGTTTCGCAAGGTCTGAATCAGATTCACGCCAAGCCGCTGAAGCGCATGAGCGGCTAGGACGCGTAAGTGCGGGACGATATGCTAAAATCCCGGCATACGCCCATTTTCACTCCACACTTCATCCTCCCATGCTCGTTCGCGGCGTTCGCGGCGCTACCACCGTCGAAAACAACACGCGGGATGAAATCCTCACCGCCACCCGCCAGCTCTTCGCGCTGATGATCCGGCTCAATGGCATTGAGCCGGAAATGGCGGCCAGCGCGATGTTCTCGGTCACAACGGACCTGAATGCGGAGTTTCCCGCCCTGGCCGCCCGGCAACTCGGCTGGCTGGAAGTGCCGCTCCTGTGTACCTACGAAATCGACGTCCCCGGCAGCCTGAAGAAGTGCATCCGTATCCTGATCAACTGGAACACGGAAAAGTCCCAGCACGACATCACGCATGTGTACATCAAGGAGGCCGACAAGCTCCGCCCGGATTTGTGCAAGCTTCCTCCCGTCGATTTCGGCGAGCTGGAGAAGTGGATCGGGGAGCAGATGAAGCAGTATCAGAAATGACTAAATCCTAATGACTAATGTCTAATGGGAAGAACTGAGACCGCGACTTCTTACATTAGTCATTAGTCATTAGGATTTAGTCATTCAGGATTTCCCATGTCCTCCCTACTCGACATCCCCGAACTCCGCGAGCTGGATTCCCGCCAGAGCCTGGTGCGGATTCCGCACGAGGAGGATGTGCCGCTGACGCCGCGGGTGCGGCAGCTCGTTGACACGGCGGAGTTTCGGCGGCTGGCGCGGATCAGCCAGCTTGGCCTCGTGAGCCTGGTCTATCCGGCGGCCAATCACACGCGGTTCGAGCATTCGCTGGGTGTCTATCGCACGGCCCTGCTCTTCCTGCGGCAGCTCGCCGGTGATCCGCGGTTTGAAGCGGCGATCACCCGCGAGGATGCGGAAACCTTCATTGTGGCTGCACTGCTTCACGACCTTGGTCACTGGCCGTTCTGCCACCCCATCGAAGATATCCACCTTCCGGGCGTTCCTAGCCATGAGCTGTTCGCCAACAGCTTTCTGCTGGAAGGTGAAATCGCCGACACGCTCCGGGACGAATGGAACCTCCAGCCGCGGGAAGTGACGGCTCTGCTCAGCGAAAAGCCGCGTGACAACCGGCAGCGGATTTTGCGGAGCATGCTCAGCGGGCCGGTGGACGCGGATAAGCTCGATTATCTGCAGCGCGACAGCTTGCACTGCGGCGTCCCCTACGGCCGCCATTTCGACCAGCAGCGGCTGATTGGTAGCTTGTGCCTGAATGAAGCGGGGGATGGCCTGGCAATTCGTGACAAGGGGCGGACCGCGGCGGAGATGCTGGTCTTCGCCCGTTACGTGATGTTCAGCGAAGTCTACTGGCATCACGCCGTCCGCAGCGCCACCGCCATGCTTCAGCGGGCCTTCTTCCTGCTCCATGGTGCGCTCGACCTCGACCAGCTTTTCCGCCAGAGCGAACACGCCTTCATCACTTCCCTGCAGCAAGCCGCCGGTGAAAGCCCCGCCGCGGAGCTGCTGGCCGGCCTGTTCGGCCCTACTCGCCGGCTCTACAAGCGACTGGCGGAGTTCAGCTTTTTCCAGGAGCGGCGGTGGTACGAAAAGATTGCCCGCCAGCCCTACTCCTGGATCACGGCGTGCAGCGAAGCCTTCGCCGCCGCCGCCAGCAAGCGTCTCGGTTGCCGCATCGCGCCGCACGAAGTGCTGTTCGACGCCCCGCCGGCGAAGCGCGAGATCGAATTCAACGTGCAGATCCATTTCCCCAAAGAGCAGTGTTTTCGGCCCCTGGGCGAAGTCTCTCCCGTCGTCCACACTCTCGCCACCAAGCAGTTCGACGACTACGTGAAGCGGGTCCGCATCTTCGTCCACCCACGAATTGCCGCCGAAATGCGAGCCCTGCCGAAGCTGGATGAAATTCTGGCGGAGGCGCTGCTGAAAATGGGGTGACGGAATTCTCCACTAGCGCTTGAGCTTTTGCCCGCCCATTCCCTACACTAAGGGAGTCTTTGCGACCCACCTTTCGCCGCCCGCAAGGAGAATGACATGAGTACCAAAATTTCCTCATCCCTGGTTGACCAGATTGGAGACGCCGCGGGCACACTCTGGCACGCACTCCATAAAGACGGGTCGATGTCGGTCGCCAAGCTCGTCGAGACCGTCGAGCTCAACCGCGACCTCGTCATGCAAGCCATCGGCTGGCTGGCTCGCGAGGGGAAGCTGCAAATCACGGAGACAAAACGGGGACGTATCCTCGCTCTCCGCGAACAGTCCAACGGCGACGGCCAGACATAGACTTCCGAGAAGTCCCGGCTTTTTTTCACGCCAAAATCTCGCCAATCACCTGCCCATGCACATCGGATAAGCGGCGGTTGATGCCGTTGTGCTTGACCGTCAAGCGAGTGTGGTCGATTCCCAGCAGGTGTAGGATCGTTGCGTGTAAGTCGTAGCAATAGGTTTTGTTTTCCACCGCTTCGAAGGCAAATTCATCGCTCTTGCCGTTGGCGACGCCCGGTTTGATGCCCGCTCCGGCCAGCCAGGTGACGAAGCTCTTGGCATTGTGGTCCCGTCCCGTCGCCCCTTGAGTGAAAGGGAAGCGGCCAAATTCGGTCGTCCAGATAATCAGCGTGTCCTCAAACATTCCCCGGGCCTTCATATCCGCCAGCAGCCCGGCGATCGGCCGGTCCACCTGGCTGGCGATGAAGGGCAGTTCATTGGGGATATCACTGTGATTGTCCCAGTTCTTGCTCGCCCCGCCGGTACCGCTCCAGACCTGCACGAAGCGGACGCCGCGCTCCAGCATCCGTCGGGCAACCAGGCAGTTGCGGCCGTAGGGCTCGGTGTTCTTGTCGTCCAGCCCGTACAGCTTGTGGGTCTGCTCGGTTTCGCGGGAGATATCGAGCACTTCCGGAGCGCTGGCCTGCATCTTGGCGGCCAGCTCATAGGACGCGATGCGGGCCTCCAGGCGAGAGTCCCCGGGGTTTTCGGCCAGATGCTCACGATTAAGTTGCTGGAGGAGCCGCAGGCCGTCTGCTTCGCTGGCGGGAGTGATTTCCTTGACGGAGGCGGGGGGAAAGAGGGCGGCAATGGGCGTGGGGGCAGTGGGCCGAATGACCGTGCCGGCGTGCGCCTGCGGCAAGAATCCAGCGGAGAAATTGCCAACCTGGTTGTACGGCAAGCCGCGGCTATCCGGCAGCACGACAAAGGCGGGCAGGTTATCCGTCAGCCGCCCCAGGCCATAGGAAAGCCAGGCCCCCATGCAGGGAAAGCCGGGCTGGATGAAGCCGGTGTTCTGCATGTAGCTGGCGGGGCCGTGGACGTTGGTTTTGCTGGCCATCGCCATCAAAAAAGCCAGGTCGTCCACGTGGCGTGCGATGTGGGGAAAGACGCTGCTGACCCACCGCCCGGACTGGCCGTGCTGCTTGAATTCAAACGGCGACTTCATCACCGCCCCCGGCACGCTCGTCGCCGCGGCCGTGATGCCAAAATCCACCTTCTTTCCATGCTGTTTCTCGAGCTCCGGCTTGTAATCGAAGGTGTCCATCTGGCTCGCCCCGCCGTTCATGAACAACTGCAAGACGCGGCGAGCTTTGGCCGGATGATGGAGGGGAGGGTTTTGTCCATCTCCAGACGCCGATGGGGATTTGCTCTCCGCCAACAGCGGCTCTTCCGCCAGCATCGCGCCCAATGCGAGCGCGCCAAAGCCGCCACCCAGCGTAGATAGAAGTTCGCGGCGGGAGAGCGCGGGTTGGGAATGCATGCAGTCCATTATAACCTCGTCGTCCAAGCATCAGTACAGAAGCAGCACGATGCGTTATAATGATGGAACGACGCGGACGCTCCAGAGATAGGAAGCGTCGCTCCGCCGACGAGAGACGAAAGGAACCCAGCCAGTGTCTGAGACTCCCATCATACCGCCCAAGACCAAACATCAACGCCAGTCGGAGCTCCGCATGATTTGGCGAAACAAGGGAGCGGAGGGCATTGAGAGCCTCTTTCTGGAAAAATGCTCCCCCAGCGGCAAGCTTCCCGCGCCAGCCATGGCACCGGCAGAGATGATCCAGGCGATTCTGGACGTTGAATTTCCCAAGCCCCCGCCGACCCCCAGCGAAGAGAGAATCGCCAAGGCCATCCAGGAATCGCTGGTTCAGTGCCGCCGCTCGTCCGCGCCGCTGGCGACGCTCGAGAAATTCTCGGAGGAGCTGCGGGAAAGTGGGGGCGAATGGACCGACAAGGAAATTGCCGCCGTGGAAGACGGGGTGCGCCGGGGGCTGAATAACAAGTTCAATCGGCCGTAGCGCGCAAGAAAAGTACTCATCTCGCTCCACGAGATGACTCCTCACGCGGAGCGTGAGGAGTACTATTTACGCCAGCACCTCTTTAATCACATTCCCATACACGTCGGTCAGGCGTTCGTCTCGCCCCTGATGGAAATAGGTGAGGCGCTTGTGGTCCAGGCCCATCAGGTGCAGCACGGTGGCGTGGATGTCGTGGACGTGGGCTTTGTTGACGACTGCTTCAAAGCCGAGATCGTCGGTTTCGCCGTGCCAGGTCCCCCCTTTCACGCCGCCGCCGGCCAGCCACATGCTGAAGCCATAGGGGTTGTGGTTACGGCCGGGCTCGTTCACCCCTTCGCTGAAAGGCATGCGGCCAAATTCGCCCCCCCACAGAATGAGCGTGCTATCGAGCAAGCCGCGCTGCGAAAGATCGGTTAGCAGGGCGGCAATCGGCTGATCGACTTCGCCTGCGTGCTGGCCGTGATTAGTCTCGACGCTCTTATGCGCGTCCCAAGTGTCCTCCAGATGGCCGCCGCCGCTGTAGAGCTGCACAAACCGCACCCCCCGCTCGACGAGTCGCCGGGCAATCAGGCAGTTCTTGCCGAACTCATCCGTCGGTGACTTACCGATGCCATACGAATCGAGGGTCTTCTGATCTTCGCGGGCGAGATCGACCGCTTCCGGGGCTTCCGACTGCATCCGATACGCCAGCTCATAGGACTGGATGCGAGCGGTGAGTTCCTCACCGCCGGGCCGCTGCTTCAGGTGCTCTTCGTTCAGCTTCGCCAACAGGTCGAGCTGGTTCCGCTGGACTTTCGCATCGACGTGGGCGGGACCGCGGAGGTCCAGAATCGGATCGCCTGCGGGGCGGAAGAGAGTCCCCTGAAATGCCGCGGGCATGAAGCCGCTGGACCAGTTGGGCTGTCCGCCGATGGGACCGCCCCGCTTGTCCATCAGCACCACGTAGCCGGGGAGGTTCTGGTTTTCCGCTCCCAGGCCATACACGCACCAGCTTCCCATCGAGGGGCGGCCGATGAACGTGCTGCCGGTGTTCATGGCAACCAGCGCCGAGCCGTGGGCGTGCGAATCGGTGTGGCAAGAGCGGACGACGGCCAGCTTGTCGGCGTGCTCGCGGACATTCGGGAAAAAATCGGAGATTAACAGCCCGCTCTTGCCTCCCGGTTTGAACTTCCTAGGTGGCGGCGTGAGAAAGCCCACCTTCCGCCCGCCGGAATTGATGTACTTCTTATCGGGCGGCAACGGCTTGCCCGCGTATTTTTCCAGCGCGGGCTTGTAATCGAACGTATCCACCTGGCTCGGCCCGCCGTTCATGATCAGGAAGATGCACGCCTTGGCCTTCGTCTGAAAGTGTGGTGGCCGCGGCGCGAGAGGGTTCTTCTGGCCGCTTGCGGTTTCGCCCCCCACTGCATGGCGCGCGAAGAATCCATTCCTGTCCAACAAGCTCGACAGTGCCAGCCCCGCGAAACCCGCCCCCATTTGCCAGACGAATTCGCGGCGCATGAGGCCACAGGGGAACAGGGGGTTGTTGTCATTAATCGACATAGATGAGCTCATTCGTGTTGAGAAGCACGTGGCACAGGGACGCGAGGGCGAGGCGCTCGGCGTCCTTCTTCGTAGCCGGATTGGCCTCGAATACTTCCCGCTGCTCGCTCCGATGGGCCTTCGCCGCGGATAGTTCGTCACGGCCCGGTTCCCGCCCCAGAATCCATCGCCAGGCTTGCCTCTCGTGCGAAGGTTCGCCCATCGCAGCCTCTCGCAGAATCTGGTCGGCCAGTTTCTCACTCGCCCGATGCGTGAATTCATTATTCAGCAGCGCCAGCGCCTGCGGGGCGACGACGTTGACGTCCCGCTGGCTGCAGGGCTGCGTGGTGTCGCAGAAGTCGAACGTGGTGAGCAGCGGCAGCAGGAGAGACCGTTTGCTGAAGATGTAAATGCTGCGGCGGGCCTGCTGGTCCGGCGGCGAGGATTGCCAGGCTTTGTCCTTCATGGAGAGCCCTTCGAGGGCCTCCGAGTTGAGGTGCGGGTAGAAGCCGGGGCCGCCCGCTTGCAAATTGAGTTCGCCGCTGGTTGCCAGGATGGTATCGCGGAGCGACTCGGCGTCGAGCCGGCGGCGATTGGCCTTCCACCAAAGCGAATTGTCGGGATCCTGCTCGCGATACTCCAATTCTCGCGGATGAACCGACGCTTGTCGGTAGGTTGCGGAGCAGAGTAGTTTGCGGTGCAGGCGCTTCATCTCCCAATTCCCGTCGTTGAGTTCAGCGGCGAGATAATCGAGCAATTCCGGATGCGTTGGCACCTCACCCTTGAAGCCGAAATTGTTGGGGGAGCGGACCAGCGCCTGGCCAAAATGATGCTGCCAGAGCCGATTGACCGCGACGCGGGCCGTGAGTGGATGCTGCGAATTGGTGAGCCACTTGGCAATCGCCACTCGCCGCTGCGAAGTCTTGTGACCGGAGCCGGAAGCGATGGGTGTCACGAGCGACGACACGAATGACAATGTTGCCGGTTTGACTTCTTCCACCGGCCGGTGAGGATCCCCTTTCTTCAAGAGCATCAGGGGTGGGACGTCGGCCCGGTCGGTCCAGCCGAGCACGTCGAAGCCAAGCTCCTCCTTGCTCGGCCCGCCCATTAACTCGCGGCCGCGGGGTTCGATGAAGCCGGCCCAAAAGGCGGAAGCGAGGCGGTAGTAATCGGTCTGCGGGATGGGGTCGAACTTATGATCGTGGCAGCGGGCACACTTAACGGTCAGGCCCAGAAACGCCGATCCCGTCACATGCACCAGATCCTCGAGCCGTTCGTATTTGTATTCCAGGGCATCGTTCGGCTCATCGTCCCAAGTGCCGATGCGGAGCAGGCCGGTGGCAATGACCGTCTCCTCGTTCTTATCCGCGAGTTCGTCCCCTGCCAGTTGCTCGATGACGAACCGGTCGTACGGTTTGTCGCGGTTGATGGCCCCGATGACATAGTCCCGGTACTTCCACGCACCCGGTTTCGGCGCATCCCGCTCATACCCATTGGTGTCGGCATAGCGGACCAGGTCCAGCCAGTACCGACCCCAGCGCTCGCCAAAATGGTGCGAGGCAAGGAGCCGATCGACCTGGCGCTCGTAGGCATCGGGCGTTTTGTCCGCCTCGAACGATTGGATTTCCTCGAATGTCGGTGGCAGGCCGGTGAGGTCGTAAGAGAGTCGGCGAAGAAGCGTGGCGGGCGAAGCAGGAGGAGCGGATTCGAGGTTCTTCTGTCGGAGTCGGGCCTGGATGAAGGAGTCAACCTGGTTCTCGCTTGCCGGTTTCGCGCTCTGCTCTTGAGCAACGGGAACGTTCGTCCTCTTCACTGGTTGCAACGACCACCAATCGAGTCCTGCACGGGCTGAAGTCGTGACTTCAAACGGATTCAGAGCGAGTCCTTCCGGCCACTTCGCCCCCGCGAGGACCCAGGTCCGAATCTGTTCCACTTCCTCCTTGGGAAGCGCCTGGGACTTGCCGTTTTCCTCTGGCGGCATTTCCCCCGCGACAACTTTCTTCAAGATGACGCTCTCGTCCAGCTTCTTCGGATCAATCACTGCCCCATTCTCGCCCCCCTTGAGCAGCCCCTCGCGGCTGAGCAGCACCAATTCCCCCTTCGCTTCGCTCGCATTGTGGCAGCCGAGACAGCGCTTGGTCAGAATCGGTCCGATAGTTTTGGCGAAATCGGGCTCCGCGGAATGAACTGCCACGCAGGTGGCGACGAGCAGCAGCGAACCGAGAAGAATGGAGAACTGCTTCATGGGAGTCAACGCTAGCCGGGGCGTAAAGCGGTGTCAAATCGGGGACATTATTGAGGCACAAGCGAAAACAGAAGAGGGCCGGCAAAATCATGGATGGCAAAATCATGAGGTTCTCAATCATTTTGCCATCCATGATTTTGCCAATTGCTGCCTCTGTGCCTCCGTGCCCCTGTGTGAGAACTCCCCCCGCTTCAAAGACCCAGAAATTGCCCAAGTCGGGTATCGGCCCGGCGGCGAATCACCTATCCTGAACTTACTTGAAACGGATTCATTTGTCCGCCCACGTCTCTTGAATTTGGAGCCCAGCTATCGCCAAAAGTAAAAGCCCGACGACTTTCGCCAAACGCCAGCGAGAACAGGTCAAGAAACGCAAGGCCAACGACAAGCTGGCCAGGCGCATCGACCGGAAAGCACAGGCGGACCGCCCGCCTCCGCCCGTTGAGCAGCCAGAAACAGGTGAGGCCCAAGTCGGATAGCCGCACGGGCAATACAGCGGCAGTCGATGGTCCTGGGATATTCGCTCCCTCCCTTTGCGCCACTGCGCGAGGGACTTCTTCCAGACAGGAGCGCCGCGGCGCAATAACCGCCGTGAGTGCGGATTCTTCGACACGAAATCCGCGACGGTTATCGACTGGGTGGGCTGGAGGCCAGAAAGGTACTCATCTCGCTCCGCGAGAAAGTCCCTCCCGCGGAGCGTGATGAGTACCTTCAATCCGCTAGCCTAAAATCCAGCCCGCGATTATTCTTCACTTTCCCCATTCGGCCGCGCGTATGCGGCTCCTGCCAGGTTTCCTCCCTTTTTGGTCCCGCTCCAAGGAATTTAGAGATGTCTCGTTTCGTCGTTACGGCGATTGTCGCCACGGTTGGACTGTTGGTTGTGGTCGATAGTGCTTCGGCCGGAATTTTTGGTCGCCGCTGGGAGCGGCGGCGGGAATCCCTGCGAAGTGAACTCGATGCGTCGCTTTCCGGCAAACTGCAAGCCGGCGTGGCCCAGGAGTCGGCTGCGGCAGAAACGCGGGTGAAGGAGGCCAGCCAGGCCCAGATAGCGGGCGAGGCCCAGAAGTTGCAGGACCAGGTCAGCGGCGAGATTGCGGATCTTCGCCGCAAGGCAGCCGAGCAGGTCGCTGCCGAGGCGAAACGGCTGGAGGCACTGACCGCGGAGCAGGTGAAAGCACTTCAGGCCGCTACCCAGCAGCAACTCGCCGCCGAGGTGAAGAAATTGCAGGACCAGATTAAGGGGGAGTTCGCCAAAGTCCGCGACGAAAACGCGAAGCAGGTGGACGCTCTGGCGGTGAAGCTCCGCGAAGAGAACAAGGTTGCCGGAGAAGCCCAGGCCAAGTTGGTACAGGCCGAGCTGGCCAAAGTGCCGGAGTTTGTTTCAGCGGAAGGAAAGAAGCTCAAGGAAACGGTAATGCCTGAGTTGAAGGCAGCCGTCGTGGAGGCGGTCTCCGCCATCAAGCCGGAAGTAAAGCTTGAGACCAAGCCCAACGACGCCCGGCCCGAAGAGAAGAAGGACGAGAAGCAGCAGGAGGAGGGAACCCTCTCGCCTCCGCCCCCGAGCGTGAAAACGGAAGAGAAGAAGGAAGAGTAACGCGAGACACTGATTTGGGTATCTTAGAGCCAGGAGAGCTTCATGACGCCGCGAACCTGGCAAATGGCATGGATGCTGATCTTATGCGCGCCGGCGGCGGTGCTGGCCGATAAGCCGCCGCGGTACTCCGCCTTGATGACCGGCGGGCAACGGCTCACTGGTGAGAAACTGGCGGACTGGCACGACAAGCAGGCCGTGCCCAAGCTCGAGGCCCAGCCACTGCTCGATGCCGGTAATCCGGTTCGCTGGCTGCGGGACCGCTCGCTACCGCAGCCGGTGATGCCCGCGGCGTACGTCGAAATGAATACCGGCGACCGCCTGCCGGGGATGGTGGTGGATTATCGCTCCGGAAAGGAACAGCCCTTCTTTCCGCTGCCGCCGCACTTGCTGGTTGCACCACTTCAGCAACTCGAACCACCGCGCAAGCCGGAGTCCGCGGAGATTCGCGTGACACTCTCTTCCGTCCGCCGCATCGTCTGGCAGCGCCGCAGCCGGCAGTCGTATCAACCCAGCACGGCCTTCTTCCGCGATGGCCGCTCCGTTTCCTACCGGGCAATTCGTTTCGCCAGGGGGCACGTGAATCTGCTCATCGGCACCGAGAACCGCAAAGTCCCGTGGTCGGACCTGGCCGAAATTCACTTGCAGCAGGTGCCATTTTGGCCCGCGTACTTTGACGACCTCGCCGCGATTTGTTCGACGAGTGAATCACGCCTGATGCAAGTGGAAGCGGTGAGCGGCCTGGTTGCAACGACTTCGCTGGACCGCTTCACCCAGCGGACAATGGGGAACGCCCAGGATTCCAACCAATGGGTCCACGGCATTCAGCCCGCTTGGAGCCTGGACGTGCTCTGGCTGCCCAGCAAAGACATCTCCTGCCGCCGCTTCTTCCTCCCCCGCGAAGTCCCCCTGAGCCGCGTTCCGTTTGAACTTGCCGGCGGCCGCGGGACGACGGTGCGATTGAATCAGAGTGCCTTTGGCGGCCCTTTGCGGAACACGCCGCTCGACTTCGGCTGGGGATTGGGCCTGCTCGGCCCCGCGATCATGAAGTTTGAGCTCCCGCCGGGTGTGAAGTCCTTCCGCTCGCAGCTCGGGCTCGACCGGGCCAGCGGCAAAGGGGGCTGTGTGCGGGCCAGAATCTTCGCCAATTCTCCCGGCACACCGCCGCTATGGGAAAGCCCATTCATCGTCGGCAGCGAAGCGATTGCCGACACCGGCGTCCTCGCGCTTACTGGCCCGGCGATGGGGCAAAAGCACCTCGTCCTGCAAGTCGACGCCGCTCACGACGGCCGCCCGGCCGGAACAGACCCGCTCGACATCCGCGACCACGCCGATTGGTTTGACCCGATGCTGGAGCTCGACCCCGCCATCGTCAAGGCCGAGCTCGACAAACGGCTGGGAGGGCGGTTCTTTGCCTGGCAGGACGCCAGCGTACGGCTCGAAGCAACTGCCGCGGCTCCGACGGATGCAACGCCGGAAGTCCTGCAGAATCGCAATGAGCAGTTCGCCATGCCCGGCTCATTCGACCAGGCCGTCGCGCCAAAGGGGCGGGCGCTGCTCATTTCCAAGCAACTGCAGCTGAGGCCACAGGACCAGTGGCTGATTATCGGAGCGACTCGCCCCATCAATCGCGGCCCGGAGCCAAAGATTGAAATCCGCATCGGCAATGAACCAGTGGCGGAGTTCACGGCTCCCCTGGCGCAGAATGACCGGATGGAGGTCCGGCCGCTCGCCATTTCTCTCGCCAACTATCAGAAGCCGGGCGGCACGGGTCTTGAAGTCGAAATCCGGCACGCACCCGAGGGCGATGCCGCCCCCATCTCCTGGCACACCATCGAAGCTGCCCCGCAACTGCCGACGCTTTACTGCGCCTTGGAAGAGCAAGCCCGCTTCACTCCGCATGGCGGCAATGCCTCGGGTTCGGCAGCGCTCGTGGAGGACGACAAGCACTTCGGCCAGCGCTCCGCCCGGCTCACGCCGGCGGGGCGGTTCATGATTTCGTTTCCGGCGCCCGTGGCCATCCGAGAGAAGCCCAAGTGGGGCGAGTTCCGTTTCCTGCGGTTCGCCTTTCGCAAGAAGGGTGGCGGCCGGATGTCTGTCGAGCTCGAAACAACACCACCTCGAATGGACGCTGCCCGCTATGACGGCGGCCAAGGGGAAAAGTCCTACGGGAGTGCGCTGCGGATCTGGCAAGACAAGCTGCCGGACCAGTGGATTGTGTTGACGCGGGATTTATTCGCGGACTTTGGCAGCCTGGATGTGACAGCCATCTCGCTGGGTTGCCCGGATGGCGAGGCGGCGCTGTTCGACCACACCTATTTCGCCCGCAGCCCCGACGACTTCAATCTCATACCCTTCGCTCCGTCGCCGGACATCACGAACCAAAAGGCCAAACAAGAGCTGGCGAAACAAATCGTGGAGCGGACCGTACCGGCGATGGTCACGATCGCCTTGCCAGATGGCCGCCTCATTGGCGGCGTCTGCCTGAAGAAGGAAGGAGAGATTCTCACGGCCGGCCACTTGCTCCGCGGCCCCAATCAGGACGTCGTCGTGCAGTTCGCCAATGGCAAGCAGGCCAAGGGGAAAACGCTCGGCATCTCCCGCGAGCTCGACTTGGGCCTCGTCAAGGTCACGGACGCCGGCGACTGGCCGTTTGCGCCGCTTTGGCCGCAGAAAGAAGTGGATGTGCGGGACTGGTACATCGCGTTCACCTTTCCTCCCAAGCTCGTCGGCAGCACCCGGCCAGAGATGAAAATCGCGGAAATGCGGCGGTTTTTCCGCAATACGCTGTGGATGGATGTCGAGCAGCCCGAGTGGACCGGCGGGGGGGCGCTCGTCAACAAGCATGGCTACGTGACCGGCGTGCATCTTCGCCGCAGTCAGTTCGGCGGCTTCCTGTACACGCGCCTTGGGCAACCCGATTTGCAGCCGCACCTGGACCGGATGCTGCGGGCGGAAGTCTTCGGCGCATGGCCCGCGGGAAGCGAGCCGATGCTCGGCCTCTCCGGTAAGCCCACGCTGGAGGGTTTCGAACTCGCGGCCCTGGATGCCGACAGCGCCGCCGCCAAGGCCGGACTCAAGACCGGCGATCGCGTGACACGCATCGACGCCAAGCCGGTCGTCGGTCCCGACGACGTGCAACTCGCGCTCGCCGAAAAGGATGCGGGACAGGAAGTAACGCTTGAGATTTCGCGCGCGGGCGCGACGCAACAAATGAAGGCGCTTCTCGCGCCGCGCGTGCCATGAGTGTCGGGGGTTGCTCCGCGAAAGGGAGGCGGGCGCTTTTCGAGGGAGGAAGGGAAAAGAAAAAAAAAG
>JBPCKT010000148.1:0-98558 GCA_051004015.1 Pirellulaceae bacterium | reverse complement strand
AAGAATGTCTTTCACCCATCGCGTGCTCCTCCTTGTGTGTGAAAACAAGCGTCGAACACTCGTTAAACACCGGAGATCACGCGATGGGCTTACTTATCTCTCTCGGGAACGGTGAATAGGACGGGATGAAGTGTCGCAACGCCCACCATGATGCGGTCAAATAAGGTGAGAAACGACTCCAATGGCCAGTTCTCAAGCGCCTTGATTCCTAGAGCCTGCTGTAATGTTCCCTGAGCCCACTCAAAGGCAATACTCGGCAAACCTGCGAACCACGTTCGTTCGACCCTGTCTAACTTCATCTCACTTGCTAGTCGTCCGACGCGACCTTGCGAAGATCCCCCGGTAACGAAGACCGGTTCGGCAAACTCGTTGCCGGACTTATCCTTACTTTCGTTTCTTAAAGCCTTCCAGTTTTCCTTCGTTAGGAAACTGGCAACGTCCTTGCGAACCTTCTCAGGGAAAACACTCAAATTGTCGTCTTTGTCGTAATTTGCGCAACAGAGTCGCGGCCGAAAGCGCTTATCGAACTGAATAAAGATCACATGGTCATGTTGGGCCTTCGCAGTTGGATCCTCAGCGGTGGACTGCTTAGTTTCACGGCGAAATGCTACTAGATTCGTCGCAATCACTTGCGAGGACAGAAGTCCGGCGCGACCATTGATGTGTGCGATGCGCACGTTATCTGCCTCATCCTTGGTAAGTTCGCAGATATATGCATTCTCCTTGACTGTATCAGCCAAAAGTCGAGGTATTTTCAACGCGAAACGCTCCCCTTGAGCGATCTCGGTCCTCAATTGCAGGACGCAACCTAATGTACCTTCATCGCTTCGCCTGACGTATCCTTCCTCGTCGACTTCTACGAACCATTTTGGTAACCGTTCACAGGATTTTACCATTTTGCGCGGAGCGGTGGCGGGATGGTTAGTGAGAAGGCGGAAGCAGGGGGCGGAGTCGGCTTAAGAAGTGCCGAAGAGGAGCGAGGGGGCTGGCTGGTCGCGGAAGAAAGCCGACACGGACTGATGCAGGAAGTCAAAGACGCTTTGGTCGTGCTGGGTGCAAGTAGCGATGGCGGTCCAGATGCGTTCCAACCATTTGCGTCCCGCCGGGCTGCGGGTGCCTTGGGTGACGCGGCGATCAATCACCACGAAGCGAATTGCCTGCTCCGCCAGGTTGTTGGTCGGCTCGATGCCGGGCGTGGTCACGAAGCGAATGTACTCGCGTCCGTGGTTGTTAAATCGATCCGCCAGTGCCTGCCCTTCATTGGTCTGCGGAACGCGATGGGTGGCCACGGTCCAAACCTCCCAGGCTTGATTTTCCAGGTCGTTACGAAAGTCCTGCTCCGACCGGTATTTTTCCCGCTCGTGGATGATGGCGAACAACTTGCGAATCGCCGTCAGCACCCGCTTGCCGTAGGCCTGGTTCTTCGCCTGGGGATGCTCCACGAGAAACCGCACGTCGCGAATCAAATGGGCCAGGCAGAATTGCACCAGCACGTTCTCGTTCAGCCGCATGTACTTGCGATAGGCGCTGAAGTAGTCGCAGCCCAGCACGCCGCTGAACTCGGTTCCCAGAACATCCAGGAGCACGTCGCTGCCGCGCGAGGGATCGATGCGAAAGAGCGTGTAAAGCGGTGCCCGGAAGCACCAGGTCCACATCCCCTGGCCGTTTTCCTTGTGCCCCGTTTCATCGACGTTGAGTTGTTTTTGGCTGGGCAGAATCGCCAGCAAGCCCTCGTAAGCGTGGTCCAGACTGCGGGCCACTTTGCCGCAGATTTTGCGGAGTTGTCCGCGGCTGATCGTAGCCCCCACCACGTTCCGCAGGTACTTACGGATCGTGCTGAACGAGCAGTGGCAGGCCCCTTTGAGATAGCCGATCAGAGCCGTCATTCGCGGGCCAACGAGTCCCGCCTGCCGAACCTCGCGGGGAATCGGGGCGACGAACTGCTTCTGGCACTTGCCGCAGAAGCAAGTGCGGCTGCGGTGCTCGGTGATTTTTGTCGGCTGGGCCACTACCTCGATCTGCTGCACCACGCTGGCCGGCTGGTCCAGCACTTCCAACTTCCCGCCGCACTCCGGGCAGGCGTCGAAAGCATAATCTTGCGTTTTGTCGACCTGCTCAGGCGGAAACGCGGGACGCTCGTGCTTGGGGTGTCCCGGCTGCCCCCCGATCCGTTTCTTCTTGTTCTTTTTCTTCTTCCGACCCGTCAGAGCCGCCTTTACAATGTCCGACGACGGCGGCTTCGACGAGTTGCCCGAGTTCTTGGTAGCCGCCGCCAACCGGCTGAGTGCGTCCGCCAATTGCGATTCGAGCGCCGCAACTCGCCGCTCCAACTCGCTACACTTACGACAGACAGACAACTCCGCTTGTTCGGCCATGGTGGCCCTAGACTAAACCGACCGGCTCGAATTCACCAAGACGAGTTCCCAGAGTGTGAACGGTTACAATTCTTCGTAGGATGGCCTGCCTAGGCCGTCCATGAGTTAACCCACCCTACGAACAAATACCGCAATTTGAATGAGCAAGAACGTCGTACACTAGCGGGCCGCGGCGAAGATGGCGCGCGAGCCCTCAAGACGTGAGCAGAGTGCGGCCTAAAGAGACGGCGGGCGCTCGAGCGGTGCGCGGAAGCCCGGGCGGGCATGTTCGCTGGAGGTCAGCCACTCGCAATTGGGACTGCCGCCTTCCAGATGGAGCGACTCGGCAACTAGTGCCAACGGTTTTTCCGCAGAGCTTCCTAGGGGAGGTGCTTGCGGCACCGGCAGCTCGGGCACTTCGCCGCGGCAAGCAGGGCTATTGCAGGGAGTCGGTTTGGGCATGGGGCCGGTATCAGGCGTTTTCGGATGCTCACCCCGTAGCACAACATAGTCACCGCAACTGGCCTGGCACGACCGATTCGAAAGCAGCACTGCCACAACCCCCAAACAGACCATTCCTGTCACGCCGCGAACGACGCTGGGCAAGAACGTTGCTGGACCGGCAAATACCACGAGTTCACCCTGTTCGTAAACCAAGCTGTTTACGTGAAGCGGCTAGGACAGGTTCGCCCTGCTAGCCAGCTTTCCCCATGAAGTCGCCACCGGCAATTGGACGCCGCCCCTAGGCTCACGGTTCCTTGGCAAACGGATTGGAGCGTGCAGCCGGAGAATGCCTCTTTTACCGATCGCCGGTCATCCTAAGAGGTGCCACGCCGATAGTCAAGGAAAATCGCACATTTGGCCGATGCCTCGGCTCACTTCATCGTTCCCCCCTCATCCAAAGGTGTTCCCTGATTTTTCTTTTGGTGCGGCCGCGGGGGACGGATATCCGTCCCAGAATCCAAGCGGCACCAACAAAGCGGGCAAAAGATATAGATCTCACCTTTGACCGGATTCATCGGCTGGTTGCATTTTGGGCAAGTTGTTATTGGGGTTGGGTTTCCGCTCATTTTTCGCTTTCAGGAAACGGGCGCAGCAACGGTCCCTACTAGTAAAATCGCAATCGGCGCACAAAACCGGGCCGGAATTCCGAACATTTTCTAGAAAAAGTGGTCTAAGTGCGAAAAGCTGCCGGTTTTCTGCCTAGCTTTTTCCCTTGGCGACTTTGCGCCTTGGCGACTTTGCGTTAAATGAAGTAATGCTCCGTCCGACATGCCCTTCCACCTTGCCCTAGCCATGCCCGCCCCACCGAATTTCCCCACGCTCCGCCACGAAATCGCCGGCGTCCGCGTCAGCGATTTGGCTCGCGACTTTGGCACTCCGACCTATGTTTATGACGCCGCCAAAATCCTGGAGCGCGTCGAGGACCTTCGCCAGTTCGATGTCATTCGTTACGCCCAGAAGGCCTGTTCCAATCTGGCGATTCTTGACCTCGTCCGCCGGCAGGGGGTCAAGGTGGACGCCGTCAGTGCCGGGGAAATCCGCCGCGCCATGGCGGCTGGATACAAGGCGGGAGGGCCGAATGCGGAAATCGTCTACACCGCGGATATCTTTGACCGCGAGGTGCTGGAGCTCGTCGTGAAGAACGATATTCACGTCAACTGCGGCTCGCCGGACATGATCGACCAGCTCGGCGAGCGGGCTCCCGGCCGCAATATCACGCTTCGCATCAACCCCGGCTTTGGACACGGCCACAGCCAGAAGACCAACACCGGCGGCGAGCAATCCAAGCACGGCATCTGGCACACCCAACTCGATGACTGTCTGCAACGGGCCGACCGCCATGGCCTGATGATCAGCGGCATCCACATGCACATCGGCAGCGGCACGGACCTGGAGCACTTGGCCCAGGTCTGCGGCTCGCTGGAAAAAACCGTCCTCGCCATCGGCCGAAGCGTGACAAACATCAGTGCCGGCGGCGGTCTGCCGATTCCTTATCGCTCCGAACAGTCCTATGTGGACCTGCCCGAATACTTCCGCCTCTGGGACGCCACTCGCAAACGCCTGGAAGAACGGCTCGAACACAAGCTCACACTCGAAATCGAGCCCGGCCGTTATCTTGTCGCCGAAAGCGGCTACCTCATCAGCGAAATCCGGGCGATCAAGCAAATGGGGGACAACACCTTCTATCTGCTCGACGCCGGCTTCAACAACCTCGCCCGGCCGATCCTCTACGGGGCCTATCACCCCATGTCCATCGTCCCCAAGGATGGGGCGAAAGAGCGGCCAACCAGCGACGTGGTCGTTGGCGGCCCGCTCTGCGAATCGGGCGATATCTTCACGCAGGAGGAAGGGGGCTTCGTCTGCAAACGGACCCTTCCCGTCGCCAGCGTCGGCGAGTACCTCGTTTTGGAACGGGCCGGCGCTTACGGCTCCGTGATGTCGTCCAACTACAACAGCAAGCCCATCGCTGCCGAAGTCCTGATCCAGAACGGCAAAGCCGAGCTCATCCGCGAGCGGCAGACGTTTGAGGACATCATCCGGGGAGAGCGGATTCCGAAGTAGGCGAGCCGTCTAAACTTTTCCCCAATGAGTTCGGCGCGGGTCTCCGACCCCGCCGAAACGCCTGACCGCAAGTCTCCTCGCTGGCATGGAGGAGACCTTCGGTCGGTCGTGTGGGCGGGGTCAGGAGACCCTCGCCCAACCTTGGCGGCGCCCGCCTCAACATTATCAGGGCGATGCGACGGGAGATTATGGTACCTGCAGCTCCTCGTGTCCGTCGCGAGTCATGAGCGCCCTATAGACATGCTCGTGGATGCTGTTGTGGAGTCGCTTGACGGAGCCGTCACCCAAGAGGAAGTGAACGCCGTTGGGGTGATTGCTGGTGAAGTCGTCGAAGTGATGGTGCGGGTGATTGGGCGGGTGGTCGCCGATGCCGACAATGCGGGCCTTGGCGTTGTTTGCGCCCTGGATGACTCCCGTCCACGTCGAGCCTCCCAAACGACTCTGCCGCTCGCCCACGACGAGCGTGTTGGACAGGCCGTCGTGCAGGTCCGCCAGAGTGAGTTGACTCTTGAAATAGAAGGTGCCGTTGCCGTCGTGCGGCGCGTCCTCGATCTCGTCCGTGCCGAAGACGCCGACGTAGTTGGTGCGGCTAACCTCGAACAGCGGCGTGCCGACGTCCATGTTGCCAAACTCCACGTTACCCAAGCCGCCGTGGATGATGAACTTGGACTTCACTCCGTCCGATGGGCACAGCAGGATGGGAAGCGGCGTCTCGCGGGCTGGTTGGTTAAGCGGGTCGTCAATCGGCAGGTCGCGGCGGATATTCGCCCACAGATCGTTCTGCTCTAACTGCGGCAGGATTTCGCTGCACCAGCCCCAGCCGGGCGGGCCGTCGGGATCGCTGCCGGTCCAGCCGGGAGGAAGGCGGCGATGGGTGTCGTGGAACAGATGCAAGGCCACGCCGAGCTGCTTCTGGTTGTTCCAGCAAGTCGCGGCGCGGGCGGATTCGCGGGCGTATTGCACCGCGGGAAGAAGTAAGGCGACGAGTACGCCAATGATGGCAATGACCACCAGCAGCTCCACCAGCGTGAAGCCGGTTCTGCGGCGAGACATGAGTGGGATCCCCAATTCGGGCCAGCCGCGAAGGCGCGGACGTAGGCCAGGAACGAAACGAATGCTCTAACGGCGGTTAAAGAGCAATCGCTGGGGGACCCCGAGATTGATAGGCATGCGCTGAGCGGCTGAGCTCGGCAAGCTCCAAGTGGCAACACAGCGGAGCGATTTGTTCTTCGGTCGGCAGCTGGACCAGAACAAACGAATGCGCAGCGGCCTGTGCTAAGTGGCGGCAAGCGGCACAGTGGTCGGCATCGTCGTGACTGGGTAGGGTGGGTTCATGATCGGCCGGCTCATCGCTCTCTTCGTGGCTATGGCTGGCGCACTCGCCATGATGGTGGTGATGCCCGGCGTGTTCCGCGGGCTGATGGCAAGCATGATGCTCATGCGTCGGCCCATGCGAATGCCCCCACGACGCAAGCAGACCGTCCGCCATGTGCAGCACGACTGCAAAAAGCGCGACGAGTTTGAAATGCCTGCTCAACATGGATAGCTCTGATTATTGGCGGTCAGCGGCCTTCTGTCAATTGCAACTGAGTTGCATTACTACGCCGACCGTTCCGCTCCTGTTCATTCCCCACGCGACTTTTTATGATGATCCCAGTCAGCCGCCCGCCACTGTCTCTGTTGTACCTGAAGAACCCGTAAAGGTCCCGCGAAAATGAGCAGTATTCACAGCATGGTTGATGCGATGGGCTTTTTCCGTCCTCGTACTCTTTTGACCCTCGATCGCGTTGCCCAAGAGAAGGATCCCATGAAGGTCCTCGCCTGGCGGCCCGGTCCTGGCCGCGCCCACGTCGCCTGGCAGCTCATGCACATTGGCATCACGGAGGAGCTGTTCGCCACCGAGCGGCTGGCCCCGCCGAAAATGCCGGCGTGGAGCGACCTCGTGCCCCGGTTCCGCGGCGGCAGCACGCCGGATGACAACATCCCCACCCTCGATGAAATCCGCCGCATTCTCGACCAGTCCCGCCTGCACTTGCTGGAGACCCTGTCCACCTTCAAGGACATCCACCTCGGCCACATCCCCGAAGCCCTCAAAGAACGCAAGCTCACCCTCCTCGACGTCCTGCACATCCTCCCTTGGCATGAGGCCCATCATCAGGGGCAGGCCCATATCACGCTGAATTTGTACAAGGCGGCACACGGGTAACCATCATTCCTGCGCTCGATGCATCCAGTAGCCTGGGTCACGCGAAGGGTGGGCCACCGCGACCACAAGAACCCGCTCACCACCGACATGGTAGATAATCGAGAATTTGAATTTCTTCATGACGAGGCGGCGAAACTCTCCTCGTAGATCTTCCTCCTCAACCAGAGCATTCGAACGCGGATTGCGGACAATGCTCACCACTGCCTCCTCAAACAGCTCTGCAAACTGATCGGCGGTGCGCTGAGAACGTTCCGCATACCAATCAAACGCGTCGCGAGCGTCTTCAACCGCTTCGTCATGAATCCCCAGCCGCATATCTAGCGACCTCTGATACGCCGCATCGCCTCGGACAGTTCAACGGTCTTCGCCTTTCCGTTCTCCAGATCCTCCATCCGTCGTTGAATGGTTGTGGCCAAGTCCTCTTCCCCTTGTTGACGCGGAGGACGGCCAGTCGGAAGCGAATTGAGAATCTCAAAAGCCAGGTCTTCGCGCTCCTGCTCGGGAAGAGTCTTCGCAAGTTCTAAGACGTCTGAAAAGGACATGGGTTCATCTCCCGAAAACTGATTCTCCTACACGCCGTTGCCATCCGGCAGCACGGCTCCGAGCAACTGTCGCGCACGAGCTATTGACTCAGAAAAATCGAACGTAGCCATCCTTCCCTCGTCGACCGCCTTGATTCTGGCATTCAATAGTTCTCCCAACTGTTGCCGATTCAGAACCGCTGGCTCGTCCACGGTGCAACTATCGATAAGTTGCCTGGCCAGTACAAGTCTTTCCGATTGAGGAAGCATCAGCGCCTCCACAAATACTTCATCGAGTCCCGTCGTTGTTTGGTCAGCAACCGTCATATCCCTTCTCCTTTCGAGGAACGTCACCTCATCATTATACCATGCGTGAAATCGCCTGTTTTTTGGCGTTTACTCATCCGTGACGCACCCCTCGCTCGCGCACTTCACGTTCTTGATGTACTTGTACAGCGTGCCGCGAGTCGCTTTGTACGGCGGGGCTTTCCAACCCTGCTTGCGTCGCGCGAGCTCGGCTTCACTCACGTCCATTTCCAGACGCTGAGTTTTGGCGTCGATGGTCACTTTGTCACCCGTCTTAACGAGAGCGATGGGGCCGCCGTCCTGAGCCTCAGGCGTGACATGCCCGACGAGGAACCCGTGGGAGCCGCCACTGAAACGGCCATCGGTGATGAGAGCGACGGCGCTGCCGAGTCCCGCGCCCATCAAGGCCGAAGTCGGCGTCAGCATCTCGGGCATGCCGGGGCCCCCCTTGGGGCCTTCATAGCGGATGATGACCACGTCTCCCTTGAGAATCTCCTTCCGCTCCAGGGCATGCAACATGTCTTCCTCGCTGTCGAAGACCTTAGCCGGCCCGGAGAACACCAGCCCTTCCTTCCCCGTGATTTTGCCGACGGCCCCGTCGGGAGCCAGGTTGCCGCGAAGAATCTGGATGTGAGCCGTCTCTTTGATCGGCGTCTCCAGCGGCATGATGACCTTCTGGCCGGACTTGAGACCCGGCAGCGGGGCGAGATTCTCCGCCACGGTTTTCCCGGTGACTGTCAGACAGTCGCCATTGATAAAACCCTTCTCCAGCAGGTACTTCATCACAGCCGGGGTGCCGCCGACGTTGTGCAGGTCCTCTTCCACGAACTTGCCGCTCGGCCGCAAGTCGCCGATGTACGGTACCCTGTTGCTCGTTTTCTGGAAGTCGTCAATCGTCAGCGGCACATTCACGGCACGAGCCATCGCAATCAGATGCAGGACTGCATTGGTGGAGCCGCCGAGGGCCATGACCATTACCATTGCGTTTTCAAAGGCCGCCCGGGTCATGATGTCCCGCGGCTTAAGGTCCTTCTCCAACAGGAACAGTACCGCCTTGCCCGCGGCCCGGCACTCAGCAGCCTTTTCCGTGGATTCCGCCGGCGTGGAAGAGCTGTACGGCAGCGTCATGCCCATCGCTTCAATGGCGGTGGACATCGTGTTGGCCGTGTACATCCCCCCGCACGCCCCTGCACCGGGGCAGGCCTTCCTGACGATTTCCGTCCGCGTCTTCTCGTCAATCGTGCCCGCGAGGAACTGACCGTAGCATGTGAAAGCGGAGACGACGTCGAGCGGCTTGCCGTCGTGCTGCCCCGGCTTGATGGTGCCGCCATAGACCATCAACGACGGCCGGTTGAGCCGCCCCATCGCCATCAGGCACCCTGGCATGTTCTTGTCGCAGCCGGGGAGCGTGACCAGGCCGTCGTACCACTGGGCCCCCATGATGGTCTCGATGCTGTCGGCGATGAGGTCTCGCGACTGCAAGGAGTAGCTCATCCCCTCGGTCCCCATCGAGATGCCATCGGAGACGCCGATGGTGTTGAACCGCATTCCCACGAGTCCCGCTTCCCGCACCCCTTCCTTCACCAGGTCGGCCAGCTTGTTCAGGTGCATGTTGCAGGGGTTGCCGTCGTACCAGACGGAGCCAATCCCCACCTGGGCCTTGCCCATATCCGCCTCGGTAAGGCCCGTGGCGTAAAGCATTGCCTGGCTTCCCCCTTGGCTTTTGGGCTGAGTAATGCGGCTGGAGATTTTGTTGAGCTGAGTCATGACGGTTGATGCGGTAAGTGTCGAATTTGGGTGGAAATCACCATCCTATTTCTCGCGACCAATTCCTTCTAGCGGCCGGCGACGTCCAATAATGCTGCCGCGACCTCATCAATCACTTCCGGCGGTTGCAGCAAGACCGGATGATGCATCAGGAGGGTGGAATTGGCCGCCTTTCGTGCATTCGGCAACTCTTCAACCACGCGGCACCGCTGGGTGGTTCGCCGGGCAAAGCCGCGGAAGCCGGTGTCGAAGGGGAGACCGCGTTGCTGGAGGAGATGGACAAAACTCAGGCGGATTTGTTCGGCTTCAGGGTCCGTCGGCAATTGGAGTGACGGTACAATCAGCCAACCGAGCTTGTAGAAGGCAGGAACATCGCCATTCTGCGGCAGCGGCAGGGGCTGCAGAATTGATTGCCCGCTAACCGCCTTCACGAGCCTGTTTACGTTCTTCCAGCGGACCTCGTTTCTGGCGGCCAGTTTGTGAATCTGCGGCAACAGCACCGCGGCCTGCAACTCGCTGAGGGGAAAGGCCTGGTTCCCCCGCTCGCTGAAGATTTTGATTCGCTGCAACACCTCCTCGCGCCGAGTCACAATCGCTCCGCCCCGCCCCGCGGTTAGAAGCTTGCTCCCGCCGAAACTATGGACTCCCACATCTCCCCAAGAGCCCGCCGGTTTGCCTTGCACTTGAGCGCCCGGTGCCTGGCAGGCGTCTTCGACGACGGTCAGGCCATGCTCCTGCGCGATGGTCATCAGGCTCCGCATATCCACGAGCGACCCGTGCAGATGCGAGGCGATGACCGCTTTGGTTTGGGGCGAAACCGCCTGCGGAATTTGCGATACGTCGAGGGACCATGAATTTTCGATCAAATCGACGAGGACTGGCTTGGCCCCCACCGCTTCAACCGCGCGGAAATTCCCTGGAAAATCGTACCCCGCCAGAATCACCTCGTCCCCGGGCCCGATTTTCAGTCCCCGCAGCACCAGTTCCACCGCAATCGTGCCGGAGGAACAGAGGAATACATGCTCCACCTGGTTCAGTTCCTGCAGCGCCTTTTCCAAGTGCTGGCAATTCGGCCCGTCGTATTTCCCCCAACTTCCATCCTGGTAGGCCGCCGCCAATGCCGACTGGACGTCGGCGTCGGGGAGGGGCCAGGGGTAGGATGGTAGTGTCATGGCTTCGCAGGATGGCCTTCCCAGGCCGTCCAAAATGTTCACGAGCGATGCTGGAAACCTCGTGGAACCGGCGGACGCTGATAAGGGCTAATTTAGGCAGGATTATTCATGTTTTCGAGGCAGTATTTCTCTCAGGAGTGAATGCTGTAAGCCATTTACTAGCAATAGCTTGCAGCTCATTTCTTGATTCAATTCAGGCGAATATCTCCCATTCTCTTATTCACCCTAGTCGCTTGGTGTCCCCTGTTTTTGTAAGGCATTTTTGATTCACTTTTTCGACGCTTTTGCGACGCTTTCATTCTCCAATTTAACACCCTGCTTGTCGATCGACTTCCCTCGCCAGGCATTCGCCGCCAGGGTCATTTCCTGGAACAAAAAGTGTGCATTCATTTGTATACATGTCCATGTGACACAGTCAATAGTTTGGGACAAATTTTCTCTTGATTTTTCGGAAGGCCCATTCGGCCGTTTCACGCCAATCGGGGCGGTCCAGGAAGACCATCCTACACCCCATTATTTCCCCCGCCATTCTTGACTTAGGCCCGAAATCACCCGATATTCTTTAGGAAGCACTTTCATCCAATTTCCGCCTGAGCGGGAACCAGCCAGAAGGAAAACCCGCGGGCATGTCCATTTCGTTTGCAGGAAAGGGTAAAGCGATCGACCAGATCAAAACGCGCATTAACGAGCAGATTCGTATTTCCCCTGTTCGTGTGATTGCCGAGAATGGAGATCAACTGGGGATTATCCCCGTGGACGAGGCCCTGCGGCGAGCCCGCGACGTCGGGCTGGACCTGGTGGAGGTGGCTCCCAACGAGCGCCCGCCGGTCTGCCGCGTGATGGACTTTGGAAAGTACAAGTACGAAAAAAAGCAGAATTCGCACCAGAAGACGCATCACACCAAGCTCAAGGAAATCCGCCTCCGCCCCAAAACGGGCGAGCACGACCTGGATTTCAAGATCAAGCAGGCCCGCGGCTTCCTCCTGCACAAGGACAAGGTGCAAGTCTCTGTGGTCTTTCGCGGCCGCGAGCTGGCCCACATTGAAGAAGGCCGCAAGGTCATGGATAAGGTCGTGGCCGATTTGGTCGACGTGGGCAAGCTGGAATTTCCCCCGTCGCATCAGGCCAAACGGCTGATTTGCACGCTGCTGCCGAAATAGGGCGTAGCTACAGGCGGCCCGCCTGTTAGCTTGAATCGGCGGTGAAAAAAAGCAGACAGGCGGCCCGCCTGCCGCTACGTCCCGTAACAAATTCGCTTTTCCGGCCATAGCAGCATATAACGGAGTGGCTCTTATCTTGAATCTCCAAGCTGCATAGGGATTTGCGGCAATGGTTTCACCAGCGAACTAGCCGTAATCCCATGCTCTGCCGCTGGAAACTGCTCCTTATCTCCCTGCTGTCGCTGGCCTTCGCGGTGGGGCCGGTCTACGCCCAGTCCGAGGATGAAATCACGCCGCAAAGCGAGGCGGCACTGGACCGAGGGCTGGCATGGCTGGCCAAGAATCAGGGTCCGGAGGGGAACTGGGGCTGCAACGACCTGGGGCTGGTCAGCATGGGGGCTCTGGCCTTCATGTCTGCCGGCCACGCACCCGGCCGCGGAAAGTACGGAAAAGAGCTCGACAAGGCCCTGGAGTTTGTCGTCAGTCGGGCCAAGCCGTCGGGCCTCTTGAACATCTCGGATGCCCAGCGGGACATGTACAACCACGGGCTGGCGACCTTCGTTCTCGGCCAGGCCCACGGGATGCAGACGACCAAGGACCGCAAGATGAACCGGGTCCTGGATGGGGCCCTCAAGCTCATCGCCAACACCCAGTGTGAAGACGGCGGCTGGGATTATCAGGCTCGGCGGCAGGCGAACGGGCATGACCTGAGCCTGGCTGTGATGCAGGCCAAAGCTCTGCGGAGTGCCGTCGATAGCGGATTGGAGGTGCCGCCGGAAGTCATCGACCTGGCGATCAAGAGCGTCCGGGAGCATTACTCGCCCGTCGGCAATCGCAACCTGCCCGAATCGGAGCTGATGAAGCTCCCTGGCCAGTTCACCTACGGCAAGGGAGGCGGCGGCGGCACGATTGCCATGGCGGCGGCTGGCGTTGTCTGTATGCAGGAGTTCGGCCAGTACGACGATTGGCGGATTCCCAAGAACATGGAGGTCATTACAGCCGCCATTCGCGAAATTCCCAAACCAAAAAACCGGGACGGCCAGATGCCGTTCGACGCCTACACTCTGTATTACGTCGGCCAGGCGCTTTACCAGGTGAACGGCGAGTACTGGGAGCAGAGCTACCCCAAGATGCGGGACCACCTGGTCGATTCGCAGGTGATCGACGCCAACAATTCGCAGACCAACGGCGTCTGGCGGAACATCGGCGCTCGCGGCGGCGGCCAGGTCGGCGGCCGCGACGGCGAGTTGTACGCGACCAGCGTCTCCTGCTTCATCCTGGCGATCCCGAACCGATATCTTCCCATTTTGCAGGAAGGGAAGATTGAGAGTTTTAAGAGCAAATTGAAGTAAGAGAAATCAAGAGTGATGGCAAGAAAATGGTTGGCAAGAAAATGAAGAAAGGATTTGGATTTCGAATCTTATCTTTTTGCCATCCATTTTCTTGCCAATCCCGCCTTGAGATTTAGGTTTAGATGTCTTTCCTCGGATTCTCACTCACGACTGCCGGCTTCCTCATCGCGGGGGGACTCTGCGCGCTGGGGCCGATCATCATCCATCTGCTCAACCGGCGGCGGTTCAAGGTGGTGCAGTGGGCGGCGATGGATTTTCTCCGCGAGGCGATGCAGCGGAACCGCCGCATCATGCAAATCCGGGACATTATCCTCCTGGTCCTGCGGACGGCGGCGGTGTTCTTCTTCGGATTGGCTCTCGCCCAGCCCTTTTACTCCCAGCGGCGCGAGGGTCTGAACGAGCATCAGCCGGTGCATGCGATTCTCGTCGTCGACAACAGTCTGAGCATGGATTACGGCACAACGGCGGAAGGGACCGGGCTGACGCGGGCGAAGGAGAAAGCCAAGACGCTTATCGACAAGCTCCCCGCCGGTAGCAAAATCTCGGTCATCCCGGCCTGCGGCTCGCGGGAAGGGTACAGCCCTGATCCGTACGACACCAAAGAGAACGCACTCGAGGCACTGGAGAAGATTGAGATTGTGGATCGCTCCGCCACGGTGCTCAAAGCGGTCAACGAGGCGAAGAAAGCCAGCGAGGCGGCTCCGGAATTGGCCAAGCGGATCATCTTCATCAGCGACCAGCAGGAGAGCAACTGGAAGGACCTGACCAGCCCCGAGACGCTCAAGGACCTGCCGGCGATGCAGGTGGTGGATGTCTCGCTCCCCAACCCGAAAAACGCCTGGATTGCCGACTTGCGTGTGCAGGACGGCCTGGCCGACGTGGAGACACCCAGCACCATCGTGGTGCAGGTCGAGTATTCAGGCCTGGACGCGCGGCGGGATGTACCAGTCAAGCTCTTCCTCGGCGAATCAGTCATCGGCGAGAAGCTGGCCCTGCTGGAGCCCGGCGAAGGGACCCGCGAAGTCGATTTCGAATACACCTTCAACGCCTTGAGCGAGATGCCGGAACCGGGCAAGCCGGTTTTCGTCACGCTCAAGGCCACCATTGACCAGGACGAACTGCCGTCGGACGACCAGCGGTTCCTGGCGGTGCCCGTCGTCGCCGCGCTGCCGGTTGTCTTCGTCGACCAGTTCGGAGCCGAGGATGAAGACCCCGCCCGCAATCGGCTGGGAGAGACGATTCGTCTGCGGAAATTGCTCGCCCCGAAGGCGGCGCGGGAAGAAGCGCCGCGGCAGGTGGTGAAAATCAAGCATGTGCGGGCCGACGAGCTGACCCAGGACGTGCTGGCCGATGCACGGCTGGTTGTCGTTGCGGGCCTGGCGAATATCGACGACGTGAACACGGTGCCGATGTTGCGGGACTATGTGAAGCAGGGTGGCCAACTGCTTATTGCGGCCGGTGCGGAGTTCAATCCCGGTGCCTGGGATGCCGCGGCCTGGAAAGACGGGGAAGGGATTCTTCCCGCGCCGCTGAAGCGCGACGTGATCGGCGAAGTCCCTGAAGCAGCGGGCGAAAACTTGAAGCCGTTTTTTCTCTCGTTTGAGAGTCTCTCCGGTGACGAGTTTTTCCAGCTTGCCGGGATGCCCGAAAATGACCTCCGCGACCTTTACTCCGAGCCCTTCTTTTTCAAAGCCGTCGAAGCCGACGTGAGCCGCGAGACGCTGGATGCCTGGAAAGAGACACAGCGAAAGAAGCTCGGCGACGAGCTGGCTTTCCTCGCCGCCGCGGAGAAGCGGAAAGCGGATCGAGACACCAAGACCGCCGACGGTACACTGACGGAGGAAGACCGGAAGCAACAGGTGGAAGATGAAACGCGACTCAAGGAACTGCGCCCGGCGTGGTTGACTTGGGCCAGCGCGAGCAGCGGAGCCGCCTCCGACGCAACCGGCGATGCTTCCGCGGAAGACGCCGCCCGCGAGGCCCGCATCGGACTTCTCGTCGAGCAGCAGATGCCGCGAGTGCTGGCCCGATTCAGCGACGAGAAGGGTGCGCCGTTCCTGGTGGAGCGAAAAATCGGCCGTGGCACGGTCATCTTCTGCGCGAGCGGCTTGTCGTCGTCGTGGAACACGATGCTGACGACGAACGCCACGGTGGTTTTTGATCGCATTTTACGAAGCATGATCCAGGCCACGCTCCCCCGCCGCAATTACGGCGTGCAGGAACGGCTGACGCTGCCGCTCCTCACCGAAGACCACGACTTGACGGTTTCGCTTGCGCGTCCCGGCGACGCTCCCCCTGAGCCGCTCGACATCGGCTACATCGGCAAGGAGCAGCGAGGCGTGACGGTAAGCGGCATGTATCAGCGGGGAGCCTATCGCATTTCCGCTTACCGCGGCCAGCCGGCTTCGGTAGATCCTTCTCAGCCGGCTGTTTCGGAAAAGCCGGTGTGGGAAATCCCACTGGTTGTCAACGGCGATGCGGAGGAATCGCACCTTTCGCCACTGTCACGGGAGAAGTTCGAGGAGCGGGCGAGTGGTACCAACCTGGGCTGGGTGGGAGTGGGCGAAGACATCAGCCTGGCTGGCGCTACGATCCAGGGGCAAAACTGGTGGTGGTTCCTGGTCTTGTTTGTGTTTGGCTGTTTGCTGGTGGAAATGGGAATTTTGGCCTGGCCGTCTGTGCGGCCACAGGGAGAAGTAAGTTAATCAATATGCGTTTCATCGGCTGGCTTCTGGGATTCGGCGGCGAAGGAGTGACCTCGATCAGCGAGATCGATCCGTCGCTGGCTGCGCCATGGGCCCAGGAGAATTCGTTCTGGGTGCTGCTGGGTGGCGCTGCACTGGTTGCAGCGGCATTCGCGTTCTATCTCCGCTTCCAGCCGAAAGGCTCGCTCTTCGCCCGCCTTGGTCTCGCCGCCAGCCGTGGATTGCTTTTGGCGGTGCTGTTCATCACGCTGGCCGACCCCGTTCTGCGCTTGCGGCTGGTGAATGAGCAGAAGCCGTACGTTTATGTCATCTTCGATGGCACGGACAGCATGGCCATCGAAGATGAGCTGCCGGAAGCCCAGCGGAAGGCCCTTGTCGAAGCGACGGGCTTCCAAGAAACAACACCGCCCAAGACCGATGCAAAGAAAGACCCCGCCGCAACTTCCACCGGCCAGCCAACCCGCATCGACTACATCAAAGCTCTGCTGAACAAGAACGACAACGTCCTAGCGAAGCTGCAAAGCGAGAAAAAGGTCCAGGTGGAAGCCTTCCTGTTCGACGGCAACACCACCAGCCAGCTTCGCAAGCTCACGCTCAACTCCAGCGGCACGGACAAGCTCGATTCCAAGCACCTGGCGGAGCAACTGACGACAAAGGGACAAGTCACCGCCCTCGGCTCCGTGGTTGGCGAAGTCGGCCAGCAATTCGGCTCAGGGCGGCTCGCCGGAGTGGTCGTGTTCAGCGACTTCGCCCACAACAGTGGCATCGCTCCGCTGGGGAGCAGCGAAAACTCTCCCGTCTCGCGGCTCGGCGTGCCGATTTACACGGTCGGCGTCGGCGTAACGGAGGCGGTGGACCTCTCCGTCGATTTGCAGACCGACCCCAAGATGAAAAAAGCCGAGCGGAGCAGCGTCCTGGTCAAGCTGCGGCAGAGCGGGCTGCAAGGGCGCTCGGTCACGGTTACGGTGATGGCCCGCAAACTCGGCGGCGAAACACCCGGCGAAAGCACCGCGGAAATCAAGGTCGGCGAGAAAACCGTCACGCTTCAATCCAGCGTCGAGACCGCGGAGCTTCCATTCACGCCGGAAGAGTCCGGCCGCTTCGAGTTTACCGCCATGGTGGATAAGGTCGAGGGGGAAATCGTCGACCAGAATAATCGAGCCACGCGGGAGGTCAACATCATCGACGACTACCTCCGCCTGATGTACGTGGCCCACGAGCCGACCTGGGAATGGCGGTTCATCAAGGAAGTCTTTCACCGCGACAAACTGGTCGGCATGCAAGGTTTCCGCACGTTCCTGGGCTCATCAGACCCGCGGGTGCGCGAGGCGAACGTGCTGTTCCTCAGCACCTTGACGCCCAAGCGGAGCGAGTTTTTTGCCAACGACGTGATGTTCCTCGACGACATGCCGCGGGCCAACCTCAACGACCGCTTCTGCGAGATGGTGAAGGAATATGTGGGAAATCTCGGCGGCGGCCTGGTGGTCATCGCCGGCCCGCGGTTTGGTCCGAAGGAGATTTATCAAACGCCGCTGGCGGACATGCTGCCGGTCATCATCGACCCCAACGCCGAGTTGCGGACCGCCCCCGAACGGCCGGAGTTCCGCCTTCGCCTTACACCTCACGCCCCACGTTACCAGTTCATGCAACTGGGGCAAAGTGACGTGGAAAACAGCAAAGCCTGGGACAATCTCGGCAAGCTCCCCTGGTATCAGCCAGTGGCGGCCCTGCATGAGCAGGCGTTTGCCCTGGCCGAGCACCCGACCGACAAATGTGCCGATGGCAAAACGCCGCAGCCCATCATCGCCGTGCGGCAGTATGGCAAAGGGGAGGTGGTCTACATCGGTGAGAACGAAATGTGGCGGCTGCGGCGGAAGTATGGCGAGAAGTATTATCGCCAGTTCTGGTCGCAGCTCATCTACCGCCTCGGCATGAGCCACGCCCTGGGGAACGACAAGCGGTTCGTCACACGGCTCGACCAGCAGCAGTACCGGGCAGAAGACAAAGTGACGCTCACGGTGGAAGCCTACGACGAAAACTATGAGCCTCTCACCGACGAGAAGCTTGCCAGCCGCACACTGACGGCGGAGCTGGTTAAACCGAGTAGCAATGGCAATGAAACAACGCCCGTCGCCGTCCCCATGCTCCGCAAGGGAGTGTTCGAGATCCGCATTCCCGTTTTCACTGCCGGCGAATACAGCCTGCGGGTGAAGGATCCCGTGACCAACAAATTCGACGAGCAGCGGTTTGAAGTACTGCCCCTCTCTGCCGAACGCCGCCGCGGCGTGCGGGATGAGAAACTGCAAACCGAAATCGCCCAGCAGTCCGGCGGCCGCTCGTACGACCTCACGACCGTCTCGAACCTGGTGAACGACATCCACGCCGAGCCAAAACGCGAAGCCCTGACGCGGAACCATGCCCTGTGGACGACGCCGCTCTGGTTCACGCTGGTGGTGGCCCTGATGCTGGGGGAGTGGCTGTCGCGGAAGATGATTAAATTGTCATGACCAAACTTTCCACACTTCGCGCTCAACTGGCCAGCCTGCGGCGGGCGCGGGCCCTCGTGCGCGGGGGGACCGCCTGGTCCACGATGGTGACGGCGGCTTTGTGGACGCTGGTGGCTGTTTTCGTGTTCGATGTGGCCTTCCAGTTCGGCATTCCTGAGCGGGTGGTGCTGATTCTCATTGGGGCCGGTGTCGTCGCCTGGGCTGGCCACCGCTTCACGCGGCCGCTCCTCGGCATCAAGGAAACTGATGAAGACATCGCCCTGATGGTCGAGCGGCAACAGCAGCTTGATAGCGACTTGGTGGCCGCGCTGCAGTTTGAAAAGCCGGAGGCGGCGAAATGGGGCTCGGTGCAACTGGAGACGGCGGTCATCGATTACGTGGCGGACGTTGGCCGTGGAATCAACGTGTTTCAGGGCTTCTCCCGCGAGCAAATGATTCGCCGCGGCACAACGCTGGGCGTCACCGCTGCCGTCATGCTCCTGGCAGCCGCGATTTTCCCGGGTTACGCCATCGCTTTTGCCAATCGGCTGTTCCTGGGCGGCATGCACTATCCGACGAAGACTCAAATCGCTTACGTCCTGGTCAACCACCGCGAGGTGCTTTCCTCGCGCGAACACGGCAGCCGGCCGGAAGACGCCAAGTGCGCGCAGGGCCGGCCGATTTCATTCCTGATCCAAGTAAAGCAGACCAAGGGAGAGCTGCCGGAGAAGGGACGGGCTCTCATCACCTCCATTGGCCCTTCGCGTGCCAAAACAGAAGTGGAACTGAAGGCGCTCACGCTCGATCAGCGGCTCGCCCGGCTGAAACAGGGAGCCGAGAAGCTTCGCCAGGCGGCGATGAACCCCGAGACCGATATCAGCCAGCCGTGGCGGGACGAAGTGCTGTCGCTGGTGGCGTTTGACGTGCCGCAGTCCATCGAAACCATCATGGACGCCAAAGATGCACCCGCCCTCACGGCTGCCGCGGGACTTGTCGGAGATGCCATCACGAGTTGGCAGGGCACTTCGGCAAATGCAATCGCCGCGACCGCCATTTATGAAGGGCAAATGGAACGGCTGGCCGACGGAGTCAAGTACAAGCTGTTCCTCGGCGACGCCTGGACCGACCCCGCCCGCATCGCCATGATTCCGCTGCCAATCGTGGAACGGAAGCTCACCCCGCTGCCTCCCTCCTATGCCCGCACGGCGAAGGACACCCAGCCGACGAGCGCCCCGCAGATTTCGGTGCTGGAAGGCTCGCAGGTGCAGGTGGCCGTGGAGTGCAAGAATGAAAAGAGTCTTTCCGCCGTCTGGCTGGTAACGAAAGTCGACGGCAAGGCCAAACGGTTTGAGCTGGCCAAACAAGACAACGCCGGCCGGCTGTGGCAACTGCAGACGCCCAGCGGCGAGAAGAACCCCTTCGCCCGCATCACCGAGGAACTGAAGTACGAAATTCAAGCGACCGATACCGACGGCTTATCGCTCGAAGCTCCGCTGCGAGGCGTCATCCGCATCCGCCCCGACCGCTCGCCAAGTGGAGCGGCGGAAGTCGTGCATAAAGTCGTGCTCCCCGCCGCGGAGCCGGTGGTGCATTACCGGGCGACCGACGACTACGGCATCGCGCAGCTCAAGCTGCTGGTGGAAGTCGAGCGGCAGCAGGATGACAGGGGAGTCGCCAGCACTCCCGGCATCGACCAATCGACGACGCAGGCCGCTCCGCTGGTGGCATCGGAGCGAGCGGAAGAGCCCATCCTCCCGAAGGGACAAATGCTGACTTCCGCCAAACTCCCGGCCACGGGAGAATTCAGACTGCAGCTCGGAAAACTGAAAATCTCCCCCAAGCTGGCGAAGGGGGACCGAATCAAGGTCGTTTTGGAAGTGGTAGACTATCGTGGTGATCAGCCGGGCGTGTCGTATTACAGCGACCCGCTCGTTCTCGAAATCTCGGATGAAAGCGGTGTGCTGGCGGCCATCTCGGAAGCGGACGAACGCTCCGAGCAACGGCTGACGGACATCATCAAACGCCAACTTGGCATTGGAGAGTCCCCATGAAACGGAAGCTCGTCTCGCGGCCCCTGGTGGTGAGTCTGCTGGTCCTTGTCATGGGAGCGCTCCTCGTGCCGACTGCCCGCGGCGCCGAAGGGGACAACATTCGCCGCAAGGCAATGTCCCAGGAGAAAGCCCGGGCACTGGCCGGCGAGTTGGTCGCCAGCGTGCTGGAAATCCAGATGCGACAACTTGAAGAGAACGGCCTGAAGGGATTGCCGATTTATAAAGACATCGCCTCGATGAAGGGGAACATCGGCGAACTGATGAAGGAGGACATGGAGAAGGTGGTGCAAATCCTCGTTGCCGCCCAGGAAGGGACGCAGAAGGACCGCCTGGCCAAGTTCAACGAGGCCCGCGGCGTCATCCGCGAAGTCGTCGTCAAGCTGATGGCCGAGCGGCAGAAGCTCTACCGCCGCATGCAAATCGCCAAGCTGGCTGCTCAGGTCCGTGAGCTCATCGCGATGGAATCGAGGACGATGAAGACTACCGCCTCACTCTCCGAGCGAAAGACCGAGGAGCGGGAGCGGCTGACGTTGACCACGATTGAAGACCAGGCCGACGTGCAAAAGCTCTACTACCAGCTTGTCGCCACGCTGGAGGACGTCAGCACCTGGGGTGGACAAATCGGTGCCGGTGCTTCGGACGGCATTCGGATTCTGAAGGCGGCTCAAGTTTCGCAGGAGCTGAAGAGTGCCGCGAGCTTTTTGACGAAGGGAGAATTTTCCGCCACGGTGAAGAGCCAGGAACTGGTCATCATCGGCCTCAAGCGGCTGCTGGAGAAGCTGGAGGAGACGCAAGGGCTGATCGAAAGCGACCGCGAAGCGGCGATTCGGATGGTCCGCGAGATGCTCAAGAAGCAGGAAGCCCTCCGCGAATTGACCAAGAAGACCGACTTGGCCACGCCAAAAGCTGACGAGCTCGCTAAGCAGCAGCAGCAGATTCACGAAGACCTCGGCAAGCTGGCGGAAGCCCTGCAGAAGTTTGAAACGACGCAGCCGCTGCTGGAGCAGGCGAAGCAGGCCGCCTATGAAGCGCCGAAGGAGCTGTTTGAGCAGAAGAAGGAAGAGGCGCTGGAATCCCAGAAAGAAGTCATCGGCGCGCTGGCCAAAGTCGAACAGCAGCTTCAGCAGGGGACGGACCTCGACCAGACCAACAAGAGTGCCGACGAGTTGGCCCTGAAGGTAAAGCAGCTCGAAGAGGCGAAGAAGATTCTTGAGCAAGCAGCCAAGGAGCAGGCCCAGGCGAATGCGAATGCCGAGAAGGCTCCCGCCCAGGCCAAGGCTGCAGAAGAGAAGACAGCCGCGGAGCTGGCGAAGGTGGATGCGATGAAGGACCTGCCGGCCGCCGTGGAATCGAAAGTGAACGACGCCCAGGAAGCCGTTGCGGAAGCGGCCAAGGCGGATGAGAACGCCGCCCCGGAAGCGGCCGACATGCGTAAGGAGGCGGCCGAAGACGCCAAGGACGCCATCAACCAGGCCAAGGCCGAGGTCGAAGCGGCCCTGGCCGATGCGAAGCGGCAAGAGAAGGCGGTCGAAGTGGGCGAGTTGGCACGAGCGGCCGAAGCGCTCGAACGGGCCGCCGCGGCCGAGAAGCAGATTGCCAAGGAAGCCGCCGAAGCCGCCAAGGACAAGGGGCTGGAGAAGAAGGCAGCGGAAGCTCTGGCGAAGGAGAATATGGCAGTCGCCGAAGTCGTCGAAAAAATTGCCGAAGGCGTGAAGAACACGGCTCCCGAGGCCGCCGCCAAACTGAACGATGCGAAGAAGCCGGTGGAAGAAGTCGCCAAGGATCTGGCTGCCGCCGAAGCGAAGCCGGGCGAAGCCAACAAGCCCGAAGCGGAGAAAACCGCCCAGGCGGCCGACATGGCGGCTGAGAAACTGGCTGATGCCGCGATGGAGCTGCGCAAGCAGGCGGGCGAAGCCGCCGAGGAGCTTGCCAAGATTGCCGGCGAGCAGCTCAAAGCGGCGGAGGCCGCCCGCAATGCGGTCGAAAACGAAATCAACAAGCCCGATAATTCCAAGGCGGAGGCCATCGCCAAGCTCCACGAGGCGGCGGACAAGGTGAACGAAGCGCAAGAAGAGCAGGCTCGCGCGGAAGGCAAGGGCGAAGCGGCTGACGCCCAAGCTCTCGCCGAGAAAATTGCCGACGCCGCTAAGGATCAGGCCAAGGCGGACGCGAAGGCCGAAGAGCTGGCTCGCGGGAAATCGAACAGTCCGCTCGATGCGGCGATTGCTGAGCAGAAGGTCGCCGAAGAAGCGGCCGAGATTGCTAAGGAGGCCAAGGGAGAAGTAGCGGAGGCTCTCAAAAACGCCGCCGAGAATGCCGCTGAAGCCGCCAAGGAACTATTAAACGGCGAAGCTGGCAAGGCGGATGCCGCTCGGCAAGAAGCCCGCGAAGCTCTGGCCGAAGCGATGAAAGCCGCGAGCGAAGCTGCGGAGAAAGCGGCTCAATCGCCCGCCGGCAAGCCCGACGCCGCCGCTCAGGCCAATGCTGAAGAGGCGGCTGGCGAAGCAGAAAAGTTGGCGGGTGAAGCTCAAGCCGCCGCCGCCGATCCCGCCGCCAAGGAAGCGGGAGAAGCCGCCGCCGAAGCTGCCAAGGAAGCGGGCGCGGCGAAGGAGCAGATTCAAGGTGGCAAACCCGAAGCTGCCAAGGGTGCCCAGGAAAAAACCGACGCCGCTCTCGCCAGGGCGGAACAGAAAATCAAGGAGGCGCTGGAGAATCTCGGCAAGGCGGAAGCCGGCAATCTGGCCGAAGAAGCCAAGGCCGCGGGTCAACTTGCCGAGCAAGCCGCTCAGGTCGATCCCGGGGCGGCTGCGGCCTTGGAACAGGCGCAGGAAGCAGCGGCTGAAGGAGCTGAGGCGGCGAAGGATGCCGGCAAGGCCGCGGAAGCTCAGAAAGAAGTCGATCGGCAGCTTGATCGGGCAGCCGCGAACCTGGCCGCTCGCGAGCAGCAGCTCCGCAAGGACCGGGACATCGCCGAAGCCATCGCTCAGCTCGCCAAGGACCAGCAAGCCGCCCGCGACGCCATCGCCAAAGCCGCCGAACAATTGGAGCATGGCCAGCCGATGGGCGAGGGGAAAGCCCCGTCCGCCGAGCAGGTTGCTGCTGCCCATGCCCTGCAAGAAGCGACTCAGGATTTCGCCCAGGCCCAGCGCGCTACTGGCGAAGGAGCCGCGGAAGTCTCCGGTCAGGAAGAAGTGGCCAACAAGCCCGTGAAAGAAGGGCTCGAAGCTGCCTCGAAGCTCAGCCAGCCGATGGGCGAAGGACTGCCGATGGGTGAAGGACTGCCGATGGGTGAAGGCCAACCCGCGGGTGAAGCGAAGCCTGCCGGTGAAAGGAAGCCGATGGGTGAAGGGCAGCCCGGCGGCGACATGCCGAGCGACCTCGGCACCGGCCTCGTCCCCAATTCACCTGAAGTGACCGCGGATCAAATCGCCGGAGCGGAAGCGCTCGAGCAAGCCGCACAGGTCGCTCAAGCGGCGGAAGCCCAAGGTTCCCCGATGCCGGGCAGTAAGGGAAAACCGAAGCCCGGTCAGGCCAAGGGGAAGGGCGAACCCGGCAAAGAGCCAGGGACCGAACCGGGGAAGGGCGAAGAGCCCAAGCCCGGCAACCCCAGCCAACTGGCCAAGAAGGGTGGCGCATCCGACAAGGGAACTCCCCAGGAGAACCAGAAGCAAGAAAAGGGAGAGCTGCAGCTCACGCCGGCAGCCCAGGGAGACAGCAAGGGCGAAAAGGAAAACCAGGATGCCGCCGCAGCCGCCAAGAAGTTCGAAAAGGAACCCTGGTTCGCTAAGCTTCCCCCTTCCCTCCGCAGTGCCATCCAGTCCAAGAGCCGCGGCAAGACGCCGCGGGGATATGAGGAACGGCTCAAGAGGTATTTTGAGAGCGTGGAGTAAGTGGAAGTGAAGAGTGTAAAGTGAAGAATGTACTTAGTACTTAGTACTTAGTACTGATCCCTGACCCCAGTCCCTAGCCCCCATCCCGAAAATGGCCGATACCAAAGAACAAGACGACGTCGCCGCCGTGCAGCGGTGTGAGAAAGCCTATAACCGCCTTCGCGATGAATTATCGAAGGTCATCGTCGGGCAGAGCGAAGTCATCGAGCAGGTGCTGGTGGCGATGTTCGCCCGCGGCCACGCGCTGCTCGAAGGGGTGCCGGGCCTGGCCAAGACGCTGCTCATCAGCTCGCTGGCCAAGTCGCTACATTTGACCTTCAAGCGGATTCAGTTCACGCCCGACCTGATGCCCAGCGACATCACGGGGACGGAAGTCATTCAGGAAGATCCGGAAAATCATCAACGGGCTTACAAATTTCTGCCCGGACCGATCTTCGCCAACATGCTGCTGGCGGACGAAATCAACCGCACGCCCCCCAAGACCCAGGCCGCCATGCTCGAAGCGATGCAGGAGCGGCAAGTCAGCGCCGGCGGCAAGATGCACGCGCTCCCCAATCCGTTCTTCGTGCTGGCCACGCAGAACCCGCTGGAGCAGGAAGGGACGTATCCGCTGCCGGAAGCCCAGCTCGACCGGTTCCTGCTGTACATCAAGGTCGATTACCCCAGTGCGGCCGAGGAATGGGAGGTCGCCCGCCGCGTCACCACGGGGCAATTGGGAGACATTCAGACCGTGATTACCGGCGATGAAATCGTCGAGATGCAGAAGCTGGTCACCCGCGTCCCCGTCAGCGACCAGGTCCTGGGCTACGCCTGGGCCCTCGTCCGGGCAACGCGCCCGAACAGTAAGGAAGCCCCCGAGTTCGTCAACAAGTGGGTGAGTTGGGGGGCCGGACCCCGCGGTGTCCTCACGCTCGTCTCCTGCGCCAAGGCCCGCGCCATCCTCTACGGCCGCTACCACGCGACGATCGCGGACGTACAAGCCGTCGCCAAGCCGGCCCTCCGCCACCGCATCGCCGGCAACTACGCCGCCCAGGCCAACGGCCTGAACAGCGAGAAGCTGATCGACATGCTGTTCCAGGCGATCCCGGCGGACAAAAGGTACGAAAAGCCGGCGGCGTAGAAATGACGAAATTCGAATGTCGAATGTCGAATGTCGAATCCAATTCAATATGAATAAACACGATTTTACACTTGTCCTTAAGGGCGCGCCGGAGCTGACAGACGACCTGGCGGATCGACTATTTGAAGCAGGCTGTTCGGATGGCACGCCAGGGTCATTTTGCGGAGCAACTCAGATCGATTTCCATCGCGCAGCCGGGTCGCTCGAAGAAGCCCTCCGCTCCGCAATCGCGCAAGCCGGCGCGGCAGGTTGTACCGTGGAGCGCGTGGAACTCGACCCCGAGCATTTGCCGATTAGCGCGTAAAACTTCTGCTCGCCAACCATTCGTCATTGAGAATTCGAATTTCGCCATTCCCCCATGCCCCAAACCGTCCTCAACCGCTATCTCGACCCCGAAGTCCTCGGCCACGTTGCCGAGCGGCATCTCAATCCGCGCTCCCTGGTGATTGGGAACCTGGCGGGGGCGCACAAGTCGCCGCTGGCGGGGTTCGCGGTGGAGTTCGCCGGGCACCGCGAGTACGCGCCGGGGGACGATCCCAAGCACATCGACTGGCGGGTTTACTTCACGCGGGACAAGTATTTCGTCAAGCAGTACGAGCTGGAGACGAATTTCGTCTGCCACCTGGTGCTCGACGTTTCCGCCTCCATGCGGTACGGGGACGCCCGCGAGCAGAAGTTGCTCTACGCGGCTCAAATGGCGACGATGCTCGGCTATTCCATCGTGCGGCAGAGCGACAAGGTGACGCTCAGCACGTTTGATAGCAAGGTTCGGGGCTTCGTGGCCCCCAGCAACTCGATGGACCAGATCGTGCGCATGACGCATCACCTCGATGAAATTAAGGCCGAAGAAAAGACTGCCATGGCCGACTGCCTGAACGAGATCGCCGGACGGATGGGCCGCCGCGAGATCGTGATGGTCTTCAGCGACTTCTTCACCAACCTCGATGAGCTGGAGCCGGTCCTGCAGCGGCTCCGCTACAGCCGGCATGAGGTGGTCCTGTTCCAGGTGATGCACCACGACGAGCTGGCGTTCGAGCTCGACGGCATGGTCAAATTCGTCGGCCTGGAAGTCCCGGAAGAGCTGCTGGCCCAGACCGACGACCTGAAGCGGGCCTACCTTTTGGCCGTGAAGAAATTCAACGACCGCTTCCAGGAAGTCGCCCAGCGCAACGGCTGCGAGCGGGTGCTGGTGGACACGCGGCGGAGCATGAGCGAGCTGTTTATCGACTATCTGAATCAGCGGAGCATGCTGAACCGGGGGAGATAAAAGCAAAATCCGAAATTCGAAGCACGAAACTCGAAACGGAAGGCAAGAGCCCATTTTCTGTTTCGGATATCGTGCTTCGGGTTTTGAATTTCCGCATCTCTGTTCCTTCAGCCACCGTTGGCGAATAGACTAACGGGATGTTCTCCCTCTCCCGCGGCCATTTGGAACTGCCTTGCCATCGCCGGGAGTTTCTACGCTATGGGGCGGGGCTGGCGGCGCTGGGGGGATTGATTCCGTCACTGTCGGCGCTGGGCGCTGACGCGAAACCGGCCAGCGGAAAGTCTTGCATCTTTGTGTACTTGCTCGGCGGGCCGCCGCATCTGGATATGTTCGACCTCAAGCCGGACGCCCCAGCGGAGATTCGCGGGCCGTTTCAGCCGATTGCGACGAGCGTTCCCGGCGTCAACATTTGCGAGCATCTGCCGCTGCTGGCGGGACTCGCCCATCGGTATGCCCTGATTCGGAGCGTGAGCCATCCGAACAGCAACCACACGCCAATGATCTATTACACGCTCACGGGCCGCGTGACCGCCCTCCCCGCGCAGGACAACGACATCCGCCCGCCCCTGCGGGAGGATTTTCCGCACCACGGCTCGGTCGTCGCCCATTTTCGCTCCTCCCGCTCGGACATCCCCGGCTATGTCGCCATTCCGGAGGTCGCCGTCCGCAGCAGCCTCTCCGGCGAGTTCAAGCGAGCCCGCACGCCGCTCCGGGGCGGCAACGCCGGCTTTCTCGGCTCGCGGCTGGACCCGCTGCTGGTGAACGGCGAACCGGGGACGTCCCAGGCCATCCCCGCGCTGGCCCTGCCGGAAGGGATGTCGCTCCGGCGGTTCGAGGAGCGGACAGAGTTTTTAGCTCAGCTCGACAAAGGCAGATCACCAGCGACCGGCGACGGCTTTGAAGCGGTCCGCAGGCGGGCCATCCTCCTGACTGGAGCCGCCAACGACGGCCGCTCGCCGCTGTTTTCGCTGGACGAAGAGCCGGCCAAGGTGCGGGACCGCTACGGCCGCCACCGCTTCGGCCAGGCATTGCTTTTGGCCCGCCGTCTCACCGAAGCCGGTGTCCCGTTCGTCGGCGTCCATTTCAACGAGATGACCGTCTGCGACGGCTGGGATACGCACAGCAAAAACTTCGAAGCCTGCAAAACCGAGCTATTGCCCTATTTGGACCAAGGAATGTCGGCCCTGATCGAGGACCTGCACGGCCGCGGGCGGCTGGAGGACACGCTGGTTGCCTGCCTGGGGGAGTTCGGCCGCACGCCCAAAATTAACGCCAACGCCGGCCGCGATCACTGGGGAGATTGTTCCTCGGCGCTTCTGGCCGGCGGCGGCATCCGCGGCGGCCTGGTCCTGGGCGAGTCCGACCGCCAGGGGGCCTTCCCCAAGTCCGACAAGATCGACCCCGTGGACATCCAGGCAACTATCTACCACTCCCTCGGCCTGAACCTTCAGAACCCCATTTACGACCAGCTCCACCGGCCGCACGCCATCACGCTGGGGAACGTAGTGCGGCAACTGCTGTAGAGTTACGACAGCCCTCCCCCCAGCTTCTCGTTCTCTTCCTTCACGCTGCTGCCGTCGGGGGTTTCGTCTTTGTTGAGGTCGTACCAGGCTTCCTCGAAGGCGAGGTAGCCCCCCTTGCCGCTGTTGGCGTTTTTGATGGCGACGTTGGTGGCCAGGGCGATGACCGCGTCGCCGAGGGCGACTTCCGGGCGGCAGCGGAGGTTGCTTTTGGGCTCATTATTGCGGATGCACCAGGCGAAGTGCTCCATCTCTTCCCGGTAGCCGCGGCTGATGGGGCCTTGGTTTTCGGCGGCTTTGGCGAGGGCCGGGCCTTTGCCGCTGGCCTGGGTGTCGAGGGTGGGACCGCCGCCGTCTGCCTTCACGCCGACCTTGGTGGTGGTTGCGGAGTCCTTGTAGAGGAACACGTCCTGCTCCCGCTCCAGCACGATGGTCCCCTTGCTCCCCATCACCACTTCCCCATAGCCGCCAAAACCGTTGCCGTTGATGGAAGAGTAGGTGACGACGATTTTTTTCTGCGGGTCGTGGTCGAAGCTGGGAATGCCCTTCGTGGGATCGGGATAGTTCATCTCCGGGTCGTAATAGCCAGGCTTGAACGTCGGGTCGTAGCCGGGGCCGGGGAACTCGAACATGCAGTAGACGTGGTCCTCGGCGTCGCGGTCGTAAGGGAAGGTGTGCCGCCCGCCAACGGCATGCACGGAGAGCGGATGGGCCTTCTTGCCGTCCTTCCGCAGTGCGCTGCAAAAAATGCTGGCCGCGTCGAGCTGATGGCTGCCGAGCTCCGCCATCAGGCCGCCGCCGGTCCGCTGAAACAGCCGCCAGCGGACGAGCTCCTCCAGGGCGGTGCGGGTCTTGCCGTCGCCGGGGAGCTTGAAGTCTTGATAGCCGTGCTCGTTGGCTTTCACGCCGGCGTCTTCCAGCCAGGCCTTCCACTGGGCGACTTTCTTGTCGAGCTGGTTCTTCTCGGCCCCGCTGGCGTCCTTGGCTCTTTTGACGAGGCTCTTGTACTGCTCCTCGACGAAGTTCCGCATCACCTGCTTCCCCTCCCTGTCGCGGGCCTCCACCTTCACCGGCAGCGGCTTTTGCCAGCTATCGCCGCCGGGGAGATTGCCGCGGTGCCACTGGGCCCGGATGTGGTGGATTTCGCCGAGCAGGCCCCACTGGATCATGTTGACCGCGTTGTCGTAGAGCACGCTATAGTGCCGCTGGTGGCCGACGGCGAGATACAGGTTGTGCTTGTCCGCCACGCGGGCCATCAGCTTGCACTGGGCCACGTTGTGGGCCATCAGCTTTTCGGTGAGGACGTGCTTGCCCGCCTTGCAGGCGTCGATGGCGACCGGCGCATGCAGGAACAGCGGCAGGGCGATGATGATGGCCTCGACGTTCGGATCCTCCAAAGCCTGTTTGTAGTCCGTGTAGACCTTGATGTGCTTCTCCGCCTCCTCGCGGCTCTTGTAGCCGAAGACGGCATTGAGGCCGGGGCGGGCGGCGGTGGCGGTCTCGCTTTCGTAGTCCCCTTCAAAGGCCCGGTGGATGTTGAAGGGGCGGATGTCGCAAATGGCGACGCAGTCGATGTACTTGGGGTTCATCGCCCCGATGAGCACACCCCCTTCATCTCCCGTGCCGATGAGCGCGACGCGGAGCGGCTTAGCCAGGCCGCCGCTGCTGTCGCCATAGCCGAAGTAGGCCGCGCCCAGGCCGGCCCCACTGACGATGCCCAGGCCGACGATGTCCTTCAGGAACTTGCGGCGGTTGGCGTCAGTCGCCTCCTTGGCGGCCGGGGACTTCGCATAGTCTTCCTGCTGCTTCTTATCGAGAGCTTCGACGGCGGAGAGGTAATTCTCCTTGCCGATGGTCTTTTCTTCGGGGTTCAGGTTCATCGCTTGGTTCCTGTAGCTTGACTGGGGCGAACCGAATTTCCGGCAACGCTCTTCGGCGGGCAGCAAAACCGCCGGCAGCCGCAGAGCAGGGCATCGACGCTCGCCACTTTTCCAGCTCCCACCGCCGCCAGGGTGAAGAGAGCCAGCATTTCGATAGTTTGATAGTAGATGGGGGCCGCGCCGGGATATCCCGGCCACTGCGAGGCGCAGACCGAGGCCAGAAACAACCCGGCCATGATGGCCGCCGTGCGCGTGAACAGGCCGAGAATCAGGCAGAGGCCGATGATGAGGTCGAACCAAGGAATGATGACATCGACGCACTCGGACGATGGCCCGTGAGCCGAGAGCCTCCCAATCGGCAGCGGTCCGCCGGCAGCGGCGCGTTGTTCGGAAGTGGCGACGTTGTTGAACTCGGTCTCTACGTTTTTCCACAGAGCGTCCATCTGCGAAAGGAGCTGTCCCTTGAGCTTCATCCAGTCGCCAGCGATGCGGGCATCGTGCGTTTGCAGCGTTTGCATTCCCGCCCGCTCCGGCTTGGCAGCATTGGCATCCCGCCGCTCAAGCTGTTTGTAGTATTCGTCCAGCGTCTCTTCATTCTCGGCGAAGAAGTCGTTCAGCCGCCCTTCCGATTTCGCCAGCAGGCCTTCGGTTTGCTTCACCTGGTCTTCGTCAAAGCCATGATGACGAGCAACACGATCCCGGTAGTTGGTCCAGTAGGCCAGCGTGGCATCGGCATCCAGCTTGCGATGGCCATCGGGGTCGGCGACTAACCCCTTGAACAGCGGAGCGAGCGGCCCTTTTGCGTTGCCCAGAAAGCCGGCCGATGAAAACGGCTTGGTCCCACGGACTTTATCCAGCCCTTCCGCCAGGAAATGCACGCCAATCGCCAGCCGCAATACAACAATTACAACCGCGGCAAGCGGGCCAAGCTGAGTGCGAGACATAGGGGAGGAGGATGGCAGAGGTGGGAGCTTAGGGCAGCCCTTCATTATGGTCAGAAACCGCGGATTCGCCAACCGGCAAGTGGGGGTAGGCTTCAGCCTGCCCAAACAAATGGGGGTCTATTTCTGAGCCCGGATGCAATCCTGAATGATGCCGCCGAGGTCGAACTTGGGGACGTAGCCGATGGCCTGGCGAAGGCGGGTGAGGTCGGGGACGCGGTGGCGGATGTCCTCGAAGTCCTTGTCGTAGGCCTGGGTGTAACTCTGGAACTGGACGGTCGATGAAGAGCCGGCCAGCGAAATGACGCGATTTGCCAAATCGAGGATGGAGACCGGCTGGTCGCTGCCGATGTTGAAGATTCGCCCCAGGGATGCATCACTATCCATGAGCTTGACGACGGCTCCGACGACGTCGGCCACGTGGGCGAAGCAGCGGACCTGGCGGCCGTCGTCATGCACGACGAGGGGCTGGCCGGCAAGTGCGGCATCCACGAACCGCGGCAGGACCATGCCATACGTTCCGGTCTGCCGGGGACCGACGACGTTGAAGAACCGGGCAATCACGACCGGCATACCGAACTGACGGGCGCAGGCCAGCGTGAGGAATTCGTCGATGGCTTTGGAGGCTCCGTAAGACCAGCGGGGGCGGGTTGTGGCCCCGAATACCAGGTCGTCCTCCTCGTCCCAAACCGCCTTGGGGTTCTTGCCGTAAACTTCGCTGGTGCTGGCGAGAAAGAAGCGGATGCTCTGCCCGGTCTTGTGCCGCGCCCGGATTTCATCGAGGAGGAGCTGGGTGGGGTAGATGTTGCGCTCGATGGTCAGCAGCGGCTCGCGGGCAATCAGCGCCACGCCGACGGCGGCTGCCAGGTGGTAAACGACCTGCACCCCCTCCAGCAATGAATGAATGAGCGCCGCATCGCTGACGCTGCCGCGGACAATCTGAAGGCTGGGATGTTTGCGGACGCCGGACAGGTTTTCGAACTTGCCGGTCGATTCGTCGTCGACCACCGTCACGCGATCCCCGCGGGCAAGCAGGACTTCGGTCAAGTGGGAGCCGATAAAACCCGCTCCGCCGGTGACAAGGACTTGCTTCACGGTTTCGCCAAACAATCAAAGTAAAAGAACTCCAGGGCAGAAGCAGTATAATACGCAGCCTCCGCCCTCGCGGGTCGGCTGGAATGCCTTTTTAAGCGCCCTTACAATGACGCACGGGCATTCGTCCTTTTCGCTTTCCTGCCTCCTCACATTCCTTGGGAGAACCGTTATGCGTCCGCTGCAAGTCTTGGGAGTCCTGGTTTTCCTGCTGACCATGTTTTCCGCGTCACCGGGAGCGGATGAGGATGCTCTCAAGGCTGGGCTGAAGGCTCTGGAAGGGAAGTGGGAGGTGACGGCTTGCCAGAAGGACGGCGAGGAGCAGGCAGACGTGCTCAAGCTGGGGATCAAGCTCGAATTCAAGGACGAGAACATGGAGATCACCGGGAGCGACCCGAACTTCACCCCTCAGAAGCGGTTTATCAAATTGGATGTCACAACCACGCCGAAGTTGATGGACGTGGCCGAGAAAGCGGAAGAACTGAAGGACGGCACGAAGCTGCTCGAGGGGCTGTACTCCGTGGACGGAGAGACATTCAAGTTTTGCTTTCAGATGGACGGCGACCAGCCGGCGAAAGGAAAGCGTCCGAGCGCCTTGGAATCCAAAGCAGGCAGCGGGGTGCTGCTGCTCACCTTTAAGAAGGTGAAATAGAGCTTAGCCGCCGCGTCCACGCGGTGTGCATTCCCCGCGTGGACGCGGGGGCTAAGCTAACTTTCCAATGACGACGCACGCATTGTGCCCGCCGAATCCAAAGCTGTTGCTCAGGGCCACGCGATAGTTCTTTTCGCGGGCCGTTTTCGGGGTATAGTCCAGGTCGCAGACCGGATCGGGATTCTCAAGGTTGATGGTGGGCGGGATGACGCCGGTTTGCAGGGACTTCACGCACGCCACGAGAGCAATCCCCCCGCAGGCCCCGAGCGTGTGCCCCAGATGGCTCTTGATGCTCGAGATGCTGACGTGCCGGGCCTGCTCCTGGAATACGCCCTTGATGGCATTCGTCTCCGCGGCATCTCCAAGCGGAGTGCTGGTGCCGTGAGCGCTGATGTAGCCCACGTCCGAGGGATTTAGCTTACCGTCCGACAAGGCCAGGCTCATGGCGGCAGCGGCGCCGCTCCCCTGCTGGTCCGGCTGGGTGATGTGGCCGGCATCGGCGCTCGCGCCGAAGCCGAGGATTTCGGAGTAAATGCGGGCGCCGCGAGCCCGCGCTCGCTCCAGTTCTTCAATCACCAAGATGCCTGCTCCCTCGGCCAGCACAAAGCCGTCCCGCTCGGCGTCAAACGGGCGGCTGGCGCGCTGCGGGTCGTCGTTCCGCGTGGAGAGGGCTTTCATATTCTGAAAACCGGCGAGTGCCATTTCAGTGATGGAAGACTCGGTGCCACCGGTAATGAGCACGTCGGCATCGCCGTGCTGGATGGTGCGGAAGGCGTTGCCAATGCCATTGTTCGCGCTGGCACAAGCCGTGGCGACTGTGTAGTTAATGCCCTTCAGGCCGTACCGCATGGAAAGGTTGCCGCCGGCCGCGTTGAGCATCATCTTGGGGACCAGAAAGGGGGACACCCGGTCGTGCCCCTTTTGCGTCATGCGGACGACCTGGTCTTCAATCTCGTGCAGCCCGCCGATACCGCTGCCGAGGATGACGCCGCAGCGGTGCGCGTTCTCCTGGCCAAAGTCGAGGCCGGAATCTTTCACCGCGTCATACCCGGCGACCATGGCGAACTGGGTAAAGCGGTCCACTCGCTTGATCTCCTTGCGGTCTTGAAAAGCGTCCGGCCACTGTTCCGGGTTCCAGTCGCGGACATCGCCGCCGAACTTGATTTTCAGCGGCTCGGTGTTGATGGTCGTTAGCGCATGCACGCCGCTCTCACCCGCGCAGAGCCGCCGCCACAAATCTTCCACGTTGCAACTGAGGGAGGTGACGACACCTAGCCCGGTGATTACCACGCGACGTTTCATGCTAATAAACCATGCCGGAAAACCTGGTGCAGTGGGACCGAATCACGTGCGGACTTGTTCCAAGGCGGGCGCGCGGAACGGTGATCCGGCAGCCCTGGTGCGGCAGCGGTTCCAGGCCCCATGTTAGTCGGGATGGCAGCGTGGATCCGAGGAGCCCCCAGCTCGGAATAGCGCCGGGCTAAGCGTTCTGAGCTTCCTCGATGAACTTGATAGCCTGGCCGACGGTCTGAATCTTTTCCGCTGCGTCGTCGGGAATATTGATGTCGAACTCTTCCTCGAGTTCCATCACCAGCTCCACGGTGTCGAGCGAATCAGCCCCCAGGTCGTTCACAAACGAGGTTTCGGGCGTGATTTTCTCTTTGTCAACGCCGAGTTGCTCGGCGACGATGTCGGTAACGCGTTCTGCGACGGATGCCACTTGCGCCGTCCTCCTAGAATGGTTGAACCGCAAGCCGAAGCCGCGGAGTGTGCCCGGGAAATGTCTGCAAATCGACGAGCCGGTCAAACCAAACAGGATAAAGCATGATTCGCGGAAAGGTCAAGATAGGTAAGCCGGTGGCGGCCGCGACTTTCCCCCGTTCGGGGTCACCCCTCCGCCCCAAGTGAGCGGCAAGTGCTGCGCCCTGTTTCGCGCGGTCGTAAGGATTATACTGGCGGTTTTCCCGCCCCAGCGTGCGAGGGGCCATTTTCCGCGCCCATCATTCGGATCCCTATGCCGCTCCTCATTCTCCGCAGCGTTTTCATGCTGGTGGCCATCGGGATTGCCAGCTATCTCATCCGCATCGTGGATAAGACAGGTTCCCCCTGGCTCCCCTGGCTGGCGTTCATAGGGACCACAACGCTGGCTGGAGGCATCATTGCCGCGGACATCTTTTTGCCCCGCAAGCAGATCGACACGATTTCTGCGGTTTATTTTGGGCTGCTGGTTGGCGTATTTCTCACTTTCATACTTTCCCTGGCTCTGGAGCCCTTGTTCTCGGGGCCGGACGAAGAAGGTCGCAATGTGACCAAGCTGATTCTCGGCATGGTCCTCTGCTACTCCTGCATCAGCCTGCTCCTGCAAACGAAAGACGACTTTCGCTTCATCATTCCTTACGTCGAGTTTTCCAAAGAGGTCAAGGGGCTTAAGCCTTACATTCTGGATACCAGCGTGGTTATCGACGGCCGCATCGCCGACCTGGTGGAGACCAACATTCTGGACAATCAACTCATCATGCCCAGGTTCGTGCTCTCGGAGCTCCAAAACATTGCCGACTCCGCGGACAAGCTCCGCCGCGCCCGCGGCCGGCGGGGGCTGGACGTCCTCAACCGCTTGCGGAGCAGCCAGGGGGTGGACCTGAAAATCTACGACCGCGAAACCCCGGAAATGGCCGGCCAACCGGTGGACATGAAGCTGGTCCTGTTGGCCAAGCACCTGGAAGGAAAGGTCGTCACCGGCGATTACAACCTGAACAAGGTCGCCAAGCTGCAGAACGTGCCGGTCATCAATCTCAACGACATCGCCAACTCCCTCAAGCCGGTCTTCCTGCCCGGCGAGTCCTTCGACGTCCGGATCGTCAAACCGGGCGAGGAGTTGGGGCAAGGCATCGGCTATCTCGATGACGGCACGATGATCGTGGTGGAGGGGGGCCGCGAGCACATCGGCAAGGAAGTGAAAGTTGCCGTCACCAGCGTCCTCCAAACCAGCGCCGGGCGAATGATCTTTGGCCGCCATGCTCCGGGTGCGTGAACCATGACTACTTCGAATGAACCCGCAACACCCGCTGTCGGAACCATTGCCTGGCACGATTTGACCGTGTCGGATGCGGACTCCGTCCGGGCCTTTTACGAGCAAGTCGTCGGCTGGAAATCGAGCGCGGTGGATCTCGGCGGCTATAGCGATTTCGAGATGCTTCAGCCGGCCAGCGGCGAGAGCATCGCCGGCATCTGCCATGCTCGCGGCAGCAATGCCGACATTCCGCCGCAATGGCTGATCTACATCATCGTGGCCGACGTCGCCGCTTCCGCCACCCGCTGCGTCGAGCTGGGGGGCCAGATCCTCGTCGCCCCTCGCCCGCTCTCGGGCGGCACGTTCTGCGTCATCCGCGATCCGGCAGGGGCAGGGTGCGCGCTGTTCCAGCCCTAGAACTTCGTCGGATGGCCTTCCCAGGCCGTCCATCTTTGCACGGGGACGGGCTAGAAAGCCCAGCCTACTTCCAAGGCTCCCGCCTTGTCCCCCTGTACCTCCGCCGGGATGATGGTCCCCATGTCTGAATACTTCCTCATCTCCGGCGGCTATGTCTATGACCCGGCCAACAACATCGACGGCCAGGTGAAAGACCTCTGGCTTCGGGATGGAAAGATCGTGGAGCCGCCGACAGAACTCGGTGTCAAACCGACTCGCAGCCTCAACGCCTCGGGGCTCGTCATCATGCCCGGCGGCATCGATATGCACTGCCATATCGCCGGGCCGAAGGTCAACGCGGCCCGCAAGATGCGGCCGGAGGAAAAGAGGAAGGGGGAGAAAATCGAGCGGACTGCTATCACCCACTCCGGCACCATGGGAAGCGTCCCCAGCACCTTCGCCACCGGCTACAAATACGCCGGAATGGGCTACACCACCGCCTTCGATGCCGCCGTTCCACCGCTGGCCGCCCGCCACACCCACGAGGAATTCGAGGATACCCCCTGCATCGACAAAGGCTTCTATGTCCTGATGGGAAACAATCACTACGTGATGAACTCCATCCGCGACAAAGAGCCCGAGCGGCTCAAGGCGTTCATGGCGTGGCTCCTCTCGTCGGCCAAGGCCTACGCCCCCAAGCTCGTCAACCCCGGCGGGGTCGAAGTCTGGAAGCATCACGCCAGCGGCAACGTCGCCAACATCGATTCCAACGTCGACCATTTCAACGTCTCCCCGCGGCAGATCATCACCAGCTTGGCCCAAGCCGCGGGCGAGTTGAAGCTGCCGCACCCGGTCCACATCCATGCCAACAACCTGGGCATGCCCGGCAATTGGACCACCACGCTCGAAACGATGCAGGCCCTGGAAGGGCACAAGGGGCACATCACCCATATCCAGTTTCACAGCTACGGCGGCGGCGACGCGGACGAAAACACCTTCAACAGCAAGGTCCAGCCGCTGGCGGACTACGTCAACAGCCATCCCAACGTCACAGTGGACGTCGGCCAGGTCCTGTTCGGCGAAACGACGAGCATGACCGGCGACGGCCCCCTGGGTTACTACCTGGCCAACATCTACGGCACCAAGTGGTTCAGCTCCGACACCGAGATGGAAGCCGGCTGCGGCATCGCGCCCATCAAGTATCGCAACAAGAGCATTGTCCACTCGCTGCAATGGGCCATCGGCCTGGAATGGTATCTGCTTGTCACGGACCCCTGGCGAGTCGTGATGAGCACCGACCATCCGAACGGCGGCTCGTTCCTGGCCTATCCGCAAATCATCCGCATGCTCATGGACCGGACCTACCGGCAGGACATCCTCAAGACCTGCAACCCCCTCATCCGCGAACGCTGCCAGCTTGCGGACCTGAACCGCGAGTACACCCTGAACGAAATCGCCATCATCACCCGGGCCGGCCCCGCCCGCATCCTTGGCCTGGCCCACAAGGGACACCTGGGCCCCGGAGCCGACGCTGACATCACCATCTATACCTCGCACGAGAACAAGGAAACCATGTTCGAGCTGCCGCGGTACGTCATCAAATCGGGCCGCATCCTCGTCGAGGAAGGGGACATTCGCGAGAACTTCCTCGGCAAGACCCTCCACGTCGCCCCCGCCTACGACAAATCGGCCGAGGACCACATCCGCGAGTGGTTCGAGGAGTATTACAGCATCCGCTTCCGCAACTACCCCGTCACCGACCACTACGTCCAGGCCACCGAGCAAATCGCCTGCGGCCCCTAGTTCTTCCCCCTCTCCCCCTGGGAGAGGGCCGGGGTGTGGGCCTGCTGGTTTCCGACCGTCGGCCGCCGTCGTAGGATGGGCCTCCAGGCCCGTCCTCTGCTCCGTCCCCCCGCTTGGCGTGTTTTGATTCATGATTCGTGCCTCTTGTCATTCGCACCTGGCAACCGGCGCAACGTCCTGGTGCGGTTGACTTTAGGCTGGCTTATCTTGATTCATTTTGTAAAAATATCGCCTGTTTTGATTCATGATTCAGTAAGTGTATCCACATAAGTTGTTGGTTCTATTGATCTTCCGTCAACGACCTGCCGTCAATCACTCGCGCGGGCCGCCCATTTATAAGCTGTTTTTTTGATTCATTTTGCCACTCGCCGCTCACCGCAAGTCCCTTGCTCTTCATAGGTTGCATCGCCGCGTCCGTCCGATACGCGAAAAAAGTTATAAGCCGCCAAAGTGGTCCGCTCACTCCGTGAGCGGACTTGCCGGCTCACGGACCCCGCTCACACCTCGCAAACTCCGCGCGCACCAACGTCCGAGTGACTAGACGCGCGAAACAACTCTTTTGTTCACTTAAACAAAAGATTATTTTCCGCTTGGCGCGCTGTATGGACCCCTCAAAACGATGATCCAACCCTAAACTGACACCGCGCGAGAACGCGACTCTTGAAGCAGAGGCGGTGGTAGTTGAACCCCAACGGGGTTGCCGAGCACAGCCCGGGGTCGCAAGGCTTTGCGAGCGCACCCCGGGTAGGTGGCGCCTGACGACCCCGAACCCCGAAGGGGTTACCCATTGCCGTGTGCCGAACTTGGTAACCCCTTCGGGGTTCATTGATCAACACTTTCACGTTACCCAGGCTGCGCTCGCAAAGCCTCGCGAGCCTGGGCTTTGTTAGGCGACCCCTTCGGGGTCAAAACCTGGGTATCGTGTGACCCACGAAGGCAGCTCCGGATTTTCCCATCCCCCTTGATTGCTTCCAATTCCCCAGGTCGTATAATCGCCAGCCTGTGGACCGACCGGCCGCCCCAGGGCGGGCGAAGCTCGTACAAAGGAACTCACCATGGACCGCACGCATACCAGGCCCCCTTCGGGCTTCACTCGCCGCGACTTCCTTCGCGGCTCCGGCGCGGTGGCCGCGGCTGGGGCGATTGCCTCCCAGGCGCAGGCGATTGCCCAGGAAGCCAAAGGGACGCGCATCGTCAGTGGCGAGCAGACCCTCACCCTCAACGTCAACGGCAAGGACGTGAAGGTGAAGGCCGAGCCCCGGACCACCCTGCTCGAAGTCCTCCGCTACCAGCTCGACCTGACCGGGGCCAAGCCGGTCAGCAGCGACGCCAGCAGCGGCGCGAGCACGGTCCTCATCGACGGCAAGCCGGTTTCCGCCAGCGTCGAGCTGGCCGTGCGGTGCGTCGGCAAGAAGATTGCCACGGCGGAGAGCCTGGCCAAGGACCCGGTTCCAGCCGCCTTCGTCGCCTGCGACGCCCAGCAGTGTGGCTTCTGCACGCCGGGATTCGTCGTGGCGACGCGGGCGTTCCTGACCAAGAACCCCAAGGCCACCGAAGAGCAAGTTCGGGCCGGCCTCAACGGCAACATCTGCCGCTGCGGCACTTACGCCAACGTCATTCACGCGGCCTTGATGGTCGTCAAGGGAGGGGCCAATGGTTAACCTACAAGACGAAAAGAAAAAAGCGGACGACGAAGCGAAAGCCGCTGCCGCCAAAGCCAAGGCCGCCGCGGATGCCAAGAAATTTGACGATGACAAAGTCAAATATGGTTGGCCCGCCAAGGACAAATCGTCGCTCCTGGGCAAGAAAGTGCTGCGCCAGGATGGCATGCCCAAATCCACGGGCGCCGCCAAGTACACCTACGACATCAACCTCAAAAATCAGCTCATTGCCAAGGGGCTCGGCTGCCCGCACGCCCACTGCAAAATCAAGTCGGTCGATACGGCCGCGGCAGAGAAACTTCCGGGCGTCGTGAAAATCGAGGTCCTGAAGCCCGAACCGATGGGAGACAAGAAGGACTGGGAGATTGAGTGGCAGGGAGAGCTCATCGCTGTCGTCGCGGCGGAGAGCGAAGGAGCCGCGGCCGAAGGGGTCGCCGCGATCAAGGTGGAATACGAGAAGCTCCCGGTCTTCGTTCAGGAAGACAATCTGGAAGGGGCCAAGAAAGCGGGCCGCACCTTCCCCGGCGGTGGCAAGACGCAGACCGAAAAGGAAGCTGGCGAAGACGACGATGAAAAGGAATTCACCGCCAAGGAAATCGAGCGGCTGCTCAAGGAATCGGCCCACGTCGTCGAGGGCTACTACGGCATCGACACCATCACCCATTGCTGCCTGGAACCGCACGGCAGCACGGTGGAATGGGTCGATGGCAAGCTGATCGCCCACCTCTCCACGCAAAACGTCTCCGGCACGGACGACGGGTTCGCCGCCGGCCTGAAAATTACGGCTGACGACGTGACGGTCCACTGCGATTACATCGGCGGCGGATTTGGCAGCAAGTTCGCCCCGGATTACTGGGCCATTGCCGCGGCCCGCATCAGCAAGGAGACAGGCCGCCCCGTCAAGTTCATGCTCGACCGCGACCAGGAATTCAAGCTCGGCGGCAATCGCCCCAGCGGCTATATCAAGGTCCGCCTGGGGGCCGACAAGGACGGCATCGTCAAGGTCTGGGACAGCGAGCACTGGGGAGCGGGCGGCGCAACCCAGAGCGGCTCGGGCGTCGGCCACGGCGTGATTCCTTACGTCTTCGCCCCCAAGAACTTCCGCCGCGTCCAGACCAACATCAAGAACAACGCCGCCCCCAACCGGGCCTGGCGTGCGCCGAACCATCCGCAAGCCTGCGCGATTACGCAAACCGCGTATGACGACATGGCCGCCAAGATGGGAGCCGACAGCTACGACATCTTCCTGAAAAACCTCGGCACCGACGAGGCCCCGCTCGTCTCCGGGGCCAAGCCTTCGGTCTACGCCGGCGAGATGGAAGTCGGCGCGAAGCTGATGGACTGGAAAGCCAAGTGGCACCCGCACGGCAAGGGACCGGCCAAGGGCTCCGTCGTGGAAGGGCTGGGCATGGCCATCCACACCTGGGGAGGCAGCGCCAACTCCTCCACCGTGATGCTCAAGGTCTATCCCGACGGCGGCGTCGAAACTTTCTGCGGCACGCAGGACCTCGGCACCGGGACCCGCACCGCCTGTGGAATGGTTCTGGGGGAGACCTTGGGCCTCCCGATCGACGCCATCAAGATCAACATCGGCTCCTCGAAGTATCCCGCCAGCGGACCTTCCGGCGGCAGCACCACGATCGGCGGCGTCTGCGAATCGCATCGCCGGGCGGGAGTCGACGCGCTCGCCAAAATCCTGGACCTCGTCGCGACAAAGCTCGGCGTGGAAGCTGCCACGCTCAAAGCCAGCGGCGGCAAGATTGCCGGTGCAGGGGGCAAGAGCGTCTCCTGGAAAGAGGCCTGCTCGCTGATCGGTATGAAGCCCCTCGAAGTCATCGCGGACTACAAGGGGGGGACCAAGAGCCCCCTTTCCAATGTGACGGTCGGAGGCGTGCAGATGGCACACGTAGCGGTCGATCGCGAGACCGGCCAGGTCAAAATGAAGAAGTTCGTCGCCGTGCAAGACATGGGCCTGGTCGTCGCCCCCACGCAGGCCGAAAGCCAGATTTATGGCTCGGTCATCATGGGAATCGCCTACGCCCTGTTCGAGTCTCGGATTCAGGATCCCACTAGCGGCGCGGTCCTGAATGCCGAAATGAAGGACTACCGCCTGCCGCGGCTGGGAGACATCGGCGAAATCGTGGTGAACCTGTATGAGCCGGAGAGCGAGCGCTCCCGCGGCGTCATCGGCCTCGGCGAACCCCCCGTCATCAGCCCCGGCGCCGCGATCAGCAACGCCGTCGCCAACGCCCTCGGCGTCCGCGTCCCCGTCCTGCCGCTGACTCCCGAGCGGGTCCTGGCGGCCTTAGCCAAGAGCAAAAAAGTGGGGTAGGCAGAACTAACTAACCAACTTGTTCCCAAGCTCCGCTTGGGAACACACCTCCGGAAGCTCCGCTTCCGGAACACCGACCAATCAAAAGACGAAGCAGAGCTTCGAGACTGGCGTTCCCAAGCGGAGCTTGGGAACGAGCGAAAAAACTGAAAACTGAAAACTGAAAAAAAAACCTCCTCACGGAGCCCCCTCATGAAATCCTTCGCCTACGCCTCCCCAACGACGGAAGGAGAAGCCCTCTCCCTCCTCGCCGAGCCGGGGGAGATTGAAATCCTGGCCGGCGGGACCGATCTCGTCGGCCTGCTGAAAAAGATGATTCTCACGCCCGACCTGGTCGTGAACATCCGCGATATTCCGTCGCTCAAGAACATCGAGCAACTCGACGGCGGCGCGATTGCCATCGGAGCCGCGGTGATGCTCGACGAAGTCCTCGCCCATCCCTATCTCGACCCTTACCCCGCCATTGGCCAGGCCATCCAGGGCATCAGCAGCATGCAGATGCAATGCCAGGGAACCATTGGCGGCGAGGTCCTGCAGCGGCCGCAGTGCTGGTACTTCCGCGGCGGCCGCGGCCTCTTGGCGGCCGGCGGCAGCGCGGTGGAAGAAGGGGACAGCCGTTATCATGCCATTTTCGGCAACGAAGGGGCGGCCAAGTTCGTCTCGGCTTCCCGCATCGCTCCGGCGCTAATTGCCTTGAATGCGACAGCCCGCGTGCTTGGCCCCACGGAAGATGACGAGCGGTTTCTCCCCATCGAGCAGCTCTTCCGGATTCCGCGGCACGAAGGCGAACGGGAGAACATCCTGGCCCGCGGCCAGTTCCTCACGCACATTATCCTGCCGGATCGCCGCAACTTCGCCAGCGCGACCTATGAAGTCCGCCAGGGTGAAGGGCCCGATTTCCCGCTCGCATCCGCGGCCGCTTCGCTGCGAATCGAAGGGGGCATCGTCCGCGAGGCCGGAATTATTCTGGGCCAGGTCGCCCCCACGCCTTGGATTTCCCACGAAGCCGCTGCCGCCATTACAGGCCAGCCGGTCAACGAGCAAACTGCGGATGCCGCGGGCCTGGCTGCCATCGTTGCGGCTCGCCCGCTCAATCACAATGCGTACAAAGTGCAACTCGCCAAGACAGCCGTCAAGCGCGCCATCCTGCGTGCCGCCGGCCAGGAAACGGGAGGATTCTAGTCATGCCCACCACAATTGACCTTCGCCCCCTGCCCCAAATCTCCGGCCCGGCTTGCATCCACCTGCGGAGCAAGTCGATGTACGTGCATGGCACGCTGGGGCAAACGGAGCAGACCACAGAGTCGAATGCCGGCGCCTGCTGGTGCAACACCACGCAGAATTCCCTCGGCCCCGACCGGGACTACGTCAACCGCCAGTCCTGCGTGAGCGGCCGCGACTGCTACCGCGAGACGTATTAAAGTAGTCTGCTCACTCCGCGAGCAGACATGCCGGCACACGGAGAGTGCCGGCCACTATCAGTCCCCGCGGAGCTTGAGGCTCATCGAGGTCAGCTTCTCGCGGACTTCGTTCAGGCTGGTGACGCCGAAGTTCTTGCACTCCAGCAGGTCGTCCCCCGATTTCCGTAAAAGCTCGCCCATGAGGGTCAGGCCCAGGCGGGCCATGCATTTGCGGGCTCGCACGGAAAGATTGAGGTCCGAAATGGGCCGTTCGAGCATCGCCTGCTCGTCCGGCGACATGGCGGAAATGTCCATGACCGGCTCGGGGACGCCCCCCTTGTCCGTGGCGAACTGGCCCAGCTCCAGCCCCTTGCTGGCGAGCATGTCACGAATTTCGACCAGCGACGTTTCCCCGAAGTTTTTGCTCCCCAGCAGCTCCGCTTCCGACGTGCGGGTCAGATCGCCCAGGGTCCGCACGCCCATCTTCGTCAGGCAATTGCGGCTGCGGACGGAGAGCTCAAAATCGCTGACGGAGATGCTCAGGACCTGGGCCAGGCGGTCATTGCGGCGCTGGGCCTCTTCGTCAATCCAGCCGCTGCCGGAGGCGGAGGCGTCCTTGATGTAGAGGCGGGCCCGGGGATGATCGGGCTGGACCTCCAGCACACGCTGGTAGCACATCTGAGCCCGATCGAACTGCTGGCGATCCTCGTAAAGGAGCCCCAGGTTGATCAGCGTCCCCACATTGGCGGGAAACGACGCCGCCGCCCGCTGATAAAACTGCAGGGCCAGCTCGTCATTACCGCGGCGGTCATTTTCTGTCGCCAGGCTGAACAGCGCCCCGGGATGCTTGCCATCGGCTTCCACCGCCCGCTCGTACAGGGCACAAACCTCCTGCGTGCTGCCCCCCAGAGCGGCCACGGTGGCCCCGCGCTGATAAAGGTACTCCGCGGTCTGCTCGACCGCGCCGGAGAGCTTGTCCAGGGTCTCGAGGGCCTTCTTGGGGTCCTTGTTGTAGCGCTGGGCTTCCGCGATGGCGATTGCGGCGTCATCCGCGTTGTAGCCGGCGGTCTTGGCCGCCTGGTAGGCTTTCGCGGCTTCGGGGTAATCACCCAGGGCGAAGCGGGTCTTGCCGATGTAAAAGTTGGCCAGAGCCCCGCCGTCCGCCGAGCCGAGCGTCTCCAGCGCCATGCGATAACGGCCCAGCAGATAGTAGCAAACCCCCAGGCGGACAGCCGACGCCGGCGTGCGGTCTTCCCGCGTTTCCAGCTCGGCGACGGAGTCGCGGAGGGTGCCAAAGTGGGCGTAATCCTCGGTGATCGACTGCGAAAGCTGCGTGATTTCGCGGGGACCGAAGGAACTGTTGGAAAGGACGATATCGTGGACGTCGACGAGAACACTGGTAGGCATTGAGAGAGAGCTCCTGTGCAGATTCGATAGACCAGAGCCAGCAGTGGGAGTCGAACCCACAACCCCCGCTTTACGAAAGCGGTGCTCTGCCAATTGAAGCTATGCTGGCGCGCAAAAATCCCGGTGAACCCCTTACCGTACGGTATGCAGGCGGGAGGCGTCAAGACGTGGTTGGGTCAGGACTTCCGGCGAGAGCGTCACCTTCGCCGTTCGTGCGCCAATAGGCTATTTCTTTGGTTGAGCAACCCTGGCATCAGCCGCGCCGAGAATCACACCTGTCGATGTAAAGAGGACCTTGTCGTTATCCAACGTCAAGACTGCATCGGACAACCCCAAAAACGCTAACTCTCCCTTGTCTCCCTTGGGTCCAACTTGCTTGCGGATTTTGAGCTTGCCATTCGCCTCGCGGTCGAAAACGAAAATCGTTCCGGTGTCCTTACAGGTGACAATAATTCCGCGTCCGTCCAGGGTCGTCCGCACCGCGACGATGTAATCCAATGCCGACAAGCCTGGCAGTTGAGGAAAAAGTACATCATGCAGAGTTAACGCGCCGCTCTCGGCATCACGGTTAAAAATTCCAATCGTGTTTCCAAGGCCACCAACATAGACTTGTTCGCCGTCTGGGGAGGCAGCGATTGCCCACGGTAGAAGAATGCTGTGGGGAACTAGTCGCCGTTCCCCCTTGATTGTGGTCCGGTCATAGATTTGCGAGTAGGCCAGAGTGCCATCCTCCTGGGAAATGCGAAACTGGGCCAAGGATGGGGCCGTGACCCCCGACGGGGCCGTGAAGTTGACCAGATACAAGTCCCGACCGTCTCCCGAGACCGCCAGGGCGACCGGCCCCTGGATCTTGTCCGTGATCAGTTCAACGGGGCGTCCGAATTCGCCTGCCGGCAATGCCTCGGGGAATGCCGCGGTCGCTCGCTGGGTGAGCACCGGCTTGTTCGGGTCCTTGACCGAGAGAGTCCAGATTTCGTTGGAGAATCCGGAGCAAACGTAGAGGGTGGCCGTTTTTGGGGAATACGCAGCGGGCCGCGGTCCGCGCAGGGCGCCCGTCTTTTCAAACCGCATGACCTTGACTTGCTCGACACTACCCGTACTCAGGGAGATCTTGAAGAACCACAGTCTTCCCTTGAGGTCCAGCACGCAAACGTGGGAGTCTCCATACGGGATGGCGTTAATCGGTACACCATCCTCGGGCAAGTGAAAGTTGGCGACTGTTTCCAGGTCTCCGGTTTTGCCCTGCTTGCAGACCACAAGCCGCTTGTCCGTGTCGTGCGCGACGATGAACGCAGTTCCCTTTGGGAATACACCAATCCCCGCCACGATGGCCCGATTATCCTCGGCTAAACGGGGGACTTTATAAAGCAACTCGTCTCCCAGCGCAATGCAAGCACCTATATCGTGGGCACAAGCCAAAAAAGTGCTCAGGTGAATCACCAGCCAGAGAGCCAGTGCCTGTAGGCGAACTATGCGCATGGCTGTCTCCTATCGCAAACGAGTGTCATGGGAAAGGGCCAATGGTTAGTCATCGTTCTTGATTTTCAACTGACCCGCAAAATCCGTGGGGGACACAACGAGATTCCCCGCCCGCCCCGCTGCCGGAGGAACTTCGCCTATTCCTACGAGCGTAACTGTCAGCGTTTCGTGTGCTTCGACCACGCCATCAGAAAGAACCTGGATGTCGATCTTGCCGGTTGTTGTGTTCGCAGGAATCGTGACCCAGAAAGAGCTTGTGAGTGTACTCCACTGTGCGTTCGGTAGCGCCGAGATGTCATCGGTGCCACGGACAGCAGGAGCCAAGCCCGTCACGGTGATTGCTGGAATGGTGGCCGGAGACGCCCCAGAACCTGCAATCGTAAACTCGACGTAAACAGGGACGTCGACCTCATTGGAGAGTTCCAGTGAAATCGATCCAACGGGATCATCGACTCCATCGCCCTCCCAAACTTCCCAATGGGGCACTATCAGATAATCAATGCTTACTCTTGCGGTGTCATCATTGGTGATTGTAATTGCGGCCGAATTCGCCGTCATGTCAATGGACACACCTGAATTGCCGGTATTGGGAGGCTGGTAAATGGAGCTGGCAACCACGGTGAATGTCTCATTGATTTCAACCGTAGTATCACCGACAAACTCCATAACAACGGGATGTGTTTCGCCCACTGTCCCGGCGAAATAAACAGCCCTCGTGTTCGCAGGAAGGCCGTCGAACCAACCCCAAGTCACGAAATCAAAGTCTTCCACAAATGTCGCGGAACCACTTACCGCATCAACCAAGACGTAAAACGGATTTGCCGCTGGCGTCTTTCCCATGTAGTTGACGTTAACCGTCACCGTTGTTGCTGCGCCACCATTCCCCTCAAGGGGCGGAGGAGCAACAATTGGAGTCGTTACCGTTATCAGTTTTTGGTCGTCGTCAATGATTGTGCCGATGGCAAAATGATCCGCAGTTATGGTTGTGGTGCTGGTCACAACGTCGAGAGCAATCCGCTCGTAGTTGCGGATTCCCGGAAATTCGGAGCCGTCGGCAAATGCGACACCGACGATCTCCATCTTCAATGTTTCATTGGGTTCTGTGACAATGTCCGGAATTACCGTGGCAGTAGGATAAGCCGTTGGCCAGAATTGCTCCGCCGGAATCGTTACCGTAAGGACACCGGTTGCGGCGGTGTAGTCGGAACCAAGCGTGGCGTCAACCGGCGTGAACTTGTACGAGACGACCACGTCTTTCTCAAACGCCGAAACTTTGAGGCTGATGTCAAGCGGGATAAACCGCCCCGCCGCGGGAGGATCGTCTTCTAACTGCTGGAAATCAAGATATCGCAAATCCGCGAAATCGTCGTTGACGATGACGCCAGTCCCAATGGCAGAATGAGTGACGTTGACCGGCATTCCACTACCTGTATGGACCGAATCGATGACGACCTCAAAGGACTCGTCGAATTCAACGCGGTCGTCTTTCTTGCCGTTGACAATAATCTCGAGAGTCTGGCCGGTTGTGCCTGTAAACGCCAGATTCCCCGCGGACTGCGCGACATAGTCCTTGTCCGGAGTCGCGTAACCTTGGGAATTGGGAGCGCCCTTGGGCCGAATATGGTATTCGGCGACAAATCCTCCCGGAATATTCCCGCTGAACACAACATTGAATTTGTATTCCGTCAATGCACCTTGATTCGTTCCCTCGTTATGCGAGACGGTCGGAGTGATCCACAATGTGCCGGAACCCGCCGGAGGGGGCACATCGTCAATCGTGATTGTCGTGCTGCTGTTGGCTGGATCGACAGTGGCACCCGTCGCGCCGGTTAGCGTGATGGAAAATGTCTCGCCCGGATCGAACGAAAAGTCGTTATAGACGGGGATGGAAATACCGACGTAGGGCTGGCCGGGGTAAATCGTCACGGAGCCGGAGACTCCATCATAGTCCGTATCCTCAATCGCCGTGCCGGCGTTCGTCTGGTAGCTGGCGGTGACGGTCGTGTACGTTGGCGGGTTGACGGAGATGTAGACGATAGCGCCATTACCTTCTGGGACGTGGCTGGAAGGGGCCATCACCCCGACCGTGCTCAGAAGGGACTTATCTTCCAGTTGCTCAAACAAGAGTTGCCGGGAGCGTGAGGCATGCACCGCGCGGTAGCGACGGCGAGCTGCCTTATTTACCTGCCCCCCCCGTTTACCAGCTTGTCCCACCGCGAAGAAATCGTTCGGACGAACTTCATGACATTGCACTCCCTGCCTTGTGAAAAGGAAGTTTGAGTCCAGCGAATGTGGACTCGCACGAGCCTACACCTCTGGGGATGAGATTACAAGCATTGGGACCAGTTTATTTTGCGGAGCTGAGAAGCAGTCCTTAAAGACCCTCACCCCGGCCCTCTCCAGAGGGAGAGGGGGAAGCGGAAAGTGCTACTAAGCCGGTAGAATAGACGGCGGCCCGGAGGCGGATTGCTCACGCCCACGCAAAGCCGGGGGCGTGCCACCCGAAGGCGTATCAGCCGAGAAAAAAGTTGGGGGCTCTGACGTCCCAAAAACGATTTGGTGAGCGGTGATGGCCAGGGGCAAGGCAACCACGCCGCAAAACCGTCAGAGCCCCCACGGTCCTCTGTTCCGTGGCCACACTTGCGTGTGACCGATGTCCCCTAAAGCACGGCGTGCGCCGGATGACGGAAAGTTTTTGCCTGTCGCAAGGCTTGCTCTTTAACTGCTCCGTAATCAAGGGGTTGCGCCGCAAAAATAATTTCTGTGACGGCCAATCACATACCCGACCGAAACGCACCTGTTTTTGCGTCTGTTTTGTTTTGCAACGAATCCCTGGAAAACCGTGGTGACTCTTGCCGCACGGTGCGCCATTTTGAGCAGGCCTGTTTTGACCCCATTTTTCCGCTATCTGCCGAGCCACTGCACCGATGTGCTGATCTCGGTCAACCCGTCGGCCGGCAGCGGATCTCGGGGCGGGATGGTGGACGCGCTAGCGGAATCCCTCAGGGATAACTGGCTGAATGTCGAGGTGCTCAGCGACTTGCAAGCGGTGCAGGAGGCCGCCCGCGAGAAGTCGCGGCAGGGACGCCTGCGGGCGGTGGTGGCGGCCGGCGGGGACGGCACTTTTCGCCTGGTCGCCGAGCATACCACGGCGGAGATGCCGCTGGCCATCCTGCCGCTGGGAACGGAAAACCTGCTCTCCAAGCACCTGGAAGTCCCCGCCGAGCCGGCGGAGATTGCTGCCGTCATCGTGGCCGGCTGCACCATTCAGCTCGACGCGGGAGAGGCAAACGGGCAGCTTTTCACACTCATGGCGGGCTGCGGCTTTGATGCCGACGTCGTCCGCCGGCTGCACAGCGAGCGGAAGGGAAACATTCATCATCTCTCTTATGCCAAACCAATCCTCGACTCGATCCGTAATTACGATTACCCCCTGCTCCGCGTAAACTATGCGGACGGGGGGGATCGGCCCGGCAGCGACCAACGCAGCGGCGAGGGGCGGTGGGTGTTTGTGGTCAACCTGCCGCGGTATGCGGGGGGGCTGAACATCGCCCCCGGAGCCTCGGGGAGCGATGGCCTCTTGGACGTCTGCACGTTCAAAGAGGGCTCGCTCTGGCGAGGGTTGATGTACCTCAGCGAAGTGATGCTCGGCCGGCACCAAAACCTGCCCGACTTCACCCAGGTGCAGGCGGCCGAAGTGCGGGTGGAGTCGGAGTCGTCGGTCCCCTACCAACTCGACGGCGACCCGGGGGGCGAATTGCCGCTCGTGGTCCGCTCCCTCCCCGGGCGGCTGCGGGTGATTGTCAGCCGCGAGTGGGCCGAGAAGAACGGATACGAGGAAGAAAAGTAGGATGGGATTCCAATCCCGTCCGAGCAAAGACGGACGGGACAGGAGTCCCATCCTACGAAAGCTCATGACCAATGGCCGACGCACCTAACAACCCCGCACGCATCGGGCCGTACGCCTGCGGTCCTGGCCAACCCCTGCTCCTCATTGCCGGTCCCTGCGTGATTGAGAATGAAGCGCTGTGCCTGTCCATCGCCCGGCGGCTGAAGGAAATTGTTGCCGGCCAGAGGGTGAACCTGGTCTTCAAAGCCTCTTTCGACAAAGCCAACCGGACGAGCGCTGCCGCGTTCCGCGGCGCGGGGCTGGAGGCGGGTCTGGCAGTGCTCGCCAAAGTCAAACAGGAAACGGGACTCCCGGTGACGACGGACCTCCATGAATCGGACCAGGCCGCGCCCGTGGCCGAGGTCTGCGACCTGCTGCAAATTCCTGCCTTCCTGGCGAGGCAAACCGACCTGCTGATTGCCGCCGCCCAGACCGGCCGGGCCGTCAATGTGAAGAAGGGGCAGTTCATGGCTCCCTGGGACATGCGGCACGTCGTGCAAAAACTCGTCTCCGCCGGGTGCAAAAATGTGCTGCTCTGCGAGCGGGGGACATTCTTCGGCTACGGCCGCCTGGTCAACGATATGCGGGCGCTGCTGCAAATGCGCGAGCTGGGCGTGCCGGTGATTTTTGACGCCACCCATAGCGTGCAGGAACCCGGCGGCTTGGGCAGCGCTACCGGCGGCAATCGCGCCATGGTCGAGCCGCTGGCCCGCGCCGCCACCGCCATCGGCATCGACGGCCTGTTCTTCGAGACTCATCCCGACCCGGACAGCGCCCCCAGCGACGGCCCCAACATGTTGCGACTGGATGATTTTCCCGGCGTCCTCAACCGCATCCTGCAAATCCGCCAAACCGTGGAGAGCCTTGCGTGAATTTCCGTCGTCTTACGCCACGGCTCCTGCTTACCGTGCTGCTCCCCGTCGCCGCGCTGCTGCTTGTCGTCGCGGTGCTGTTCAACGGTTGCGGCAGCGATCCGAGCGAGAACACCGCCGGTGGCGGGGCCTCTCAGGATACGGTTCAGACGGTTAGCAGTTTGGACCTGGCGATGCAGGCCATCTCCACGCTGCCGGTTTCCAAGGACACCGAGGCTCCCGAGCGGGCTCTGTTCTACCTCAATCAATGGATCGAGCAGCTCGAGGAGCCCGCTCAGAAATTCGAAAAAGACCCGCTGCTGGCGCACTTGCCCCGCTCCTTTGAAAACTCCCTGCCAAAGTTGGAGATCGACCGCCGGAACTTCGATCGCCCCGACCTGCTTTACTTGCAGCAATGCCTGTGGCTGCGGGACATCGCCAACCGGGTTGCTCCGCGCCCCGCGCCCGCGGACCTGCAGCCCTGGCTCTCGGATTTGGAGAAGCGGATTGGCATTTCTCAGGCCGACCGCGTGCGATTGGCGGAGCGACTGTTTGACTGGACGGCCTGCAATATCCAGCTGGACAAACCGCCGCCGCCCCCCAGGGCTGCCGCGGCAGGGGTCGGCAACGACCGCGCGTCCCGCCCTGCCTCCGACCGCGGTGAAAAGGGTCCCGGTTACTGGCAGCTCCCCTGGCAAGCGCTGCTGTTCGGTCATGGGGACGCCTGGCAGCGGTCCCGCGTCTTTCTGCTCATGTGCCGCCAGGCCGGCATTACGGCGCACATGCTGGGGGTGCAGGACGAAGCCGGCAGCGGCGCGGTCCGCCCGTGGTTGTGCGGCGTCCTCGTCCAAGGCCAGCTCTATCTGTTTGATGCCCAGCTCGGCCTGCCCATCTTGGGACCCGGCGGCAGCGGCATCGCCACCCTGGAGCAAGTGGTCGCCGACACCGATCTCCTCCGGGCGATGGATATCCCCGGCGAAGCGCCGTATCCCGTCACCAACACGGAGCTCCAGGGGATTCAGGTGCTTATCGACGCCGAGCCTGAATCACTCACCCTTCGCATGAAGCTGCTGGAATCGGTTCTCATCGGCGACAAACGGGTGGTCCTGACCTGCCGCCCGAGCGAAGAGGAAAAGCAGGTTGGCCAGTGCCAGCACATCAAAAGGGTTTCCATCTGGCGGATCAGTCTGGAAGCGCTTCTGTTTCAGCGTGCCCTGGCCGAACAGCGGCACCGGAATCCCGCGTTACTGGCGGCCCACTTCAAAGAGACCTACATGTTCTTCCCGCCGAACGGACTGGCGGAGGGGCGGCATCTGCAGTTTGCAGGGCTCTTTGACGCCCAGGAGGAAGAAGGCAAACCGGGCGCCTGCCAGGTGTTTGCCGGGCTCCGCATGCCCAACTCCACCATCGAATCCCTGGAAACCTCCTCGGAGGCGCGTCGGTTGCTTGGCATGCGGGAAGATGTGCTCTCCAAGGACCCCAACCTCCGCCAAAAGCAAATTGCCGACCTGATCGACATCGCGCGGATGAACAAGAATCATACCACCTACTGGATCGGGCTCTGCCATTTCGATGCGGGGGAATACAAGGTCGCCGCCGAATGGTTCCAGGACCGCACGCTGGGAGGAAACCAAGATTCCCCTTGGCTCCACGCCGCCCGCTATAACCTGGCCCGCTGCTACGAAGCGGAGGGGAAGTGGGACCTGGCCCGCGAGCTATATTTGAACGATGAGTCGCCGCAAAAAATCGGCAACCTTCTGAGGGCCCAGCGGATTGCGGGAAGGAAGTAGTGGAGCCAGCGACCGTGTTCAGTGTTCAGTGTTCAGTGTTCAGTACTCAGTACTCGGAACTTGACCGCGATTCACATCGTTCATTTCACTCCTGTTTTGCATTACGATGCACTCGTGCGCCGTCATTCCCCTGCGCCGCCAAGTGGAGAAATCGAAGATGCAACGCTACCTCAGAATTTCCGCCATTTTCTTCTGTCTGGCCGCTATTTCCTTTGCCGACGAACCCAAATCGGACAAGCCCGCCGAGCCGCTCCCCGAAGTCTTCTCGCCGCCCCCGTTTGACGTCCCTCCGGGCTTCACGGTCGAAGTCGCCGCCGCCTCGCCGCTGGTCAAGCATCCGATCATGGCCGGCTTCGACGACAAGGGGCGGCTGTACGTCGCCGAGAACGCGGGGCTGAATCTGCCGCGGGTCGATTTAGAGAAGCAATTGCCCAATGGTATCCTGCGGCTGGAAGATACCGACGGCGACGGCAAGTTCGACAAGCAGACGGTCTTCGCCGACAAGATGACGTTTCCGCAGGGGGCCCTCTGGCACGAGGGCTCGCTGTATGTTGCCTCCTCCGGCGGCATTTGGAAACTGACCGACCACAACGACGACGGCGTGGCCGACGAGCGGCAACTGCTGGTGAGCAAGTTCGGCTATACCGGCAACGCCGCCGACGTACACGGCTGCTTCCTCGGCCCCGACGGCCGCATCTATTGGTGCGAAGGGCGGCACGGCCACGAAATCACGGACGCGGAAGGCAAGCTCATCAGCAAGGGGAAGGCGGCCCGCGTCTTCTCCTGCAAAACGGACGGCAGCGACGTGCAAGTCTTTGCCGGCGGCGGCATGGACAACCCCGTCGAAGTCGACTGGACCGAGGAAGGGGAGATGCTCGGCACCGTCAACATCTTCTATCACCAGCGGGGGGACACGCTGGTCCACTGGGTCCGCGGCGGCGTCTACCCCCGCCTCGACCAGCCGGACTGCCTGGCCGAATTCCCTCGCACCGGTGAGCCGCTTGACGCCGTCCACGACTTCGGCCACGTCGCCGTCAGCGGCTGCATGCGCTACCGCTCCGGCTCTATCGGCTTCGGCGAAGCGTACGCCAACAACTGGTTCGTCACCGAGTTCAACACCCACAAAGTCAAGCGCTGCGTCCTGGAGCGGGAAGGAAGCACCTTCAAGGCGACCGTCCACGAATTCCTTAAAGCCAAAAGCGACGACTTCCACCCCACCGACGTCCTCGAAGACGCAGACGGCTCTCTCCTCGTCGTCGATACCGGCGGTTGGTTCCGCATCGGCTGCCCGACGAGCCAGATCGCCAAGTCGCACATCCTCGGCGGCATCTACCGGGTGCGGAAGACGGATGGGAAGAAGGTGGAAGACCCGCGAGGGCTGAGCAAGGACTTGTCGAAAACGATCGATTCCGATTTGTCGAAACTGCTGGAAGATCCACGTTACGCACTTCGACAGCGAGTCATCGAGGAGATTCTTCGTCACCGTGGAAGGATACTGGAGTCCATTTCAACAAAGTACGTTCAATATTCGGGCCTAAGATCGCGAGCCAGCGCGCAGTTGCTACTGCGGTCTGACAATCTGACTGCGCTGACATTCTTGCGCCAATCGCTCTTCCCCAACGAAAACACGGCTCGCAGAAGTTCTCTGAGTCTCGGAGAACTGGAAATCGTGACCAACCCAAATGGCAAGAAAACGATTGTCCTCAAGACGGCTGAGCAGTTGAAAAAGGATCGATTGCTGGTGAATGCGTTGCAGATGGAGTTTCCAAATGGAATGAATGACGCATATGCACAGATTCAATTGCTTCTCACCTATGGCTTGGGCGCAACCGCGGACGAGGATTCGACCCGCATCTGTGAAGTCATTTTGGAAACCTCGGAACTCGCCCCGCTCCGCCGCGAAGCCGCGACTTCTCTCGGAAAGCTAGGCCGCAACCGGTCGGTTTCCGTGCTGCTCAGCGCCTTAAGTGGAACCAACGACCGAGTCCTAGAACACGCCATTACCTACGCACTCATTGAAATCGCCGACCGAGCGAAAACCGCAGAAGGCCTCGCCGACAAGACCCCCGCTGTCCGCCGCGGTGCTCTCATTGCGCTCGACCAGATGAAGGACGGCAACCTGACCCGCGACGAAGTCGTGGCGCTCCTCGACACGACCGATGTGCCGCTGCAGACGGCAGCGATGGAGATTATCTCGCGGCGGAAATGGACGGAGGAAGTCATTGCGTTTGCCGGGAAGCTCCTGGAGCAGCCGGAGTTGACGCCGGCTCAGCAGGGGATTGTGGAAAACGCACTGACCGGGCTGCTCAAGGAGACGAAGGTGCAGGAGCTGGTCGCGACGACGCTGAGGAAAGAAACGCTTCCCAAACGGCATCAATCCCTGCTGCTGAGCGTGCTCGCGCAGGGGGACTTGCCGGAATTGCCGCTGGAATTGGCGGAAGTGGTGAGAGACGCACTCACCGCGCCCGATCCCGCGGTGTTGCAAGCGGCCGTTCTCGCCGCAAAGGCTGAACAGTATGAGGAGCCGCTACTGGCGATTGCCCGCAATGAAAAGACAACGCTCGAGACTCGCCTGGCCGCCATCGCCACCGTCGCCGGACACAAGAAGCCCCTTAGCGAAACGGACATTGCCTGGCTCAAGGGACAGGTAACCGACGGGGATTCGCCCATCTCCCGCATCACCGCAGCCCGCGCGCTGGGAACTGCGGCCTTGACGACCGATCAGCTCAAGGTCGTTGCCGCGCTGATTGCAGAAGTCGGCCCGCTGGAGCTTTCGCCGCTGCTGGCGGCCTTTAACGGCGTCACCGACGATGCCGTTGGCAAAGTATTGGCCACGGCATTGGCGAAGTCACCTGGAGCCGGCAGCCTTTCACTCACGCAAATCGAATCGCTGCTCAAACCCTTCTCGGAGGACGCCCGCTCGCCCATCCAACCGCTCCTCGAAAAACTGCTATTGGCTGGCCAGGAGCAGCGGCAGCGGCTGGAAGGTCTTCTTGCCAGTCTCGACGGTGGCAATATCCAGGCCGGCCGCGATATCTTCGTCAACAAACGGGCCGCTTGCACCGCCTGCCATCGCATCGGAAGTGACGGCGGCAAAATCGGCCCCGACCTGACCAAAGTCGGCGAACGCCGCAGCCAACGCGACCTGTTGGAAGCGGTCCTCTACCCCAGCTCCAGCGTCGGCCAGGGTTATGAGACTTATGTCATCCAAACGAGCGGCGGCCAGACCGTCACCGGCCTGGTCACCCGCCGCACCGCCGGCACCCTCTTCCTCCGCACCACCGACCAGAAGGACATCCGCCTGGCCACGACCGACATCGAGCAGATGAAGGCCAGCCCCGTTTCCATCATGCCCGCTGGCCTGGAAAACACGATGACCAATGACCAATTACGGGATCTCATCGCCTATCTGCGGAGTTTGAAATAGTTGTCCTCCCACGCATCGCTGGGGACCACGCAATCCATTATCAATCGGACTTAGTTCACCGTTTCATTGGCGGCTTTGTCCTTGACCTTGTCGGTCACACCAGTCAGGAACCAGTCCTGCCCGCCGTTGCCCCACAGGCAGTCGGGCCGGCCGTCATCGATGACGGTGCCGCTGTTCAGGGTGAAGCCGCCGTTCGCGCCGCCGCCGCCGCTGCGGATGTTGTTCACCCGCGTGGCGTAGCTGTTGCCCGACGTCCATTCGAGGAGAATGGCCATCAGGGCGATCTGGTTGGTGTCATGGGTGGTGGAGTTGGCGACAAGGATGTCGTCGTCGCTTTCGCCGTAGAGCGTGTCGTCTCCGGTGCCGCCGATCAGCAGGTCCCGGCCGGTACCGCCGTAGATGTGATCGTTGCCCGCGCCTCCCACGGCGATGTCATTGCCCGATTCCCCGAAGAGGACGTCATTGCCGACCTGGCCGAACAAAAGGTCGTCGCCAATGCCGCCGTACAGGTAGTCGAGGCCGTCGCCGCCTTGGAGCTGGTCGTTTCCCCCTTCTCCAAACAGCTTGTCGTTGCCGGCTCCACCCCCCAGCACGTCGTTATCCTGTTGGCCATAGAGGAAATCGGTTCCGGCTGCGCCGCACAGGACATCGTTGTCCAAGCCGCCGAACAAGTGGTCATTTCCAATGCCGCCGTCCAGGCCATCCTTGCCAGCTCCGCCATAGAGGTAGTCATCGCCGGCGCCTCCAAAGAGCTTCGCGTCCTGTTCCAGGTGCCAGCCGACGATGATCTTGTCGTTCCCCCCCAGGCCGAAGGCGACAAACCGACTAAAGGTCGAGTTGTTGAAGATGCCTCGGAGCTGGCCGTTGATTTTGACCCGGACCTGGGAGGCATCGGTGGGACGCGGCTCGATGAGGATCACGTCGTTCCTGGAGGTGCCGGTGACGACAATCACGTTCGACCCCGGATTGTCGGCGTCGGCTCGCAGCGTCGCCGTATCGGGAGTTCCCGCTGCGTTAAGGGTAGTGACATTGCAATCTTGCAGGACCGACAGCGTCACTTCGGCCGTGTCCGTGCCTGAGTTGTTGCTCACGTCGGTTTCGTCGGAGGTCGTCTCCACCGAAGCGGTATTGGTAATTATCGCGCCATTCGGGGCCGTGGCACTCACCTGGACAGTGAGGGTGAAGCTGGCCGAAGCGCCGGCGGCGAGCGAAGCGTTGGAGCTCGTCACCGTGCCCGTTCCGCCGACCGCGGGCGTGGTGTTGGTCCAGCCGGCGGGAGAAACGAACGAGACAAAGACGGTATTCGCGGGAAGCACGTCCGTCAACGTGACGTTTTGGGCGGTAGCCACGCCGTTGTTGCTCACGACGATCGTATAGGTCAGTTGCTGTCCGGGTGAGACGAAGTCCGAATTCCCCGTTTTGGTGATGGACAAGTCCGCCGTCGCGTCGACGGTGGAGAACGTGGAGGCGGAGTTGTTCGACGGGTCGGGATCGGCCGTGACCGCATCGACCGTGGCCGTGTTGGTAATGGTCGACCCGTTCGCCGCTGCCGCGCTGGCCCTGACGATCAGGGTAAAGGTCTGGTCTCCGCTACCCGCGGCGAGGGTGGCGATGGAGCTTGTCACCGTGCCCGTTCCGCCGACAGCGGGAGTTGTGCTGGTCCAGCCCGCCGGAGATACAAATGAGACAAAGGTCGTATCGACGGGGATGATGTCGCTGAGAGTCACTCCCAGGGAGTCGCTCACGCCGTTATTGCTCACGACAATCGTGTAGGTCAGGTTCTGGCCCGCGATGACCGTGTCGGGGGTGCCGGACTTTGTCACCGATACGTCAACCCCGAAGTCGTCGTTGATGATAGTGATCTCGCCCTGGCCGTCCCCGATGGTCGCGTTGGTGGGATTGCTGAGGTTGACGAAGAAGTTTTCGTCGGCTTCGATCTGAGTGTCACCGTTGACCGTCACGTTGATGGTCGCGGTCGTTTGAAGGGGCAGGAACGTGAGCGTTCCCGAGGCGGTTTCATAGTCGTTGTCGGCAACAGTCGCCGTGCCGTTGGCGGTCGCGAAGTTCACCGTGACGGTGCTGCTGCTGGGGTTGCTCAGCGTGACGGTGAGAGTTACGGTCTGGCTTCCCGCATCACCCTCAGTCACTGTCGCATTGTTGATGCTGATCGCCGGGGCGGCGTCGTTGTCGTTGATGATCCCGTTGGCCGTGCCGTCCGAGGTTATCACGTTGGTCGCCCCGGTGACGACCAGCAGGAAAGTCTCGTTGGGCTCGTCAATGTTGTCATCGACCGTCGGCACCGTGACGGTGGCCGTGGTCTGGCCGGCGAGGATGGTGACTGTGCCCGCCTGGGTCGCGTAGTCATCCGGGGCAATGGCCGACTGGTTAAAGGTGCTGTAGGTGACGATCACATTCTGGTCGGTCGTGTTGGACAGAATGATCGTGAACACCGCGGGGCTCCCCTCGGCCACGGCCACGTCCGCGACGGTCAGCGTCGGCTGGGCGTCGTCGTTGGTGATGGCGCCCATGCCGATGGTGTCGACGATGTTGAAGCTGCCGGGGGGGATGCCGCCGGTGAGCGTCACCGTGAAGGTCTCCGTGGCCTCGAACTTCGTGTCTCCATTGACCAGGACCGTAATGGTGTTCGAGGTTTCGCCCGGGGCGAAGACGATCGACCCGTCGTTGTCCACGTAGTCGCCGTCGGCGACCGTGGCCGTGCCGTTGTTGGTCGTATAGAAGATCGTGATCGCCTGGCCGCTCGGATTGGCGAGCGTGACCGTGAAGACAGCCGCCGTCGTCCCCGCGTTCCCCTCGGTCACCGTCACGTCGGTGATCGACACCGCGGGAATCGCGTCGTCGTTCAGGATCGTGCCCTGGCCCTGCGAGTCGATGAAGGTGGTGCCGCTGGGAGTGGTGAGGTTGACGAAGAAGGTCTCGTTCGGCTCGTGCTTGAGGTCGCCGTTGACCAGGACGGTGATGGTCTGCGTGGTGACGCCCGGCGCGAAGGTCAGCGTGCCCGCGTTGGCCAGATAGTCGAGGAGGGCCACGGTCGCCGTCCCGTCCTGCGTGGCGAAGTTCATCGTGACCGTGGTCGCACTGGCGTTGGTCAAGGTGACGGTGAACACGAACGCCGTTGTGCCCGAGTTCCCTTCGGCTAACGTCACGTCGGTGATCGACGCCGTCGGCTGGAAGTCGTCGTTGGTGATGGTGCCCACGCCGGTATTGTCACCAAAGGTGGCGCCCCCCGTCGGAGCCGACAGCACGACGGTGAACGACTCGTTCAGCTCGAACTTCGTGTCGCCGTTGATCGGGACGGCAATGGTCTGGCTCGTCTGTCCCGGCGCGAACGTCAGCGTGCCCGCCGTCGTCTCGTAGTCGTCGTCGGCAGCCGTCGCGGTGCCGTCCACGGTGGTGTAGGCGACGGTGATGGGCTGGCTGCTCGGGTTGGAAAGCGTGACCGTAAAGACGGCGCTCGTCGTCCCCGCGTTACCTTCGGCCACTGTCACGTCCGTGATCGTGATCACGGGCGCTGCGTCGTTGTCGACGATGGTGCCGATCCCCTGGCCGTCGGCGACCGTCGCGTTGGTGCTGCTGATGACGTTGAGCTGGAATGTCTCATTGGGCTCGTCGATGTTGTCCTCGAACGTCGGAATGGACACCGTCTGGACGGTTGTGCCGGGCGCGAAGACCACGTCGAAGAAGCTGTCGATGTTGTTGTAATCGACGTTCGCGGTGGCCGTCAGGCCGTTGGTGTTGACCCGCGCCGTCACCGTCTGGTCGCTCGGGTTGGAGAGCGTGAGCGTGAACACGGCCGGGCTGCCTTCCGTGGCCGTCGCGTCGCTGGTCGACACCGTGGGCTGGACGTCGTCGTTGGTGATGGTGATTTGACCCTGCGGGTCGGCGATTACCGCGTTGGTGGCGGTGAGGAGATTGACGAAGAAGCTCTCGGTGGCTTCGAACGTCAGGTCGCCGTTGACCAGCACGTCAATGGTCTGGCTCGTCTGTCCAGGCGCGAACGTCAGCGTGCCCGCCGTCGTCACGTAGTCGCCGCCCGCTGCCGTCGCGGTCCCATCCGCGGTGGTGTAGGTGACGACGACGGCCTGGCTGCTCGGGTTGGTCAGCGTGACGGTGAGCGTCACGATCTGGCTCCCCACGTTCCCTTCCAGCACCGTCGCATCCGTGATGCTGATCGTCGGCGTGGCGTCGTCATCGGTGATCGTCCCCACGCCTTGGCCATCGGAGACCAGGGTGTTGGTGGCGCTGAGAATGTTGAGGAAGAACGTCTCATCCGGCTCGTCGAGGAGGTCCTCGAACGTTGAGATGGTGACGGTCGCGGTGGTCTGGCCCGCCGGGATAGTGATCGTCGCCGGCGCATTCTGCTGGTTGTAATCGACGTCGCCGGTGGCGGTGCCGCTCGTGGTGTTGTAGGTGATGACCACGTCCTGAGCGGTCGGATTGCTCAGCGTCAGGGTGAAGACGGCGTTGCCGCCTTCCTCGACCGTCGCATCGCTCACCGTCAAACTCGGCTGGCCGGAGTCATTGAGGATGGTGCCCAGGCCGGAGGTATCGCCGCCAACGGCGCTGCCCCCGGGGCTGATACCGGTGATCGTCACGGTGAATGTCTCGTCCGCCTCGAACTTCAGGTCGCCGTTGACCAGCACTGTCACCGTCTGCGAGGTCTGCCCTGGCGCGAACGTGACCGAGCCGTCGTTATCGAGGTAGTCGGCGTCGGCCACCGTGGCGGTGCCGTCGTTGGTGGTGTAGGTGACGGTGATCGCCTGGCTGCTGGGGTTGGTCAGGCTGATCGTGAAGACGAACGGCGTCGTCCCCGCGTTCCCCTCGAACAGCGTCACATCGTTGATCGACACGATGGGCGTCGCGTCGTCGTCGGTGATGGTGCCGATCGCCAGGCCGTCGGCGACCGTCGCGTTGATGGCGCTAAGGACGTTGAGCTGGAACGTCTCGTTGGGCTCGTCGTTGGCGTCCTCGAACGTCGGGACCGCCAGCGTCTGGGTGGTCGTGCCCGGCGCGAAGACGACATCGACGAAGCTGTTGATGTTGTTGTAATCGACGTCCGCGGTGGCCGTGCCGCCCGTCGTGTTGACCCGCACCGTCACCGGCTGGTCGCTCGCGTTGGACAGGGTGAAGGTAAAGACGACCGGATCGCCTTCCGCGGCAGCCGCATCGCTCACGCTCACCGATGGCTGACCGTCGTCGTTGGTGATGTTGCCCTGGCCCTGCCCGTCGCCAATGATGGCGTTGGTCGGCACGGTCAGGTTGACCACGAAGAACTCGTTGGACTCGAGTTTCGTGTCGCCGACGACGTCGATGGTAATCGTCTGCGTGGTCGTGCCGGGCGCGAAAGTGACGACGCCCGCCTCGAAGATGTAGTCCAAGTCGGCCACGGTCGCCGAGCCGTTGTCGGCGGCGTAGTTGACCGTCACGACGTTCTCGCTGGTGTTGCTTAGCGTGAGTGTGAAGGTGAATGTGGTCGTCCCGGTGTTCCCCTCGGCCAGCGTCACATCGTTGATGGAGATAGTCGGCCGCCCGTCGTCGTTGAGGATGGTGCCGACGGCGTTGGCGTCCGTGAACGTGGCTCCGCCGGTGGCGTTGCTCAGCAGCACCAGGAACTCCTCGTCGGTCTCGAACTTCGTGTCGCCGTTGACCAGAACCGTGATCGTCTCGGTCGTGTCGCCGTTGAGGAAGGTGAGGGTCCCCGCGTTGGCCACGTAGTCGAGATCGGCTACGGTGGCCGTATTGTTCACGGTGGTGAAGCCCACGGTGATTGGCGTGGCGCTCCCGTTGCTGAGCGTGACGGTGAATACGAACGCCGTCGTGCCGGGGCCATTGCCTTCGGCCTGGCTCACGTCGGCGATGGAGATGGTCGGCTGGGTGTCGTCGTTGACGATGGTCCCGAAGCCCAGGTCGTCGTTGATGGTGGCATTAGTGGGGTTGGAGATGCGGACGAGGAAGTTCTCCTCCGGTTCGAACTTGGTGTCGCCGTTGACCAGGACGGTGATCGTCTCGGTCGTGTCGCCCGGGACGAACGTCAGCACTCCCGTGGTCGGCACGTAATCGGCGTCCGCGACCGTGGCCGAGCCGTTCTCGGTGTTGAACGCAATCGTGATGGGGGTGGTGCTCGCGTTGGTCAGCGTAACGGTGAACACAAACGCCGTCGTGCCGGCGTTGCCTTCGGCCAGTGTCACGTCGTTGATGTTGGCGGTCGGCGTTACGTCATCATTCAGGATGGTGCCGGTGCCCTGCGCGTCGGCGAAGGTGAAGCCGCCGGAGGCTCCAGTGAGGTTGACGAAGAAGTTTTCGGTAGGTTCGAGGGTGGTGTCGCCGTTGACGAGCACGGTGATGGTCTCCTCGGTGTCGCCCGGTACAAAGGTCACCGCTCCGGCGTTCGCCACGTAGTCGGCGTTGGCCACTGTCGCCGTGCCGTCCTGGGTGGAGAAGTTGACGACGATGGTCTGGGTGCTGGTGGTGCTGAGCCGCACGGTGAACACGAACGCCGTCGTGCCGGCGTTGCCCTCGGCCAGCGTCACGTCGTTGATGGAGATCGTCGCGATGCCGTTGACGATGTTGACGTTCTCGATGTTCGCGAACGTGAACGGCTGGAATCCAGGAGCGGTAATCGTGCCGTTTTCCCCGGACGGCGGGGTGCGGGTGACGACGCCCCCCGCGGCATCGTAGTTGAGCGTGTCTCCGGTCGCGGTTTCGCCGATTTCGCCGCCGTCCACCGTGGAGGCGGTCGTCGTCGAGGCCGTCATGTTGAAGGTATCGTCGCCGGCCAGGCCGTTGAAAGTCGCTGTTGGCGGCGCGCCGACGGCGTCGAAGCCCGGCACGGTGATCGTGTCGTTGCCGGCGCCGAGGTTGAAGGTGGCGTTAGAGGTCGGGTTGCGGAAGTCGGTCAGCAGCGCGGTGCCGCCGCTCGTCATGCGGGAGAAGCCGTCGTTGGCAGCGAAGCCGGTATTGACCGTCAGCGTGTCGGCGACGGCGCTGAAGTTGAAGATCCGGTTAGCGGCCGTGAGCTGGTCGAAGATGCCGATGCTCGAGTCCTGGCCGGTGTAATTGATGATACGGCCATCGACGTTGATGTTGCCGTCCGAGCCGTTGGTGTAGTTGTAGGTGACGTTGCTGGCGGTGTAGCCGGGCAGCAGCAGGATGCCGTCGGCGCCGCTGGCGCCGTTGAAGTTGATGCCCAGCGGTGGAATGACGTTGTTGCCGCTGGCGAAGTTGACGAACAAGCGGTCGCCCCCCGCGCCCCCGTTGAGGTCGACGGGCAGAAGAGGAGCAAACGCGGGGTCGAGCTGGGCTACCGTCACGCTCTCGCCGTCGTTGCCGTAGTTGACGGTCAGCGAGTTGGTGGGGTTGACGAACACGGTCGTTTCAAACGTGCCGTTCTGGCTGCGGATCTGCGACAGATTAGCGCCGGGCGCGTCCTCGAGGATGGCCTGGTTGTTGCCGTCCCCCGTGGGCAGGTTGAAGATGACGTCCGTCGGGGTGCCGGCGTTGACGAGAACCGGCTCCAGCCCGGTATAGGTGTAGTTTGCCGTGATCGCGCCGAGGAGCAGGCCAATCAGGCCGTTGTGCCCGTCAGCTCCATCGGGAGTGAAGGTATGCGTTTCGCGGGTGTGAGCTCCGCCGAGGATCTCCAGGCTGTCGCCGGGGGCACCGTCCGGCTGGCCGCCGTCGTAGAAGATGCCATTGACCGGCGCGAACAGTCCGCCGGCTGGGTTGTTGACCCGGAAGATATCGTTGCCCGCCAGGCCCGCAAAGCTGAACGAGGTGATGCCGACGAAGGGGATCAGCGGCCCGCCGTTGAGTTGGTAGAAGCCGTTGTTACTGCCGGGACCGGCGAAGATTTCCAGCAAGTCGTTGCCGGCCGTGCCTTGGATCGTGGTACCCGTCGCGGTTCCGGCAGCCGGCTGGAAGCCGGGTGTGCCGGGCTGGCTGTCGGTGCCGCTCACCAGGAAGGGCGAGAAATCGACCTGGCCGGCAGGGGCGACGATCTCGTCCCCAGTCCCGCCTGGGTTCTCGGGAGTCGTCGGACCTGTAGGTGAACCCCAGTAGTTGTTCTCGGCGTTGAGCGTGCCGGTATAGCCCCCGGCCCCAACCTCGAGCCCGTTCCCGGCATTATTCTCGATGCTGTTGTTGGTAATCGTAATGTTGCTGTTGGGGCCTCCGCCAAAGTCGGCGATGCGGATGCCGCGTGCCTGTCCATTCTCGATGAAATTTTCGGTGATCGTGATACCGCTGCTGCCATCGAACACTCCCACTTGGGAGCCGACCGAACCCGTGATCGTGTTGCGCGTGATCGTTGAGTTCGTCGTGTTGAAGAACAAGACGCCGTTGCCGTTGTTGGTGATCGTATTGTCGGACACCGTCACGTTGGACTGCGAACCCGGCAGCGTCGAGGCCAGGTTCACCGCGGGGCCGTTGTTCCCAATGAACGTGTTGTCGTCAATCAGCACATTCGTCAGAGTGCTGCCGCCGACAAACTGGTCGGTGTAGATGCCGGTGCCGCTGAGCGGCCCTGGCTGATTGTTGTTCCGGAACAGGTTCCGCTCGATGACCGTCTGGTTGGAGGCGCTGTTGTTCGCCAAAGACAGGCCGACAATGTTGTTCTGGATAACGTTATTGCGAACCTCAGACCCGGCGGTACCGGCGCCCAGGACGATGCCGAAGCCGAGGTTGGTGGTATTGGTAGCGCCCTCGACCGTGAAGCCGGCGATCTGTACGTCGCTGGCCGTGACCGAGAACGGGGTGAACCCGCTGTTGCCGACGCCCGTAACGATCGACTCGGTGCCGCGCGCAAGGTCGCGGCCGTCGGAGAGGAACTGATTCCCCAGGAAGATGAGGCCGGCCTCGGCGGCCGCCACCTGCTCGGCGTAAACTCCGTCCGCCACATTGATCGTATCGGTCTGGGCATTCCCCGCCGCCGCGGTAACCGCGGCACCAATGGTGGTGAAGAGGTCGGTCCCGAGGGTCAGGCCGGCAACCGGCGCCTGGTCACCGCCAACCGGGGTGAACGTTCCCAAACCGGGAGTGCTGTCCACATAGAAGGTCGCTAGCACGCGCCGGTCTTCCAAATTCTCCACAGTCGGACGGCTGAAAAATCGCGAGCGTGCGTTTTTGGCGCGCTGGTAGCGGCCCCTCCGAGAAAATAGCTGCGATTTGACATCCTTTAGTACCGTGGAGAAAATTGTCTTCATGGAAGCGGCCTCAAGAGAAAGAAGAAGGAGAAAATGCCGAAAGTGGGTCAATAGAGCGCCAACCAGCAGGGCAGGCTGGGGCGGTTACAGCAACTTTAGGGCCGCTGAGAAATAATTACAACTAGGCACTCTCGGGTATTTGAGCAGTTTGTCTCAAGGGCTGGCGGGCGCATCAAAAGGCGATTGCCGTTGCTCCGAGATTCCCTAGACGACCGGGCTGCAGTGGACGGCGTACGCTCATATTGACCGTCACCGAACCATTGCAAGCAGCAGAATAGTGGCTACTTTTGGATCGGGACGAGCCGGATGCCACGCAGGTCCATCAGGGCGGATTTGATGGGACCGTCGCTGCGGATGAGGAGCTCCGCGGGGCCTTGGGCGAGCTTGACGGTGCCCGCGGTAAGACCTTTATAGGTGTCCCAGGTGCCGGTGCCGGGGACTTTGCCGCCGAGCTTCTGGCCGGCAATCGAAATGCCGAAGCTGTCGCCGGCAGCTCCGTCCGCACAGGCGCAGTCGAGCTGGACGCGGTAGTCACCGGGTTTTTCCACCTCCAGCGACCAGGCGGCATGGTCCTCCTGGCTCGACCAATAGCCCAGGTTGCGATACTGCTCTTCGAAAACGATGGTCGGACCGTAGATGCGGGCGTTGAGAGCCAGCAAACGGATGGAGCCGTCGACAAAGGGGCGCACCACTTCGGGCTTGTTGCCGGGAAACTGCTTGGGGGACGGGCCGCTGCCGCGGAGATAGGTGAGGAGATGCCCCATTTCCTCCACGGTAATGTCCTTCTCGACCCCTTCGGGCATCAACGATTTGCCGGTGCTTTTCAGTTGTTCCAGCTCGCTCCGTAGAATCTGCACCTGCTTCCCCTCGGGTTGAGCCAGCGTGATGCTGTTGCCCGTTTCGCTGATGAGGATGCCGCTGGTCGTTTTGCCGTCACTGGTGAGAGCGGTGTAATCGAGATAGCGGTCTTCGACCGCCCGATTGGGATCGAGGATGGCGATTAAATAAACATCCAGTGCTCGACTGGCCATTGCTGTTAAGTCGCTGCCGACCAGATGGCCCACGTTTTCCAGTCGGTGGCAGTTGGCGCAACGTTTGGCGAAGACGGCTTTCCCTTTCTCTTTGTCGCCGACCGCCGTCAGCGCCGGCTTGTACTGCTCGATGAGTTTGGCTCGATTAGCATCGACCGCGCCGGCCAGGGCCTTTTCCGCCCGTGTGCGGACTTTGGCGCTGGCGTTCAACAACAGTTGTTGCCGGCGGCGAGCGTCGATTTGCGACGCGGGAACGGTTCCTTTTTCAATCGCGTCGAGTAGCACCATGGTCCAAGTTTCTTGAGCGAGCAGGGAATCCAGCACTTGAACTCGAACAGCCGGAGTATGTGACTCCCAATCCGATAGTAATGCTTTTGCAGCTTCAACCATCCTCATTCGTACCAAGGCCTGGATAGCTGCGGTTTGCACCTCAGCCGGAATTTGGGGCTTAAGAAGCATAGGAAGAGTCTTTAAGTCCCCCTCAGTATCGAAGCCCCGTCCGAGCAAACGGAACATTGTCAAGCCATCGCTCAGGGATTCCCCAGGAGGCGGCTTGAGAATGCTCTGTCCGGTATGCATGTAGACAAACACTTGGGCATGATCGAACATCCTGCGCATGTTGTTCATCGACTCCGTATCCAGCGTCTTATCCAGTCTTACTCTTTTGCGGTCCAGGACATCCTTAACGCTGGCGAGCGCCGAATATTGCCAGGGAGCAAACTTGCCATCTGTTGGTGTCACGATTTTCTTGACCGCTCGTTCGATCACCTTTTCATCTTCATCTTCCATCGCGGTCGCGATGGAAAGTAGTTTCTCGACGAGCCTTTCTGGAGGCGATTGTCCCTTGTTCCCGCCAAGCACGATGGCCAGCACTTCTTCCGCATTAGTTTTGTTTATGGAACTCAGCGCTGCTGCCGTGATGTACGGTTCGTTTTGGTTGGCGAGGGCGATTTTGGCCAATGCTTGGGCAGCCGTTGGCTCATTCCATTCGCCGAGCGAGTAGGCCATTTGCAAGCGAATGGTCGGGTCCGATTCCTGGGCGTGCTTCAGGACCGCATCGGAGATTTTGGCGGATCTTCCAAGGAGTGGTTCGGACAAGCGGATGGCGTGTCGGCGAATGGCGGCCTGTTCGTCGCCGAGAGCGGTGAGAAGAGTCTCTTCTTTGAGTTCGCCCAGGCCATCCAGGGTACAAAGTGCATGGAGTCTTGCTTGCGGGATCAGGCTCTGTTGGACGAGTTGTTGAAGAGGCTCCACAGCTTTCTTGTCCGCATTCCACAGGATCAACTGGTGCGCTAAATCGCGGATGATTCCATTGGGAGATTCCAGTTGCCCGACCAACTCCTCGGTCTTCATCTTGTCGAGCCAGCGAACCTTGCGCGGCTTCGCGTCGGCGGGATGGACCCGATAAATCCGCCCCTTGTCACCTCCGGCCCGCAGGTCGAGCTTCTTCTGCGTCTCCGGCGGGATCCACTTGGGGTGCTCGATGACGAAGCGGTACATGTCGCTGATCCAGATCGTGCCATCGGGGCCGGTCCGGACCATGCTGGGGCGGAACCAGTTGTCGCTGGAAGCGAGGAACTCGCTCTCCTTTTCGTCGGACGCCCGCTCGGCACGGAAAGAGACGCCGTCGGCGGTGATCGGCTCGCGGTGGACGAGGTTGTGGACTGGCTCGCAGACGAAGAAGTTGCCGGCGAAGTCCGGGCCGAGGAGGTGGTCGCGATAGATGGTGGTGCTGCACGCGCTGGTGAAGCGGTTGGCCGTGTGCAGGTCGTTGAATCGGGCCAGCGTGCGGCTCTTGGGGAAGACGGGGGCGACGCCGGGGGCGGCCTGGATGTGGCGGGTGACGGCCGGCGGTGCGGAATGGGGATTGCGGCGGAGGTAATGGTCGTCGAGGACGTAGTGGAAGATCGGGTTGCTGTTGTTGTTGCCGAACCAGTCCCCCCAGTCGTTCCGCTCGCGGCCGAACTGGGTGTTGCCGCTGGTGGTTTCCAGCTTGCCTTCGTCGGGGCGAATCCGCAGATCCCGCCCGCCGACGTTGACCTGTTCGCCGGTCAGCTCCGATTTGATCTGGCCGCCGCTGTCCCCGTTGCCGACGTGCAGCCAGTTGTCGAGCCCCCAGCGGAGCCCGTTCACTCGGTGCTGCTGGTTCCCCTCCCCAAAGCCGTGGTAGAGGATTTTGCGGATGTCGGCCTTGTCGTCGCCATCGGTGTCTTCGGCATAGAGGATGTCCGGGGCGGCCGTCAGGAGGATGCCCTTCCGCCAGACCTTCACGCCGGTGGGAAACGGCACTTCATCCAGAAAGATCTTGGCGTCGTCGTACGTGCCGTTGCCATCGGTGTCAGTCAGCACTTTCACGCGGCCGCCGGGCTTGCCAACGGGATCGCCCTCTTTATTCCAGTTGATGCCGTTGGGGTAATCCCGCATCTCCACCACCCAGAGCCGGCCGTCGGGCCCCCAGTCGAACGCCACTGGATCGACCACCAGCGGCTCACTGGCGACGAGCTCGATCTTCATGCCGGGTCGCGGAGCATCTCGGCGAAAGTGATGATCTGCACATGGTTCGGCAGCCGGGCGGTGTCTTCGTTGATGACGCAGAGGGCTCCCGAGTGGAAGAAAGCGCCGTTGTTGGTCCCATCGGCCCGGACAAACGGCGGAATGACCGGCGCAGTCCCGGTCTCCTTGCCGCGAACCTCGTCAAAGACTTTGGTCGCCCAACCCTCTTTCATGTCCTTGAAGAGGTAGAGGCAATAGCGCTCGGAGTTGGAGTACAAAAAGTCGCGGTCACCATCTCCGTCAACGTCAATCAGTCGAAGAAAGCCGTGTTTTACTGATGATATTGGGAAGTCTATTTTTTCCTCTAAAAGACCGCCCTTTTTGAGACTGAATTTGAACTCGTACTTGCTCCATAAACCAATAACGTCCATCCCTCCATCGCCATCGATATCGAGATGGTATGACCAATCATAAATACCCTGGCCCTTCAGTCCCGTTCCTTTATAGACCCATTCCTTTTTCACGGCACTCCAAGTCCGATTAAAACCCCGCGGCCAGCTCTCGACGTCCATGAATCCGTCATCATTCAAGTCAACGAGGTCGGTCTGCGCCATCAACTGCTGTATTCCTGTCGCTGGCCATTTGTCATGCGAGTATACATTCTTATTCAGCCTCTCCGCACACTCCTTAAACGTCAAAAACTTTACCTTCTTCCCGTGCTTCGTCACCGCGTAGTCGATGAGGTCCACGATCTGCTCGGAGCGGATCCAGCCGTGGGGGTGGAAGACGAGGTTGTAGACCCCTTTTTTGAGGACGACGGCGTCGAGGGCCAGCTTGAGGTCGCGGACCGTGTCGGGGTTGTTCGGCTTTTGGACGTGCTGGGCGGACCAGTCGCTGGGGACGACGCAGGGGAACTCCCAGCACATGCGGCCGATGACGTAGGGGTAGGGATAGTCCTCAATCGTGTTGACGAAGTTCTTGAAGGGGATATAGCGGCGAAACCGCTCTTCGCCGGAAGGGAGGAGCGTGATCTCGTCCGGCAACTCCTTGTCGAGCGGCGTGATGAGGTTGAAGACCGAGCTGTCGATCTGCAGGAAGTTCCCCGCCGGCGTGGTCTTGTGCATCACCTCCGCCCAGAACCGGGGGCTGGGGGTGTTGAGCGAGTCGCAGCAGGGCATCCGGAACGCGACCGGCTTGTTGTTCGGAATCTGGTTGATCAGGTCCACGCACTTGTCATAGGTTTCCTTGGCCTGGGCGAGGCTGGAGTCCTTGAGGCAAGGGCAGGGATGGTCGAACGTGTGGCACTCAATGGAGAGCCCTTCCTTGAGCCACGCTTGCAACTGCGGGTCGTCCGGCTTGACCTGGCAGGTCATGATGCTGACCGGGGCGCGGCCGTCAATCTTCTTCAGGCGGTCGAGAATGGGCCGGAGGAACGCCTCGTACTTGGCCGGGTCGCGCATGTCGTCAATCGCCAGCGTGACGACGCAATCGACCCCCTCTTCGCCGACCCACTGGGGCGTAATGAGCTTGGGAAAGTTCCGGTGCGGGTAGTACGGATTCAGCGGCTCATCGAGATAGGCCAGGCGATTGCCGTCGGCGGCGAGGGCGGAGGATGAGACGAGCAGGACCAGCAAAGAGAGGTGGCGCATAAACGGCTCCGGGAGGATGCCGTTTATGGTAGCAAGGAGCGAGGGAGCAGGAAGAGGAAGGAGGATTAAGATTAAGATCAAGAGTCTTTTGCGAGACTATTCCTCGTCGTCCGTGATCCGGACGGTGGCGGGAGCGTTGCCCGGCGCTTTCTCGGCCCCCGCTTCCTCTTCGTGGGCGATTCGGCGGGCGGGATACTGCTGTGGCGCGGGGGCGGGGTCTTCGTAACTGCGGTAGACCCCTTCATGAGCCGGGGGAGCGGCCGGGCCGTAGTTGATGGTGGGGGGCTGGAGATCGGACTGCTCCAGTTGCATCTGCGGGTTTCCCTGCCGGCCGCGGGCGCGGGCGTCGTCCCGCTGGTCGCGCCGTTCCTCACGGCCTCCGCGACTGGGAGTGGTGACGCTGGCCATCCGCATGTTTTCCTGCGGCCCGCCATCGAGTTGGGCGAGGAGCTCGCGGGCCGGAGTGAGCGTGGGATCCTTGGCGATGGCTTGTTGCAGGTGGCCGGCGGCCTGGTCATTCTGACCGCGGCTGTGGAGCAAGCAGGCCAGGTTGTAGTGGGCGACCCCTTCTCCTTGCACGGAGAGCAGATGCTGATAGGCGTCGGCGGGGCGACCCATGTCGACCAGAACGGTGGCCAGGTTGTTGCGATAATTGGTCTTGCCCGGCTCCAACTCCACCGCCTTCTGCAACATTTGCTGAGCAGGGGCCAGCTCGCGGCGGCGACCATAGCAAAGGCCGAAGTCGTTGTAGACCACGGCATTCTTGGGGTGCAACTTGACGGCCTGCTGGTAGGTGGCAATGGCCTGTTGCGAGTTGCCTTGCTGGTCGTAGAGGCGGGCCAGGCCGACGATGGCGCTGACGTTTTTGGGCTCGGTCTTCAGGGCCTGCTGGTACTTGGACTCCGCCTCCGCGAAGTTCCCCCCCTGCTCGGCAAAGTGGGCTGCTCGCAGATAGATATCCGCGTCCAGCTTGCCGGGCTTCGTGCTCAGCGAGGTGGCATCCTTGGATTTGGGTGCGGTCCCCAGGAGGGATGTGAACGCGCCGGTGGTGGAGCTCCAGGCCTTGGCCATCGTCCCTTCGGGCTTCGTGCCGCTAACCACGGTGGCGCCGGCGTTCTGCTTGACGGTGGCGGAGTAGCCCGACATGCCGTTGTATTGCACGTCCGGGGCGGTGGTGGCACCCGCGGCGGGGCGCGAAAGCCAGGTCATCGGCGACTTGCAGCCCATGATGCCGCAGCAGACTCCGCAGGCCAGAATGATTTGCAATTGGCGGTTGAGCTTCATGGTCGCACCTCCCTGTGCGTGAGCGTGGGGGGGCTGCTGGGCGATGGATTGGATACCAGCCTGAAGCGCAAGCGAAGGAAAGTACTGCTTACGTGGTGACGCCGAGCTGTCCTTCGCTGGCGCTTCAGGCTAGTGTGTGCGCAGCAACGTTGGTCCTTCATCGTCGAGGAAGGAGCGGCCGCTACAATCGAAATGAGCGGCACAGGCAGTACGCAAGGAAAATGCGCGTGCTAGCGAGGAGTAAGACCCTCACCCTCTCCCCAAGGGGAGAGGGTACCCACGGAGCTAGTTGCTGCCGCCGGAGCCGCCGCCCGAGCTGCCGCTGCCGGAACTGCTGCCGCTTGCGCCGCCGCCGCCTTCGAGGCGCGGGGAGGGAATCGACTGCCGATAGGCATTGTCGATGCGGTCGAAGTACTCGCCCGAGCCGCCGTCCACGTCCACATCGGTCAGCAGGATCTGTGGGAGGGGGCCTTCGGGGACGTACTTGGAGACGGCTCGCTGCACGGCCTCCACGCGCTTGGCGGTAACGGCCTGGGTATCGGCCATCAGCACGAAGAGGGTGCGGCGATGGGCGGGGTTCTGCGTGACGATCTGCTTGATTTTCAGCTCGCCGGCCCGGTTCAGCTCGCTGCTTCCCTCGTCATAGAACCAGGTCCCCACGGTGTTCTGCAGCCGCCAGCCGTTGTTGATCTGGATGTGCCAGTATTCGCGGGCGACGGCCCGGTCGGCGGACTGGAAGGGCTCCGGCCAGGCGCTGTTGCGATGGTAGTCGACCTTGTTCCGGTACACGAAGCTATGCCAGTCGGCCTGAGCCGTAGCGGTGAGGGCGAAGGAGGCGGCAAGGCCGGCGATGGTCAGCAAGAGTCGCATGGGCATCCCTTCCAGCGTGGTGGCCGCAGGATCACGGCAGGTGAAGCAGCAGATCCCGGCGCGCCGGGACAAAAGTCGTCGCGCAGCCGGGCGATAGCATCCGCGCAGTCGCCAGCCGCTGTACTCCTCATCGGCGTGCGGAGGATGGCGAATGGAGAAAATGGGGGCGGAGGCGTCAAAGTTTGACAGGGGGCCAGAATTGGGGGGCGTCCGTAACATTCTGCGTTGCTTGTCCCGAGTCTCGCCGAGTCCTTATACTGACGGCATGAGTTCTGTGGGCCAGCGACGTGTCAGCCAACTCTCGCTCTATAAGCGCGGCCTGCTGATGGCTGGCCTTGTGCTGGCACTGCTGCCGCTATCATCGCTGCGGGCCGATACTTTTCGCCTGGCTTCCGGCGGGCGGGTGCAAGGGGACTGGCTCAATCAGGAAGAGTCGCCGCTCGTGCGGTATGTCATTCGCCAGCCATCGGGCCTGGTCTTAAAGCTAACGCAGGAGCAGGTCCGCGAGCATTTGCGGGAGTTGCCGGCGGAGCGGGAGTATGAGGAGCTGGCCGAGCAGTCGCCCGATACCGTGGAAGGACAATGGAAGCTGGCCGAGTGGTGCCGCGATCACCATTTGATGCGGCAGCGGACAAGCCATTTGGCAAGGATCATCGAGCTTGACCCCAACCATCAGGCGGCGCGAGCGCACTTGGGCTTTGCTTTTGTAAATGGCCGCTGGACGACGAAGCAGGACTATCATCACGCGGAGGGTTATGAGTTTTACAAAGGCCGCTGGCGGACTTCGCAAGAGATCGAGCTGATGGAAACGCGGTCCAAGCGCGAGCTGGCGGAGAAAGCGTGGCTGGCCAAGCTCGTCCGCCTGCGCTCCCATTTGGGCAGCGACAAGGAAGCCGCCAACCTCATCGCGGCCGTCAAAGACCCGGCTGCCGTCCCGGCGCTGGGGACGATGCTGTCCCGCGAGCGGGTGCGGGGGGTGAAAATGCTGTACATCGATGTGCTCGAAAACATCTCGGGGAGTGCTGCCTTGCAAGTGCTGGTGCGGGCTTCACTCTCCGACCCCGATGAAGAGGTCTATCACTATTGCATCGACAGGATTGTGCGGCTACAAATGCCGCACGTCGCGGACTCGTTTATCGGCGCTCTGCGGGATTCGAGCAATCCGGTCGTCAATCGGGCCGCGATGGCGCTGGGCCGGATTGGCGATCCGGCCGCCATCTCGCCGCTAATCGACTCGCTGGTTACCGTCCACCAGCGGACTCTTCCCGGCCGCATCAGCCCGGATGCGACTGTCGCTTCGTTCAGCGCGGACGGCGGCACGTCCATCCTGCCGAACGAGGGTCCGCGCGTCATCGTGTCCCGCGTGCAAAACCAGGAGGTCTTGGCCGCCCTGACGAAGCTCTCACAAACCACTTTCGGCTATGACCAGCGTGCCTGGCGACTGTGGTACGACCAGGAGCAGCGGGCCCGGGCGGAGAAAGAGCAGCCGGGAGAAGGAAAGGCGGTAGGCAGGGGGCAGTAGGCAGTAAGCAGTAGCAGTATTCGGTTGCAATCCGGGCTATCGTGCGTTAGGTTAGGGTTTAATGTTGGGGCAGAGATTTCTCAGTTTTTGAATTGGCGCTCGCGGCGCATTTTTGGGAGTGGGTGATATGGCCGTCCATCGTCGTATTGAAGTCATGAATCTCAGCGGCAGCGCGGGGGAAGTCGCTCTGGTCCGCTTCCTGGATCGCAAAATCATCGACGCGGCGAACATCCAGGAACTGGGGGATGAGCTGTTCGGCCTGGTCGAAAAGGAGAAAAAGCAGAACCTCATTCTCAACTTCAACAGCGTGGAGTTTCTCTCCAGCGCCGCCCTCAACAAACTCATCATGCTGGACAAAAAAGTCAAAGCCGCCAAGGGCAAGATGCGGCTGTGCAACCTGCGGCCGGAAATCTACGAGGTTTTCGTCATCACGCGGCTGAACCAGTTGTTCGATATCAAGCCGAACGAGAACGACGCCTTGGCCGGCATGTAGCAGACGGCCTGCGAAGGCCATTCTACAGGTTTGTTCTTTCTTGCTTCCGGCTGTAACGGTTGTGCCGTGACCTCGGCCCGTCTCTTCGGGTCCGTCGCGCCTGGCCGCATTTTGACCGGCCCAGGTGGGGCTTGCGGGGTATGGTTCTTGTGGGCGAGCTTGTTGCTCCGCAGCGATCACGCTGCGAGTGGTCCGATGGCATCACAACCCGCATGGGTCATGAATTCTGCGACTTCGCATCCCGGCTGGACCTGGCAACTGGAGCAGAGCATCCCCAGCCGCACCGAGGCGGCGGAGCAGATCATCGACGCGCTGCTGGCTCGCCTGGAAGCCGAGCGCTGGAATTCCCAGGAGGTCTTCGGCGTCCACATCGCAGTCGAGGAAGCCCTGGTCAACGCCATCACCCACGGCAACAAGGAAGACCCGTCCAAGTCCCTCCACATCCGCATGCAATCCAGCCCCCAGCAGTTACGGGTGGAAATTGTCGACGAAGGATCGGGCTTTGACCCAGGCCAGGTTCCCGACCCCACCCATCCCGACCGCCTGAACATGCCGCACGGCCGCGGCCTGATGCTCATGCACAGCTTCATGACGCATGTGGAATACAAGGGCCGCGGGAACGAGCTGGTGATGGAAAAGACGCGGGGCTAGGCTCGCACTTTCGCCGCTCCGGTGAATGCAGTTGTTAGGGGTTTTGCAGTTTCTGCAGGTAATCGGCTTCAACCTTCTGGTAGCGATCCAAGTCGAATGCGACCACTCCATTCTCTTTTTCCGTCGCCAGGCCGGCGGCATGGACATCGCTAATGAATGCCACGAACTCCTGCAAGGTGCCGTAATCCCTGGGATGGGGATCCTCCAGCATGTGGTAAAACACGCGCGGGTTCCGGCTCGCAATATCTAGGAAGAATCCGTCACCAGCGCCATCTTCCAGAATCTTCAGTGCGTTCATTCGCTTCGCGTCCACAAACGGAATGCCCTGTGTCATTTTCCGATCTTCCAGTGCCTCGGCAATGGAAAGCATCCGGCCCAGCGGCAGGATATCGGTGCCGCCGTCCGTGCAGCCATTGTGCCACCCATACCACAGCTCAAGACCTTGGATTTGGACGCCGCCAAGCTCGGACTGGAGGGCCGCCAACTCTTCGTTGGTCGCCGAAGGAGCCAGTTTCCCAAATACAAAGGGCGACTTGTCCCTGAGAGTATCCTCAAGCTTTGCCAAGTTGGCATTCAGGGTATTCTGCTGTTTATCAGACATGGTACTGCCCACTGCATCCTGCCGCCGGCACCCTGTGGCAACGAGCGCGATAGAGAGCAGCAACGCCAACACGATTGCCGTTTTCATATGACCCGAACTTGTTTTTTAGACGGATCCGAGGAGATCCTGCAGGCGGTACCTGGTAAGCAACAACAAAATCTCAGGCTGGCGTCGAAACAATCTTATGACAATCCCTGGACTTCCCAGCCCTTGCGGTACGCCCGGCGGACGTACTGATTGGCATCCGGCACGTTGCTGAACTTCAGCCCGGCTGCATCCCATTCCAGCGTCTGTTTGGGGAACCGCGAGGCCACGCCCCCCAGCAGCACCGCCTCGGTCAGCGGACCAGAATATTCAAAACCGGCGCTCGTTTGGCCGTTGCCGCGGACGGCTTCCACGAACTGCTGCCAGTGGTCGCTGATGACGAGTTGTGGCCGCGGGTGGTCCTTGAATTTCTCTTCCGGCAGCAGAATCGGCTGGGTCACGTGAGGCAGCAGCATGATGCCCCCTTCGCCCAGAAAGATGGAGCCCTGATCAGGCATCCCCTGTTTGCCGAGCAGTTCTTGCACGGCTTTCGGCGGCCGCTGGTCGCCGTCGTACCAGGTGACCGCCACGGTCTTCCCAGCAGTGAACTTCGTCCCCGGGAAGACATAGTGGACGATGGCGTCGTTCGCCCAGTTGTGCGGGCTGGGCATCGGCCCTTCGCTACGGACGGTGAGAGGAGCCGTAAGGGCCAAGGCGGCGAAGACAGGGTCGTAGATGTGGCAGCCCATATCGCCAAACGTGCCGGTGCCGAAGTCAATCCGCTTCCGCCAGTTGCCGGGATGGTAATAACCCTCGCCGATGAAAGGCCGCTCGGCGGCAATGCCCAGCCAGAGATCCCAGTTCAGGGTCGGCGGCGGCGTGTCACTTCGCTGCGGCAGAGGGGCGGGGTCGCCCCACTTCTTGCTGCTCCAGGTATGCACTACCTTGACTTTGCCAATGGCCCCTTCCTGAATGAGATGCACCGCATTGCGATATTCCGAAGCGGAGTGGACTTGAATCCCCATCTGCGTGACGAGCTTCTTCTCGCGGGCAAATTCCGTCAGCTTGCGGGTTTCATAGACGTCATGCGTCAATGGCTTTTGCCCATAGACCGCCAGTCCCAGTTGCATCGCGCTCATGCCGATGGGGGCATGCATGTGGTCGGGCGTGGAGACGTTGACGGAGTCCAGGTTCTTCTGCTCCTTGTCCAGCAGCTCCCGCCAATCCTGGTAGACGCGGATGTTGGGGAAGTCCTTTTTGAGCGCTTCGCCGCGTGCCGAGTCCACATCCGCCACGCAGACCAGCTTGGCCGCCTTGTGGCTGGCAATTGCCCGCAAGTCAGCTCCCGCCATGCCGGACGCCCCAAAGCTGGCGTGACGGACGGTTTCGCTCGGCGGAGCGGCCCGCAGGTTCGCAATGAAGGCTGGCGCGGCGATTCCGACCGCCGCGGCTTGCTGAAGGAACTGACGGCGGGAGGGGCGAAGAAGGGGCATGGTTGGCTTTCGCGAGAGTTGGAAGTGACTTGCCCGCTATTGTAGGCAACGGCTGGCCTCTCGTGGAGCAAGCGGACTACCATGGAGCCATGCCCACCACGGTTGCCATCGCCGCCGAATGTCCCAAGTGCCACGCCACACAGTTGACCTGCCGCTACAACTATTTTGACCGCGGAGACTTGCAGATCCACGCCTGGGAACACAAGTGCCAGGACTGTGGCTGGCGGGAGACGAAAGCCTTTCGATCGGACGAGCCAGCGCCCGCCGCCGGCGCAAGCGCCACTCAGTGCCCGTTTTGTGGGCGGGCCGCAGGCTAGACGGGGCTTACTCCCGCTCGCTTTTCTGGCTATTGCCCGCTACTTCCGGAGCGTCGCCAATTTCCTGAGGCACGGCAAGCCGCAGTTGCCGAAGGCCGCCGGTAATGGCTCGCATGCTCATGACGCAGCAGATAGAGATGAAGACCGTTGCGCCGGCGAGGGCAATGAGCGAGCCGGTGATGCAGGCGGCGATGGCCAGGCTCGTCGCACCGATCAGCGAGAGCAGCGCCACAAGTGACTTACGTCTGGTATCGCGCTTTTGATGCTGGCGGGCATGGGTGTGGATGGCCGACTGAGCCGCGGAGTTTGCCAACTCCCGCATCAGGGACAATCGTTCGGGCTGCTCCAGAACCGGGGCGCGAGGAACATATTCCTTGGGCTCGGGCGAGTTTTCGCTAGCGGGGGGAGGGGTGATTTCTTCCGGAGACGTGTCGCATTCGGGCTGCGCTTCGCGGTCGGCAGGAGTGGCCGCGGAGGGCGATGTTCCCCCTCGCATGCGGTTCAGGAGGCGGGACATGTACTGCTCAATGGAAACATCATCCTCGCTGCCGGCGGGAGAAATAGATTCCGTGAACTGAGGGGCGGTATCTTCTTCCGGTAGTCGGACTTCGGCCACGGTTCGGTCGGCCATCCCGGACAGTTCCTCTTGCCTGGCCATCTCGGCGGCCCGTTCGAGGAAGCTGGGGGGAGTGTACTTGGGCTTTTCGGGAACGGGCGCTTCAACCGGCGCTTCGGCCCTCCCCTCGGAGTCGCTCTCATCCCCCTTCCATAGTCCGGCCATTGCCAGCCGATTCACAACCGAATTCACCTCGGCTGGGGATGGCTCGACGGCTGGTTCTGGCGGCGCGCCTTCGGCGACGAATTCAGCCGCGGGCGGTTCTGGAGGGTGAGTGGCAGCGGGCCGGGGAAATTCATTGACGGGCTCGGGCACTGCTTGGAGATACGGATGCCGAGACGGCTCTAGTTCTCCTCGCGGCGACGGTGCGTCCAGCCGCGAGATCCCAGAGGGTGAGTGGCTGGCGCGGAATTCGCTGGCGGTGGTCAGTTCGTGGACACGGTCTTCGAGCGACGACATCTGTTTGATGATTGCCGCCTGTTGACGAGCAAATGCCGTCTGCTCCGCCTCGAACTGGGCCACTTGGGATTCGAGGAGCCGCGACCGTTCCTCCAACCTGGCGGCCTGCTCGCACCGGACAACTTCCAAGGCGGCTTCCCGCTCCTGTAATTCCGCCTCAAAACGAGCCAACACTTCTTCTCGCGAAGACGATTCCGAGAGCAGACGATCGACTTGCGATCGCTCTTCTTGCAGGTCCGCGCGGGCCTGGGCCAATTCCTGCTGTTGCACATCGAGCGGGGCGCGCAGGTCCTCCAGGTTCCGCTGCTGCATTGCTTCCGCGTCAGCCGCATGAACGGCTCCCTTGAGCTCGGTAAGTTCCGTCTCCAGCTTCGCACAGAGCAGCTTCCCCTCGCCGAGTTGGCCGGCAAATTCCGCGGCTTGCAATTGCCACTTGTGGGCCTCCGATTGCCACCGCTCGATCTGCTCTCCGTACTGTTGGGCCGCCAGCTCTAGGGCGGCGTTCTCGGCCACTTTCTGGGCGAGGGGGGCCTGAGATTCCAGCTCGCAGCGAACGGCTTCCAGCTCGCTCCGCTGGCACTCCAACGAACGTCGTTCCTGCTGCCTCGTCTCTCGCTCGGCCTGCAACGCAAGGGCCGAGTTCGCCAGGCTTTCTTCGAGTTGTTTGATGACCTGGTCGGAAGCGCTGAAATGAGCGGCCCGCTGACGAAGCTCGGTTAGCTCGTCGTCGCGATGGGCTAGCTCCTTTTCCCTCTCGACTAGTCGGGCGGTCAAATCCGCAAACTGTTCCTCCATCCGCTTACGAAAAGCTATCCGCGCTGTCTCTTCCTGGCTTCTCTGCATTTTCAGGTCGACTAGCTCGGAGCGCGCGTCCGCGAGAGCGACGGTCAACGAGCCGCCTGATTCGGCTCCTCGCTGCTGGGCAACTGTTAGCTCCGCCGCACGTCGCCGTAATTGCTCGGTGAGCTTGGAAACGGAATCCTCCAGCCGGCTGCGGACGGCAGTCGATTCCTCCCCCTCGCGCTGTTGCTCTGCCAGTCGCTGCTGCTGCTGGATTAGGTCGTTTTCCAATGCCGCCAGCTTGCCCTCAAGCTGCTGCCGCTGGGCATCGAGTGCCGCCTGTTCCGTCTGAAGTTTTTCCAATTGCGCAGCGCTTTCCGCGCGCTCCACCCGCTGCGGGCTCAGGAATCCTTCCAGCCTTTGCTCATATTGCTCGCGCAGTTGATTTACCGACCGCGTGTGTTGCTCGCGTTGCTCCGCGCTGCTCTGCCGCGTCTGTTCGAGCTGCTCGCGCGCATGGAGCAGTTGCTCGCTCATCGCGGCCAGTTCAGTCGACAGCCGCTGCTGCTCCTGTTTGTCGTAGCCTGCTTCCGCGGGTTCCTGAATTGGTTGAGACCGAAGACTGCTCACCGCCTGCGGACAGGCCACCACCTCCAGTTCAATCGAGCCCACCCGCAGCATGTCCCCGGCGTGCAGCACTGCATCCTCGAAAGGCCCGCCGTTCAGGTAGGTCCTCGGCGAATTGCGGCGGATAATCGTCCCATTCCGACCGGACAGGATCAGGCAATGCAATGGCTCAATGTCACTCCTCCGCAGCCGCAGCGTGCAGCCGGGTGCTGAGCCAATGGAGCACTTGGCGGCTACAATTCGCAGGATGCGGCCGTGATGTTCTCCCCCTTGAATCCGAAACGTGAGCTCCGCGGCACGGGTCCCCAAGAGTCGCGAGGGAGCGGCTGAAACTGGTGTTTGCGTGGCAAGCATGGTGTTCTTTGACGGTGTGCCTGGGGAGTAGGGGTGATACGACCCCTGGGACATTTAGCTTGCATTCCACCCTCCGTCAAAAAGAACGCACCGTCGGAATATCCGGCTGCCTCCCTTTCTCCGGCACATTTTGCCGATGCCGGCCAGATTCGTTGCATCCTCGGGCACGATTTGCCGATTATCGGTAGGCGGCAAGCGGTAACGACTTTGCCGGTTGCGGCCTACCCTGCCGTCGCCCGGCGAAATTGTCACGTGTCCCGCGCGAGAACGGGCAAAAGCATGCTCGGCAGGCGTATTCACCTGTGCGGTGCTCCAGGCTGCATCTCGTTGTCCAGATTGAACTTGCGTCAACGTCGACTGGCGGCGGCGCGAGGAAAACGGTGGATCTGTCCCTCTCCCTCACCCGGCGCGCCTAACATAGTCGAGCGCGATGTACGCGCGAACATTCGCAAGAGTGACTTATCCTTGTCGCTAGCGGTTGGACACTTTCTCCTGCCCCCGCACAAGCCAAGTGATGAGCACCAAGTCGGAAAGAGCAAGCGAGAGCGAGGCGGCATCTGCCGGAACACCATGAAGAAGCGACCTGAAAAAACTCCTGAAAAAGGCAAACAGATGGTACGCAAAGAGGCGGTCAGCAACCTCCGGCAAATCCTCGTTCGGCGACGGGACGCCCTCCGCCAGGCCCTAGCCGGGGATCTGAGCTCGCTCCGGGAGCTCCGCCAGCAGACTTCCGGCGACATGCTGGACGCCGCAATGGACACGGCCCAGGACGAAATCAGCTCGCAGCTTGCCGAAGTCGAGAGCCGCGAGCTCACGCATATCGAAGTCGCCCTGGAGCGGATGCGGGACGGCAACTACGGCCTGTGCGAAGGCTGCAGCGAAGGCATTCCCATGGCCCGGCTGCAGGCTCTGCCTTATGCCACCATGTGCATCCAGTGCCAGCGCGAAGCCGAGAAGAGCGGCAGCGCCGTGGGGGGCGGCCCGAACTGGCAGCGGATTCTGGATGTCGGCATGGCGGATAACGAAATTAGCGCCGGCGATTTGGAAATCGACGCTTAATGTAGTCCGCTCACATGCCGGTTCGCTGCTCTTTGTCCACGGAAGGACATCTCCATGAAGCTCACCTGGGCGTTCTGTCTTTCCTTGGCCGCAGCGGGTAGTGGATTTGCCGCTCCCGCCTGTCGGGCCGACGAAGCCCCCATCACCACGGTGGCCCTCGCCCGCGAGCAGCAGTATGCGGACCTCGCTGCGGAATTCTCCCTGCTGGAAAAGCAGGGAAACCTTCTAAAAAAGGTCGTCAAGCTGACGATCCCCACCGTCGTCCATATCGAAGCTCAACACGCCGACGCGGAAGGCAAGCTCCAGCATCGGCCGGTGGAAGACGCCGGTTCGGGAGTGATCATCCGCTGGACGGGAAAGTTCTATGTGCTGACCAACCGGCACGTGATCAAGAAATCGACGCTCGAGCACATCCGCATCAAGCTCTCGGACGGCCGCCACCTCCATCCCACCCGCATCTGGGAAGACCGCGAAACGGACATTGCCCTGATGGCGGTCGAAGCCAAGGGGCTCATCCCCGCCCGTCTCGGCGACAGCAGCAAGCTGGAAATGGGGGATTATGTCGTCGCGCTCGGCAGCCCCTTCGGACTGTCGCATTCCGTCAGCTACGGCATCATCAGCGCCAAGGGCCGCCGCGACCTGCAACTGGGCGATGACTCCGTCCGCTATCAGGACTTTCTGCAAACCGACGCTGCCATCAATCCCGGCAACAGCGGCGGGCCCCTGGTGAATCTGCGGGGAGAGATCATCGGCATCAATACGGCCATCGCCAGCAATACCGGCGTGCATGAAGGGATTGGATTTTCCATCCCCATCAACATGGCCATGGTCGTCGCCCGCCAATTGATTGAGCATGGCAGCGTCGTGCGGGCTTATCTGGGCGTGCGGCTGGACTCCAAATTCAAAGGAGAGGAAGCCACTTCCAGCGGCCTGACCCGCGTGGAAGGGGCCCGCGTGACCGCCATTACCCCCAAATCCCCCGCCGAAACCGCCGATATCCACATTGGCGACATCATCCTGCAATTCGACGGCATCCGCATCGAGGACGACAGCCACCTCATCAACCTCGTCAGCCTCACTCCCGTCAACAAAGAAGTCGAGCTGCAACTTCTCCGCGATGGCACGCGGCAGAGCCTGAAGGCTAAAGTCGGCAACCGCAGCGAAATAGAGCCGTAGCATTTCTCCCTCTCCCCTGGGGAGTGGGCCGGGGTGAGGGTTATGGAAGGCCCTCCCTGCTTCGCTAGCACGCATTTCCCGCGCGAATTTGCGTCGTTTGAACCGATTAACAAGCGGCCCATCTTTGGCGTCGAATCCGCCTCCTTTTCTCGCCGATGGTAATACATGTTCCCCGCCGGTGGTGCGCTGTGTTTTTGTGGGGGGGCTGCGCTCCGGCGGCGGATGCTAGCACGTGGCTTGGTGGAGGCACTTCATGCGGCGATTCTTTTTCAAGCGGTCGTGGCATTTGACGGCTGGAGCGGCCGGACTGGCAATCGTGGGAGCAATGGTTGCCCCGCAGATGCTAGGGGTCGAAACCCGGCCGGTCAAATGGCCCGCTGCTGAAGCAGCGAAGGCGAACAGCAACGACCCTCGAGTGGCCGAACGAATCGGCCTGGACCCTTCCATCCGCGAGACTCCCGCGCTTCCCTCCGAGAAAAAGGTTCCCGCCAGAGCCCGCATTACCGATGCTGACCCCGCTGATACGGAAGCATCGCCTGCAGAAGTCCAACCGGAAACCCGCCTCAAGCCAATCCCCGAACCGGCAACCGCGGAATCGCCCACCAGTCGCGCCTGGCCGGTGCCGGCTGCATTGCTTTTGCAGCTTGATAGACTGGCCGAAAGCGACCCCGCCACGGCCGATTGGGTAGCCCAGGCCAAGACCGAAATTAGTGCGGTCCTGGAGTTGCCGTCGCTGTCCGATCCCGCCGCGAAGCAGCACTTGCAGCGCCTCACCCAACTCGCGAACGACGCCAAATCACTCTCCCGACAAACCGACGACGACGATGCCCGGTCGCGCATCCTCCGCGCCGGCTTCGCCATTGTCCGCCGCCTGTCCCTCTGGCAGCCGCTGCACGAAACGGCTCTGCGGGAAGCGTCCATAAAACGTCCAGAAAAATCGCGGCTTCCCAGCAGCCAGCAAATGCTGTTGGACTTGCAACATGCACAGCAAGAGCTCGCCAGCACACGCGACCTGGCCGCCTGGCGGAAGTACCTGCTGCTCGACAAGCTGCAGGAACGCTGCACCAGCGGAGCCGAGATCACCCCTGCGGAGCGGAAACTGGCTCGGGAAATCCTCTACCGCTTCCATTCCACACAGCTCACTTCGGACCAGGCGGCGATCCTGGAAAGTCCAGCCCTGCGGAAGTTTGCCCAGCAGCTTACCGCCTGGGCCGCCGAGCCGGTGGATCTGTTGGAGCTGTCCGCCGCGATTGAGAAATACGAGAGCGATGAAGGCAGCGTAAACGCCACCGACATCGCCCAGAAATACGACGTGCTCCGCTGGTCGCAAGAAGAAAAAACCGCCGAACTGGCGCACGCGGTGAATTCATATTATCGCAATGCCAACGTCCGGGTCGCCATCTCCGCCGAGCTCGTCAACCGCCTGCTGCCCAAGGAAATGCGGACCGCCGAACCTGTGCAAGAGATGATTCAAGGTGCCACTGTCGAAGGGCAGAGCGAAACCAGCACGCGGCTGCGGCTAGTCCTGCTTCCCGACCGCTGGCGCTGGCGGGTAGGACTGGAAGCGAAAGGTGAAGTCGCGTCGTCCACCGCGTCCACGTCCGGCCCGGCGACGTTCTATCAGGATGGGGCCGCCTCCTATCGGGCCCGCAAGTTGTTCACGATCGACCGCAAAAACATCCGCATGCACCAGGCCGAGGCCGAGGCGGCGGCTCAGAACCAGCTCAATGATTTTGAGACCGACTTCGACGGCGTTCCGCTGCTGAACTGGGTCGCCCGCATCATTGCCCGCAACCAATACGAGCAGAAGACGCCGGCCGCCCAGCAGGAAGTCGAAGACAAAATCATCAACCGGGCCGCAGACACGCTCGACACGCAAGTTGCCCAGCGGATCGAAAAAGCCAAAACGGAATTTCAGAACAAATTGGTCTCGCCCCTCCAAAAGCTGCAGCTCGACCCAACGGCGGTCGACCTGGAGACGACGCAGGACCGCCTGATTGCCCGCTATCGCCTGGCGGGGCGCGAGCAGCTTTCCGCCCACACCCCGCGGCCGCAAGCACCCGGAGACAGCCTGCTCTCGGTGCAAGTGCATGAAACCGCCTTGAATAACGCCCTCGAGCACCTCCGTCTCGCCGGTCGCAAGATCGAATTGCACGAGCTGTTCAAGGAAATGACGACCCGCTTCGAAGACCAGAAAATCCCAGTTCCGGAAGACCTTCCCGACGGCGTGTTTGTCACCTTCGCCGACCACGACCCGGTGCGGATTGATTGCCAGGATGGGCGGCTGCGGATCCGCATCCACCTCAAAGAGCTTTCCATCACCAACAACCGCAAGACTTTCAAGAACCTGATTGTGACCGGCTACTACAAGCCGAACCCCGACCAGCTCGAAGCCAACCTGGCGCGGGACGGCATCATTGAGCTGGGAGGCAACCGGCTGGGAGCGGGCGAACGGATCATGCTCGCCGGCATCTTCGAAAAGGTCCTCTCCCGCAACCGGAAGCTGAACCTGGTCAACGAGCGAATCTCCAATTCCCCCGAGCTCAAGGACCAGCAAGTCACCCAGTTCGTCATCCACGATGGCTGGATCGGCGTTGCCCTGGGTCCGAAACTCCCCAGCCGGACGGCGATCCAGACGAAGATTCCCAAGCGAAAGTAGTCCGCTCACTCCGTGAGCGGACAGGCGCGAGTGCGAGGTCGGTAGTCTTTGGCGTCAATAACTCCCATACCTTCAAGTCCGCTGCAGCGCGTTTCTAGCCCGCACTCTTGGCCTCCTTGATAGACGTGCCCCAGCCGTCGTGTTCTCCACCTGACGCTGAGGCGATGCGAACGAGGGGTTCGATAAAGGAGCGGGCGATAACCGCGTTTACTGGAAGTGTGACTGCGACCTCTATGCTGACTGTGCCATCCGCGCAGGGTGGGCTAATCTTGGGGTCCTGGAGTCCCTGCGCCTCCAAGGCAGCGGCGATCACTTGGGCCGCCTCGAGGTGGGGCGCAAAGAAGTGCAGATCAATAGCGCGAGGTCGATCGAGCGCTACGCGGAATTCGTTCAGCCTCGTTACCAGTGCCTCGTTCCGGGCACGATGGCCTTCGAGCGCGGCCTCGATTTGGGCTTCATTTGGTTGGAGTCTCACAAATATCTCTCTTGGCGGGCCGGGGATGGATTTCGCCAGCGGGCTGCCGTTGGCCAATCCAAGGGTTATGAAACTCAACTATGCGCCCGCTGTCAGGTGCAGCACCTCGTTGCTGTGGGGAAGATCAACTCAAGGTACGACTTCCACAGCGTCTCCATTGGCGAACCGATAGACGCGAAAGTCCCGGTCGAGCGTGAACATGAGGCGAGTGTTGAACTTTTCTGCTGCAGCCATCAATGAGGCGTCAGCCAGGTCCATTGGCAAGTCTTGGTATTTGAGCATCCACGCCGCCATACGCACCATTTCGTCGTCGCCGACGTCGTGCAAGGTCAGCCGGCCAGCATCCCTCAGTTGCCACAATGCCGCCTGCGCAGGGTACCCGCCACCCTTGTGCAACAGGTACATTGCCTCCGTGAAGCATGGCCAGGTCGTAATCAGTGGCCCGTGCGGCAAACTCTTAGCCGCTTCGATGCATTTGGGATGATTGGGATCGTTGCGATTGATCAGCGCCACGACGGGGCCAGTGTCGGTGAGAGTCACAAGCTTTCTCGCTCTTGCTGCTTGGCCAGGCCCTCAGTAAAGCGGCGGCCGCAATCCTCCGAATAGGTCTCCGACGCTCCCGCCACCGTCCCAACATACCCAGCCAGGAAGTCAAAGAGCGTGCCGTGCTGTTCAGCACCGTTGCCGCTCGGAACTGGGGCAAAGAGCTGACGCAGTCCGTCCAAAGCCAGCAACTCAGTTGTGGTGCCGCGGCGGCGCGCTTCATCGCCGAGGCGGCCTTCCAAGTCGGGCGGGAGAGTGATGATTGTCATGGAATGCCTCAACTCCCATTTTACACTCGTTGCTGGATCCAAGCCACATCTCCGCTCACGAAGTGAGCGGACTACTTTGGGCTCACTGCCCTCCCACCACGTCGAACTGAATATTCGACCCGCCAGGCTTCTTCAACTCGACATGCAGGCCGGCCTCTGTCGACAGGTCGCTAGGAAGCTCGAGTCGCAAGGTAAGTTTATGGCGGCCCGCGGTAAGGGGCAGCGTGAGCTTTGCGGGCTGTTCAAAGGGCTCCGCATCAAGCCAGAGATGAGCCGGAACTGGGGATTCCACTTCAAGCTGCAATTCACCCGCCTGGCTTACTTCGACTTCCCCTTGCAAGAACACAACCGTCTTCTCCGTAGTGCTCTTTCCAGCGGAATCCGACTTCAACGCGGCGACAACATCGGCCAGCGGCAGCGGGCCGCGGGCGGTGCCGTACAGGGAAAGCCAGGCGTCGGCGGGGAGCTCCAGGACGTGCTGGCGGAAGTGCTCGACGTTGGGAATTTCGCCGCTAATCTCAGGCGCGGCCGATTTCAACAGTCGCCAGCGTTGCAGCGTGGGAGCCGTGCGGATGGCATAGGGGCCGGGGCGGCCCAGCTCCGTGATGAAGCGGGCAAGGTCGAGGAACTCGTCGTGCGTGAGGAACTTGGTCAGCCCCTGCGGCATGAGCGATGGCCCGTCCTTTTCATTTTCGATGTCGCCGATGGCGACGATGACCACCTTTCCGCTCGCGTCCTTGAGCCGCACTCGCTCGTCGTTCCGGTCGATGACGATGCCGGTGACGACTTCGCCGTCCACCGTCAGGATGACCTTGGTGACGTATTGCTCCTTGATGTTCAAGCTGGGGTTGAGGACCGAATTGACGATGTACTCCGGCGGGGAAATGGAGCCCAGCGCGGTCAGCTCAGGACCGACTTGCCCGCCGGCCCGCGCGATGGCGTGGCATTTCTGGCAGTTCACGTCGGCCCGCCGGAACACTCTTTCGCCGCGAGTCGCGTCCCCTTTCGCCATCACGTCTGCGGCGATTTTCTGCACCACTTCCTGGCTCGGCGGCGGGGCATCCACCGCGATGTCCGCCGCTTTGCTGAGCAGGTTGGAGAGTCCTTCATCGCTCCGGCCGATGGAATACATGTAGCGGAGCGTGATTTTAGCGACTTCCTTGGGGAGCTTTGCCATTTCCAGGGCGGCCGCCAGTTTCTCCGCCCCCCCCTTCCGAGCCAGGATCGCGTCGATGAGCGGCGCGGGGTCATCCTGGGGAGTCGCGGCGGATAGCACGGCGGCGGCCTGGTTGGCAGCCGCGTCGAGATCGAGCCGGGCGAGGCCCGCGACGGCAATCATCCGAACCGGAATGGATGGATCCCGATGTGCGATTTCCAGCAGGGCCTTGGTGGAGGCGACATCGCCGATGTTGGCCAAGCCGTCGATGGCGGCAGCGCGGAGAGACTTGTCCGTCTTGTCGCTGGCGGCCAGGGTTCGCAATTCCGGGGCGATCTCCTTCACCTTCCAAACAGAGGCCAGCTTGATCGCTGCCAGCTTCAGCCGCGGATCCGTGTTTTCGAGAAACAGCAGCTTGAGCGATGAAAGATCCCCATCCGGCTTCACCTTCCGCACCACGGCCGCATCCGTCAGCAACTCCAGCACCTTCAGCCGCACCGCGGGCTTGAAAGCATCCGGCTTCTGCAACTGCCCGAAGACGTATGCCAAGTCCTTGGCGTTCCCCTTCTGACAGACCATCTCTACAACCGCCCCCACCCTCTCCGCCGGCAGCCGGCCGCTCTGCAGCAACTTCATCAGCGGTGCGGCAGGGCTGGGCTCTTCGGCAGCTAGAGGAGCGGCGAAGAGGACGACGAAAGCGAACGAGTATCGGAACATTGGGGGGAGCAGAGAAATGGGACACGGAAAACGCGGACGACACGGTTGAATGGGTCTACTTTTGCATTTCCTCTGCGGGCTCCGCGCCTCTGCGTGAGGTTCATAAGCATCACGCAGAGGCGCGGAGCTCGCAGAGATTTTGGAAGGCGGTTTTTTTCTGGGCAGGCTGGAAGCCTACCCCACCTACTTTTTCTTGACCCGCTTCTCCAGCGTGCTCATCGTTTCCTGCAACGTGTATTTCAGGTAGTCGTCCTGATCGTAAATAAGGGACTCGGTGGCGATGTCGATCGCTTCTTGGTTGTCGAAGAAGCTGAGGGCGCGGACGGCTTCCAGGCGGACGCGCGGGTTTTCGTCGTTGACTTGTGCCTTGAGCAGCTCCAGCGGCTTGGAAACGCGGTCGCGCCAATAGCAGAGGACGCGCGTGGCGGCGGCGCGGGTTTTGGGCTCGGGACTCTTCAGCATTTGTTTGAGGAAGGGCTCGTTGACGACGTCGTGCTGTTGGTGGATCCAGAGAGCTTCCAGGAACTGGTGCTGGTCTTCGACTTTCTTGGGGTCGAGGCTGCTGGTCCATTTTTTCACTTCGGCTAGGACTTCTTCGGTCGGGCGGCTGCGAAGCTCGGTACGAATGCGGTAGCGGGTTCGCTCTTCGGGGGCGGACTTCAGCGTATCGAGCAACGAAACAATCGACTCTCCGGCGATCTTGCTCGGCGTGACGAGCGGCTGTTTGGCGTAGCGGACCCGCCAGATGCGGCCGTGGATGTGGTCGCGGTTGGGGTCGCGGAGATTGTGCTGCATGTGGCCAACCAGCGGGTTGAACCAGTCGCAAAGGAACAGAGTGCCGTCCGGGGCGAACTCGATATCGACCGGGCGGAAGTTCGGGTCGGTGGACGACAGCAGCGGCTCGACCGGGTCAGCCGCGAAGCCGCTCCCTTCGTCCTTCATCTTGTATTGCAGTACTCCCTGGAAGCCGATGCAGTTGTTGAGCAGGAAGTTCCCTTGCGCCTCCGCCGGAAAATTGCGGCTGCTGACGAGCTCGCAGCCGGCGGTGGGCCGCCACTGCTTGACCAGGAACTTCTTCATGCCGCCGTGCTTGTCGGGGTAATCGAGGTCGCCGCTGAACGCGGTGCCATAATAGTTGTCTCCCCCGCTGGCGTCGGCAATGAAGTTCTGCCCCCAGCCGTCCACGATGTGCCCCCAGGGGTTGGCGAAGTTGTAGCTGACGAACGTGCTGAAGCGAAAAGTCTTCGGCTCGAAGCGGAACACGCCGGCATTCACGCAGCGAGTTGGGCCGTAGGGCGTTTCCACCTGGCTGTGATGGAATGTCCCTTCCTCAAAATAGAGTGCTCCCCCCTGGTCCCAGGTGAACGCGCTGATGCTGTGGTGCGAGTCGGCCGAATCAAAGCCGTGCAGCACAATCGTCCGCTCATCGGCCACATCATCACCATTGGTGTCCTTCAAAAACAGCAGATTCGGCTGCTGGGCGACGTAGCAGCCGCCGTCGCCGAGCTCGATGCCGGTGGGGACGTGCAACTTGTCGGCGAAGACCGTCTGCTTGTCCGCTTTGCCGTCGCCGTTGGTATCTTCCAGGATGAGAATCTTGTCGTTCACCGGCGTCCCCGGCAGATATTGCGGGTAGCTCGGCATTGTCGTCACCCACAGACGGCCTTTGGCGTCGAAGGCGAACTGCACGGGATTTTGCAAATCCGGGAACTCCTCTTCCGAGGCAAACAGGTTCACTTCATATCCTTCGGCCAGCTTCATCTTCTTGCGGGATTCTTCCGGCGTCGTCAGCAGGACCGGCGTCTTGAAGTTCGTTTCGATCTTGGTGAACTCCCCCGTGTTGCTGTCATCAATGACGCTGGGAATCTGCTTCCCCTGAGCCACCTCCCAAATCCGCTGGTCGCGGTTGGCGGTCATCTTCCGCAGCTTGGCGAATTCCGCGGGAAAATTGACCACGCCAAACGGCTCCTTCCGCCCGCCATAGATGTAGAAGCCGTTGACCGAGCGATGGTCGTGGAAGAATTGCCCGTTCTTCTCGTTGACCTCGGCTTTGAGGCGGGCGAAGTCGGTCTTTTGCTCGTTCTGAGCCTTCGTCGGAAGGCCGAAGAGCGCCCGATCCAGGATTTCGCCGACGACCTGGTCGCCATGTTCATTCAAGTGAACGCCGTTGATCGTCAGCGGCTGCTTGGCATCCGCCATCGCCTTGAGCGTGGGCGTGAAAATGTCAACAAACGCAACCTTGTGCTTCGCGGCGACGCGGGCCATCGCTTCGGCATAGAGCTTCAGGTTGGCGTTGTTTTTTTTCCCGTCCGGCAGGCCGTGCCGTTTCAAATTCTCATGGGCAACTGGTGAAACGAGCACAATCTGCCGCAGCATCGGCAGTGGAGCAAGGTCGGCCGTCTTGTCCGCCGTCTTGTCCCAATTGCTGCGGGCCGTGCTGTAGTTATCGATGTTCTGAGGAGCCTTCAGAAAGCCTTCCAGGTCCTGCTCGAACTTCGCCACCCCAGCCGGCCCGGCGAAGGACTCATTGAATCCAAAAAACGCCAGCAGCACGTTCGGCTTATGGTCGGCGAGCGTGTGCTTGTGGTCCTTGAAATCCTTACTCCGCGGCCGCAGGCCGATTTCATCCGCCGACCAGCCGAGGTTCCGCACCACCAGCTCTTCCTTGGGAAAGCGGCTGTGCAGCAGCGTCTCCCAGTGGCCAAAGTACTGCATCCGCTCGGCCAGCGTATTGCCGACCAACACCACATGGTCCCCCTTCTGAATCTTCACCGGCAACTCTTGAGCGAAAGCCGGGGCGAAAGGGGCGGCGATGAGCAGAGCCAAGAGGGAGAGAATTCGGACGAGCATGGGAAATTTCGCGGGCGGGGTGAAACGGAGGGAAAGACTACATTCTGCTTGACGCTCATCCGTCCTACAACGGCGGGGACGAAGTTATCGAAACTGGCATACCGATTGCTGATTATCGCGCCCCAGCCTGTTAAACTAGAGCGACGACAATCCGATACAAAGAATCATTCGGCAGCGCATTTATGCATATCCTCGTAGTCGATATCGGTGGCACCAACGCCAAGGTCTGGAAGACCGGAGAGGACGATAAGCTCAAGATCCCGACCGGCAAGGAGTTCACGCCGCAAAAGCTCGTGGAAGAGGTGCGGCGCGCGGTCAGCGACTGGGACTACGACCGGGTTTCCATCGGTTATCCGGGGCAAGTCACCAATGGGCACCCTGCGACCGACGCGATCAATCTAGGGCCGGGGTGGGTCGGCTTCGATTACCCGGCTGCGCTCGGCTGTTCGGTGCGGATTATGAATGACGCCGCCATGCAGGCCCTGGGAAGTTACGAAGGGGGCCGCATGCTGTACTTGGGGCTGGGTACCGGCCTGGGTTCGACGTTCATTTACGACGGCACCATTATCCCCTTGTCGCTCGGCCACCTGCTGTTGCAAGACGATGAGTCAGTGTCCGACCACGTCAGCCGTAAGGCACTGGACAAGCGGGGCGTCAAGAACTTTCGAGAGGCCGTCAACCAGACTGCCATCATATTCAAAGACGCATTCCACGCGGACTACGTCGTCCTAGGCGGCGGCAACGCCAAGAAGCTCAAAGAGTTGCCCGAAGGCTGCCGTCGCGGTAGCAACCACAACGCCTACTTCGGCGGCCTGCGGATGTGGGATGACGCGGCCAAATCAGTTACTGTGCCCACGTTGACCGTTGTCCCGCCGCAAGAAGAAGAGGCGAACTCGGCGTAACTGCCACCCAATCTACTCTTGGGTTGCACTCGCTTCTCCCGGCGCTATCCGCGACATGGTCCGAAACGGCCGGCCAGCCGAATAGAGCGAGAGGCGAGCCCGCAGCTCGCTCGCCTTGGCGTCCGGCGCAATCTGAATCGCCTTCTCTTGCGTTTCCTTGGCGTCGTCAAATTCACCGGCAGAGGCCAGGGCCGCTGCCAGGGTATCGAGATAGGCATAGTCGCCGTTGCCGTCGAGGGCGAGCGCCTGCCGTGCCGAGGCGACTGCCAGCTCGGCGTTGCGACAGCGCTCTTCCGGGCAGGTCGCCATCAGCCACGCCGCTCCCCGGTAAGCCCGGCCGAGCTTGGCGCTCCGCTTGATCGCCTGGCGGTAGTCCTCGGCTGCTTCCTCCCACTGGCCGATTTGGGTGCGGACGTCTCCCCGCCCGACCAGCGCTTGCGGGTTCTCCGGCTCCAGTTCCAAAGCCCTGTTGAAATCACTCAGCGCCGGCCGGAACTTCTGCAGCCGCAGCCAGGCGTTGCCGCGTCCCAGGAGACCCGACATGTCGTCGGGCTTGAGTTTTAGCGCCTCTTCATAATCCTCGGCGGCCTCCGCATACTTGCCCTGCCTGGCCTGGAGCTCCGCCCGGTTGAACCAGGCATTGTCGTATTTTGGATTGAGCTCGATGACCCGGGTGAAATCGGCGAGCGCCTCCTCCATCCGGCCGCACAGTGCGAGGCTGACTCCGCGGTTCTGCACCGCTTTCCACTTCTTGGGATCATGCGTCACCGCGGATTCAAAATCCGCCAGGGCCACTTCGTCCAGCTCGTTTGCCTTTCGCTCCTCCCCCTTCTCCGCCAGCGCGGCGGCCTCTTTGGCATAAGCCTCGCCCCGCCGGTTGTATCCCCAAGCCGCCAGCTCGTGGGCGTATTGGGAGTTCTCGGCTGACAGCTTGACTCCCAGCACTCGTTCGCACTGCTCGATGACCTCGCTGAAATCGTCCACCGTCTGGGCCGCACCGGTCTTGGCGAAGGCCGCCTCCAGCACCTGGCGTGCGGTCACCTTCTTGGCCTTCGTCACCGGTTCCGGCTCCGCTTCCGTCTGACCCCGAGCGGATGGGACAAAGCCGGGGTAGAGTAGGGCCGCGGCGGCAAGAAATAAACAAAGGGCGCGAATTGACATCGTTCCTCCATGAACCGGCCGTCCCCACCGAGCGGAATTGTCCCGCTGCTGGCACAGGCGAGGCAAGAGCAATATAGGCGCGAAGGCACCTAAAAGAATTGCTAGCAACCACTAACCCGAAGCGCCAGCGAGGGAGTGCATAGTTATGTGGCGGGAAAAGGCCGTTCGGCGGTACCTCGCACCATTCCCTCGCTTGCGCGTCGGGTTAGTGGCGACATCGCCGCGTTACTTGCCCAGGCTCTTCAGAAAATCCTGAAAGTCATCTTCTGCCTCGGCCGCTTCCTCGGTCTCGGGGGCGTCGGGGCTCTTCGCCGCGGCAGGTGCTGGTGCCGGCGCGGGGGCGGCAGCGGGAATCACCGGCTTCGCCGCGGGTACGGGAACAGGAATAGGCACTATCGGTTTGGCGCTCGCGGCAACGGGGGTCGGCGCCGGCGCCGCAGCCGCCGGCTTTTTGGCAGGCTCGCCGACGTTGATTGCCGGCATGGGCAGCGGCGAGGGAGAAGCGGTATCGGAACTCGGCCGCACCGTTTCTTCGAATTCGAACTCCCCAATCTCCAAAGGCTGGGAACTGTCGTCCGCATTGCTGGGAACTTCCGCGGGAGCAGCGACGGCAGCGCCCACTGCTGGCAGCGTCTCCTTAGCGGAGGATTTCATCACCGGCCCCGGACCCGCGGGAGGGCTGGATGCACCGGCACCCTCGTAAACCACGCGGAACGTCACGGTGCCGATGGACAGCAGCTCCTCCGAATTAACCGGGGAGGCCTCGGCGATTTTCTGGTTATTGACGAACGTGCCGTTGAGCGACCCCAAGTCCCGGACCATCAACTTGCCGCTCGATTCGAAAATCTCGCAGTGCTGCCGGCTGACAAGGGCCTGCGGCAGCATGATGGTGCAACCCCGCCCGCGCCCGATGGTGCAGGGAAGCCGCAGCTTGATTTCGGCGGTCTTCACTTCCCCGCCGACCACGACGAGCTTGGCATTAATTGGCATAGTTCCACCTACACGGTACGAAGCTACCGTACGTCCTCTTCTCCCCACTAGTTTAACCTTCGCCAGCCCGCAACTCAACTTGCAGTTCCCGGCGAGCGGGGTGCGTAAGCACCCTGATATTACCCGTCCCCGCCAACGACCTACGCCTGCCCAGGAAGTATCAGGGGGCTTACGCCCCCCGCTCGCCTGCCGGTTGCTTCGCGCTGGTGAATCACCCACAATGGGCGGCGTCCATCCTCTCCCGCCCCTGTGAGACCCCGCCATGACCCGCCGCAACTCCCTCTCTGCCGCCCTGCTTTTTTCCGCCTTCTTTTCGTGCTTTTTGTGGCCATCCCCCGCTGCGGTCTTCGCCCAGGATAAGCCGGCACCGGTGAAGGAAATCAAGGGTGACGCCCGCACGCCGCTGCCGGGAACGAAGAAGCTGGAGCTGGAAGGGGACATCGCGGCTCAGCTTGTGGACGGCGTGGACAAGTTTCTGCTGAGGGAAATCGAGAAATCGGTCGAAGGGCGGGCCAAATTCTGGAAGCGGGACCTCTCCAGCCCCGAAGCCTACAACAAGTCCATCGAGCCCAACCGCCAGCGGCTGGCGCACATTCTGGGAGTTCGGGATAAACGAATCCCCTTCGACGCCCCCGAGCTCGTCGGCACCACCAAAAACGGCGCACTCGTCGGCAAAGGGGAGAACTACGAAATCTACGCCGTCCGCTGGCCGGTGTTCAGGGATGTGCATGGGGAAGGGCTGCTGCTCGTTCCGACCAAGGGAGAGAAGGTCGCCGACATCATTGCGATTCCCGATGCGGACCAGACGCCCGAGCAGATTTGTGGTTTGGCAGACGGAGTGCCTGCTGAATCGCAGTTCGCCCGCCGGCTCGTTGAAAACCGCTGTCGCGTTCTGGTGCCGATGCTCATTAATCGACAAATGTCACGGCGGGCTCCACCGGGCAGGCAAGGTGGAGCAAATCTCACGAATCGCGAGTACCTCTATCGGCCCGCGTTCGAGCTAGGAAGGCATCTGATTGGTTACGAAGTTCAGAAGGTTCTAGCGGGAGTGGATTGGTTTGCAAAAGAAGCGGGAGACAAGGATGCGAAGATTGGCGTGATTGGATATGGCGACGGAGGCATGCTCGCGCTCTACGCAGGGGCGCTCGATACGCGCATTGACGCCACCACCGTAAGCGGTTATTTCGGGCCGCGCGAACGCATCTGGGAGCAGCCGATTGATCGAAATGTTTTCGGCCTACTGGAGCAGTTTGGCGATGCCGAATTGGCGACAATGATCGCCCCTGGCACCGCGCTCATTCAAAAGTCGCTCGGCCCAAAAATCTCGATTCCCAGTGATGGAGGCGCGCCGGCTGAACTTGTTTCTACAACCACGACTCACAAAGAAGTCGTTCGTGAGCAGAATCGACTCGGTGGACTAGGGAAAGGCATTCGCGGCGCCTCGTTCGTTAGCGACGATGCGTTTTGTAATGCCGTGACGCGAGCGATGTTTCTCGGACATTTTAGTGTGCCGGAATCTTACAAGGATATTGAGACGACACCCCCAGTAAATGCCCTTGATGTTTCCGCCGCCCGCCACACCCGCCAGATGCACGAAATCGAAGCCGACACGCAGTGGCTGCTGCGGGAGAGCGAGCACGTCCGCTTCGACTACATGAAGAAGCTCTACGACTCCCCCAACCTCGACGCCTACAACAAGAACGTCGAGGAATACCGCGAGAAATTCGCTACGGAAGTGATTGGCCGGTTTGACATTCCGCTGATGGAGCCGGCTCCCCGCAGCCGCAAGGCGTATGAGACGGAGAAATGGACGGGGTATGAGGTGGTGCTGGATGTCTGGCCGGACGTGATTGCCTATGGGATTTTGATTCTCCCCAAGGATTTGAAGGAGGGGGAGAAGCGGCCGGTGGTGGTTTGCCAGCACGGGCTGGAGGGGCGGCCGCAGGACACCATCGGCGAGCCCGGCTTTCAATATTACAGTGCCTTCGCCGGGCGGCTGGCGGAGCGGGGGTTCATCACGTTCTCGCCGCAGAACCTGTACATCGGCAAGGACCGCTTTCGCACCTTGCAGCGGAAGGCCAACCCGCTGGGCAAAACGCTGTTCTCGGTGATCGTGCCGCAGCACCAGCAAATCTGCAACTGGCTCGGCACCCTGCCGATGGTGGACAAGGACCGGATTGCGTTCTACGGCCTCAGCTACGGCGGCAAAAGCGCAATGCGGATTCCGCCGCTGGTGAAAGACTACTGCCTCAGCATCTGCTCCGCCGACTTCAACGAGTGGGTCAGCAAAAACGCCTCCACCCGCCTACCGTTTTCGTACGTCTGGACCGGCGAGTACGAAATCTTCGAATTCGACCTCGGCAGCACGTTCAACTACAGCGAAATGGCGGCCCTCATCTGCCCCCGCCCCTTCATGGTCGAGCGCGGCCACACCGACGGCGTCTCCGAGGACTGGTGGGTCTCCTACGAATACGCCAAGGTCTTCTATAACTACAGCCACCGGCTCAAGCTGGCCGACCGCTGCGAGCTCGAAGTCTTCGACGGGCCGCACAAGATCAACGGCGTGAAGACGTATGAGTTTTTGCACAAGCATTTGAAATGGCCGGAGAAGAAGTAATCTCCTGGGACCCCACCGAGCTTGCCTCGGTTGGTGAAATGATTCTGCACTAGAAATTGTCCACATCTGAATCTTGCCCCCACCGGCCTCGTGCCGGTGGAGCAAATGATTTCCGGTGTGGGATCATGCGTTCCACCGGCACGAGGCCGGTGGGGACCAGTTGGATTTCCTTCGTGCTAGTGCAAAATCACGGGCTCCACCGAGACAAGCTCGGGTGGTGGCCAAAATTGGAAAGCGGTCCGCTAAGAGGCAGAATAATTCTGAGGTGCCACTGCCTGCTTCCGCGCCAAGCAAATAATATTCTTTTGTTCAAGTGAACAAAATATACATTTCGCGCATCGTATTCTGTGTGGCGCTGCGCCCTGACCACGGATTCGCAAGGGGATGAAAACCAATCCGAAGCGTTAGCGAGGACGTCCGTGGAAGCCCACGCTAACGCTTCGGGTTGGTCTCGGCACTGGCAAGAACTCGCTTGCGGGCGGCTTATAGCCCAAGGCACGTTTCGGCGCTACTGCGGGATCACAAGTCGTTACGGGACAACAATTTATGACAAAAAAATACGCGGATTTCGAATTTGAAAACAGCTTATAACTTTGCTCGGTGAACCCGATGATTCACCGATTCACAAGTCACAAGTACAAGGGAAAAAATGACTTGCGACTCGGCAATCCCGCCGAGGTGTATCAAGAAAGGGAGCTTGGAGAACGGCATGTATCAAGAATCGGCCTGCGTCTGTCGTCGCAACTCACGGCAGAGAAGAAAAGGTGTCAGGAACCGTTTTTAGTCTTCGTGGGGCGGCCCTGCGGGGGGAAGCGTGTTTTCCAGGCCAACATCTCGATCTTCCCATGCCGCTAGGCTACGAACACCGCCGCTTCGTGTCAATAAACGGTTCCTGACAACCTGTTGTCTCTCCCAGGCTGGATGCCTACCCCACCGGAAGTACTAGACACTTAGGCAGAAGTGCCATTCTGTATAATAGAGGAACAAGGAGCGGAGCTCCGCGCGAGGGCGGGGCGGGAAGTGTTCAGTGTTCAGTTTTCAGTGTTCAGG
>JBPCKT010000147.1:0-27668 GCA_051004015.1 Pirellulaceae bacterium | reverse complement strand
GGAAAAAAGGAACGGACCAACCTGCAGAGGCTTGCCAAACCTAGCGTCATTAACGATTATTCAAGCATCTAAACCCAGGCTGCTAATTCTGCCCCCGACTGGCTGCATTTAATCCGCCCCCTGACACTAAAATCACCTTGACTCTTCGGACGACGTTGCTAATATAGGGGTAGGGAGTATCACTATGGCGAACAAAGAACTGACTCTGCCCATTTACGGCGAGGAACGGCAAAGCAAAATGCAGAGCCGCTTGAGCCGTATCGAGGGGCAGGTTCGAGGCGTGTCCAAGATGTTGGAGGAACAGCGTCCCTGCATCGAGGTGTTGCAGCAACTCGCAAGCGTCCAAGCCGCACTGAAAGGTGTGACCAAAGACGTTCTGCGAAATTACCTTGAGCGGTGCGCCACGGATGCCATCAAGTCGGGTGACGAAGGCGTATACGACGAGTTGATGGAGGCCATTTACAAGTTCGTCAAGTGATCGTTACACGTTCCATTTTTAGGAGAAAGCAAGATGAATAAGATGCTCGGAGCGGGCCTGATCGCATTGCCCTTGGTGATTGGCGGCATTGGAATTGTCGCCGCAAACTCACAGGGGAAAGGCGAGCCCAAGACGGAAGCTGTGGCGGAAGGGTACACCTGCCCAATCACGGGCGAGGAACTTCCCTGCCCGAACTGCTGCCCATTGAAGAAGTAATTGCTCGTACTCTACGAGTGATGTCGAGGAGCGGCCCACGAAATCGTGGGCCGCTTTCGTTGAATTTTCCTTGCGCTCGTCTTCGAGTTTCGGTAGAATGAGGCATACCTAATGCAAGGAGGCCACATGCCTGAGAAAGACAAGACCCCAAAACCAGCCGAAACCCCGTTCGACCGGTTCGAGAGTTTGATGAAACGGCTGGTCGCAGTTCCCAAGGAAGCTGTAGACAAAGCCAAGCGGTCGCCATCTGCGAAGAACAAGAAGCGGCCCAAGTCACGCTGACTTTTGGGCCTAAAAACGCACCCCCCCTTTCAGGCAAGTGCGTCAGGTATATTGATACCCTTTGAATAGTGACGAAACGCAGTCGGCTAGACATCTGTCTTGATTGCTGCCGCATGGAGCCCGGATAGCTGAGCTTGGTGTGATGGCGTCGTTGCATTCCCGACGGCTCAAATCCATACTCATAGGGAGAGTTGACGCACTGCATCGGCCGCGCAGGTTGCGGCAGAGAATCCTCGGTTCGTCCTCGTGGGAAAGTCCTCCATGTTTCACAAGTGGATTTCGATATTGCTCGTCGCGGCTAGTTTGGCCGTAACCTGTGCTGCCGACGAGCAATCGGCCACTTCGTCCGACCAGGCTACTTTCAAGAAGTTCCTGGAGTCGAACTGCCTCGACTGCCACGACAAAGCCACTCGAAAGGCAGGTCTGGCCCTTGACGACCTGCTCGCACAGGACATCGGCCGGAATGCGGAAGCTTGGGAAAAGGTCGTCCGCAAGCTCACGGCGCGACAGATGCCCCCCCAGGGAAAGCCGCGGCCTTCCGAGCGCGCGTACGACGCGGCCGTCGCCTCTGTCGAAACATCGCTCGACGCTGCCGCCGCCAAGTCTCCGAATCCCGGTCGCGGCGAGACATTCCGGCGTCTCAACCGCACGGAGTTTCGGAACGTGATCCGGGACCTGTTGGGACTGGAGGTGGACGTCGCCTCGCTGCTGCCGGCGGATGAATCCAGTCACGGCTTTGACAATGTGACGGTTGCCGATCTTTCGCCAACGCTGCTCAATCGCTACATCTCAGCAGCGCAGAAAATCAGCCGTCTGGCGGTCGGCGTCGCTCCGCAATCGCCTCGTGGGGACACGGTCCGGATTCGCCCCGATGTTACCCAGGACGCCCCCATCGAGGGTCTGCCGATCGGCACGCGGGGGGGCGCCTTGATCTCCCACAACTTTCCCGTGGACGGCGAGTATGAGATTCAGATCCACCTGATGCGGGATCGCAATGAAGGGATCGAGGGGCTCAGCGAGCCTCACGAGTTGGAAGTGCTGATGGACCGGGAGCGGGCTGCGTTATTTACCGTGAAGCCGCCGGCCAAGGGAGAGAGCGAGCAAACCGTCGACGCGAATCTGAAGTCCCGAATCAAAACGACGGCTGGCCCGCACAAGCTAGGCGTAACTTTTCTGAAGAAGTCTTCGTCACTGCAGGAAACCTCGCGGCAGCCGCTCAACGTGCATTTTAATTTCTACCGCCATCCCCGTATCGGACCGGCAGTGTACGAAGTATCCATCGTCGGTCCGTTTAAGGCCAGCGGCCCCGGCGACACTCCCAGCCGACGCCGAATATTCATCATCCGGCCGACAGGCGAGGGTGATGAAGAAGACTGCGCCAAACGCATCCTTGCCAACCTGGCCCGCCAGGCATATCGGCGACCCGTCGACGACGAGGATTTGAAATCGCTGCTGGAGTTCTACCGGCAAGGCCGCGCGGAGGGCGGATTCGAAGCTGGAATCGAAGCGGCGCTCAGCTCACTGCTCGTGAAGCCGCAGTTCCTGTTTCGCATCCAGCGCGATCCTTCGGATGTGGCAAAAGGGACCGCCTATCGCATCGAGGGAGTGGAGTTGGCATCTCGCCTTTCATTCTTTCTGTGGAGCAGTGCGCCCGACGAGGAGTTGCTCGACCTTGCCGTCCGGGGCGAGCTCAGCCGCCCCGACGTGCTCGAGAAGCAGGTGCGGCGGATGCTCGCGGACGACCGTTCGCAGTCCCTGGTCAGCAACTTTGCTTCGCAGTGGCTCTATCTGCGCAATCTGGAGTCGGTGACTCCAGATATGCGCCTGTTCCCGGATTTCGACGACAATTTGCGGCAGTCAATGCGGCGGGAAACGGAACTATTCGTCGCGAACATTCTTCTCGAGGACCGCAGCGTGCTCGATCTGATCAAGGCTGACCATACCTATCTCAATGAACGCCTTGCGAAACACTACGGGATTCCCCACGTGTACGGCAGCAGGTTCCGCCGCGTTAGCGTTGACGACGACAGCCATCGTGGCGGACTGCTCCGCCAGGGGAGTATTCTGACGGTCACTTCCTACGCAACCCGCACATCGCCAGTGATTCGTGGCCACTGGGTGCTTCAGAACCTTGTCGGTATGCCCCCTCCTCCCCCTCCGCCCAACGTGCCAGTTCTCAAGGACAATAGTGTTTCCAGCCTGCTTTCGATGCGCGAGCGGCTGCAGCAGCATCGCACCAATGCCGCCTGTGCCAGTTGCCATCAGCAAATGGATCCGGTCGGTTTTTCGCTGGAGAATTTTGACGCAGTCGGCCGCTGGCGGAAGACCGACGCCGGCCAGGAGATTGACGCGGCCGGCGGGCTGGTGGATGGAAGCGAGTTCAGCGGGGTGTCGGGGCTGGAACAGGCCCTGCTCAACCGGCCAGAGCTATTTGCGCGAACACTGACCGAGAAACTGCTGACCTTTGGGCTGGGCCGCGGCGTCGAGTATTACGATGCGCCGGCAGTGCGGCAGATCGTGCGCGATGCCCGGGCCGACAATTACCGCTTCTCGCGGCTGATTATTGGCGTCGTCAAGAGCACGCCCTTTCAGATGAGGAAATCTCCATGATCGTGACGAAAAAGGCTTTGCCGCGACGGACGTTTCTGCGGGGGGCGGGAACGGCTCTCTCGCTTCCGCTGCTCGATGCCATGATTCCTCCGCTCACGGCTCTGGCGGACACTCCCGCCGCTCCGGCTCGCTTGCGGCGCTTAGGCTTTGTGTATATGCCCATGGGATGCGACGTGACCCGCTGGACTCCACCCGGAGGGGACACGCTTGAGGAATTGTCGCCGTCGCTGAGCCCTCTCGATCCCATCAAACAGAAGATTGCGGTCATCTCCAATCTCGAGCTGCGGAACGCGTATCCCGGTACTCATGCGACGTCGAACGCCGCATTCCTGAGCGCTGCCAAAGCCAGGCGGACGGAAAGCACGGATTACCATCTGGGCACGACGGTCGATCAAGTCGCGGCGCAGCAGATCGGCCGCGACACTCAGCTCCCTTCGCTGGAGCTCTCGATGGACCTGCTCTCCGTCGTCGGGCAGTGCGACAACGGCTATGCCTGCGTCTATCAGAACAACCTCTCCTGGTCGTCTCCGACAACGCCGCTTCCCTCGGAAGCTCATCCGCGAATCGTGTTTGAGCACCTCTTTGGGGAGGAAGGGGGCGCAGCGGGCCGCCGCGCCGCACTCAAGAAGCGAGCCAGCCTTCTCGACTCCGTAACCGATGAGCTGGTCCGACTCCAGAAGACACTGGGGCCGGGAGATCGCCATCGGGTCAGCCAGTATTTGGAATCTGTTCGCGACGTCGAACGGCGCATCCAAAAGGCCGAGGCGGCCGCGGGGGAGAATCCGCTGCCGGATCGCGATCGTCCCACCGGTGTTCCGGCAATCTACGCGGACCACGCCCGTTTGATGTTCGACCTGCAGCTTTTGGCCCTGCAGGGGGACATCACTCGCGTGATTACGTTTCAACTGGCCCGGGAAACCAGCACCCGGACCTATACGGAGATCGGCGTTTCGGAGCCGCATCATCCGCTGACCCACCACGGCAACGATCCCGACAAGATTGCGAAGGTGGCCAAGATCAACAAGTTCCACGTCTCGCTTTTTGCGGATTTCCTGAAGCAGTTAGAGGCGACGCGCGAAGGGAACGGTTCACTGCTGGACCACGTGCTCTACTTGTACGGCAGCGGCATGGGAAATCCGAACGTGCATGACCACGTCAATCTGCCGATCATCGTCGCCGGCGGCGCGGCCGGGAACATGCGAGGGGGTCGCCACATCCGGCACAAGGAGGCGACTCCGCTGGCGAATCTGCACCTGACGCTGCTCGACAAGGTTGGCGTGCGGCTCGACTCGTTCGCCGACAGCGATGGCAAGGTCGATGAGCTTTTCAAACCACTGTCAATGTGAGCCGAGGAATCGATCCGTTATGAACGTCTTTCGATTTGCCGCCCTGTGGTCTGCCTGGTTACTCATCGCGGCTACGTCGATTGCCGCTGAGGCACCCTTGGCGGATGCCGCCGAAAGCGAAAATTCAGCGGCGGTCCGTACACTGCTCGAACAGCACGCCAAGGTGAACGCGCCGCAAGTCGACGGCATGACCGCCCTTCACTGGGCAACCTGGCACGACGACTCGGACACTTTGAATCTTCTTCTCGCGGCGGGTGCCGACGCCAAGGCGGCGAACCGTTATGGCGTGACACCACTCTCGCTGGCCTGCACCAACGGCAACACAGCCGTCGTGAAGCTGCTCCTGGATGCAGGAGCGGGCGCGAATACGACGCTGCCTGGCGAAGAAACAGTCCTGATGACTGCGTCGCGCACGGGCCGTTTGGGCCCGGTCCAGGCGCTCCTCGAGCATGGAGCCGATGTCAACGCCCGGGAACATAAAGGGCAGACCGCCCTGATGTGGGCAGCGGCCGAAGGGCATGTCGAAGTCGTCGATGCCCTCCTCAAAGCCGGGGCCGACTTCCGCACTCCGCTCCCCTCCGGATTTACGCCTCTGTTTTTCGCCGTGCGCGAAGGACGCTCGGAGGTAGTCTTTCGGCTGTTGAAGGCTGGGATCAAAGTGAACGACGTCATGCGTCCAGAGCGAAACGGCAAGGCCACGAGCCCGCTGATACTGGCGGTCGAGAACGGGCATTTCGAGCTTGCCGTGGCCTTGCTGAAGGCCGGCGCCGACCCGAACGATCAACCAGCGGGCTACGCGGCGCTTCACGCCGTCACGTGGGTCCGCAAGCCAATCCGCGGTGATGGTGATCCGCCTCCGATCGGATCGGGAGACCTTAGCAGCCTGGAAATCGTGCGACAGCTGGTGAAGCACGGAGCCGACATCAACGTTCGCCTGAAGCAGGGAGAATCCGGGCGGGGCCGATTCACTTCCACGGGCTGCACGCCGTTCCTGTTGGCGTCGCGGGCTGCCGACATACCGCTGATGCAACTCTTGCTCGAGCTCAAGGCGGATGCCGGGCTGCCGAACGCAGACAACTGTACGCCCCTGTTGGCGGCGGCCGGCGTGGGGGCGCTGGGCGATGGAGACGAAGCGGCGGGAACCGAAGAAGAGGCCGTGGAAGCGGTTCGGCTCCTCCTGGACCTCGGCGCCGACATCAATGCCGTGGATAACAACGGCGAGACCGCCATGCACGGCGCAGCATACCAGAGTCGTTCCGGGGTAGTGCAACTATTGGCCGACCGCCGTGCGAACATCAAGGTCTGGAACCGCAAGAACAAGTGCGATTGGACCCCGCTGATGATTGCTCGGGGGCACCGTCCCGGCAACTTCCGACCAGCGCCCGAGACGATTGCCGCTCTGGAAAAGGTCATGCAGGCCGCCGGCGTAGCACTCCCCCCGAAGGCGAAGGGAGACAAAGGTCAGAATTACTGATAGGAACCGATGATCGACGACCACCTCCTGGCTGGAGGACTTTGAACACTCGCTCGCATCGGCGAAACAGATAAGTGCTGGGCCTCCACTGACTCCCTTCCTCACTTCCTGGTCGGCTTGTCCTCGCCCGTGTTGGTCCACTGGCGGCCAATGGTGTCGAGGGACTTGGGTGGGAGGACATTCGGAACTTCGAGGCCGAACTCCTTGGCGCGGGCTTCGCGGATGGCTTTGGTCGAGCAGCCGAATTCTTTGTCGCGGGCGGCGACGAGTTTTTCGTCGACCTGGCCGTCCCCCATCAGCGACCAGATCAGCATCGGCTCCCCCATGGGGACCGGGGTCTGCGGGTCGCGCCAGGTGTGCCACGCTTTGCCCCAGGTCGGCAGGATCATTTTCATGAACTTCATTTCCTCGTCGGGGGTCATGCCGGGGGCGATGAGACCGCCGCCGAGGACCTCGTAGGTGTGCGCATGCCAGTATTTCTTCTCCTCTGCCGGCAGTTGGCGGTAAGCGGCGTCCGAGATCAGGTATTCCACGCCAATCAGCCGGGCGTTCTTTCCCGCGGTGTCGAACAGGACGCACTGGAACATGTCATCGTGGCCGGTGTCGGAGTGGGCCGCGCAATAGTGCTGGGTGATGAACTGCAGCTTGGGGTTCTTCTTCGCCAGGTGGATGCCGCAGAACCGGGCGTGCGGCCCGGCCAGCGGTCCCGCGCCCTCCGCGTGTTTGCCGTGCCCTTCATCCGCCGTCGCCGCTGCGAGCGGCAGGCCGGCGGAGAGCGCCCCCAAAGCCCCGAGCAATTGTCGTCGGTCCATGAATTGTCTCCCGTAGATGTGTGTCTGAGAAAACTTGATCCCGCAGAACTGCGTATCGCCAAGTGCTGCCAACCTCGCTGCTGAAGAGCGGTGGAGCTATCATAAGAATAATCCAACCGGATCGAAACAGCGCAATACACTATGGACCCATTTCTCGAACACTCTCTGCTCGTTAACCGCCGCGAGTTCTTTGGCCGCTCGGCGTGCGGCATTGGCTCGGCTGCGCTGGCGTCCCTTTTGACGAAGGATGGACTGGGTGCGGATTCCAAGACGTCCCGCATCGGCGGCTTAGACGGTGTTCCCCATTTCGCCCCCAAGGCCAAGCGGGTCATCTATCTGTTTCAAAACGGCGCGCCGACGCATTGCGATTTGTTCGATTACAAGCCGAAGCTCAAGGAGTTGCACGGCCAGCCGGTGCCGGAGGCGGCTGTGGCGGGGAAGCGGTTTTCCACGATGACCGGCTCGCCGACGGGGAAGCTGATGCTCGCGCCGGTGGAGCCGTTCGCCCAGCATGGACAGAGCGGTGCGTGGGTCAGCAATTTCCTGCCGCACACGGCGAAGATTGCGGACGAGCTGTGCTTCGTGAAAAGCATGCACACGGAGGCGGTGAACCACGCACCGGGGATTTCGTTTTTTCTGTCGGGGGCGGAGTTGCCGGGGCGGCCGACGCTGGGGGCCTGGCTGAGCTATGGGCTGGGGAGCGATACCGAGAGCCTGCCGTCGTTCGTGGTGATGACCTCCGTCAGCAAGGGGACCACCTGCGGGCAGATTTTTTATGACTTCTACTGGGGGAGCGGCTTTCTGCCGTCCAAGTACCAGGGGGTCAAGTTCCGCGGCGGGAGCGAGCCGGTGCTATACCTGGCGAACCCCGACGGGTTGTCCCGCCAAACACGGAGAACGCAGCTCGACGCGATTGCGAAATTGAACGAGCTGAAGCAGCAGGAATTCGCGGACCCGGAGATTGCCACCCGCATCGCCCAGTATGAGATGGCGTACCGGATGCAGACGAGCGTTCCCGAACTGGCTGACTTCTCGGACGAATCCGCGGCCACGCTGGAGATGTACGGCCCGAGCGTGAAGGAGCCGGGGACTTTTGCCTACAACTGCCTGATGGCCCGCCGCCTGGCCGAGCGCGGCGTCCGCTTTGTGCAAGTCATGCACGCCGGCTGGGACCAGCACGGCAGCCTGACCACCGAGCTTTACACCCAGTGCAAAGACACCGACCAGCCGTCAGCGGCCCTGGTGAAAGACTTGAAGCAGCGCGGCCTGCTCGATGACACGCTCGTCATCTGGGGAGGAGAATTCGGCCGCACGCCGTTCCTGCAAGGGAACTTGAGCGACCGCCCCAAGTGGGGCCGCGACCACCACCCCTACGCCTTCACCGTCTGGATGGCCGGCGGCGGCATCAAGCCCGGCATTAGCTACGGTGAATCCGACGAGCTCGCCATGTCCGCCGTGAAAGACCCGGTCCACGTCCACGACTTTCAGGCGACGCTCTTGCACCTGCTCGGCATCGATCACGAAAAGCTGACGTACAAGTTCCAGGGCCGCTACTTCCGACTGACGGACGTGCATGGGAAGGTGGTGAAGGGGATTTTGGCGTGAGACAAGTCATGTATGGCGGCATGCTAGGATGGGCGTGTGACAAGCGAGATATCTGGAGAGACCCATGAAAATTGAAGTCGAGCAGGAAGAGGATGGTCGCTGGCTTGCGGAGGTGCCGGAACTCCCCGGCGTGCTCGCCTACGGCCACAGCCGCGAGGAGGCGGTGAGCCATGCTCAAGCCCTGGCGCTGCGTGTGCTGGCGGATCGGCTCGACCACGGTGAGCTCGTTCCCGAACTTGGGGGCGTGTTTGCCGTATCGCCATGAGCCACTGGCCGTCCACCAAAGCTCGAAAGGTGCTGGCCGCACTCCTCAGGATCGGCTGGGCAATCAAACGGGAATCAGGCGGCTCCCATAAGGTGCTGGAGCGTGCTGGATGGCCAGACATGGTATTTGCCTTCCATGATGGCGATGAAATCGGCCCACGGATGCTGAAGCGGATCGCCAAACGCACGGGGTTGATGCCGGATGACTTGTAACAATGCACCGAGCCAGAAGAGCCGATGGCGTCGCGTGGCTCACGCCCACCAACCCAGCAGTATGCCCAGTCGATACCCGAAGACAACGGAGCCGACGAGGGCGGCGCCGAGGGAGGTGATGAGGACGCCGCCGGCGGCGATATCGAGGGAGGTGCCGACGAGAGGGCTTTGCTCCGGGTGAACCGCCTTGGCCAGTTGCTCGATGGCCGTGTTGAACATCTCGGCCGCGATGACCGTGGTGATGCAGAGCGCGAGCAGGCAGGCCTCCAACAGGTGTACGCGGAGGACGATGCCAGCGGCTATGACGAGCCCGGAGCAGACCAGGTGCTCCACGAACGATTGATCGAGGCGGAAAGCGGCAAGCACGCCGCGGAAGGCGTAGCCGAGGCGAGAGGGGAGGCGGCGGAACATGGAGAAGCGCGGGCTAATGGAGGGTACTCATCTCGCTCCGCGAGACGACCTCACGCGGAGCGTGAGGAGTACTTTTCTTGCGGCGAAGGTTCGCCTATTTCAATTCCTCTTGCTTCTTTAGCAGCTTCTTCAGCCCCGCTTTTCCCTTGCCGCCGCCGGCAGGGGCGCCCCAAAGGGGTTTGATGTTGCTGGAGTTCCAGGCGTCATACTTGGCGAGCAGTTCTTTGGCGAGGTCCGGCTTGTCCGCGGTGAGGTTCTTGGTTTCGCCGATGTCGGCGGACAGGTCGTAGAGCTCCCAGTCGCCACTGCCGCCGCGGGCCTTGACGAGCTTGTGGTTGCCGCTGCGGATGGCGGCCTGCTCGCCGAACCGCCAGTAGAGGGCGTCGTGCGGGGGGGTTGTCACTTCGCCCAGCAGGTGCGGCAGCAGGTCCACGCCGTCAAGCTTCGGGTCGGTCTGCTCTTTGACCGCTCGCACCAGTCCGGCTGCGGCCAGCGCGGTGGGATGAAAGTCGAGCTGGATCACTGGCTGGTCGTAGGTCTTGCCGGCGGGGAGCTTGCCCTTCCACTGCACCAGGTAGGGGACGCGGATGCCCCCTTCCCACGTCTGGGCCTTGTTGCCGTGCAAGGGGGCGTTGCTGGAAGAGTTGACCGGCGGACCGCCGTTGTCGCTGACGAAGAAGATGAGCGTGTTCTCGGTGAGCTGGCTGTCGTCGAGCTTCTTGAGCACGCTGCCGATGGCGTCGTCCATGGCGGACATCATGCCGCAGTAGGTCCGCCGCTTCTCATCCTTCACGTCCGGGAAGCGGGCCAGGTATTTTTCCGCCGACTGCATGGGGGTATGCACCGCGTTGAACGTGAGATAAAGGAAGAACGGCTCCTTTTGGTGCTTGTCGATATAGGCCACGGCTTCGCGGGCGAAGGCGTCGGTGAGGTATTCCTTCTCCTCCACGCGCTCGAGTCCGCGGAAGATGCCGTTGTTGGCACCCTTCGCCCCTGGACGCGGGGGAAAGTACTGATGGGCACCCCCGAGGAAACCAAAATACTCCTGAAAGCCGCGGTTGACCGGATTGAACTTGGGGTCATTGCCCAGGTGCCATTTGCCGACCATCCCGGTGGCATAGCCGCCGGCTTTGAGCTTGTCGGCGAGTGTGACCTCGGTGAGGGGGAGGCCGAACTGAGCGACGGGATTGGGGCCGGGATTGAACTCGTGTCCGAACCGCTGCTGATACCGCCCGGTCATCAGTCCGGCTCGCGTGGGACTGCAATACGGCCCAGAGACATAGCCGCTGGTGCAGCGGATGCCGTTTTTGGCCAGCGAGTCGAGATGCGGCGTGGGGATGTCCTTGCAGCCATGCACGCCGATGTCGGCATAGCCCATGTCGTCGCCGACAATGATGAGGATATTCGGCTTGCGGGCTTCAGCGGCAAAGGTGCTGCCGGCGAGCAGGAGTGCCGCGAGATTGCAGAGTAGCGAGCGCGTCATGATGGAATTCCTAAAATCGAATGGGACACATGAGTCATATAGGACGTATGAGTCCTATGAGAGCTTTACGCAAAAATCTCCCGCGCCACCCTGCCGCCGATATCGGTCAAACGAAAATCCCGGCCGGCATAGGTGTAAGTCAGCGCTTCATGGTCCAGTCCCATCAGCGCGAGCAGCGTGGCGTGCAGGTCCATGGTGTGCATCTTCCCTTCGACCGCATGCACGCCGAACTCGTCGCTGGCTCCGTAGCTGAAGCCGGGCCTGACCCCCGCGCCGGCGAGCCACATCGGGTAGCCAGTGATGTTGTGGTCTCGCCCGTCGGGACCCTGCGACGTCGGGTGGCGGCCGAACTCGCTGCCGAAGAGGACGAGCGTGTCTTCGAGCAGCCCTCGCTGTTGCAGGTCGGTGAGGAGCGCCGCGGTCGGCTGGTCGGTGGCGGCGGCGTTGCCAATGAGTCCCTTGTGCAGGTTGTTGTGATGGTCCCAGCCCCCCTGGCAGATTTCCACGAACCGCACGCCGGCTTCGGAGAGGCGGCGGGCCATCAGGCACTGCCGCGCAAAGCTGCCGGCCGGGCCGGGCTTCACGCCGTACGCGTCGAGCACGTGCCGCGGCTCCTTGGAGATGTCGAGCAACTCGGGGACTTTGCCCTGCATTTTGAAGGCGAGCTCATAGGACTCGATGATGCCTTCGAGCTCGTCAGGTGCGCCGGGAGTCTTGGCCAGCTCTCGGTTCTTTTCTTGAATGAAGTCGAGCTGCAACCGCTGGAGGGCAGTCGCGGTTTGAGGTTTGAGGTTCGGCAGATAGCCGGTGTCGCTGAGCTTCGTCCCTTGATAGTGGGCTGGGAGAAACGCGCTGCCATAGTTCACGACTCCGCCAAAATTCGGCGGCGGGTTGATGGTGACAAAGCCGGGAAGGTCCTGGTTCTCGGTCCCCAAGCCGTACATCAGCCAGGCGCCCATGGAGGGCCGCGTGAGGCTGGCGATGGACGCCCCCGTGTGCAGTTGCAGCACCGCCTGCGGATGAGCCGGCGTATCGGTATGCAGGCCGCGGATGAAGCAGAGCTGGTCGACGTGCTTGGCGACGTTCGGGTAAAGCTCCGAGACCCAGGTTCCCGTTTCGCCATGCTGGGCGAACTTGAACTTGCTGGCCGTGAGCGTGCCGCCGCCGGGGCCGGTTTTTCCGTCGCTTTCTTGCAACTTGGGCTTGTAGTCGAAGGTGTCCACCTGCGACATGGCCCCTTCCATGAACAGGAAGATGATCCGCTTGGCTTTGGTAGGAAAATGCGGCGGCTTAGGCGAGAGCGGGCCGGGGCGGGGGGCGGCGTCCTTCGCGCTGGCCGGACGGTTCTGGCCGAGCATGCCGGCGAGTGCCAAAAGGCCAAAGCCGGCGCTGCTGGACTTGAGGAGCTCGCGTCGAGATAGCGGAGTGGGTTGGAAGAATGGGAGGTAGCTGGCCATGTGAGATTCCTACGTAGGATGGGACTCCTGTCCCGTCCGATTTTCTGTCCTTCTCGCGGACGGGACTGGAGTCCCATCCTACAAATCACTATTTCAAATATCGGAACTCCGCCGTCCCTAGCAGGGCTTGGCAAAAGCTTGCCCAGGCGGCAGCCTTGGGGTCTTTGGCTTCAATCTTCTCTTCCTTCACCGCTCCTTCGCTGCGGTCAATGTCGTCGGGATTCGGTGGAGGCTTCGGCTTGTTAGCGTCGGTGGCTCCTTCGGGAGCCGTTTCGGCGGGAACGGAAGCAACCTGCGACGTGGCGGACCTGGCTGCGGCTTGGGCGATGCGATCCTCGCCAAAGGCCCGTTCATAGGCCGCCAAGAACGCCGACGACCGCTCCAGCTCGGGGGTCGTCGGCTCGTTGCTGAAGATCAGGCGATACGCGAGCTTCATTCGAGCCGAGTCATCCATTTCGCTCTTCGCGAGCAGCCGCTCCGCGAGAGCCAGCGACTGCCTTCGCACGAAGGGGTCATTCAGCAGGTACAGGGCCTGGGGTGCGACCGTGGTCGAATCGCGGCTGCCGGTGACGAAACCCTGCTCGGCGAAATCGAAGACGGAAAGTGAGTTCGGCGTGATGCCACGCAAGAGCGGCAGATAGACGCTCCGCTGCGTGCTTGCCATGGCTTTGTCCATTAGGTTCTTCGCCTCCGGCCCGTTGTTCCGCAGCTCGGTGACCTTGAAGTCCTTGGCGGGTGATGCCGCGGGGGGAGTGAGATTGAGCTTGCCCGCAGCCGAGAGCATGGCATCGCGGATTTCCTCCGCCTCGAGCCTCCGCGGACTGTGCCGCCAGACCAATCGGTTCGCCGGGTCAATTTCTAGATTCTTCTCATCCCCTTCGGAGCCCAGTTGATACGCCCGGCTGAGGACAAGGCTTCGCACGAGCTTCTTCACCGACCAGCCGTTGCTGACGAAGCGAGCCGCCAAATGGTCCAGCAGCTCGGGGTGCGACGGTTTCTCGCCGGTGACGCCGAAGTTGTCCACCGTGTTCACGATTCCCTGCCCGAACAGGTGCTGCCAGACGCGATTGGCTATCACGCGGCTGGTCAGCGGGTTCTGCTTGCTCGTTAGCCAACGAGCTAGCTCGAGCCGACCGCTCTGCTCCGGATTGATTGGCCCGGCATCGGGGACGGGGAGCACGGTGAGATACCCGCGCGGCACGACCGGACCAAGCTTCTCCGCTTCGCCCCGGACTCGAATCTCCGTATCGCTCACCGCCTTGGAATCCCGCATCCCCATCGCAATTTGTCCGCCGGCAGCCGGATCGGTCAGAGCGGTGAGATCCGCCTGGGCCTTGTTCATCTTCTGCCGGAAGCCGAACTGCATCGGCTTGCCGTCCGGTCCGACTTTCTTCCCCTCGGGCGTGTTGACGATGGCCTGAAACTCCTTTTGAGCGGCCTCAAAACTCTTCTTCGCTTCGGCAATCTTCTCGGCAGACGCTTCTTTCGCTTCCACCAAGCCGACGTTGAGCAGCATGGAAGTATCGTAGTAATCCAGCCCGCCGCCCCCCATCTTGTTTCGCAGCCCCGCGCACAAATCGGTGCTGCGGAAGATGCCGGCCAGCGCGTAGTAGTCGGTGGTGGGAATCGGATCGAACTTGTGGTCGTGGCAGCGGGCGCAACTCACGGTCAGGCCGAGCACCGCCCGGCTGACCGTGTCGATCTGCTCATCGACGTTGTCCATGATGTAGCGGACCTTGAACCGCTGGTTCACGTCCTTCACGCCTATTGCCAGAAAGCCCGTCGCCACCAGTTGCTCCGCCTTCTCCTTCGGAGAATTCGCCGGCAACAGGTCGCCGGCAATCTGCTCGCGGAGGAACTGGTGATAAGGCTTGTCGGCGTTAAACGAGTCGATGACATAATCGCGATACCGCCAGGCATGGGGAAACGGCAAGTTGCGGGCTGAGCCGGTCGATTCGCCGTAGCGGGCCACATCCAGCCAGTGCCGCCCCCAGCGCTCGCCGAACGCAGGTGACGCCAACAGGCGATCCACCACTTTGGCGAAGGCACCGTCGAATCTATCGGCAAGGAAGACATCGATTTCCTCAAGCGTCGGCGGCAGGCCGGTAAGATCGAACGAGACGCGGCGGATGAGCGTGACTTTATCGGCGTCACCGACAGGTCTCACGTTCTGCCCCTCCAGCGAGGCAAGAATAAACCGGTCCACATCATCACGCACCCAGTCCGCATCCGACACCGCTGGCGGTTTCGCGTCTTTCAAGGGCTGCCAGGCCCAATGTTCTTGTTTCAGTTTTTCGTAGTCGGCGGTATGCTTGCCGAGGTCTTCGGGCACTTCGACCTTCGGCCAGGCGGCGCCATCGGCGATCCACTTCTTCAGGTCCTCTATTTGCTCCTGAGCCAGTTGCTTCTCCGGCGGCATTTTGAGCTTTGGCAATGTGTAGCTTACCGCCTTGATGAGCAGACTCTTCTCCACATCGCCAGGGGCAATCGCCGAACCCCGTCCTCCGCCGGCGACAAGGCCGTTGCGATCATCGACCCGCAGACCCCCCTTGGAGTTCGTCTCCGCCGAATGGCAGGTGTGACAATTGGCGACCAGGATCGGCCGGATCTTCTTCTCGAAGAACTCAATCTTGGCGGCTTCTTCGGAGTTTGAATCCGCGGCTTGACTCGGCTGCTGCCACAGTCCAAGGACAATGAGACAACTCGCCAGGCAAAGCGTCATACGCATCGCGTTCCCTCCCGGAGGACCGACCACCCGCTTACCACCCCAGCATCGCCGGTTAGTATACGAGCAATCGCCCCAACATACAAAACACCAGGGCCAATTCCCGCTGGGCAGCCGTCCCCAGAAAGTACGTTCTGGCGGCTGCCAGCCCCGCCAATTACGCTGGGGTTATGTGGAAATTCCTGAAGCGACTACCGCTGCCGCCATGGTGCATTTTCGCTGCAGGGCTGGCCGTCAGCGCCGGCTGCGGTCCCCCAGGGGCGGACGCCGGCAAGGACAGGGAGCTGCCGGCCAAAGTCGCCAAAATCGCCAATGAAGCCGAGCTCAACACCATCACGCTGACCGCGGACGCCGAAAAGCACCTCGCTTTGGCGGTTGCCCCCGTCGAAGTCAAAGCCATGCCACGGGTGAGCACCTATGGCGGCGAAATCATGCTGCCGCCGGGGGCCTCGCTCATTGTCTCCGCCCCGTTCACGGGGACACTGGATGAGCCGGTGAAGGACAAAGGCACTCCCCGTCCGGGCGACGTCGTCACCGCTAGGCAGCCAATCTTCAAGCTCCAGCCGCTCGTCACGCCGGAGCGCGAGGCGCTGACGCCAGCGGAGCGGGTCCGTTATGCGGAGGCTCGCAACGCCATCGCCACGGCGCGGATTGATGCAGCCGCACAGGTCGAGCAGGCCCTCGTGCAGCAAGAGGCAGCGAGAATTGCATTGGAGCGGGCAAATCGCCTCTTTCAAGATGGGGCAGGCACAGCCCGCGCAGTCGATGATGCCAAGGCCCAGGCGCAGCTCTCCGAAAAGGCGTTGGCAGCAGCCCAGTCCCGCAAAAGGCTGCTCGATGAGCTGAAGCTGGAAGGGGACGCCGCCACCAACCAGTTGCCGCCAATTCTGATCGAGGCACCGCATGCCGGAATGATCCGCACGCTCAGTGTGGCCCCCGGTGAGACCATCGCTGCTACCGCTCCGCTCTTTGAAGTGATGAAGTTCGACCCCATTTGGGTCCGGGTCCCCGTCTACGCGGGCGAATCGGCCGAACTGCAAGCAGCCGGCTCCGCCACCATCCGGAGCCTGGCCGATAAATCCACGAGCCTCGGTGTCGTCGCCAAAAAGACCGCCGCTCCTCCGAGCGCCGCCGCTCTTTCGACCACGGTCGACCTGTACTTCGAGCTCGCCAACCCCAGCGGAACCTACCGCCCCGGCGAGCGAATCACCGCGGAGCTGCCGCGGAAGGGAGAAGCAGAAAGCCTCGTCGTTCCCTGGTCCGCCATCATGCACGATATTCACGGCGGCACCTGGCTCTATGAGCAGACTGCCGAGCGAACCTACGTCCGCCGCCGCGTGCAAGTGCAATATGTCTCCGGCACTTCGGCCGTGCTGAAGGAAGGGCCGAAGGTAGGAACCAAGGTCGTCACTGCCGGCGTCGTGGAGCTCTTTGGCACGGAGTTCGGCTTTGCCAAGTAATGCCCCATGACCTGGCTTGTCTCCACATCGTTGCGGCTGCGAGTGATTGTGCTCGCGCTCTCCATTCTGCTGATTGCGTTTGGCCTGCGCACTTTGCAAACCACGCCGCTCGATGTCTTCCCCGAGTTCGCTCCGCCGCTCGTTGAAATCCAGACCGAAGCCCCCGGCCTCTCCACCGACCAGGTCGAAAGCCTGGTCACGATGCCGCTGGAAAACGCCCTCAACGGCACGCCTTGGCTCAAGACCATCCGCTCCAAATCGGTGCTCGGCCTGTCATCGGTCGTCCTCATTTTTCGCGAAGGGACCGACTTGATTCGGGCCCGCCAATTGGTGCAGGAGCGTCTCGCGACGGAGACGCCCCGCTTGCCCAAGGTCGCTCATCCGCCGGTCATTCTCTCGCCGCTCTCCTCCACCAGCCGCGTGTTGAAAATCGGCGTCTCGTCGGAAAAGGAAAAGGACGGCACCGACAAGCTCAGCCAGATGGAGCTCACGACGCTCGCCAAGTGGACGATTCGCCCCCGGCTGATGGCAATTCCCGGAGTCGCGAATGTCGCCATCTGGGGACAGCGGGACCGGCAATTCCAGGTCATCGTCGAGCCCGAGCGGCTGCGAGCGCACGGCGTAACGCTCGGCGCGGTCGAACGGGCCGCGGGGGACGCCACCACGCTCGTCGGCGGCGGCTTTATGGATACCCCCAACCAGCGCATCGCTCTGGCCCAACTCGTCGGCATTCAGGGGGCCGATGACCTGGGTGAAGTCATGGTCGACTTCCGCGGCTCTTCGCCGCTCCGGCTGGCGGACGTGACGACGGTGCGGGAAGGCTTTCCGCCCCCCATCGGCGACGCGGTCATCAACGACGGCCCCGGCCTCCTGCTCATCGTCGAAAAGCAGCCCTGGGGGAATACGTTGGATGTAACTCGCCAGGTGGAAGAGGCGCTCGAAGCCTTGAAGCCCGGCCTTGCGGGCGCGACGATCGATCCCACCATCTTCCGCCCCGCCACGTTCATCGAACGCTCGCTCCACAACCTCGGCCGCGCGATGGCGATCGGCTGCGTTCTGGTGGTGCTGATCCTGATTATTTTCCTGTTCGACTGGCGGACGGCTCTGATCAGCATCACGGCCATCCCGCTGTCGCTGATTTCCGCCGCACTCGTGCTGCATTACTGGGGCGGGACCATGAACACGATGGTCATCGCCGGTCTGGTCATCGCGCTGGGCGAAGTGGTGGACGACGCCATCATCGACGTGGAGAACATCCTCCGCCGCCTCCGCCTCAATCGTCTGCTCGAAAATCCGCTGCCGGCGTACCAGGTCGTGCTGGCCGCCTCGCTGGAAGTCCGCAGCGCCGTCGTTTACGCCAGCCTGATTGTGACGCTCGTTTTCGTCCCCATCATTTTCCTACCCGGCATCGCCGGCTCGTTCTTTCGTCCGTTGGCGATTGCGTACATTCTGGCCATCCTCGCCTCACTGCTCGTCGCGCTCACGGTCACGCCGGCACTCTCGCTCATGCTCCTCCCCGGCGCACAAGAGCGCCGGAAAGAAGCCCCACTCAGCGGCTTTCTCAAGCGGCTCTATCGATCGCTGCTCCTCCCCATCATCGGCCGTCCGTGGCTGTCCATCGGCCTCTTGGCGGCGGCGTTCGCCGTCACGGGCCTCGTCGGCTCGCGGATGGGAGTCGAGTTCTTGCCGAACTTCCAGGAGACCGACTTCCTGATGCACTGGGTGGAAAAGCCGGGGGCCTCGCTCGACTCGATGCAGCGCGTGACCATCCTGGCCAGCAAGGAATTGCGGGCCATCAAGGGGGTGCGGAACAGCTTTGGCTCGCACATCGGGCGGGCGGAAGTGGCGGACGAGGTCGTCGGACCTAACTTCACCGAGCTTTGGATTAGCGTCGACCCGGACGTGGAAGGTTTCGACATGGCTGAGACCCACGCTGAAATTCAGAAGGTCGTTGACGGCTATCCGGGGCTGTACCGCGACCTGCTGACGTATCTCAAGGAACGGATCAAGGAAGTCATCACCGGCACGGGGGCTTCCATCGTCATCCGCGTCTACGGACCGGACCTGGCGGTGCTGCGAGCGAAGGGAGAAGAAATCAAAGCCGTCATGGGAACCGTCGAGGGAGTGACGAACCTCAAGGTCGAGTCCCAAGTCCTCGTGCCGCAGTTGCAGGTCCGCCCCAAGCCTGGCCCCATCGCCCGCTTCGGCCTGACGCCCGGCCAGGTGCGGCAAGCGGTGGCCACACTGGTCAAGGGAACCAAAGTCGGCGAGGTCTATCAGGATCAGATGGCCTTCGACGTCGTGGTCCGCGGCACCCCCGAAGTCCGCACCGACCTCGCCTCCCTCAACCAAATGCTCATCGATCTGCCGCAAGGAGGCCACGTGCCGCTGGGCGATGTCGCCGACCTGCGGATTGTCCCCGCCCCCAATGAAATCAAGCGCGAATCCGCTTCTCGCCGCCTCGACATCACCTGCAACGCCCTAGGCCGCGACCTCGGCAGCGTGGCGACAGAGATTGAAACCAAGGTCAAGGAACTCTCGTTTGACCGCGGGTACCACCCCGAATTTCTGGGGGAGTACGCCGCCCTCAAAGCCTCGTGGTGGCGGCTGATCATGCTCGGCGGCCTGGCGGGCCTCGGCATCCTGCTGCTTCTGCACATGGACTTTCAATCCTGGCGGCTGACGGCGATCGTGGCCTTCACCATTCCTTTCGCCCTCATCGGCGGCGTACTGGCGGCGGCCCTGCAAGGGGGCGCTCTCTCCCTTGGCTCGTTCGTGGGCTTCGTCACGGTGCTTGGCATCGCCGCCCGCAACGGCATCATGCTCGTCAGCCACTTCCGCCACCTGGAACTGGAGGAAGGAGAAGCCTTCAGCACGGCCATGGTCCTCCGTGGGGCGGAGGAACGGCTGATTCCCATCCTCATGACCGCGCTCGCCACCGGCCTGGCCCTGGTCCCTCTCGTTATTGCCGGCAACAAGCCCGGCCACGAAATCGAGTACCCGCTGGCCGTCGTCATCCTCGGCGGACTCGTCACCTCCACCCTCCTCAACCTCTTTCTCCTACCCCCCATCTATGCCCGCTTTGGCCGCGCCGGGCCGCTGTGACCACGTCCAGTTGGCAATGTTCCGGTCCTATGGCCCCGTTTCCGCCGGCAGCGATTCCACCTTCACCACTCGCAGCCGCCCGCCGCGTTCCATGATGACTTCGAGGGGGCTGGGGAGGGTGGAAACTAGTTTGCCCAGCTCATCGCCGTTGGCGAAGCGTTGCCCTCCGATGGCTTGGATGCGGTCACCCACAGCCAGGCCGGCGAGCGCTGCGGCGGACCCGGGAATGACCTGCGTCAGTAAGACACTGCCGGGCTCGGCGGAATCTTCCCGCCAGGAAATGCCCACGCGGATGGGGCCACCGCGGGGCGTGATCGAGATTTCCAGCGGCTCTTTCTCCCCCTCGCGCTCGATGATGAATGTCTTCTTTCCCGCCGCGGCCATCAGTTGCAATCGTAGAAGGTTTTCATCCTTGATGGCGGCGCCCTCATACTTCACCAGGCGGTCTCCCGCGCGAAGGCCGGCGGCTTCGGCGGGTGAGCCGGGGGTTGGAGGCAGCATCGCAATTCGCAGCTCATCGCCGGCGGCTCGTTGCCAGGGAAGTCCGAAGCGTGGCGGCTGGGCCTGTTGTGGCTGCTCCATCAGGCCGCGATGGTAGTTATTCTCTTGTTGCGATGCCGCTCGAAACTTGCCGAGGTCCTCGCCGTCCGCATACCGCAGCAGCGTTTGCAGCGTCAGGCGCGTCACCTGCTGCATCCCTTCCAGGTTGAGCAGGTTGGCGTCGTCACTGGGGCGGTGGTAGTTCTCGTGCAGTCCCGTATGGAGCATCAGAAACGGGATGCCCTGGGCAAAGAACGGATGATGGTCGCTGTCCGCCTTCACCTGCCAGTTGAAATCGAGCGTCAGGTCCGCTGCGGCGTTCGCTTCGCTCAGCGCCCGCCGGCTGCCGGCCAAGGTCCGCGAGCCAAAGACTTCCAGCCGCTGGTCCTTGAGCCGCCCGATCATGTCGATGTTGAAACACATCGCGACCCGTGACAGCGGCACCGTCGGCCGGCTGATCCAGTGCCGAGAGCCGAGGAGCCCGATCTCTTCCGCGTCCCACAGGGCGAACAGGATGCTCCGTTTCGGCGCCGCTCGCAGGCGTTTGACGGCGTCGATGATTTCGAGCAGACCGCTGACGCCGCTGGCGTTGTCGTCCGCTCCGTTATGGATATAGCCGATGGGGCCGTAGCTGTTCCCTTTCCGCCCATAGCCTACGTGGTCGTAGTGGGCGCCCAGCACGATGACCTGCTCCTTGAGCTGCGGGTCGCTCCCTTCGATCATCCCCAGGATGTTGCGGCAAGAGCCATTGAACGCCTGAAAGTACGACCGATCCTCTCCCGCTGCCGACAATCTCTGCCGGGCGAACTCCTTGGTCAGATAGTTTGCCGCCGCCTGCCCTCCACGGCTGCCCGCTTCGCGCCCCTCCAAGGTGTCGTCCGCCAGGAACTCGGCGTGCTTCCGCAGTTCGTCCGCCGTCACCGATTCCACGGCCTTCGCCAGCTCCGTCGCTTCAACGGCGAGCACCAAACCGTGGCCACCTCTGCCGAAAACGATCCCAGTACCCATCAAGAGCAGGCTGAACCTAATCGCACGGGAAAATGTCATGCCTGTGGGGCCTTGTGAGGCTGCTAGGGAAGTACGCCTTGCGGGTGTCGCCAAGATTCGTCACAATTCTAGTCGATAAACGACGCGCCGGCAGTCATTTTGGCGGCCCGCCCAGCGGCGGCCCTGACTTGGCTCCGACGCACACCTTGGGAGAGGTGGCTGAGTGGTCGAAAGCGCCGGTTTGCTAAACCGGTGTACGGGAAACTGTACCGCAGGTTCGAATCCTGTCCTCTCCGCTAGAGATTCCCGCACCTAAGTGCGACGAGTCGCAGCTATCGACGTAAGCCCTTGAGCCATCAAGGGCTGCGTCCGTTTCTTGAGGGTCGCCGCGAAAGTCCGCAGCACCCTGCTGCACTCGTTTTTGCACCGCCGGCGCAATCGACGCACCGGATTCCGCACCGCCGTGGGAGGCCTTCTGGAAATCAGCGTCGGTTGCTTGCAAGATAGTGCTTGAGGGCGATGCGTGGCGTGTTCCCCAGCCAAGCGGTGACCACGTGGAGCGGAAATTGGTGGGCAAGCTCCGTCTCCCGCGAGGCCCGCAAAGCATGGAATAAGCGGGGCCAGGGCTTGAGCCCTGCCCGCTTCACGAGCCGCTCAAACTGCGTCCGCAGGTTACAGTTCCGCCAGCCACCAGGCGTATCGGCGGACGCCCGATGGGTGCCGCCGACCACATACACCGCCCCCTTGTCCGCCAATTTGGATGCTTCGGCCAGAATCGGCTTCAACTCTGCGAACAGCGGAATGGTGCGGCTCCCCTTGCCCGGATGATGTTCCGTTTTCGGGGATTGCACGACGATCCGTTCCGCTTCCCAGTCCACGTCCTGCCAGCGTAGCGACAGGACTTCGCTCGGGCAGCGCAGGCCGCCGTAGCGGCACAGGCCGACGATGACTCGCCAAGTCGGATTGCAAACTGTGAGCAGGAGTTCCGTGTCCTGCGGCGTGATAAAGTGCTGCCGGTCCGCACGCAGCGTCGCCGCGGCCGTGACTTCAGCAAAGGGGTTGCTGGCGATGAGCTTACGCTTCATCGCCGCCCGGAAAAACATCCGAGCGAACTGCAGCCGTTTGTGCACCGTCGTCGGTGCCAGTTTTTCGCCGACAAGGAACATCTTGAAGTCCTCTGCGTCCCCTTCCGAGATACCGGCAAGATCACGCTCCGACCCGAAGTGTTCTCCCAGATTTCTTACGACCTGCTGCCACACCTCTTTTGTAGCGGGCTTTACGTCAACCCGCCGGGCGAGATAGTCATCAAGAAACGGCTTGAGGGCCAGAGTATTTTGGCAACGACGCTCCTGAATCAATCCGATCTTCGCCAGTTTCTGGGCCATGTCGTCAGTCAATCCCGCAATCCACTGGGCAGTGTCTACGTCGAGAGAATCACCGGTCGTACGTGCGGCAAGCAGACGCTCGATCTTGTGTTTGAAGAACTCAGCATCGCGCTTCGTCACCTTGCCCAAGTGAATCTTTGGGCGTCGTTGCTTATCCACTGGATCCGTGAACTGGATGATTTTTCGGCCATTTGGTTCCTGGATGATACTCGCCATATCAGTTGCGCTCGGAAGAAGATGAATCGTCGTCCATTGTACGCTGGCCCGCGCGTTTTCGCCGTTCAATAAAGTCCGTCAGGTCAGCGACCGCGTATCGCACGCTGTCACGTTTACCACCGTTTCCCATTGGGACGAAGGGCAACTCGCCAGATCGCTTCAACTCCCAGAGTGTCCGCTCGCTGATGTCGAGCATCTTGGCGGCTTCCGCTGAATTAAGCAGCAACTTGGGTGATGCTGGTTGATCACCGCGCTTCCGCGCCAGATGCTCCCGCTGGTCATAAACCTGGCGCAGGCATTCTTGAACAACCTTCCGGACAAGCGGCTCAATGTCGTGCGTGGTAAGTTCGATTTTCATCGGAAAACGGAATGCGAAAACGCGGCATCCCTGCCGCAAAGAAAGAACGGGTTAATGCAGGTTCAAGACGTTTTCCGAACTTGCTGGCTTTCAGCGTGCGCGGGCTCCTTTATCGGCTGCACTTTTTTGTAAATGTCATCCATGCACAAGACTCCGCGAAACGTCTTGTCCGCGAACTGAACCTCTGCAGTTCTCACCTTTGAACCGCAGATGAAACACGATTTCTCAGACGGACCCTTGATCGTCAGCATTTTGTTTTCCTTCGCTTTCGGACCTCGGACGCCTCGACGTTGAGGTCAGACAATGAAAAATGGATTTCAACCTTTTTGCTCTGCCTTGGGCAGATAAACTTGTTCTTCACGTTCAGCGCGACATCTTCCCTTCGGCTCTAGCAATCCCCTGCTTGCAGAGGCGCAGAAGCGCCTGCCAATGCCCGAGCTGGTCATCAATGTCATCCGGTTCCACGCCCAAACGAACAACTTCCTCCCGCTCTTCGGCCAGAATGCTGATCCGCTCCTGGCATACAGACTTGAACGTCTTGACCGTTGTCAGCAGCTCTTTGCTTGCAGCCAGCAGATCCGCAGTTCGCGCGACTTCCTTGGGCCGCTTGCCTCTATGCACAAGCGAGGCGATCGGTACTCCTCTACTGGTCGCAATGTAGAGCGTATCTCCCGGCGTAACCCAAACGCCCCAATCGTGATGACTGATATTGTTCATGGAAATGGACGGAAAAGGATAAAGTTGCCTATGCAGGCGCAGTCCCAGATGCACGGCCCGCCGCGAATCAATGGTGGAGGCGCAGCACAACCTTGATTCGCGTCGCAGCGGGCCGTGCGACTCTGGACGAGCCTGCGTCAAAGAGTGCGGAGCACCTCACAACTGAGGTGCCCGCACAAAGGAGAAATAGCTTCCAAGGTCTGCCGGCTGGCCATCCGCTGGACGGCGCTACCGTGCGACACATGGAGGGCAGGGGTGTTCGGGACCACCCCCGCACTTTCAGGCATGGAGCTCGCGGATGTATTTCTCCGCTTGCTCCGCAACGACCATCACTTTGCCCAGATCGTCGACGTTGAACGTCTTCACGTATCGGCGCTTACCACCGGAATCGCGGTACGAACGCGAGAAGCTGACGCCGTAAAACGTCCGCTCCCCGTTCCGAACTGCTTGAGTCCTGGCAAACACGCTGGCTGATACGTCATCGACGAGAAACGTCTCAATCGGGCCTTTGGCTGCCGTCTGCGGTTCGGCAGCCTGATCCGCAGAAGCGGACAAATTCTTCTTTTTGCTGTCCATAGAAAAAGAGGAAGGAAATAAAAATCCCCGGCAATCACCAAAGGTTGGCGATCCCAAGGAAAACGAACAACACAAGCGCGGTGTACGTGAACCAGGCCGGCGCCGGGTCCTTCGTTTTGCGCATGCGTTCCCGCACGCACCAGGGGCACGTGCAGTCAGACTTTCGTGTCTCCATACAGAAAGTGAACCATCGGGGTTTTCTATGGGTACAGGCTTAATCCGCCGCAGTGGAAGTAGATCACGGTTTTGAAGTTTTCGGGGTTGCGGAAGCCGCCGGCGCGGCGCTTGAGGGACATGATCTTACTGTTGAGTCCCTCGGCCACGGCGTTGGTGATGAAGTGCTTGCAGTAGGTGACGATGTTCTCCAGTCGCCGCTGAATCATCGCCGCCACTTTCTTCACCGGCTCCAGGCGGCTGCGGATGGCCCACTGGTACCATTGGCTAAAGAATCGCTTGGCCCAGCCCGGCGAGGTGTAGCTCCACAGGTTCGCCAGGTTCTCCTTGATCCCCCAGGCCCGGGCCGTCTTCAAAGCGCTGTTCTTCAAGTCCTCAAAGGTCGCTTCCTGCTCCTCCGAAAGGTTCTTCTCTCTCGTCAGCCACAGATACTTGGTCTTCTTCAGCCGCTCGTCACCCTCCGAGGAAAGCTGGCGGTGTTCGCCCTTGCGCACCTGGTCCACCGCCTTGGTCATGTGCTGCATCACGTGAAAGCGGTCGAACACAATCTTCTCCTTGGCCAGCGGCAACGCCTCCAGGGTCGCCTGCACATACGGCTCCCACATGTCCATCGCCACTCCCTCAATGCCGCTGCGTTGCTCGTCCGAGAGGGTCGCAAAATACCGCTCCAGACTCGCTTTTTCCCGGTCTTCCGTGACAAATTCCACCGTGCCTCGCTGGATGTCGTTGACCACCGTCATGTAAGAGTGACCCTTGCGAAACGCCTTCTCGTCGACGCCGATCTGCGGCCTGACGACCGCTTCTTTGCGAGCCTGGCCCCGCGCCACCGCACGCTCCGTCACGTGCCAGGCCTGATCCCAGCTGATCCGCATGAGCTGGCAGGCCCCCTTCGTCGTCTGGCAGGCCAGCAGCGCCTGGATGATCATCCGCTCCATCAGCAGCGTGAACCGGCCATGCTCCTGGGCCCACGGCACCGCGACTTGCACCACTCCATGCTCCTCGCATTGCACCCGCGGAATCCGGGCGTGCAGATGGGTCGAAAGCTGGCAGGTGTCTAGATGCCGCCAGGTCCGCTCCGCAGAATGGTCATAGCACGACAGTTCCCGTTCGCAGTGTGGACACTTCCACTTCACCCCCGGCGGATGTTCGACGTGGATGTCGACCCGACCCTCGTCGATGTTCAACTCCACCTCCTTCACACTCCATGGTTCTTCAAGGCCCAATATCTGCTGGTACAATTCGATATCCCGCATCGGCTCGTCCTCCTTCGGCCAGCCGTTTTAGCCCCAAATTCACCCACGGAAAAGCCGGAAGGACCGAAAGTTGGAAACAGATAAAACCCACACGCCGATCATCGGGCGAATTCCCGAGAGACGCTGATAATCGGCTTATGTGGCTGCTTGAAAACACGCGAATACCTTTTTGCTGTCAGGGTCAGCTTTTTGTTTATGCTGCCGGCATCACGCCGGCACGGGTGCAATAGTCTTTCAGATCGTCGGAAACGTCGTCAAAATCTGCCTTGGGATAGTCGGCACTCAATGCGGCTTCCGCGACGAGAACACCAATCCGGACGATCCAATAATTCTTACGGTCCTCCTCTGGAAGGTCTTCTGACGTTCTCGGCTCTATGATTACGCCACAGGCATTTCCATGAACGGTCGAGTAGACGAGGTTGTAACCCTGCTTCATACGGCGGTTGGGAAAGAGAATAAAACTGCGCCTTTGTGAAGGACGCACCAAACGCAACAGCGTGCTGCCCTGATCAGCATGCGTCTGCAAATTGGACTCACTAAAGCGGGGTACCGGGGCGGTGCCCTGGCCCTTTGTGCGGAATCGAGCCGGAACGACCCGGATGGCAGGCCGCGAGCGAATAGCGAGCGGGAAACCCAAGGCACACAAAGGGCCAGGGGGCACGAGTGACAACGAGTGAGCCCCTGGCACCCCGCAACTTGAGTCCTCTCTTGCGCTTACGCCACGACATGTTTTGTGCGACATGTGTCCTATGCCGGACGGCCTTTGGTACAGGCTTTGGTACACCTCAGTTCCCCTTCTTTTTAATCAACGACGCTGACTCGCCAACGCAGGGATAAAAAACCGGTGCATGCAGAAGATTCTCCGGAGTGAGATCTTCGACGCTCGTGAACCGCCACAGTGACGCGCCGGGTTTGTCCTTGAATGCGTCCCGAAGCGTGTCTCGCCGCTTCGGTGTGGGCGCGATTAGCAGCACGGTAAATGTATCCAGCGTCGTTGCCGGAAAGTGCGTGCCGTGCATCTTCATCGCCTGCATCGCTTCATATCCCTTGCTCTTGCTGTCAGCTACCCGCGTAACGAGAGCCGCGATGGGATTGGGCTCTTCGGAATCGCGGCTCAGATCGTTCCGCAGACCGCCACTGTTACCTACGAAGAACTGCGTCTGTTCCACGACTTTTCAAGGCGGCCATTTGTCGGCGGCCGAGGTCCGATCCTCGATCCCAGTGACGAACGCCCTGGTGGACGTGGGAATGGGTCGTGGGTGTCTACGATAAAGCCTACGGTCCTATTCCGAGTGACTCGGACGGTAGCTTACTTCTCCAGGCGGCACTGCTCGTTCCAGAAGGCTTCGGAATGATTGCGTGGGATCGCGAGGAATATCTCGCCGCCAGGAATTTGTCAGTCGGCAGGTTAATTCCGCCCACTCATCGGCAGGTTGATACCAGCCGGGGATAAAGTTGAATAATCGCTGAAGGTGTTACGATTCGCAAGCGGCGGCCACCTCTGGGGTGGGGTTTTCTGCT
>JBPCKT010000146.1:0-57666 GCA_051004015.1 Pirellulaceae bacterium | reverse complement strand
AAGGCGACAATCGGTGGGTCTCGGCAAACCATTGGTGTCTACCAACACGTGTTCCCGGATGGGGTGGGCGGGTTTGTTGGTTTCCCCGGTGGGTTTAACAACAGATTGATGTTGGTGGCAAGCGATTTGAGACTTGAGACGGGCGAGACGATGTGATGCAACAGTTCTTAATCTACTTTCCGCTGTGTCTGGCGGCCCTCGTGGCCGGCATCGTGAACGCGCTGGCGGGTGGCGGAACGCTGCTGACGTTTCCCGCCCTCATAGCGGCGTTAGGTCCTCGCTACGGAGTCGCGGCCGCGGTCATAGCTAACGGAACAAGCACAGTGGCGTTGGCGCCTGCGTCGTTCAGCAGCGCCTGGGCATTTCGTCAGGAGATTGGCAAGGTCCGTCGCTGGTTGGTGTTGCTGATACTGCCCAGCCTGCTGGGCGGCGCTCTAGGGTCGCTGCTCGTGATTGTGAACCCCGAAAGATATTTCGCCTTGCTAGTGCCTTGGTTAATTCTGGCCGCGGCAACCCTCTTCGCGCTCCAACCATTTCTCACGCGGCGTGTGACCATCAGCAGTCCTGCGGAGCATCAAGAGCCATCGACAACGACGATCGTCGCCATCGTCATCGCTCAGTTCTTTATTGGGGTTTACGGCGGATATTTCGGAGCCGGTATTGGAATCCTCATGCTTAGTTCGCTGGGAATCATGGGAATGACCAACATTCACGAGATGAATGCCCTGAAAACCGTTCTCGCCGGCTGCATTAACGGCATGGCGGTCTTGATATTCGTCTGGAACCAGAAAGTTGAATGGCCACTGGCTTTGGCCATGATGGCCGCGGCAATTCTGGGGGGCTATCTGGGGGCTCGTTTTGGCCGCAAGGTCCAGCAGAAGTACATCCGCTGGTTCGTCATCGCCGTCGGCTTCAGCCTGGCCGCCTGGTATTTCTGGCAACAGTTTGCCTCCGCGGGGCCAGAGACAAAGATTCCGCCAGACTCCGCGGCACGAATTGAGTACTTTCACTTGCCGCTTCCGCGGTTAACCGCGATAATCCAAGCAACGGAATTGACCTGACCGCTCACCTCAAGAGCGTCTCATTAAGAGGAGTTTGAAATGCGCAGGGTTTCCTTGTTCGCGGCCGTGACGATGTTGCTGCTCATTCTGGCGTCGCCCACCTTCGCCCGGCACCCACACGGCGGCTGGGGCTGTGGAATTGGCGGCTACGGCGGTTTTGGCGGCGGGTTCTATTCGAACACCTGCTACGCCGGGTTCAACAGCCCCTGGGTTGGCTACGGAAACTACGGTTGGGGCGGGGGCTATGGCTACGTGCCCTATCGCGCTTCCTATTACATGAATTACGGCGGATGCTATCCGGCGTACAACACGTTCTATTACAACTCTTATCCCTACGTCGACGGTGCGTATGTCAACCCGCCGATTTTCGCGCCCGCCGAGGCTATTTACGGTCCTGCCGCGGCACGCAGGTTTTTCGGCATGGCCGAGCCATCCTCGCCGGATGTCGTTGCCGCTCGCGCTGCCGTTCTCGTCAGGAAGTTGACAGAACCCCGCAAGGTGCGTGAAGCCAGCCCGGAATATCGCCGCCGGGCGGAACAGTTCATCGCCCAAGGGGACATGCTCTTTCGCGAACAGAAATATCAGCAGGCAGTAATTCGCTACAAGACCGCGGCCGAGATGGCCCCCGACTCGGCCGAGGCCTATTGGCGCAAAGGGCACGCCTATGCCGCCACCAAGCGTTATGAGCTCGCAGCCTCCAACTTCCGCCGCGCCTTGACGCTCAATCCTGAGATTGCTCGCGAAGACTTCTCTCTCGATACGCTCTACGGCGACACGCGGATGGCCAAGGAAGCTCACCTGGAATCCATTGCCGGCTTTTGCCTGGAAAACACGGAATCCGCGGACGCCTATTTCGTTCTCGGCATCTTCCTGCATTACAGCGGCGAAGCGGATCGCGCCGAGAAGTTCTTCGCTCGCGCGGCGGAATTGGCGGGAGCGGAGGCAACGTACCTGGCTGGCTTCATTCCCGGATCAGTGCCGGTAATGGCGACGGGAGTGGAGTTGTGACGCAATGACGCAATGACGAAATTCGAATGGCGAATGACGAATGATTAGGAGTCATTCATTCGCCATTCGGAATTCGAATTTTGGAATTCCCCCATGCCTGAACGTCCCACCGAAATTTTCCGCGCCGCTAATAGTCAACATGCCCAGATGCTGCGCGGCATGTTGGAAGAGCGCGGGATTCGGGCGTTTGTCGTCAACGAGGCCCTGCAAACAGCCGGCGGAGATCTGCCGCTGGGCTGGACAGCCGCTCCCAGAATCATGGTAGCGGAAGAAGACGCGGTGAAGGGCCGCCTCATTGCCGAGCAGTTTGACGTTATTCTGCGGGACGGTCACGCCTTCGAGACGGAAGACTTTGACGTGGCCGACGCCGACTGGACGGACTGGCCCCTTTGCCCCAGTTGCCAACAGCGCCGCGAGGTCCTCTGCAATGTCTGCGGCAGCCGGGGGAGCAAGTTCGCGCTGGCCGATTTGATCGATGAGCCGGGCCGCAAAAGCGTGCTGCTCCACTGTGACTCGTGCGATGATCATTTCCGCCCGCAGTTTTTCCGCATCTGTCATCATTGCGGCCATGACTTCGGCAAGGGGATCGAATCCGAGCCCATTCAGCAGGAGATACACCTTCCCGAGAACACCCGCCGCACCTGGATCGTCATTGGGGGTCTCGTCGCGTTTGCCGTCGTTTTCGTGGCCTATTTATGCTGGCTAATGAGCGGGCGCACGGGTTGATTATGTATGTTTCTCGCGAGCGGCTTGATTACAATTGGGGCATGGACCGCCCCTCCTCGCCGAAATACTGCCGCAAAGATGCCTATGCATACTTCGCGCAGCAGTTGCCGATACTGGGCACAACGAAGGGCTTGCTGCGGGCGACGGCGGCGATTGCCTTGCATGCCTTGCCCAATTCCCAGCCAGCGATTGTCGAGGAGCGCCTGGAAGGGATGTCCCTGCGGGTGCTGGGGCGAGTGAAGAGCAAGCAGGTCTCCGCCCGGCTGGCTCATCTGCATGACGTGCTCTTTGCCGAGGAGAAGTTCGCCGGCAACACCGACGAATACTACACAGCTGACAACAGCTATCTCCCCAAGGTATTGGAATCGAAGCGCGGCCTCCCCATCGTGCTGGCGCTGATTTACAAAGTCGTGGCGGAACGGTGCGGCCTGACGGTGGAGGGAATCAACTCGCCGGGGCATTTCCTGGTCCGCGTGAAGACCGATGAAGGCTGGATGTTCGTGGATCCTTTCTTCCACGGCCAATCCCTCAGCCGCGACGAGGCGTTCGCCCGCCTGGAGCAAATGAGCGGCCGTGAAGTGCCGCGGGACGACACCTACCTCTCCCCCGCCACGCACGCCCAGTGGGTCAGCCGGATTCTCACGAATCTGCAATCGCTGTTCGCCACTCAGGGGAAGCAGAAGGACCTGGCGGCAATGACCGAACTGCAAGAAGTCCTGGCGGACACGCTGCATTAGCCACGAATCCCAAGGATTATGCCCTACCTTCGCTGGAACTGCCCCGCCTGCTCTCACTCGGAAGAGACGCCGGCAGACGACCTCTTTCAGCGGCTGCGCGGCGCGGGATTGCTGCGCCGAGTGAAGGCAGAAGAGGCAAAAGACCTGGACTATCTGTTACAGCTCGCCGGCTCGGCAAAGGGGAAGCTCACCTGCCCAATCTGCGGCGACGGTAACTTTCAGCCGCAACCGGCCACGGACGAGGGAGCGGACTGGGGCGAGGGGCGCAAATGTTCCGGGTGCCAGGCACCAATTTCCCCTGAGCGGTTGGAGGTTTTTCCGGATACTACGCTCTGTCCCGCCTGCCAACAGAAAGCAGAGAAGGGAGACTCCGGCCAGGCGGAGTACTGTCCCCGCTGCGGCACCCCCATGCAAGTCCGTCAGCGCCGCGGCCGAGGAATCGCCGCGTATGAACTTGCCTGTCCAAGCTGCGGAGGTCGCGGAGGATGAAAACAATTCCCAATTCGGCCTTTGCCCTTATTATTCTGTCCCCCATTATTCTGTCACTCCTGCTTCTTGGCTGCGCGCCTCCCGCTCAGCCGCAAGCAACAGTTCCCCCAACGATTGCCGCCGAGCCATCCCTCGCCGAACAACTTGGCGCAATCCGAGCCGGCACAATCGACATGGTTCACATCGAAGCATGTTCACTGGGCGATACTGACCTCGAAATTTTCGTGGATGTTCCCGGTCTGAAAGTCTTGCACCTGGACCATGCAAAAAATACGGTTACCGATGATGGCCTCGCCAAGATTGCCAGGCTCGACCAGGTTGAGCACCTTCGCATCCGCGGCGGCAGCATCGGCGACGACGGCCTGAAAGCGCTCGCCACGATGCCCCATCTGAAAACGCTCAATCTGCCGCAAGGGAAATTCACGGATGCCGGCCTGGCACATCTCAAGCAATTACCACAGCTCCAGATGCTCCGCATCGGCAGTCCGAAGGTCACGGATGCAGGAATCGCCGCTTTGAAAGACTTTCCCGCTTTGGAGCGGGTTCATCTCATCGACATCCCTATCACCGACCGCGGCCTGGCCGATTTGCAATCCATCCCCAAGCTGGAGTCGCTTTACCTGGACGGAGCAAACATCAGCGATGCAGCGGTGGACCAGCTATTTGCAAAGCATCCTAACCTGCACGTCCACTTCAACCAGGCCCATCACGACCGCGACCCGCATAAGGATGACCATCCGCACGACTAAACTCGATTTCGAGTGGAGAATCCGAAAGAGTTCGAACAGAAGGGAACAAAGGAAACGAAGGGGGACGAGGAGGAAATTGGATCATTCGATGAGGCCTTGATGGTCATTCTTCGTTTCCTTCGTTTGCTTCTGTTCAAAACCGCGCCTTTGTCCTTTGCCCCGCCTGTCGCGTCTGCATAGTGGAGTGAGGTCCGCCGCCAAGCTATATTGAGTCCGCTCTATTAACACGACTTCTTCCTGCCCGAGACCCCGCCATGAAACGCACATACCTCTTGGTATCGCTCATCCTCGTCGCCCTCGTTGCCACCTCCGCCTGGTCGTACTACCTGCGGGCAGGAGCGGGGGAAGGGATGACCGCGCAGGCGGAGAAATTCCTGGCGACGCTCTCCGACGATCAGAAGAAGATCGCCGTCCTTCCGTACGACTCCGAGTCGCGGGTGAACTGGCACTTCATTCCGTTTTTCGACAAGGACGGCAAGCCGGGACGCAAGGGGCTGCAAGTCCGCAACATGGACGAGAACCAGCGGAAGGCGGCCAGCGCCCTGTTGCGGAGCGCACTCAGCGAGGTCGGTTACGGTAAGGCGACCAAGATCATGGCGATGGAGGCGCTGCTCAAAGAGCTTGAAAAAGGCAAGCAAGGGGGCCAGATTCGGGACACGGAGCGGTACTACTACACCCTTTTCGGAGCTCCCACCGCCGACGGCAAATGGGGCCTTAGCGTCGAAGGGCACCATCTCTCGCTCAATTTCGTGATTGAAAAGGGGCACGTTGTTTCCTCCACTCCCGCCGCTTTTGCAGCAAATCCGGCAACCGTCATGAAGCAAGTGTTGCCTGAGTTTCCGAAGGGAACTCGTATTCTCAAGGGAGAGGAGCAACTGGCATTTGATCTCCTTGCATCCCTGACGGCTGAGCAGAAAAAGGTTGTCATCGTTGCCGACACGCCGATGGAAGAAGTCCGCAACGCGGGCAAGCCCCAGCCCGCGACGGATGCTCCCCAAGGAATTACCGCGGCCAAGCTAACGAGCGAGCAGGCAAAAATCCTTCGGAGCCTGATTTCTGAATATGCGGCCAACATGCCCGCGGATGTCGCCGAGGAGCGTCTCACCGCCATCGATAAAGCGGGATTTGACAAAATCCAATTCGCCTGGCAAGGAGCGGAAAAGCCCGGTATCGGCCATTCCTACTGTGTTCAAGGGCCGACGTTTCAGATTGAGTTCGTCAACAAGCAAGACGATGCCGCCGGCAACAAAGCCAATCACATCCACTGCTTGTGGCGCGACATGCGGGGGGATTTCGGAATTCCGATCAAATAGTCCCTACGCCAGGATCTCTTTGATTACCTTCCCATGCACATCAGTCAGCCGCATGTCGCGGCCGCTGAAGCGGAAGGTGAGGCGGGTGTGGTCGATGCCGAGGAGGTGCAGCATCGTGGCGTGCAGGTCGTGAATTTCGGCTTTGTTTTCGACCGTTTTGTAGCCGTATTCGTCGGTCTGGCCGTGGATGGTCCCCCCTTTGATGCCGCCGCCGGCGAGCCAGAGGCTGAAGCCGAACGGGTTGTGGTCGCGGCCATCGGAGCCTTGGGCGAACGGAGTGCGGCCGAATTCGCCGGAGAAGATGACCAGCGTGCTGTCGAGCAAGCCCCGCTGGGCGAGGTCCGTCAGCAGGGCCGCGATTGGCTGGTCGACGGCGCGGGCGTTGTCGTCGTGCCCTTTCTTCAGGCCGCTGTGCTGGTCCCAGCGGTCGTGGCCGCAGTTGGGGCAGGTGAGCTCGATGAACCGGACGCCTCTTTCGACTAATCGCCGCGCGAGAAGGCATTGCCGGGCGAAAGAGGCGGTGTGCGGGAACTTGGCGTCCAGGCCATACATCTGCTGCGTGGCGGCTGTTTCGTCCTTGAGGTCCGTGAGGCCGGGGACGACGGTCTGCATCCGGTACGCGAGTTCATAGTTGGCGATGGCCGATTCGACCGCGCCGTTTTTGCCCGTCGCCTCGAGCCGCTCTTCATCTAGTTTCTTGAGCAGGGCCAGCTTGTTCTTTTGAAGTTGGTCCGTGAGCTCTGTGCGATTGATGTTAGCGACCGGCGGGTTGGCGGCGGTAAAAATGGATCCCTGATAGCTGGCGGGTAGAAAGCCGCTGTTGAAGTTGTCGAGCCCGCCGGGGGGAACCAGCCCTCCGTTGATGACGACGAATCCCGGCAGGTCGCGGCACTCGCTCCCCAGGCCGTAGCCGAACCAGGCCCCCATGCTGGGCCGCCCTTGCACGCCGGTGCCGGTGTGCAAGAAGTAGTTGGCGCTGGTGTGCTCCGGGAACTGGCTGGTCATGGAGCGGATGACCGCCAGCTTGTCCGCGTGCTGGGCCACACCGGGAAAGAGCTCGCTGACCGGAATGCCGCTCTGGCCGTGCTGCTGAAACTTCCACGGCGAGCCAAGCGTGGCCCCGTTGTTGTTGAACTGCGTCGGCTCAATCTTCATGGCAAACGGCTTGCCGCTCTCCGCCGCCAGCCGCGGCTTGGGATCGAAAGTATCGACCTGGCTCGGCCCGCCGTCCATATAGAGATAGATGACGCTTTTCGCCTTCGCCGCAAAATGCGGCTTGCGCGGCGCGAGCGGGTCGCCGCTCGGGTCCGATTCCGCGGCGATGATGCTGTTTTCGAAATCTCCTTGGGCTAAGAGCGCGGAGAGTGCCACCGCCCCAAATCCACAGCCGGCCTGGCGGAGGAAGGAGCGGCGATCAAGAGGCAATGGCGAGAGGCGCTGACAGAGGTAACTAGCTAGTCGCGGCATAACTTTCCATTATAGACGGCGGGGGCCAGCCCACTACCACAGCGTATACCCCCCATCGATCACCAGCGACGCTCCCGTCATATACCGGCTGGCGTCGCTGGCGAGGTAGACGGCGAGGGGGCCGAGGTCTTCGGGAGGGCCGAAATCGCCCATGGGAATCTGCTGCAGGAAGGCCTCAGTCACTTCCGGATGGATTTTGCGCCATCGCTGGTTGGGCTCGGTCATGAAGCCGCCGGGGAGGATGGCGTTGACGTTGATCTTGTGCGGGGCCCAGTCGGCGGCGACGGCGCGCGTGAACTGCACCACGGCGGCTTTGCAGGTCTCGTAGTGGCGGCCTTCGATCTTGCGGCCGGCGACGAGGGCGTTGATGCTGGCAATGTTGATGATCTTCCCCCCTTGGCCGCGGGCGATCATCGCGCCGCCGAGGATCTTGGTGCAGAGAAAGACACTGGTGAGATTAAGATCGACCAACTCCCGCCATGTTTCCAGCGGCATCTCGTGCGTGGGGATGTTCTGCCGCCGGCCGCCGGCGTTGTTGATCAAAATGTGAATCGGCCCGGCTTCCGTGAGCGCTTTGTGACAAGCGGCCTCGCACTCGTCGGTTTTGCTGACGTCGGCGTTGATGGTGAAGGACTGTCGCCCCAGCGCCCGAATTTCCGCTGCCGTCTTCTCTAGACTCGGCAGGTCGCGCCCCACAAGAACGACGTCAGCTCCCATTTCAGCGCAAGCCAGCGCCATTTCACGTCCAAGGCCGCGGCTGCCGCCGGTGATGAAGAGTCGTTTGCCGTCGAGGCGGAAGCGGTCGAGGAGGGACATGGGAGGTATGAGTGAATCGTGAGTGGTTGGTGGTGAGTGGTAAGCCAGCAAAAAAGGCCCGGATAGTTCCGGGCCTTGCTCAATCAATTCAGGCGAAGCATCGCTACGTTACAGCTTGGGCGGAGGGCGGCTGGGCGGCGGCTTTTTGAGCATCATTTTGGCATCGTTTTTGGCCGGCGCAGGATTGCCGTTGCCGCCATCACCCATTTTGCGAGGGGTCAGGTCGGTGAACGAATCAACCCACACCCAGCCGACCGGATCGCTGAGTTCCTTTTCGGCAAGCAGTGCCCACGGCGTGCCGGGATGATCCTTGATCACGCGGCTGAGATACATCCTGGCCCGCTCGCCCAGCTTGGCGAGTTGGCTGCCGACGGAGATTTCGTCCGCGGGCTTAAGTGTCCACGTGTTGTTCTTGGGATCCTTCGGCTTGAGTCCTCGCTTGGCGGAAGCGAGCATGGCGTTATAAGCCTCGGTGCGGACCTTGACGGCGAGCACCCGCCCCATCGCCAAATCGTAGCCGGCTTGCCAGCGGGGAGTTTCTTCTTTGTCGCGGTCCCCCTCGCCGCTGCGGAGCACTTCATAAAGCTGATTGATTTTCGGTTCGAGGCGGGCCGCTTCTTGCTGGGCCTCGGACAGCGCCGTGGAAAAAGCCGCTTCATCCGTTTTCACGAACCGCAGATTCGGGCTCGCCATCTGGTCGAGCTGCGACATTTCGGCCGCTCGCACCAATGCGTGCCGGGCCTTGCTGGCGCTCACCCGCTTCTCATACTCGGAGGTGGAAACGTAGTCCGGGCGATAACGCCGCATGGTTTCCGGATCAAAGAAGTGGGAAATGTGCGAGGAAAATGCCTGCGTCTCCTGCCGGCTCACGGCCCGCCGCACGTCCCGATTCGGATGCACGGAGAAATAGATCCCCCCCGTCTCCACGCATAGCCGCGTCAGGGAATAAGGACCAAAGCCGGAATCGATGGCCAGGTCGTCTTCCTTGCTGCTGGAGAAGTTGAGCTTGATCCGCTCGGGATAGAGCGACTCCGGCCCTTGATCCACGACGCCCCACTTGGCCGTCTGATCGTACTTCGGATCGGGGTCGACCCACTTCATCAGTGTTTCCTTGCGGCCAAACGGAGCGGGCACGCCGACCACGTATACCGGCATGGTGTGACGGCGGCAGAGCTTGACAGTTTCATCCAGGCCTTTTTGATCCGTTCCGGCTTCGTCCGTGAAAACGACGATCATCACATTCCGTTCGGGCTCCCCTCCGGCGGGAACATAGCGGTATTTATCGTAGTTCTTGGCGACTTCGTAGACCGTGCGAAACACGTTTTCGTTGCCGGAATCGTCATTCTTGATTCCCTTCACCGCCGACTTGAGCTCCGCCAGACTGCTCGTGGGCTTCTTGGTGATCAGGTCCACCGTGTTGCCAAAGGCGACGATGCTGGAGAGCAGCGGCTCGTCTTCATGCTTTTTGAAGGCCTTGTTGCCAGCCGCCTCAATGATCCCCAGCTCTTCATAAATCTTGTCGAAACGGTCATGAATCGCGTTGCGTTGCGGAACCAGGCTGGCCGTCGAATCGAAGCACCAGACCACTAGCGTCTTCCGCTCTTCCAGCGACAGCAAGATTTCGTGCGTCAGGCGGTCAATCGCCCCCACCGCCCCGGTCGTCCCTTCGCCGGCTGCTCCTTTCACCGCCATGTTGGCGTTGTAGTGCAGGCCCGTGGCAACTTCGATGGCATTGTTGATTTCGACGTTGGCGACATCAACTTCCGGTAGAATCTCGTGGTGACTGGGTATGACGGAAACTTCGGATATGATCGGAGCTTCGGAGAGGGCCATCGCCTCTCCTTGAACGCTGTTGGCCCCGACTTCTTCGCTGGGCTGGTCGCTGAAGTAGAATTCTTCGGGGACCTTCAATTCAACCACGTCCTCCGTCTCCGGCACGGAAATGACGGTCAGCGTGAGCTGGTTGTTGGGTACGACCAGCGGGGTCAGTCCCAGTGCCACAACAAGCACCAGATGCGTCAATAGGCTGACGATGAGGGCGGGCGAATCGCCATCAAAGGGCGTCTCGTCTTCCCCGGTTTGACGCTGCCACCAAGTCCGCAGTCCTTGAATCATCTTCACAGCCCTGCTCCTGTTGCGATTCCTGGCGCTGGGCACGGGTGATAGCACCCCGGCGCGCACCGCCAACTCGTCCTAAGATGGTTCCTGGACGGGTTCTCCGTTACCAGCCGAATTGTCCTCGAATTGACCCTAATAAGCAAGCAACTCTGCCCTGATTCGCATAACTGGGGCGGACCTATTGCTCGCTGCCGGGCCAAAATTGCCCAATGTGCCTGCTGCTAAAGCGCATAGCCTCAGCCGATGTACTCGGAATACCGATGCGGCAAGCAGGCCAATTATCGGTCAAATCTGCTCCCCTCCGCCGGGGAAGACGGCAAAAGGCCAGTCATCTGCCATCTTGCCACCCTGTTAGGGGGGGGCAAGAGAACCTGGACAGCAATAGGGAGGTTCCATCGCCACAGCCCAGCTGTGCATTTTGTTGATTGACGCTGGCCGCTGCGTAAACTTAGGATGATGATAGTTTGCTCGCGAGCGAATTCACGGGGGCCTCAACAACTTTGTTTCTTATGAACTCTTCATCTTTTCCGTCGGCTGTTTGGATTCGATGTGCCGCTCTGGCCTGCCTCGCGGTCGCCCTGCTGGCAGGGAATACCTCCGCCTTGGGCCAGCCGAAATCGAAGGAGGTCGAGGAAAAGGACAAAGTCCCCGAGCCTGAAAACATTACTGTCGAGACCAAGGACGACGTCCGCATCAAGGCCACCTATTACGCCAGCAAACTCAAGAAAAAAGCAATTCCCGTCATTATGCTTCACGGCTGGGAAGGGAACCGCAGCGAATGGCACGCCTTGGCTAGCTTCTTGCAGAGTCAGGGCTATGCCGTGATTTGCCCGGACATGCGCGGCCACGGCCAGAGCTTGACGTACAAATTGCCAGGCGGCGACAGCGAGGAATTCAATCTGGAAAAGATGAAGGGAGCGGATATCGAGAAGATGGTTCTGGACGTCGAAGCGATCAAACAGTTCCTTATGGAAAAGAACAACGCGGGCGAGCTCAATATTGAGGCCCTGTGTGTCATCGGCGCAGAGCTCGGCAGCACGATCGCCATGATGTGGTCCGCCGCGGATTGGAATGTCCGCTCGCTACCCTCCATCAAGCAAGGGCAGGACGTGAAGGCCATGGTGCTGCTCTCTCCCGTCGAGTCCTTTCGGGGAGTAACTACCCGCGGACCCTTGGGGCATCAAGTTGTGAGAGCCAAGCTCTCGACGCTCATATGCGTGGGGAAGCAAGAAGCCAAACCCTATGCAGACGCCAAGCGAATGTACACGGCCATGCTAAAATTCCACGGCAAGCCGCCGACCGACGAGAAAGAAGCGGCCAAGAAGCAGGATCTGTTCTTCGTGGAGGAGGAAACCAGCCTGCAAGGGACCGGTCTGCTCAACAAGGGGTTGCAGACTCCCGCCGAAATCCAGAAGTTCCTGTATCTCCGCCTCTGGCAGAAGCTCGAAGAAGCCGGTTACGAATGGACCGAGCGAAAGAACCCGCTCAGTAGCGAAAAATGACGGCCATGACGGGTTCCTTGAGCGTCACATATTCTGTACACCTGACCCCAGTACCCGGTTAACCGAGCACGAATCGACTCGGAGCTATCCACGCGTATTTCGCTCCTGGAAAACCGTCCGACTCGGCCTAACAGTCTTTCCAATCCGATTTCGTCCCGGAGACATCTCATGGAATCGAAGGCGGACTTCGCTGAATTCTCGATTCTCCGCCCGCCAATGGCGAAATCGGTTTTGGCCTGCTGGATTCTGACCGTGCTGTCTTCCTTCATCGCCACTCACGCCGAAGCAGAACGTGGCCGCCCCGAGGCACACCAGGCCATCATGCTCAAAAATGGGGTCCACCTGCTGCTGGACGATCACTTCATCGCACGCAGCACCGGGGTCGAACGCAAGGTGATCTCGCCACGGCGATTTCTCCAGAAGCCAATTGTCACAGGCGCCCCGGACCATCAAAACTGGCAACCGTTTCTCACCGTCCTGCATGATCCGGCAGCATCGGGGAATCCGTTTCGGATGTGGTACAACGTCGACGTGGTCGATGACCCGGCCGACGGCGCCTTCTACGGCATCACCGGTACCTTGGACTCGCCTGACGGCCTCCGCTGGCCTGGTCCCTATGAGCGCCTGAGGTCGCTTGTGGACGATGGCCGGGTTCGCTTTGGCGCGAATGTGCTCGACGATGGACCGCTGCACCGGCCGGCGGCGGAACGGTACAAGGTCCTGTACTTTGACGCCGGAAAACAGGTTGGGCCGCGGATCGCATTCTCATCCAATGGCGTGAACTGGACCATGCATAACGGCGGCAAGCCGATCCTTAAGGCAAATAACGGAGATGACATCTGGTCGGCGGCCTATGATCCCATTCGCCAGCGGTATTTCCTGTTTGGAAAGACCTACGATCCTTTCAGTTGGACCAATGCGGAAGGGAAAAAAGTCAGCGCCAGCATCCGCCGCTACTACACCAGCTTCAGCCAGGACTTCAAGACCTGGAGCGCGCCGAAGTTAGTCTTTTCGCCGGATGAGAAGGACGCGGGAATCACGCAGTGGTATGGTCCGGCCGGGTTCCTAGTTCGCGGCGACATTATCATCGCCTTCTTGCGGGTGCTACGCGACGACCTCTCTCCCGAAGGGGCGCCACCGGAAGCGGTCGCCGCCAACACCAAAGGCTCGGCCGGCCTGGGCGCATCTGGTTTCGGGCTCGGGGGAGGCTCGGGGATGGGCTACACGGTTCTGGCGTGGACCCGCGATGGCGAAACCTGGCAGCGCGACCGACACACCGATAAATTCTTCGAGCCCGATCCGCGCGTGGGAACCTGGGACCATGCAATGGCGTGGGTCGGCAGCTCGGCCGCCGTGGGGGACGACGTCCACCTCTACTATGCCGGCTACCGCTGGGGACATAAATACCAGCACTCGGTCGATCGACAGTTCGGAGTAGTGACATTGCAGCGGGATCGGTTTGTCGCGCGACTGGCAGGCGAGACCGTGGGAACCATCACCACTCCTTCCGTAATCCTCACCGCGGAAGCCCTAACGCTCAACGTCGACGCAAAGGGGGGCGAAGTGCGAGTTCAAGTTGCCACGGACGACGGCGAAGCGATTCCCGGCTTCCGGTTCCAGGACTGCGAGCCTACCACCAGCGACTCGCTCGATGCGCCCGTAAAATGGGCGAGGCCGCTTTCCATGCTGAAAGGACGGCCAATCCGCCTGGAATTCTCCTTGAGAAACGCGCGCCTGTTCGCTTACCAGACAAAATGAATTCAGCGAGATCGACAATGAAAACTCATCCGGTAAGTGACTTCATGCGAAGCTCTTTGACGTTCCTTGCCGCATCGCTCTGTTTCGCGTCCGCGCCTCTGGTCGAGACGAGAGCCGATGAGCAAGAATCAGCCGCCGGCCAATCGGGCAATGTGGTCGTTAGGCGGGACGTAGTCTACGGCAGCGTCCAGGGGGCGGGTTTGGTCGCGGATATCGCCTATCCTGCAGGGAAGGGGCGATTCCCGGTCATCCTCTCGGTCCACGGCGGCCGGTGGGTCGGCAGCTCGAGAACGGATGCCCGCGAAGGGGCCATCGACGTCCAGCAGTGGGCCGGTTTCGGGTTCTTCGCGATGACCATCGACTACAGGCTGGCGGGGTGTACTCCGCCGCCGGCGTGCTACCAGGACCTGCAGTGCGCCATCCGCTGGGTGCATGCTCACGCCGACGAATACCAGATCGATGCCGAGCGGATTTTTCTGATCGGCATGTCCGCGGGAGGGCACCTGGTGTCGTTGGCCGCCACCTTGGGGGATGGCCCTTTTGCCCGGACTGGGGGCTGGGAAAAACAGTCCGCCGACATTCGCGGCGTCATCAGCCTCTCGGCTCCCTATGAGCTGGAGGAGTTGTCGTGGGGAAACCTTTGGAAGCCGGCAAGCGGTGACGCGCTGGAAGCGCGACGGCTGGCGTCGCCCATCCGGCACATCACCGCCAAGACCAGGCCGATGCTGATTCTGCATTCCGACAACGATGGGTCCGTTCCCGTTCAGCAGGCGCGGGACCTGGCGGCCGCGATGGAAAAGGCGAAAGCCCCGCACCGCATTTCGATCTACAAGAATCAGGGGCACATGCGAGTCACCCCGGACGTGATCAAGGAGGCGCGGGCGTTTATCGAAGAAACCAGCCAAGCCAAGGCACCGCCAGAATAACGGCTCACGAGAGCGGCAAGACTTCGCCATCGCTGGCGGGAAACGGGCGGCCGAGCATATCGCGGAGCTCGGCGCGCGGCGAGATGCCGAGGGCCTGAAAGATGGTCGCGTGAAGGTCCGGCGGGCCGCAAGGATTGTCCTTGGGGAAAGCGCCGTTGCTGTCGCTGCTGCCGTAGACCTGTCCGCCTTGAATTCCGCCGCCGGCCAGGGCGACGGAATAGACCCCCGGATAGTGATCGCGTCCCGCCGAGCCGTTAATGCGGGGAGTGCGTCCAAAATCGGATAGGCAGACGACAAGAGTTTCCGCGAGCGTGCCGCGGTCGGCCAGGTCCTTGAGCAGCGCCGAAACGCCGCGATCGAAGACGGGAAGCAGACGCTTTCGGAGACGGTTGAAGTTGTCGCTGTGCGTATCCCACATGTCGCCAGCGCCGCCGTTCAAATCGCCCGCGGCGCAGCAGACTTGCACGATGGGCACGCCCGCTTCCGTCAGGCGACGGGCCAAAAGGATGCTCTGGCCTCCCAAGTGATCGCCGTAGGACGCCCGGATCCGCGGATCTTCTTTTTCCAGGTCATAGGCATTGCGGACAGCCGACCCCAGCAGAATGTCGGTGGCCAGCGAGCGGAAGTGATGAAAGCTTTCAAACTCCGCTCGCCCGGACCGCGACGGCTCCAACGAAGCGAGCAATTCTCTGCGCGACGCCACACGGGCAAAATCTCCATCCGCCAGATTGAGCACTTCGGAACCGAGCGTGCGGGAAATGCCGTCAAAAGGCTCGCCTCGCGAAGGCCGCATGATAAGAGGGTCGTATTTCACCCCCAGCCATCCCCCGTACTCTCCCGCTTGCAGCGTGTCGTTATCGACCATCGGATACGGCAAACGTACCGCCGCGGGCACGCCGGAAGGCGCGGGCCGCAGCTTGGAGACCATCGCCGGCAGCGACGGCCAATCGCTGGACATTGGTGGGATGTTACCCGTTCGCGGCGGTTTGTGCCCCGTCAGGTTCCAGTACATGCCGCGACCGTGGGCCGAGTCGTCATGGTGGATCGAACGAATGATCGCCAGCTTCCCGGTCTCACGCGCCAGCAGAGGCAAGTGTTCGCTGACGAAGATTCCGGGAGTCGCCGTGGCAATCGGCGCGAATTCACCGCGCACCTCGACCGGCGCGTCGGGCTTGAGGTCCCAACTCTCGAGGTGACTCATCCCGCCCCAACAATAGATGAGGATGCAGGCCTTGGCTTTGCCCTGGGGAAGAGTTTTCGATGCTCCCGACGCCCGCAGTTGCAAGAGCGCCGGCAAAGAAAGCCCCCCCGCGCCGATGGCCGTCGCCAGCAACTGGCGGCGTGAAAGTCTCCGCGGTTGGGAAAGAGATAACATGGCCATGCGGGGAGAGGGCCGGTGCTTGAGGCGGGAATTGGCAGCGCCAAACAGTTGGCATTCTAACCTGAAATGCTGGCCGCGGCACACAGCACCCTGGAAGTGACAGAACCGCGAAACATTCGAATCGGACATCGCTCTCCGACCTGGCCGATACGCCATGAGCAGGTCTTTGCCAATTCTATGGCCTGTAGCGGACCCGAGTCGTCACCCTCAACGCAGTCCGCAGGGTTTGGCTATTTGTTCCGGTCGGCCCAGCCGATACGAACGAGAGCAGGGACTCTTTGCTTCCGCCCCTTGGGTGACCATTCACTACCATGCCACACGATCGTCCAAACACCGAGCGCAAGGCACTTGCCATTAACCTCGACGAGCGCCGCTATGGCACCTTCGCCGAAATCGGCGCGGGGCAGGAAGTGGTGCGGTGGTTCTTTCGCGTGGGGGCCGCCGCCGGGACCATCGCCAAGAGCATGTCGGCCTACGACATGGCGGTCAGTGACGCCATCTATGGCCAGTGTGACCGCTACGTCTGCCGCCAGCGGCTGGAAGCGATGCTCGACCACGAGCACACCCTGAATCTCAGCCGCCTGCGGGAAAGCCGGGGGGACTCGACCACCTTCTTTGTGTTCGCCGACACGGTTTCGGCCCGCAACTTCAAGGGGACCAACGAGTGCCACGGCTGGATGGGGGTGCGGTTTCAAGCCCATCCCCGCGACCAGGACAGCCAGATCATCCTGCACGTGCGGATGCTGGACACGGAAAACGCGCTCCAGCAGGAAGCCCTGGGGATTGTCGGCGTGAATCTGCTCTACGGAGCATTTTTTCTCAACCACGAACCCGATCAACTCATTGAGTCGCTGCTGGACAATCTGACCACGCGGCGGATCGAAATCGACATGATCGAGTTTTCCGGAATCGCCTTCCGGCACGTCGATAACCGGGTGATGAGCCTGCGGCTGGTGCAGCTCGGCCTCAGTAACGCGGCAATGTTTTCGGCCAAGGGGGAAGTGCTTCAGCCCTCGGAAGTGCTCTACAAGAAGCCGATCCTGGTCGAGCGAGGCAGCTTCCGCCCCGTCACGCACGTCAACGTCGACATGCTCCGCTGCGCCCATGAAAAGTTTATCCGCGAGCCGGAGGTGGCCGCGGAACCGGTCGTCGATCTGATGGAAATCACAATGCGGAACCTGCAGGCTGCCAGCGGGCGCGCCAGCGGCGACATCGACCTCCGCGACTTCCTGGCCCGGGCCGACGTGCTGGCCGCCTGCGGCAAGACGGTCCTCATTTCCGACTATTTCGAATACTACCGGCTGGCGGCGTATCTGGCTCGCTACACGAAGAAGAAGATCGGCATCACGATGGGGGCCGCTAGCCTCTGCGAGCTCTTTGACGAGAAGTACTACGGGCAGCTCGACGGCGGGATCCTGGAGTCGTTCGGCCGGCTCTTTAAGAACGACCTGAAGCTCTACATCTATCCCCTCCTCGACCGGAAGACGGGGGAGCTGACGACGGTCCAGAACTTACAAATTGCTCCCGAGTTGCGAAAGCTGTATGAATACCTGGTCGAACAGGGATGCATCGAGCAGCTCGACAACTACAACCCCGCGTATTTGTCCATCTTCTCGCGCGACGTGATCGAGCAGATCAAAGCGGGCAATCCCGCCTGGAGCAACCACGTCCCCGCCGAAGTCGCTGACGTCATCCGCAATCGTGGCTTCTTCGGCCACCGGCGGACAGCCCCGGCCAAAGAAACTCCCAAGTTGCCCTCTGGCATCACCGTTCTGGACCAGGGTGAATTCCCCCTGTGCCACACGGTGGCGTAAGGCTCTTCTAAGCTCAGGCCTCGGTGAGGCAATCTGGCCCAGCGGCTTGCAGTCCGTTGCAAGGGCACTCCGTAATAGTACCTGGGTGCTTCATTGCCTCGCTCGAAGGCCTGCTGAATTCAGTCAACAGCAGGATGCGGGAGAACCGGATCCGGGTCGAGGTCGCTGGAATGTTCAGGCAATGAACAGGCCCGCGAATGCGGGACACGCGGATGTTAAGCCAATGGCGCGCAGCGTTCAGCAGTCGAAAGATGTGCTAACGAGCTTGAACAATCAGTTCCACGAAAGTAGGTAAGGAGGTATTGAGTATCCCCAGCAGTCATGGTGCATCAATCAAGTAGATATTGCAGATTATGAGGATTGAATTCTGTTTTCCGCGTATTACGATTGGTCCCAAGCCGAGTGCCCCGGCATCCAGAATCGTTGGCGCTGCGATTGGAGTATCCATCTATATCGCAGTAATTATTCACAACATGCATAGTTAGTAGTGATTATTGTTGCGGTCCGCAGCGATTCCGCGGCGGACCGCATTCATTTTTTCACGGGAGTCCCCTGCACCATGTCTCAACTGTCACGTCTGGCCCGTCTGCGCAAACGCCGCGAGCGAACTCTTTCTCATGTCCAGCGCCGCCGGCGGTTGGTAGCCGGGTTTGAACCGCTCGAGGACCGCCGCTTGTTGGCGATTACCGCCAGTTTCGCCGCCGGCGTGCTGACCTTCACCGGTGACACCGGCGTTGGCATTGACGACAAAGTCGTGCTGGAGTCCACCGCGACGCCCGGCACCGTCAACTACGACGACGGCGGCGGACTCGGGTCGACCACGCAGGCTGGCGTGAACAGCGTGGTGTTCAACGGATTCAGTGGCGAGAATGAGATGATCATCATCAATCAAGGTGCCACCGCCTTCCGCCCCTTTGCCGGCGGGTCTTTTGGCATTGGGTTCAACGTCAACGGCGATCCCGATTTTGATCTCCTGCGGATCGCCGGCGGCAGCGCCGTCACCATTTTGTCGGGCAGCTATACGGTGTCGAGTGCCACTTCGGGCACTATTTCCTACACCACCACGACCACCCCCATTAATATCTCCTTCACGGGACTCGACTCCACCGGTCTGACTCCGGACGAAGTGGATGATGAGACCGTCCAAGCCGGGGCCTTTGTCACCAACAGCTCCGCTGGTGCTGAGAATGTCACGGTCAAGGTCGGCCCGGTCTTGGACGCTGTGCAGTCATTTACCCAAGGACCCGTGTTCATCGACGGCGGCGACCGGGACGACCACGGGTTTTTCTCCGGCGGAAATCAGAATGGCTGGAAATTCATCCAGCAAGCCGTGCAGTTCGTCCGTACCGGTTCGTTTAACACCGGCACCGTCAAGGACGTCTTGATCATCGGTGCCAATGGCAGCACCGCTTCCGCGGCCATTGCCAGTGCTCTGGGCGTCCTGGGCTACACCAGCGACACGGTGACCGGGGTCGGCCCGGGTGCGATGCAGATCGGCGGCGTCAACTTCAATAACTACAAGCTGATCTATGTTCCCTCCGATGGAAATACAGCGGGTGGGATCACTCAATCGCAGCTCAATGCCCTCAATTTGCGAAAAGTTGATGTCCAAAATTTCGTGCGCAGTGGCGGTGGTGTCGTCGCCTTGACGGAGGAGGCCTTGACGAATGCCTATGGCTGGTTGGAACTCCCCCTGCCGTTCACTGTGTTCGACAATTTTGAAACCGTGATGTTTCAGACCCCCGCGCTCGCCGCGGCTGGATTCAGCATCACCAATGCGGAGTTGTCCGCCGGAACACCCACGCACAACGCCTTCAGCGGTCCTCCCGGCTTCAACGGTTTGGACATCTTTGTGGTGGACCCGCAGAATGAAGTCATCACTCTTGGCCAGGGAGCGATCAATCAAACTGTCGGCGGCGGTCCCACGACCCAAATCAGCGGCAACATGTTGACGCGGATCAACCTGGGGAACAAGCCCAGCTTGACCCTGAATGGATTGGGGGGCACCGATAACATCACGGTCGATGGTTCCGTGATGTCGTTGGATGGGTTGCTCGCCCCCGTGGCCATTAACGGCGGCGGCAACGGCGACAGCCTGAGCATCACTGATTCCGCCGATGTCACGGGCGATGCGGTGTCCGTCAGTTCCACGGCCACCACCGGCCTGGCCGCGTTCCCGATCACCTATGCGGGCATCGGCCCCTTGTCGGTGCAAGCCACTCAGGGCGCGGACACCATGACGCTCGCTTTCAGTGCGGCCGGGCCCTCCAGCGTTCACATCTTCGGGGGATTGGCCGGAGACCTGTTCACAGGTCCCACCGGCTATATGCGGGCCAGCTCCACGATTCCGATTAGCGTGCATGGCGGCACGGCTGCGGCAACGCCTGGTCCCGGAGTGCCGTTCAATCCCTTCGGCGAACCCGGCGACAAGTTCAATCTCGACATGACCACCAGAGCCGACGGCTCTCCTGTCTTGCCGGTGGTGATCGTGGACACCAATGGCGGCAATGCCGTCAGTGGAAACACGCAGCTCGTCCGCTTCACGGGGATCGAGGACATCGATGTGCTCGATGGGGGCCTCCTGACGAACACGGCCATTGGCGACTGCTATCTCCGCGGCGTGGACGGCGCGCCCGACTATATCGAGTTCCGCAGCGCTGGTCAGATGAATCCGACCTTCCGGGTCCGCGTGGGGAACACGTATTATCCCTCCAGCACAGGCCAATTCGGTCCCTACACCACCGGCGCCTCCAAGGTCTACGTTTACGGCCGCGGCGGGAACGATACCATCACCATGTACAACACCCGCCTGAACGCCGTCATCTTCGGAGAAGCGGGAAATGACGTGTTGACCGGCGGATACGGAGACGACCTGATCGTTGGCGGGCAGGGGGATGATCGCCTCAGCGGCGCAGCGGTTGGGGGTAACGATGAGATTTGGGGTGACGATTTCGATCCGGTCGCCGACGTGCCGTTCACGTTGATTCCGGCCAGCCATCCCGCCAATCGGCCCGGCGGCAATGACCAGATCAACACCTACGGCGGCAATGACCGCGTCTACGGCCAGGGTGGGAATGACATCATCAACACCGGGGCTGGAAACGACTACGTGAGCGGCGGCCTCGGCGGCGATTCGATTGACGGCCAGGCGGGCGACGACCGCATCTTCGGCGGTGACGGAGTGGACACTATCAACGGCGCGGACGGGAACGATCTGCTCGTCGGCGGCGCGGGGGACGATACCCTCAACGGCCGACTGGGGGATGATGTGCTCATTGGTGCACTCGGCGCGGACACGCTCAATGGCCATGAAGGACAGGACCTGCTGCAAGGGGACGACGACGCTCATTCCGACAGCCTGAACAGCGGCGACGCGTACGACGCCGCCTTAGCCTTGCTCCTGAGCCAGTGGGTGGCGACCAAGTCCACCGCATCACTGACACCCGTCGGCAGCGATGGCGCCACCGACACCCTCTGGGGCGGAACTGCCGCAGACCTGTTCTTTATCACCGGCACGGACAATGCCGCGGACAAGAACGCCGTCGGCTATGGCCCGGACCTGTAAGGACGAGCGAGGCAAATGAGAGTATCCTTGCGTGGCACGCCCACGGTTTTGCGTGGGCGTGTTGCCGGGAGATTTGCTTTCACCATTTCAGCGACAAGCAAGGTCGTTTTTCTCATGTCCGACTCGAAAACACCGCTTCCGCCGCTGTGGCGAATGGCCGCTTCCGCCGCCTCTGCCGCGGTGCAGTATGCCGCCTCGGGCTTTCAAACGGTGCCGCAGGAAGCATTCGATTCCCGGCTCAAGGCTTGCGATGGTTGTTCGCAGCGGGAGGGAAATCGCTGCCTGCTTTGCGGCTGCTTTCTGGATAAAAAGGCCTGGCTGCCGTTTGAAGATTGCCCGCTGGGAAAGTGGCCGGTTTGAATCGAGCCATCAAATCTGCCGGCTGCTCAACTCTTGCTTGATCGCCAGACCGATCAGGCGAGCATGTCCCACAATCCGCTCCGAAAAATGATCGCGGAGCGTGACCCCGTTTCTGTCGGGTGCAGCGGCCAACGCCTGCTCCATCTCCTGCACCATCGGGCATAACGGCGCTGCCGCCGCCTGGGCTTCGGCGAGTTCCAGGGCTTCAAGTTGCAACAGTAGAGCCCGGATCGTTTCCACCACTTTCGCCACGCAGAAGCGAGTCTCCGGCTGATTGCTCATCACCTGGGGAAACTCCACCAGGATGGTGTCCGGGATGATCGACAGGCAACGACGGCAACGACGCCCTCTATGGCCGCACGGGAAATGACATCGTCATCGGCGGCGGCGGGCAGGACATCGTTAACGGCAACGAAGGCTCCGATGTCGTGGTCGGTGACGATTCGAGTTATACCGGCCAGAACAGCGGCAGCCTGGCCAGCGGAAACCTAGCCGACGCCGCCCTGTTGGCGCTGATGGTCCTCTGGGGGCCCAGCCCAACGCTTCTGGACCTCGCTGGCTTCGGCTCCGCAGGGGATGACGGCTCGGTCGACACCCTCTGGGGCGGCACCGAAGCCGACGCCTTCTTCGGCGCTCCCCCCGACAACGCCGCCGACCGCAACGCCGTGGGGTATGGCCCTGACCTCAACTAATGGCTGGCAGCGACCTTGCTCCAGTCCTTCCGCTGGCGAGAGCTGGGGATGTCCATCTTCTGCCGGTATTTGGTGATGGTGCGGCGGGCGACGTTGAGGCCGATTTTCTTCAGCTCCACCACGAGGTCGTCGTCGGAGAGTGGGTTCTGCTTGTCTTCCTTGTCGACGACGTCCTGCAGACGGAGGCGGATGATGTCCCAAGCGACGTCTTCTCCCTCTTCCGTCCGCGTGCCGCCGACAAAGAACCGTTTGAGCGCGAAAATGCCACGGGGCGTTTGCATGTACTTGTCGTCCACGGCCCGGCTGACGGTGGTGACGTGGACGCCGACCTTCTCGGCAATCTGCTGCATCTTCAGCGGTACGATATGCTCGGGACCGTCGTCTAGGAAGCTGGTCTGGTGATCAACAATGGCCTGCGAGACGCGGGTCAGCGTATTGCGGCGCTGCTCGATAGACTCGATCAGCCACTGGGCCGCGGTGATCTTTCGCTTGATGTATTCCCGCTCCTCCGGCGTGATGTTGCCGCTCTGCAGGCGCTCGCGGTAATAGCGGCTGATGCGGAGCGTGGGAGTGCGAGAGTCGTCGACGATAACTTTGTAGTGGCCGTCGTCATCGCGGACGACCGAAACGTCCGGATTGACCGTGGGAACAAAGTTCTCCGCGAAGTTCGAGCCCGGCTTGGGATTGAGCGTCTTGAGCTCTTCCCAGGCCTCGCGAATGAGCTCGAGGGAGTAGCCCGTCTGCTTCTGAATGAGCGGCATGCGGTTGTCGCGCATGTCCTCCAGGTGAGAGGTGATGAGCGTTTGCAGCTCTTCATAGAAGAGCAAGTCGTCGGTGAGCTGCTTGAGGAGGCATTCCTTGAGGTCGCGGGCGGCAATGCCGGGCGGGTCGAGCTCCTGCACCAGGGCCAAGGCCTGCTCGGCCATTTCCAGTTGTTCCGGCGAGGCGTCCGCCGGCAGCAAATCCCGCAGGCTGCTGCGGAAGTAGCCGCCATCCTTGGGGTCGAGCGTGGAGATGATCCGCTCGCACATGGCCATCATCTCGGGGGCCACGTCCATCTCGCCAAGCTGGTGCATCAGGTAAAGCTGCAGCGATTCGGGCCGCTCCGCGACGTTGGAAATCGCATCGTGGGCCCGGTCGGCATCCTCTTCCATCCGGTTGGCGGAGCGGCGGCTCCCTTCCTCGAAGTAATCCGGGTTCTCGCTATTGAGGTTCAGCAGCCGCTCGAAGTCGTCGGCATTGTCGTGCTTTTCATCGACGATCAGCTCCTTCTCGTCGACGCTCTTTTCCTGGGGGGACTCGCGCTCTTCCGTTTCATCGGGCAGCTCGGGGTCGCGCTCTTGCATCTCCAGGATTGGGTTTTCGGCCAGCTCTTCCTCGATCCGTTCCTGGAGCTCTTGCAGCGGCAGCTGCAGGATCTCCATCGACTGGATCATCCGCGGCGCAAGCTTTTGCACCTGGACTTGTCGCTGTTCGAAGCCGAATGAGAGTCGCATGGAAGGTTCAGTTCCTGTTGTCGTCTCGAGTAGTTTTGTCCGTTAAAACTTTTGCCGGCCGGACATGGCGTCGGCCAGAATCTCTTTGTTCGTGTATTCCAAAATGCTGCCGGTGGTGATGCCGCGGGCCAGCCGCGTCGTTTCCACGTCAAAGGGAGCGAGCAGGTTTGTGATGTAGAGCGCCGTCCCATCCCCTTCGACGGTTGGGTTCGTCGCCATAATCACCTCGCGGACCGTTCCCTGCCTCACTCGTTCCACCAGTGGCTCAATGGTCAGTTGATCCGGCCCGACTCCGTCCAGCGGAGCGATCCGCCCCAACAATACGTGGTACAGGCCCTTAAACGCACCCGCTTGCTCCATCGCAATCAGGTCTCGCGGCTGCTCCACGACGCAGAGCTGCGACTGGTCGCGGCGCGAGTCCAGACATACGAGGCACTGTTCTCCTTCGGAAAGGTTGAAGCAGGTTTTGCAATAGCGGACATTCTCGCGCACATTGCGGATGGCGTCGGCCAGGGCCAAGGCTTCCGACCGATGCACCCGCAAAATGTGGTACGCCAGCCGCTCCGCACTTTTGCGTCCGATGCCGGGGAGCTTCGCGAATTCGTCAATGACTTTGCCAACCGATTCCGTGATTTGAGCCATGCTGAGCCTCGTCCATCAAACCTGGGGAGGCACGGCTTCCACCGGTCCCGCCTCTTCCGCCTCCTCGGTTCGAATTGGCTCGACGACGTTCACAATTTCCCCATCGAACAAGTCGATGGCCTGACGCACGAGCAAATTCCGTTCCGCATTCTTGAACCGCCGCTGGCGACTTTGAGCCGCCGACGGCGGCGCTGGTGCTGCGGCCCCATTTGCCGCCGGAACTTCCGGCAGCAGTTCGAAATCCAGCCGAACCTCAGCCCCTGCCGCGAGGGAAAGGGCCTGCTCCAGCCGGGCTTTGCGTTCGGGGCGTTCGCACTGCTCCTTATTATAGGCTTTTCTGTGGCGGACCACTACCCTGTTTGGCCCGGAAATTGCTATTGACTCCGCTTTAGACGCGAAATCCCTCGTCATATCTTCAATAGCACCAAGGGCTTGCTTCCACAGAGCGGGGAGCATTTCAGCCGTCAGAATCGGCTGCTCGGACACTTGTTCACCGCCATTTTCAGCTAGCGGGGATGGCGGGGGACTTTTTTTTCCCGCTAGCGGAGGATCCGCAAGAGCTGCGGTAGCGACGGGAACCGAGACGGGGGCAATTGGCTTGCCAGAAGACAGGTTGGCGCGAGCGCCCGCGGAATCTGCGGTCAAATTGCCATCTCGAACCTGACCCAGCAGTGTCGAAAGTTCGTCGAGATCGTCAAGTTTACAAATCCTGACCAGGGCAATTTCCAAGAGCGTCCGCGTGTGCGTGCTGTGCCGCATGCGGGTGACGGACTGGTCAAGAATCTGGACGATCGCCAATAGCGTTTGAATTCCGAGTTGGGTTCCAAACTCCAAGAGTTGCGGCCGCTCGCTCGGACCGGCGTGCAGCAGGAGGTCGTCTACGCAGCCGATGTGCGCCGCCATCACGTCCCGAAAGTAGCCGACCAGTTGCTCGGCGAACTGGCCCAGATCTACCCCTTCGCGGACCGCGGCATCCACCTCACCCAAGGCAGTAGCGGCATCGCGGCGGATGATGCTTTGCGTGATTCCCGCCAGGCGGCTGTTCTTGGCCGTGCCGAGCATCGCATGGACATCTTCCACGCCAATCTTCTTGCCGCCGAAGGAGAGCAGTTGCTCCAGCAGCGATTGGCTATCCCGCATCGACCCGGCGGCGCGGCGAGCAAGAATTTGCAGCGCCTCTGGATCAGCTTCGACTCCTTCGCTTTTGGCGATTTCCTCCAGTCGGGCCAGGATGGACCTTGTTTCAATCGGCGCGAAATCAAACCGCTGGCAGCGGGATAGGACCGTAATCGGTATCTTGTCCGCCTCCGTGGTGCAAAAAATGAACTTCACATGCTCCGGCGGCTCTTCCAGCGTCTTAAGCAGCGCGTTGAAGGCCGGAGTCGTCAGCATGTGAACTTCGTCGATGATGTAGATCTTGAACCGGGCCCGGCTCGGCCGCACGTTCACGTTCTGCCGCAATTGGCGGATTTCGTCGATGCCGCGATTGCTGGCGCCGTCGATTTCGAGCACGTCGACGTCGTCTCCCGCGGCTACTCCCTGGCAGATGTCGCACTCGTCGCAAGGTTTGTCGGTCGGCCCATTCACACAGTTCAGGCACTTGGCAAAAATGCGGGCGGTGCTCGTCTTTCCCACCCCGCGGGCGCCCGTGAATAAATAGGCGTGTCCCACTCGCCCGGTGGCAATCGCGTTGCCCAGGGCCTGCGAAACCTGGTTCTGCCCCACCAGCTCGGTGAAGTTCTGCGGCCGGTAGCGGCGGGCCACCACGACATAATCGCTGCCGGAAGCGTCCTTGTCAGGTATTGGAGTGGCCATGGGCTCCACCGATTGAGGAAGTCAAATGCTGGGGTGCTCAAAAATCCGCGCAAAAAAAGCCGCTGCCCGTGAGTGGCCCTCGCACAAGAGTACCCCGCTTATGGCTGCTCCGGTTAAGGCCTGACCAGGTTCACGGCTCCCCCTCGCGAGGGCCGCTCCCAGGCAGCGGCGGCTCGGAAGTCCAGTTGTATGCGAAAGGGAGCGACTCGTCAAACGCCCCCCGTTGGCCGGGTTATTATTCATGTTGATCGGCTCCCGTATGCCGGAAATGACCGCTTGATCGCAACGTCGCAAGTCGTTATTTTGTAATCAGTTGCGCAATGTATAATTCAAAAAACGTTATTCATTTGAGAGTAAATTTACCGTCATCTTATTCACGATACGCCGCGTTGGATGCTCTCTCGACAGTGGTGGGAGCGGTTGCCATAAGGGTTTTTCCGATTGTCGATGAGGCGTAAAGTGTTGGTGGCAAGACGTTTTCGTCATCAACAAGGCAAAAGCCCATAAGGGTTTGTAGGGAGCTTTCGTGGCGGGATTATAAGGTGTTTTTCAATCGCCTCAGACCGACATTCGCCTCCCGAAGTCATTGTCAATCAAGGAGTTATCAATAGCCTATTCGCCATAAGGCTGAAAAACTTATAAGCGGCAAGGAATCGGCCGGCGCGAGGCCAGTCCCGCCCCACAGACGCCAATGCTGGCGCATCAGCCGCCGAAGTCCTGATGCGCGAAATTATACTTTTATTCAGTATACAGGAAAATACTTTTTTGGCCATGGGCCAGGGCAAAGCGGCCAATTTCCCCCTAATAATACCGCTGCTGCGGCATGGGCTGCGGCGGGCGGGCGGGGGCGGACGCCGCCTTGACGATGGCGACGATGATCCCGATAAACACCGCGATGACGACCGCCATTCCCACGAGGACAAAAATGACAATGACCACTCCCACGGTGGCCATTTGTCCGCTGCCGGCCGCGGTCATGGTCTTACGACCGAACTGGTCCTGCTTGAAGCCCCAGGTCGCGTTGCAACGCGGGCACGAACTGCCCGCGGCCTCCAGTTTCGACAACTTGGCGTTGCACTTGGAGCACTGGTAATACTCCTCCATTTGCATGCCGGGAAAAGTGGGGCTGGAAATCGGCGGAATGGACGCCGGTTCCAGTGATGGCAAGCGCGATCGCGGAAATGAACCCAGGCCGGAACCGGCCAGGTCGGGAGATTCGGGGATCATTCCAGGCATGCCGCCGGAAGGGGGCATCCCCATCCCAGGCATCCTGTCGCTCGATCCCAAGCCGCCACCAGTGGGATCAGAGCCTGGAAAGCCACTGCCGGGAAAACCGGATCCAATCGGTCCGCCAATTCTTCCGCCAATCCCGTCCGGTCCCGTCAGCGGGCCGCTTCCGGGCATTCCTGGGCCGCCAGTTTCAGGTGGTGCCATGCCAGGCGGCATTCCAATTCCCCCGCCCATGCCTGGTCCGCCACGCGGTCCACCTCGACCCATTCCACCCATTCCACCTGGCGGAAATGCCCCGGGCGGCATGCCGCCCGCCATCCCGCCAACTCCAGGAGCCATACCCGGTGGCATCCCGCCAATTCCACCTGGAACTCCGGGCATTCCCGGCCCGGAAATGCCTCCTCGGCCCGTGGCTGGAAAACCATTGTCGCCGCCCGGAAGATTACTACCGGCGCCTTCGCCTCCCGCGAACGTCTTCTCGGAAGGAATGTCCGCTTCCTTTCCCTGCGAAGTGAGGAGATTGCGCACATAGTCCTGGTCCTCATCGCTGAGATTGGCAAACGGCACGGTGATGACTCGGGCTCCCCGGCTGAGGACCACGTCATTTCCATCCACGCGGACGAACTTGCCGCTGCTTTTCAGGCCAAAGCGGTCTGTCCACGTGCGCGTCTGAACCGCGATGGCCTTTTTGGGCTTGTCGGACTCGGCTGGCCCTTCGCCAACAGGATTCACTTTGCCCGGCGTGCCGCCGCCAGCACCCGGAGCGCTAAACGGGTCTTCCTTGGGCTGCTTTCCCGCGGCCAGGTCCTTGATGTCCTGCTGATCCTGTTTGCTGAGCTTCTCCGCCCGGAGGACAATTAGCTTGCCATCCTTAAGAAAGGTCACATCGCCGTCCAATTCGCTGACGAATTCCGCCTGCATCGTGCGGCCATCGGCACTCGTCCAGGTCCGCACCTTGCCGCCGGCAGACGCCAAAGTCGCGCCTAGGACGACGAGAAGAAACGTCGAAATACGCCAGGACATGATGTGGCTCCTACCGCCTCATCGGCTTGGAACTTTGGGCACGAAAATGCCAGTCGTAAGTCTGGCTGTTTTTCGTGGAAATGTCAAATCGAGCTGGCAGCTAGCCAGGCCTGCTCAGGGCTATACGCTGGACCATAAGCAACCCGGGTTTCTAAACCAGCCTCTCAGCGTTTCTCTCCACTCCCGCGCTTTTGCTTGACTCTCCTCGCGCCAACCGTTAGCATCAAGGAATTCCCGCGGAAATCCGGCCGTTTTTTTGCCGCCACTCGGCGGTGTCAAGGACGACCTACTTCTTTACGCCCAGGAAACTTTTTCATGCGGCTTCAATTATTCAGTGGTAGGCAACTGTTGACGGTGGTGATTGCCCTGCTGGGAACGGCCCTGCTGATGCCTGGAACAGCGGCGGCCGTGACGCCGGATACTCCGGCCGTCAAGGAACGTGTCAAACTTGCTCTCAAGTATTTGGCGGGCGTCAGCGACTCGCGTTTGGGCGGCGATTGCCTGATTGGCTTGTGCTTCTTCAAGGCCGGCGTCGAGGATCATCCGAAAATCGCCCACGCGATTAAACGCTGTCAAGAGGCAAGCGCCGGATCCCTCAACGTCATTGACAACTACAGTTTAGGCATTGCCCTGATGTTCTTGTGCGAAGTCGGCCCGCAGAAGCACCACGACGTGATCACCAAATTCACGAATGAGTTTTTTACCCGTCAGCAACCGATTGGGGGTTGGAGCTATCCCAACTTTAAGACCGGCGATACCTCCCAGACTCAATACGCCGTTCTCGGGCTGTGGATGGCCAAAAACTTCGGCAAAATGGACATTCCCATCGACAAGATTGAAGGGGTCTGTGCCTGGTTGATGCGGACGCAGGATCCCACCGGCGGCTGGGGCTACCAGGGGGTTGATCCCGGCGCGCTCACGAAAGTCCAGCAGAACGGCGTCACCTTGACTCTGTCGGCCTCGGGGGGCGGGGCCATGTACATGCTGGCGGATTTGCTGCAGGTCACGCAGCGCGTGGAGGTTGCCAATGCTCCTAAGGCGAAGGCACTTCAGGACGTCGTTGTGCCAGGCAAAAAGGATCCTCGCAGCCCTCTCACGGTGATTCTCGACCCGGGTGACATCAAGAATACCCTCGCCGCCGCCGATCGCGTTTTGGGTAACGGCTTTTCGGCGCAAACTCAGTGGAACCACTATTACATGTATTCGCTCGAGCGTTATCACAGCTTCCGTGAAAAGGCGGGAGGTGGCAGGGACAACACCTGGTATGACCAGGGCTTTGCCCATCTGGCCAAAACCCAGAAGAGTGACGGCAGTTGGGAAGGGTCGGATAGTCCGATCATTTGCACTTGCCTGGCGACGCTGTTCTTGGTGCGGAGCTCCCAGAAGGCAATTGACAAGAAACTGGGGGAAGGAATCGCGGTTGCCAGGATGGGACTGCCGCTGAACGTTAAGTCCATTCAAGTCACACCCAGCGGAAAAATTGTCCACGAAGGCGTGGTCATTCCGACCGATCAAATCCTGGAATTAATCAAGCTCGGCGAAAATGACGATGTGACGCGGCTCGCCGAGGAAAAAGAAGCTCTGGTGCTAAGCAGCGACAAGACCGAGCGGCAAAGCCAGATTGAGAAGCTGCGGAATTTCGTGGGAGCGGGAAATTTCCATGCCCGAAAGCTGGCGGTGACGACCTTGGGCAAAGTACACGATCTCGACAATGTCCCTCGGCTGCTATATGCCTTGACCGACCCAGACCCGGTGATCGTACTGCTAGCCGACCGCGGACTTCGTTTCATCAGCCGCAAGGTGGACGGCGTGGGTTTACCCGAGAATGAGCCGACGACGGCCCAAGTCAAGGCTGCCCAGGCGGCTTGGAAAGCCTGGTATCTTTCGATCCGGCCGAATGCGGAGTTGCTTGATTAGATCGAATCGACCCCTAGAACTCCTTAGGTAGGGCGGCAATCCGAGGCCGTCCTCCAGGCAAAAAAAGACTATGGCCTCTGCAGCACCCCGCAGGTTGACTCGCGTGAAGACGGATGTCGCCCAGCTCGGCACGTCTAAGTATGAACAAGCATCGGCGATGCTCTCGTCCATGCTGCTACTGCTGGGAATGATGACCATCGTCATGTTCCTGGTCTGGTTGTCCGCCACGATCATCTGGGACAAGCCGGTCGCCAGGGTGACACTGGAAGACGTAGGAGGCGGTGGCAGCGGCAACATGGCAGGCGACGACAAGAATCTGGAAGAGCCGAATCCGGAGGAAGTGCCGGAAGTCGTGGAATTGAAGGTCGACCAGCCTCTGGAATCAATAGCCACCATGGTTTCCACGGAAGTGGTCGCTCTCGATGCCGTGACGGGAGAAACTTCATTCGGCAAGGGTGAAGGGACCGGCACCGGCGACGGCCGCGGCAAAGGACCAGGCGGCCCCGGGACGTCCGACGGAATTCCCGCTTGGGAGCGCTGGGAGATCAAGTTTTCCGCGAACGAAATTGACGTGTACGCCCAGCAGCTCGATTTTTTCAAAGTGGAGTTGGGCGTTGCCGGGGGGGGCATCGAAGATGTCGACTACTGCTCGAATTTCTCGGCCGCCACGCCCCAGCGGCGTTCCGCTAAGCCAAAAGATGAAAAGCGCCTCTGTTTTCTCTATAAAGCGGGAAACCTTCGCGAAGCGGACCGGACTCTCGCCAGGAAAGCGGGCATTCAGGTTTCGGATCGCGTCGTGTTTCAGTTTTACACGCAGGAAATGTACACGCGGCTGCTGACCCTTGAAAACGAAAAGATGGGCAAGCGGCGAATTATCGAAGTCAAGAAAACCACCTTTGGCATCCGCGGCGCTCCCGGCAAATGGGAGTTTTATGTGATCGATCAGCAGTACCGCGCTCCCACCGCGTATAAGGCGGAGTAGAAAGCAGGCCCTTGGATGGCGAATCGCATTTCATCGTCCACCTTGCACCCGACTCGTCAGGAAAAGGCGACAGGCTTCCTTTCGGCAACGCTCCTTCTCCTGGGCGTTGTAACGCTCCTCCTGGGGGCAGCCTGGCTGTCCCAGCAACCGAGGAATTCGCCGACCGCGACGCGGGTGAGTCTTCGGCGGGTCAACGAGGGGGCCGCGGGTTCAAGCGGGACCGCAGACATCGCCAAGAATCTCGAAGACCTGGGAACCCAGGAGCAGCCGCCATTGACGGAGCAGGCCGCGGGGCTTTTGCAGTCGGTTGCGGCGCTGGCAACCACTGAGTTGTCCTCGCTGGAAGATAGCAGCGGTTCCGCGAAAGGAACAAGCGGCAACACCCCCAATGACGGACGTGAAGTAGGTCCTGGCGGCCCCGGCGGGCCGGTCATCCCCGCCTGGCAGCGGTGGCAAATTCACTACGCGGCCAGCGATTTAGACGAATACGCCTCCATCCTCGACGCCTTCGGCGTGGAACTGGGCGTGATGGGGGGCGGCGATTCCGCCATGGATTACGCCCGCAACCTTTCTCAGTCGCTTCCCCTCACCCGCCTGGGGAGTCTCCAGCCGGATTCCCGCCTCCGCTTCGTCATTGAGCGTGGCGAGTTAAAAGCGGCCGACCGGGCCCTCGCCCGCAAAGCCGGACTTTCCATCGACGACCGGGTAGTTTGCCAGTTCTTTCCCGACGCCGTGAAGCAGCAATTGGAGATTTTGGAAAGGGAAGCAATGGGCTCCCGCCCGCTCGCCACCGTGCGGCGAACGGTGTTCGGCATTCGCAAAACAGGCAACGGCCGCGAGTTTTTCGTCGAACGCGTTGAGCCATCCCTAGCTGCAGGAGGCTTCGCGCCGCTGTAGGTTCCAGGCGTTTTTCTTGCTTCCTTCCGCTTGCCCGCTGCAAGACGCCCGGAGAGTGGATTACAATCGTGGCTTCCTCTCGGGCGTACCGCCCGAAATCACTTGCCCTCCGCAACCTCTTAGTTTACGTGGAACTAGTAATTCTATGCGACTGATTCTCGATTTTGTTAACAATAGCGTGTATGGCATGCAGGCAATGGTTGCGCTGTGGGGAACGTACTGCATCATCATGATCTATTGGCGGATGTCGCAGAAAGGCTTTCGCAACGAGCGCAAGCAGGATGAATTCCTGTCTGAGATCGAGCCTGTCGTGGCGTCCGGCGACTTCGAGTCCGCCACGGCGATGGTGGAAGCGGACAACCGCGCCCTTCCCCAACTGGCACACCTGGCGATGGCCAACCACGATCTGGAACTGACGCGCATTCAGGATCTGGTCGTGGAAAGTTTCCAGCGGAACGTCGTCACCGAAATAGAAAACAAGATCAGCTGGATCAATAACGTTAACAAGACTGCGCCGATGCTCGGGCTGCTGGGGACAGTACTGGGAATGATGGCGGCGTTTGCCAAGCTCTATGCGGGTGGCGACAAGGGGGTCAGTCCGGGAATGCTGGCCGGCGACATTTCTTTCGCTTTGATTACGACGGCTGTTGGCCTGGCCATTACGCTTCCCTGCACGATCATTGTCGGCGACATCAACATCCGCCTCCGCCGAATGGACGAATCGGTCATCAGCGGGCTGAACCGGTTCCTGGAAGCGTTTGCCGTTGGCCAGCAGACACGGGCCGCCAAGGCGCGGAGGTAAGCCATGGCGACACTCTTACTGCGAAAACGACCTCTCGAAAGCGGGGAGATGGACATCACCCCGATGATCGATTGCACGTTCCTGCTGCTGATCTTTTTCCTGCTTACTTCCACCAGTTCGCAAAGCGCGGTCTCTCTCCCTCCTGCCCAGCATGGAGCCGAGGCCGCCGAGGCGGATGCGATCATCATTACCGTGGCCCGCACTCCCGAGGGCGAGGCGCAGGTGTTTTTGGCAGACGACACGAAGCCCAACCATGAAACGGTCGGTTCGCCGGAGGATCAAGACGCGGCCATCAGGAAATATTTGACGGAAGAGAATGCCAAAGTGAACAAGGCCGGCAAGCAGCGAAACAACGTTCTGGTCAAGGCCGCCGTAGGGCTTAAGTACAGGGACGTGGACCGGATTGGCAGGGCGGTTGCCAAGGCTGATTTCGAGGTGCAATACCTTTACCTCGGGATTTCCGACAAGAAGAAATGACCCACGAATCCCTTCAATTCGTTTGCCCCGCCTGTGGGAAATCCTATGCGGTCACGCCGCAGGCCCAAGGCCACCGCATGCGCTGTCCGATATGCGACGTGTTAGTGGACGTTAATCCCGCGTCAACTGCCAAGGGGACGGATTTCCGGCAGACGCGGGAGTTGACGCCAGCGGAAGTGCGGGGTTTTGTGAATTCGGGGATCATGGAGCCAGGCAGGGGTGAAGATGTGGAAGGGCCGCCCCTTGCCATGCAGGAGCCCGAGGCTCCTCCACTGATGCGTGCTCCGCTGGCGCGTCCCGCTGGGCCTCCCCCACGGCCGCCGACTAATGGCACACTGTTGGACGCGAAAGACAAGCCGCCGGATGCTCGGCTTCCCAAGCGGGCGAAGCGGGTGCCGATGGAATCTGAGATGGACATGACGCCGATGGTGGACTGCGTTTTTCAGCTCTTGATTTTCTTTATGCTGACGGCTTCGTTTGCGGTCCAGAAATCACTGCTGGTTCCCAAGCCGACGGTTGATGAAGCTGCTGCGTTGCCGGAGCCCAAGGACGAAAATCTGGAAGCAGTGACGGTGCGCATCGATTCCCAGGGTCACTTTTTTATTAGCGGCGGGGGGCTTACGGACGAATTCGAGGCTTCGGCCCGCGTCGAGCTGATCATGCGGCTGAAACAGGCTCGGGACGTGAGTTCGGGGACCATCCCCAACAAGCTGATGGTACTCGCCCATGGTGATGCGCTGCATGAGCGGGTGGTCGAAGCGGTTGATGCGGGCAACGATGTGGGGATGGAGGAAGTGGGACTGAAGATGGTTGAGGATGACGAGCAATAAGCAGGATGGGCACCAGCCCTTCCCGAATCGCGTAGACGGACGGCTTGCGAAGGCCATCCCTTACACAGGCGAAACAGAGGACTGAGGCATGTCGGCATCGAAGGTATTGGACCAGGCGGAGCGTCAGGGACTCCTGGACGCGAAAGTGATCGATGAGCTGCGCAAACAGATCGCAGAATCGAAATTCGTTGTCACGCCCGAAGCAGTCGCGAAAATCCTCGTCGATAAAGGGCAGCTTACGGCATTTCAAGCCCGCCGCCTGGTGGCTTCGGCCATGGAAGAACCCGCCGCCGCGGTCCCGGCCGCTCCACCGCCGGCCGCGGAAAAGCCGGCTGCGAAGAAACCGGTCCAAGAGAGCGATTTGTACCTGGCGGATTTGACATCCCCGGCGGATGTGCCATTTCCCCCCGCGACCGCGCCTCTTCCGCCAGTGAGCGCACCTCCCAAACCGCCCGCCGCCAAGCCGCCGGCAGCCAGGCCCCCCGCTCCGCGTAACGTTGTAGAAGGCCCACCCACCGCGCCCCCCGTTGCGGCGCCTCCTAAGCCTAAGCGCCCTTCGTCCAAGAATCGTCCTTCGCCTGGTCCCACCGTGGATATGGGGAGCCCTGCTCAACTGGGAGCATTGTTAACTCCGCTCGGCGAAACCGAAACATTGTCGCCACCTGCGTCCCAGGCCTGGAAAGGATCTCCGCTTTCCCCCCTGGGAGCTGCGGAGGGGCTCATGCCCCTCGATCCATTGACGGAGCGCAGGCCGGCCGCGGTGCCGAGCAAGAAGGTTAAGAAATCACATGGCTACTCCCTTATTTTCATTCTGACCACCGCATTAGGGGTCATTTTGCTCCCTTTTGTTTTCCTGGCGTTTTGGTTCCTCTTCGGAAATTCGGCGGACATCTTTCACAAGGCTGAAGATGAATACGATAAGGGCGCGCTGGCCAGCGCCCTGGAAAAGTATGACAGGTTCCTGGAGAGCAACCCCACGGGCCCGGAGGCCAGCCGGGCCAGGGTCCGGCGAAACATGGCCGAAATCCGCCAGGTTTCTAGCGAAGGCAAGAACGGCCGAGCCGGCCTGCCGGCGTTGCAACGGCTGCTGCCAGAAATGGAACAGGAAGAAGCCTTTAGCGACATTCGCGTGGAATTGCGGACGGTCTTAGTGGAGGTCGCGAGTAGCTTTGCCTCGCAAGCAGTGGGTATGAAGGATACCGCGAAGCGGGAAGAGCTGGTCGCCCTCGCCGAAAAAACGATGAAGCTGGTGGATAATCCCGCCTACATTCCCGCCAAGGAAAAGGCCGAAATCCTGCCGCAGCTCACTGAAGTCGCCGACCGCTTGAAAGCCGCTCGGCGAAGCATTGACCAGGACAAGGAATTGGTCAAAGCCCTGGCAGCCATCCAGAAAGCGGTAGGTGCGGCCGATGCGGTGGCGGCTTACAAGGTCCGCCTGGATCTAATCCGGGCATTTCCCGCCGTCGAGGCCGATTCCGGCCTGGCGGAAGCGACGCAGGCGATCGGCCAGATGGAACAAAAGCAAGTCAAGGCGGAGCGGTCGTCGCTGGCCGCCTCCACCGCCGATCCCGCGCCGGTCCATTCAAGCATCATCCTCGCGACTCGCGCGGGAGATTCATCGCTGGAGGGCTCGGCCGTGGTCCTGGTCACAGGTTCGCTGTTCGGACTGAACGAGAAGGACGGCAAGGTCAACTGGCGGCGACCAGTGGGCTTTGAAACGCTGACTCATCCCGTACAGCTCTTGCGGGAAAAAAATTCCGACGTGATCGCCGTCGACAGCCGCAAGCACGAGCTACTCCGCCTGGAAAGCGCCACCGGGAAGCTGGTCTGGAAACTGGCCGTCGGCCAGCCGTTTATGGCTCCCGTGATTGGTGACCCTAGTCCGGCGAATGGTGACGAGAAGATCTACGTCACGACCAAGGACGGCAAGATCCTGGAAATCGATGCCAAGACCGGTAACAGCGAGCAACAAGCGAAACTGCCGCAGAAGCCGGGCGTGGCTCCGGCTGTGGATGCGCCCCGCGGCAAGCTCTATCAGCCGGGCCTCCATTCAACACTTTTTGTGCTCCGCGCGGATGATCTGCAATGCACGCAAACGGTTTACCTGGGTCACAAGCCGGGGGCGATTGCCGTTCCACCGGTTGCGGTCCTCGATCACTTGCTGGTGGTGGAGAATCCTGCGGATGACTATGCCGTGGTCCACATGTTTGCTCCGCAGGAAGCCGGCAAGGGGCTGGCCGAGTTGCCGGAGCCGCTGCGGCTGAAGGGGCGGGTGGTGGTGCCCATGGCCGTGGAAGGAAAACGAGTGGTCATCGTGACGGACCTCGGGCAGGTGACCGTGTTGCAGGTGGATCCCTCCAACAAGAGCCGCCCTATTCGCAGGATTGGTGGCAGCGAGGCGATTGAGAAAACTCCCGGCCTGAGCTACTACGCGGTCGACAAGGGAATGATTTTCGTCGGGGGAAATCAGCTTGCGGGGTATGAGATCCAGGGCTCGCAGGAAAAGCTGGGCCGGAAATGGACGGTGGCGGCGGATGACGCTTTTGTTGCTCCCCTGCAAATCGCGGAAAGTGCCGTGATTCACATTCGTCGGCAGAAGGGATCGCTGGCCACCACGGTGGAAGCGGCCAACCCCGCCACCGGGGCGCCGCTCTGGTCGGTAGACCTGGCAGCGCCGCTGGCGGCGCTCTTTCCCAGCGAAGCCCGCAAACAGATTGTGGCGGTTACCAGCCGCGGACGAGTGTTTGAGCTTCCCGCCGAGGCCAACGCCGCCGGGTATTCCGATGCGCCGGCGTTTGTGCCCCTGGCGGGCACCGAAGCCATGACGCTGACGGACGGCATTCGCGTGGGAAAGGACAAGTGGGCCTGCCTGGGAATGCAGTTCAGCGGCCATTATCTCACTTACGACAATGCGGCCGCTTCGAACCGGACGAAACATTTCGAGGCCCGAGTGCCGGGGAACGATGCGTCGGCTCCCGCGGTGGCCTTTCGCGGGGGAGCGGCCGTCCCTTTCAGCTCCGGTCAGGTGAAGCTGCTGAGCGTCGATTCCGCCGGCGATCTGGCACTGCCGTTTCAACCTCCGCTGCAAGCCGGCCAGCGGCTGAATTGGAAACAAGCGGCAGTCCTATCCGCGGATGGGAGCGTGCTGGCGATTTCGGACGGGAGCGTGCTGGCGGTTTCGGACGGGGCCAACACGATCTTCCGCCTGACCGTGAAAAACGAGCCGCAGCCCCATTTGGAATCTCTGGGCGAGATCGTGGTGGAGAACGACGTTGTCGCGCCGCTCGCTGTCGCGGGCGGAACGCTCTACGCAGTCGGCCACAGTCCCACGATCGACGTGCTGTATTCCTTCGAAGCCCCCGACCTGCAACCCGGCCCAAAAACGCCGCTGCAAGGGCGGGTGCGTTTTGGCCCGGTTCAAGCGGGGGATGTAGTGTTTGTGGCCGATGACAAAAGCCTGCACTGCTGCGAGGGGGCGGGCAAAATACGCTGGTCCATTCCCTTGTCTCACGGCATTCCCTCCGCGCCGCCGATTCCACACGAGCAGGATTTCGTCATCGTCACCCAGACCGGCAGCGTGTACCGCGTCTCGCAGGATAAGGGGCAGGAAGCGGGGCTGGTGGAAATCGGCGAGCCGCTCACCGCCCCCGCCAGCCTGTTTAACGGTCGATTGCTCGCCGCCGGACCGGATGGCACGATTCACCTGGTCCCGCTTCCCAAAGGACCATAAGAAGTCATGAATGTTCCAATCTTTCGCAAACAGCTCTGGTTGCTTACGGCGTTTGCTTCCTGCGCCGTCGGTTGGCTGCTGGTTGCAATTCCCGCGGTTGCCTTAGCGCAGGCTGATGACGAAGTCGTGGGCAAGCGGATTTTCGAGCGCGAGCCATTCGACCGGATTACATGCACCAAAGCGACGTACGATGGGGAAGTCCACCTCGTGAGGCCGATTCCCTTTCCCAATCGGCGAGTTCCGACAAAGCCCAAGCCTGGGGACAAGCTCCGGGTCCAGCGGATGGATCTCGACGAGCCCAACGACATTGCCTGGGTAGCCATCGAAAAGTTGGAGCTCTTCGAGCAGATGGTGCTCAGCGAGGCTAACGGCCTCGTCGCCGCCGGCAAGCTTGACGAGGCGTTCGATTATTTCAGTTTTCTGACCCGCGAATACGCGAAGATGGACGGGCTGGCGCAGGCCCATCAAAGCTACCTGTATCAGTGCCTGGTGACCGCTGTCAAAGGGCAGAGCTATGACGAAGCCCTGGGCGTGGCTGAAGAGCTCTATGCTCAGAATCCGCAATTCAAACCGACGGAGGGTTCTCCGCCGCTGCTCGGTCGAATTGGATTCCTGGCCGAAAAAATCATCGGCGATTACATTGCCAAGCAAGACTTTCGCTCCGCCAAGACGCTGCTCCGGCGTCTAGAAACGAAGTACAACGCCGGTGACGAGCCCTTCGTGAAGAACATGCGAGGCAAGCTTTCCGAAGTGGCGGCGAAGCATCGAGACGAATCCCAGTCCCATCTGGCCGCGGGGAGGTTCGTGGAAGCGTACGACGCTTGTGCCCGGATGATTGATGTCTGGCCGTACGTGGAAGGGGGCGCTGAGCTCGCCGCGGAAATCTCCCGCCGCTACCCGCTGGTAATGGTCGGAGTCTCCCAGCCGGCGCTGGCCCATGAACCGCGGAGCCTGAACAATCCCGCCGCCCGCCGCACGGGGCGGCTGATGGAGCGGCGGCTGATGGAATTCGTAGGCCGCGGACCGGAAGGGGGCACGTACACCTGTTCGCTCGGCACCGTGAAACGGTCCGACGATGGGCTGCGATTAACCTTCACCATCGGCAGCCAGGCCCTCTCCGCCAAAAGCACGCCGCTGACCGGATACGACATCTCGCGGCATCTCCTGGACCTGGCCGACCCGGCCAGCCCGTTCTACCAGCCCCCCTGGGCGCGGCTCGTGGATACCGTCCAGGTGCGGACCGTCAATCGCGTGGAAGCCAGCCTGCGGATGCCCCACATCCTGCCCGAAGCTTTTCTGCAAACCAGCTATCTGCGGGACGCTAATCTGGGGCAGCCCGGCGTGAAAGGGAGCGGTCCGTATTTCCTGCTTTCGCGGCAGGAAGCAATTACCCGCTTCAGCAAGAATGAGAATTACTCGTTGGCACTTCCCGGCCAGCCCGCGGAGGTGATGGAGCGGTTTTACAGCGATCCACAACGGGCCCTTCTGGCCCTCAGGCGGGGCGAAGTGGACGTGCTCGATCAGGTTTTTCCGGCGGACATCCCCTCGTTGGCCAGTAGCGAGATTGCCATCGGTCGCTACAGCGTCCCCACCACGCACTTTTTGACGGTGAAAAGGAAGCATCCGTACTTGCAGAATTCCGAATTTCGCCGCGCTCTCGTTTACGGCAGCAATCGCGAAGCCATTCTCCACAAGGGGCTGATGAAAGACGCCCGGCTCCCGGGCTTCCGCGCCATCAGCGGTCCGTTTCCTGCGCCGGTCAACGCGGCCGATGCACTCTGTTACGGCTATGACGAATCTATTGAGGTCCCTCCCTACGATCCGAAGCTGGCCCTGATACTCACAACTTTTGCCAAGCGGATACTTAAGTCGCAGGCTGAAAAGCTGAAACAGAAGCCACCCGAGCTTACGCCACTCGTACTCGGCTATCCCAATGACGAAGTCAGCCGCCTGGCCTGCAAGGCTCTGGGCCGGCAGTGGGATGCCATCAAAATCAAAACCAGGCTGGTTGAATTCCCGCCCGGCGTTTTCACCGATGAAAAGGGAGAGTGCGACCTGGTCTACGTGCAGGCGGCCACCTGGGAGCCGGCCGTGGACGCCGCGCGGCTGTTCGCCTCGTGGGGACTCAATCCCGCCAATAACACCTACATCAGCCTGGAATTGCGAAACATCGAAAACGCCAAGGATTGGCGCGAGGCGCGCAGCGCCTTGCTCAAACTGCATCGCCTGGTGAATGACGACGTGACCCTGATTCCCCTGTATCAAACCTTCGATTACTACGCTTACCGCAAATCCGTGAAGGGCCTGGTGGACGGACAGGCCACTTTGTATCAGGACATCGAAAAGTGGCAAGCGGCACCCCGGTTCACGGCAGATTAGCATCTTGAAATCGCATGGTTTTAGTTGATTATTGGCGGTTGTCCCTCAGGCCTCGTTCGGCTCGCGGGAGTCGCTGCGCTGTTTCAGGCATCGGCGCATTCTGCGTTGTCATGGCTTTGGCCGCTTTGCCGCGCTGCGTCCTCGCTCAGGCAGCCTGGGAGTTCTCGCCCTATGAAGTGAAGGTCTGCCTCGCCCTTTCCAACGAGCCGGAATTCACGCCCACATTCTCCGCGCTTGCCCAGGAGGAGCTGGCGAATCGGGCAGACATCGTGTTCTTCGCCGCTTGGAAGCTGGCGGCGGCCAGTCCGAATTCGCAGGTAGCCGGGCAATTGTTGACGCACTGGGACAAGCTTTCGTACGACAGTCTCAAGGCCGGGGATGCAAATCTGGTCAAGGGCGATAAGCTCAGTCTGCTGGCGGTGACGCGCGAGGCTGGCGTCTATAGGATTCGCGGCCGCGAGCTGGACCTGCGCACGCGAGTCATGGGACCGACCATCGAGCGGCGGTGCGGCGCGCTGCCGGCCGTTCCCTTGGCTTGTTGGGATGTCGTCGCGGCCAGCTTTTTGCCGCTGGCAAAGATTGAATCGGTCCTGGCCAAGAATATCTCCGCTCGCGTGCGCGCGGGAGGTCTCATTACCGATCCCGGCTCCCCCGCGCTCATCCAGCCGGGGGACGCCCTGCGGCCGTACATCCGCCGCAACGAGAAAGGGGGCGAACCGGCGAAGAATGGGATTCAAACCATCGCCTGGACGGTCTTGAGCGTCGAGTCCCGCCAGGCTTCGCTCTTGGATTGCACGGTCTCTTCCGGCTATCGCACACCGATCCCGGCCCGTGCCAATGCCCGGATGGAGCGTCTGGCGGTGGTGGCCCGCCCGCGGCTCCCGGCCACGCGGGTGGTGCTGCAATCGCGGGGGAAAGACCCACACCCGTTGACGGGGTATGAGGTCTTTGTGAAAGGGATCGACGACAAGCCGACACAGCTCCTGGGGGTGACCGACTGGCGCGGCTCGATTGAAGTCCCGCGCGGGGACTTGCTCGTCCGCACGCTGTACGTGAAGAACGGCAATCAGCTTTTGGCCCGCCTGCCGCTGGTGCCCGGTGACGAGCGGGAAATGGTGGCCACGACGATTGAAGACGACTACCGGCTGCAGACGGAGGGCTTTGTCATGGCCTTGCAGGGGCGGGTGACGGATTTGGTCGCCCGGCGGGAGATCCTGGCCGCCCGCATCCGCAAGCGGATATCCGAAGGGAAGCTGGACGACGCTGGGCAGCTCCTGGAAGAGTACCGAGGACTGCAAAGTCGAGACGAGCTTATTAAGGATCTGGATTCACAGCAAGGGAATGCGGCGGCTAACGACGCCGTGCTCGACAAGCTGACGCGGATCCGCATCAATCAATTGTTGGGAGAAGCCCGCACGCTCCTGCAGAATAGATACCTGGACCCCGAAACGAAGAATGTGCTGGCCAAAGAGGTGGAGAAGGCTCGCACGGGAAATGCGCCGGCAGCCACGGGGAGCTAGAACCTGACTCATCCGATTCGAAAAATAATGCCGGAGGAATCGCCATGACTAGCCCTGCTGTTTTTCCGCGCCAGGCGCGGCGGGCGTTTCTGGCCAGGTCAGGACTGGGGCTGGGGTCGCTGGCTCTGGCTTCGCTTCTGGAAACGGCCGGCTTTGGTGCTGGTGCCGTCGCCAGGCCGCAGTCGCGCGGCATCGTGAGCCCGCTGCACTTTGCTCCCCAGGCCAAGCGGGTCATCTTTCTGTACATGTCCGGCGGTCCTTCGCATCTGGAAACTTTCGATTTCAAGCCGGAGCTGGCGAAGCGAGGCGGAGAGGCGATGCCGGAATCGGTGACGCAGGGACAGCCCATCGCCCAGTTGCAAGGGAAGAGCCAGCTCAAGATCCTGCCGCCGCTGTTCGAGTTCAAAAAGCACGGCCAGTCCGGCCAGGAAATCAGCTCCGCTCTGCCGTACATCGCGGGCATCGCCGACGACATTTGCATCATCCGCTCGCTGGTGACCGAGGCCATCAACCACGATCCGGCTCACACGTTCATGAACACCGGGACGACCATCTCCGGCCGTCCCAGCATGGGCTCCTGGATTACTTACGGCCTGGGAAGCGAAGCCGACGACCTGCCTGGCTTTGTGGTGATGACCAGCTTCGCCGGACGCAGCCCGCAGCCGATTTCCACACGGATGTGGTCGGCTGGGTTTTTGCCCGGGCGCTATCAGGGAATCCTTTTCAATTCCAAGGGTGCGCCGGTGCATTACTTAGACGCGCCAGGCGGCGTAGACAGCCAGCGGCAGCGGGATGTTGTTTCGGCGGTTCGGGCGCTGGATGAGGAACAGAATATCCTTGGCGCGGACCCTGAGATTGAAACCCGTATCAGCCAGTACGAGATGGCTTTCAAGATGCAGGCCAGCGTGCCGCAGCTCATGGACCTGAAGGACGAGCCCCAGAGCGTTCTGAACCTGTACGGCTGCACGGGAGCGGCGGACGGCAGTTTTGCGGCGAACTGCCTGCTGGCCCGGCGGATGGCGGAGCGGGGAGTGCGCTTCATTCAGCTCTACCATAGGGACTGGGACCATCACAACGACCTGAAGAAGTTCGTTGGCATCTGCGCGGGAGCCACTGACCGGGCCAGCGCCGCATTGGTGCAGGACCTGAAGCAGCGGGGCATGCTTGACGACACGCTGATCCTCTGGGGTGGCGAATTCGGCCGCACGCCGATGGCCCAGGACGGCAAAGGGGAGCAGCTCGGCCGCGACCATCACATGAAGGGCTTTTCCATGTGGCTGGCCGGCGGCGGCATCAAGCCCGGCATCACCTACGGGGCCACCGACGAACTCGGCTATCACTCCGCCGAAAATATCGTCCCTGTCCACGACCTGCACGCCACTGTGCTCCACCAGCTTGGCATCGACCACGAGCGGCTGACGATCCGGGCCCAGGGGCGGGACTTTCGCTTGACGGATGTGTCGGGGACGGTGATCAAAGAGATTCTTACCTGATTGCCGCAGATTCTTTTATGGGGCGGCGTTCTTTCTCAGCCCTTCCACCAGGTCCATCAGCGGTCCATCAATCTCCCGACCCAGGAATTTTCCATCCGGAGATTGGCCAAGGTTGAAGAGGACAGCCACATTGATATCGTCGGGGAAATGGATCATGGTCGAAGCAGTGCAAGCGAGTGCGCCACCGTGACGGCTGGTCATGCGGCCGGAGCTATCGGCTCGAAGCATCCAGCCGTAGCCATAATCCTGGCCACCCTTGCCGTCTGGCCCGGGTTTGTTCATCACCGCGTGGGGAGAGAACATGCTCAGGACCGTTTCGGCTTTTAGCAGTCCGCCGCGAGTCGGGGATTCATTTCCTTTGACTCCGAGATCAAACGCCGCGGCAAATTCCGCCAAGTCGATGCTCGATGCGATCCAGCCGCCGTGGGAGTCGAGTGTCTCCTGCCGCCAGACGCCATAGCTGAGGGGAACCTTGTCCTTTCCCGCGCCAGGTCCCGTGACTGCCGTCTCCTGCTTCTCGTTCACGTCGTAGTAGTGGACCTCACCCTCGGCTAGTTCGCTTTCCAGGGACTTCCCCATCCGCATGGCCGTAATACCGAGCGGCTTCAAGACCTCTTCCTTGACGTACTCCTCGTACGGTTTGCCGCTGAGCTTCTCGATCACGCGCCCGAGCAGCGAATAGCCGAAGTTGGAGTAGGCGTAGCGCTCTCCGGGAGTGAAATCGAGCTTCTGCCCAAGCTGGTAGCGGATGATGTGCTCCGGAAGGATCGGCAAATCGATCTTCATCGACTTCGCCATCCGCTGGGCCTGGAACATCGGGTCATAACTCACTCCCCGGTCCCAGCCGCCGATGTGGGCCAGGCACTGGGCGATCGTGACTTCCTTCCAGCGCTCGTCGAACTTGGCGTCCCCCTCAAAATGCGGCTCGTACGTGAGGATGTCCAGAATCTTGTCGTCCGTCTTCAGCTTCCTTTCTTCCACCAGCTTCAAGATCGCCACGGCCGTGATCGGCTTGCTGATGCTGGCGATTCGAAACAGCGACTCCGGCTGCACGGGAGTCTTCTTCTCCTTGTCCGCCAGCCCAAACCCGCGGGCATAGACGACCTTGCCATCCCGCACGATGGCCAGCGAGCCGCCGGGGACTTTGTGGTCCTGGAGGAACTTCTTCATCCACTCGTCGAATGGAGCAAAGGCGGATGACGTTTCGCCCGTGGCTGGCAGGTCCGTGGATTCCTCCGCATTGGCGGCCTGAGATTGCGAGGCGAGGGCAAAGAGCATCGTGGTAATTGCAAGGATACGTTGCATCGTTTTTCCAATTCAAAGTCCAGTGTCGATTTCCAAGCAATCAAGGTAACATACATAGAGACAAACTTCCGCCAGAGACCTCCCATGTCCCAATACCCCTTCCTCTTCCGCGTCCGCCAGGCCTTCGACTCCCAAACGGTCGACGACATCCCCGGCACCGTCGAAACAGAGCTTGCCCGCCTGGAACTTGGCCGGCGGATCAAGGAGGGCGAATCCGTTGCCATCACCTGCGGCAGCCGCGGGGTGGCGAATATTGCGGTGATCATCAAGGCCGCGGTGGAGCATTTCAAACGGCTCGGGGCCAAGCCGTTCATTGTGCCGGCGATGGGGAGCCACGGGGGCGGGACAGCCGAAGGGCAGCGGGAATTGATAGAAGGATACGGCGTGACCGAGGCGGCAATGGGCTGCCCCATCCGGGCCAGCATGGAGACCGTCATCGTCTGTCAGGCGGCAGAAGGCTTTCCCGTCCATTTCGACAAGCACGCGTTTGGAGCCGACCATGTTCTGGTCGTTGGTCGCGTCAAGCCGCACACCGGGTTTGTCGGGGACATTGAAAGCGGCCTGATGAAGATGATGCTGATCGGCCTGGGAAAATTCGAAGGGGCCAAGATCTATCACCGGGCGATCATGAACTACAGCTTCGGGCAGATCATCCGCTCGGTCGCCCGCGAGGTCCTTTCCAAGTGCCGCATCATCGCCGGCATCGGCATCGTCGAAAACGCCTACGACCAGACGGCTCTCATCCGGGCGGTCGCCCCGCACGAGTTCGAGGAGCGGGAAAAAGAGCTACTCGTGCTGGCCAAGGCCTGGATTCCCCGCCTGCCGTTCAAGACGGCGGACATTCTGCTGATCGACGAAATGGGAAAGAACATCAGCGGCACCGGCATGGACACCAACGTCATCGGCCGCAAGTACAACGACCACGCCGCCGTCGAAGGGGAATGGCCCAAGGTCAAGCGGCTCATCGTCCGCGGCCTGACCGAGGCGACGCACGGCAACGCCACCGGCATCGGCATGGCCGAGTTCTGCCGCACCCGCCTGGTGGACGAGATGGACAAGAAGATCACGCGGATCAACTGCCTGACCGGCGGCCACCCCGTCGCCGCGATGATCCCGCTCGACTACCCGACCGACCGCGAAATCCTCGACGTCGCCTTCCCCACCATCGGCCTCACCGAACCCCCCGACGCCCAGCTGATGTGGATTCACAACACGCTCGAAGTCTCCGAAGTCGAATGCTCCGCCGCGTACTACAACGAAGCCCGCGAGCGCCCCGACCTGACCATCCTCAAAGAGCCGCGGCCCATGCCGTTCGACGCCCAGGGGAATCTACCGGACCACGTGTAAGTGGGGTAGGCTTCCAGCCTGCCGCGCTGGAGTCCCGCCTTCAGGCGGTCTTCATGACCAAATCGCGGCTGCCGCGAACAGCAATGTGAACGTCAGAAACAATACTGTCAAAACGACCTCCCCCGCCACCAGCCACCATGCGGTGAGGTACGGCCGAGCATCGAGCACGAACTGCAAGCCCAGCCGGATGCCCCAGAAAACGGCAATGAAGCCGCAGAGTCCACGGGCCAGCGTGGTTCCACCGGCCAGCTCCTCGGCAGCGGTTACGCAAAGCAGGCCCAAAGCGACGATCATCAGCACGATGTAGCCGCCATAGGTCCAAAACAGTTGCTGGTGTAATCGCGGCAGCGTGCCGAGGTCTCTCTTCCAGTTGAGGCGGACTGGAACTAGCGCCGATGCAATCAGCACGCTCCATTGAAGGAACCCGGCAGTGCGGATGAGGGTCGTCAGCGTTTCGTTCATGGCATTTCTCCTCGCACCGGCGAGCGGCCAGCGTAAGCTGGCTGGTGAGGTCGCACGCTGGAGGGCTTCGTCGCCGATTCGACGTCACCGGCCAGCTTACGCAGGCCGCTCGCCTAAATCGCCCCCATCGCCTCCATCATCGGCAGCACGATGTTCCGCAGGAACGGCAGTGGGAACAGCAGGCTGACCGGGACCGCGAGCACCAGCATCGTGAACAGCCAGCCGCGAATGCCGCAGCCCAGTTCGAGCTTTTTGCCGAGGGCGGAATGTTCGACTTCGATGGCCAGGGCCTGAATCAGAAAGAACAGCGTCGGTAGGCCGTACCCGCCGCCGGCTGGGACGGAAATGACGAGATCGTGGACGAGCCCGCTGAACAGGAACACGCTCCAGAGCGCCGCCGTCGTCCCCAGCCGTTTGGAGACGGGCCGGAAGATGAAGCGGTGAGCCAGATCCCGGAATGCCGTGTTCCAGCGTTTCCCCCAGTAGTCACTGACGCTCGTCGCCGCCAGCGGATTGTTCATCAGCCGCCGGGCATTCACGCCGCGCGTCCGCCACAGGCAGGAGAGTAGATGCAAGACGCCGAAGTGCAGCATCAGCCCGACGCCGACCATGCCGACCCAAGCCGCCGCGAGCGGATGCAGCGGATACGCCAGGCGGGCAACACCCCAGAACAAAAGGGCTCCGGCGGTCGTTTTCAGGATCGCCAGCGTCCATTCACGCACCTGCGGACGAATTGCCGCCGTGAGCCGGGCCGGCGACAAAAACGCCTCCGCATCCAGTCCGGGCCAGGCCAGAAAGTAAGCCAGATGCCGCCGCCAGTCTGCCGCTCGGCTAACGCTCTTTCGAACGCTAGCCCAGGAGAGCCATTTCACCCCCGCGAAAACATTGATCGCCAGCAGCCACATCGCTTCCCACGCGGGAATGCTGGCCGGCATGAGCAGCAGAGCCCCCAGCGGCAAGGCAATCACGGGTAACCAGGTTAGCAGCGGAAATGTCATACCTCCTTAACCGAAAAGGGCGAATTTCCTTAACCCGGACGTTTTCGAACCCCAACGGGGTTGCCGAGCAAAGCCCAGGTTCGCGAGGCTCTGCGAGCGCAACCTGGGTTTCAGGGAAAACGGCACGACGAACCCCGAAGGGGTTACCTCAGTGACAGCGATTCCCAGGGTGCGCACGAAGCGTGCGACCCTGGGCTTTGTTAGGAAACCCCGTTGGGGTTTCAGTGGCGCGCTAAATCCCGGATTGGCGCGACCAATTGACCTGAACCTCCCCGACGTGATCGTCGATGATGACTTCTCCAAACTCTACGTCAGACAAGATTGCCGGATCAAACGAGTGAACAGGCTTGGGATTCAAAACACCGAGAAACGGACAGTCGACGCCGCCCAACAAAATGCCGGAAATTGGGCTGTTCTTATTCGTGATACCATCGGAAGCCGGGTCGCGTTCCAAAAATGAAGCGTCCTCAAAATCAGTGAGGTGGTAAACGCTACTAGCCTCCCCGCTCCCGATGTCCCATGCCATTTTGGTCTTGCCGGCTAAGACGCTGGCGACGACTTCCTTCCGCTTGAGGTCCATCGCTGCAAATCCATGCAATGTTCCAACCGCAAGGAGTGCTGGACCGTCCAAGTTCTGAAATTGTCCGTACTTGTTGCCGCACTTGGACAGCACGGATTCAATGAGTCGAAACGGCGACCAGGGATAAAAGCCCGGCCTGTCGGCTGGAACTCCCGTTTTTTCTTCAGCCTTGGAAGCGGGGATGCAGGAAACCTCAACGTAAAAGTGGCGAGCGCCAAGAACACACCGAAAGTCGGGACAACGTCGGTCGCCAGTAAGACTCTCGTTTGGTTCGACTAAAATCCCGTTCGCCTGGAGATTGCGCCGTACTGCAGCTTCGTAGAGCGCCGCTTCGTGGTTATCCTTCAGCAACTTTTCCCAATTATCCAGATACCTGGAATCGTACGACTTGAGCCATTGACGGTGTTCGTCAGCGAGTTCTTGATAATGCCGGTTTTCGGGGAACTGACGTGACATATCGCACTCTCCTTCCAATCCTGAGACGCAATTTGCCGATGGAGGTTCGCGCACCTCTAAATCTTGTCAATCAACGTCTTTCCGCACCTTCCGCACACCCCTTTGTAACCTTCGTACAGCGCTAGGTAGATGATCCCCGGTATCACGTACAAGAAAAACAGGAGAACGCACAGGACGCCATTGCCTCTCGCCTTCTTGACCGGGATACCGCGGTAACCGCAGCCGGGGCATTCCAGAGTTCCTTTTGGCGTTTCTATTTCACGCTCTCTTTCAATCTGCCGCAACAACTCTTCGTAACGAAACTTGATGTAAAGGCTCTGGATCATTTCATTACGACCCTGTGCATCCTGAACGGCTCGGGCCATCGGGCCGGGGTGGAAGTCCTTGGCGGCGACCTCCTCACCTACCATGCGGTAGACCAAATCCTGAAGTTCGGTTTTCGTTGCCATCTCGTGAACCTTCGTTAGGGATGCCACACCACGCCTATTCTAGCCTTCCGTTTGTTGCGGATGCTAACTCCATCGGCGTATCATAGGCACATCCCTTCCTCGCGGAGCCATCGCCTATGTCCGACATTCACCGCTTCCTCGAAAACCACGCTGCTCTCTCCCGCCGCTACTTCCTCCGCCTGGGGGTCGCCGGGTCCGCGGCTATCGGAATGTCGCCGCTGCTGAGCGTCAGTGTCGGCGACTCAATCAGCAAATCCCCTGAGCTCGCCAAGGCCATCGCGGCGCTGGGGCCGTTCTTTACGCCGCCAGATGCTTTTCAGGACGTTTCGCGAGGCAAGCCGCTGCCGCATTCAATTCCGGAGGAGAAGAAAAAAGAGATTGGGCTGACGCGCGAGACGTGGAAGCTGGAGGTCATTTCGGACAAGGAGAATCCGGCCAAGCTCGGCAAGCAATTCACGAAAGCGGACGGGACGGCGATTGATTTTGAGATGCTGCTGAAGCTGGGGGAGAAGCATGCGGTCCGCTTTGCCAAGGTGATGACCTGTCTGAACATCGGCTGCCCGCTGGGGATGGGGATTTGGGAGGGGGTGCCGCTGCGGGAGGTGGTCTGGCTGACGAAGCCCAAGGAGGACGTCCGCCGCGTCTTCTACTACGGCTATCACAACGATGACGAGGGGCAGATGTTCAAAAGCTCGCTCCCCATCGGCCGCGTGCTGGAGGACCCGTTCGATCTGCCGCCGGTCATTCTCTGCTACAAACTCAACGGCGAATGGCTCAGCGGCCATCGCGGCGGGCCGGTCCGCATCGTCGTGCCGGAGCATTACGGCTTCAAGTCCATCAAGTGGCTTTCGCACGTCGTGCTCACCAACCTGGCGAGCGTGAACGACACCTACATCAGTGGCAACAACGACGTGGACAGCCCGCTGAAGAGCTTTGCCGCCACTTTGTCTGTTCCTGAGGGAGTTGCCGCGGGACAGCCGTTGCCGGTGACGGGGTATGCCCAGGTGGGCATTTCGGGCGTTTCGAAGGTGCAGGTTTGGTTGACCAAGGCGGACACTGAGTGGCCGGCGGACGACAAGTATTTTGCCACTGCGCCGTGGGTGGATGCCGAGATTCTCTCGCCGCCTGAGCACTGGGGCGGCAATCTTCCCGCTGGCGAAATCCCCGCCGGCACGCTTGGCTTTGATGATTCCCGCAGACCGAAGTCATGGCCGATGCGGCTGGCGAAACTCCACTGGGCGGCTTTGTTGCCCGGTGTGGCTGCGGGAGAATACACCTTCCGCTGCCGGACGATTGATGAGAAGGGAATCGCCCAGCCGCTGCCGCGACCGTTTAGAAAGTCGGGGCATGCGGCGATTGAGGAGAAGGTGGTGATGGTGAAGTGAGTAACTAACCCGAAGCGCCAGCGAGGGAGAGCGAGAATAATACTTCACTCCCTCGCTGGCGCTTCGGGTTAGTGAGGTAGAATTGCATCTGTGCAGCTCCTTCGCTCTCTCGCCGACTTTCCCACCTCCCTTCGCGGGGGCGCCGTGGCGATTGGAAATTTCGATGGCGTCCACCGCGGCCATGCCCGGATTGTGGAGCGGCTGCTGGCACGGGCAAAGGAAGTGGGCGGCCCAGCGATTGTGTTTACGTTCGACCCGCACCCGGTGCGGCTATTACGGCCCGAACATGCTCCGCCGCCGCTGACCTGGACGGATCGCAAGGCGCAACTGCTCAGCCAGCTCGGCGTGGATGCGATGATTGCGTATCCCACGGATGAGGCCCTGCTGGCCCTTTCGCCGCAGGATTTCTTCAGCCGCATCGTCCGGGAGTCGCTGGCGGCGAAGGCGATGGTCGAAGGACCAAATTTCTACTTCGGCAAGGGACGGGCGGGGACGATTGAAGTGCTTCGGAACCTTTGTGACGGCTCCAAAATCAGCCTGGATATTGTTGAGCCCCTGAAAGTTGGCGAGGACTTCGTCTCCAGCAGCCGCGTCCGCAAGTTGGTCCAAGGAGGCGACGTGTCGGCTGCCGCGGAACTGCTAACTCAGCCCTACCGGATTCGCGGGATGGTGACGCACGGCGCAGCGCGTGGGGCCAAGCTCGGTTTTCCCACGGCTAATTTGGATGCAATTGACACGCTGCTTCCCGCGGCCGGCGTTTATGCCGGGCGGGCGATCTTGCCCGATAAAAATTGGCCAGCCGCCATCAATCTCGGCCCGAATCCGACCTTCGGCGAGCAGGCCGTGAAGGTCGAAGTCCACCTCATCGGCTTCACCGGCTCGCTCTACGGCCAGCCGATGGAGGTTGACTTTATCTCCCGGCTGCGGGACATTCGGCGGTTCGGCTCAGTCGACGAACTGAAGGCGCAGCTTTACGAGGATATTTTACTGGTTCCCAAGCTCTGCTTGGGAACCCACGTTCCGCAAGCTCCGCTTGCCGATCCGCGAAGTGGAGCTTCGTAGCGTTGCGTTCCAAGCAGAGCTTGGGACGCAGTCAACCTTGAACTTCGAACTTTGAACCACACATGACGATTGCCTGGCCGAGATTTGTAGAATTTATCCGCTCTCATCAGCGGTTCCTGCTGACCAGCCATGTCCGCCCGGATTGCGACGCGCTGGGGAGCGAGCTGGGGATGGCGCATGTGCTGGAGGCGATTGGCAAGGATGTCCGCATCGTCAATGGCCAGGCGACCCCGCCGAATATTGCGTTCATCGATCCGGAGAAGCGGATTGGGGTCATCAATCAGACCGTCAAGCCGGATGAATTGACCGACCGCGAGGTTCTGCTGGTACTCGATACGAGCGCCTGGGTGCAGCTCGGGCCGATGGCGGAGGTGGTGAAGACGACCAAGGCCAAGAAGATGATACTGGACCATCACCTCAGCTCCGATGACCTGGGAGCGGAAGCGTTCAAAAATGTGCAAGCCGAAGCGACGGGCAGGCTCGTGATGGAAGCGGCGGAGCACCTCGGCGTCCAGCTCACGGAGAAAATGGCAACGCCGCTGTACGCCGCCATTGCCACCGATACCGGCTGGTATCGTTTTCCCTCGACGAGCAGCGCAACCTACCGCCTGGCGGCCCAACTCATGGATGCCGGCGCGAAACCGGCGGCAATCTACAACGCGCTCTATGAGCAGGATACGCTCGGCCGGATGAAATTGCGGGGCGCCATCCTGTCCCGCATTCTCGTAGAGCTCGATGGCCGCCTGGCCTACACGCACGTGGTGCTGGACGACTTCGAGAAGACGGGCTCGCTGCCCAGCGACACGGAAGATGCCATCAACATGCTGCTGGCCATCGCCGGAACGCAGGTCGCCGTCATTTTTGTCCAATTGCCCAATTGCGCTTTCAAAATCAGCTTCCGCAGCCGCTCCAGTGTCGATTGCAGCAAGCTGGCGGAGCAATTTGCCGGTGGCGGACACAAGGCAGCGGCAGGCGCGACCTTGACCGGCAACCTGGCGGACGTTCAGCCCCGCGTTCTTGACGCTGTGCGCGCTGCCATGCGATAATCCAGAGTAGCGAAGCAGTTCGTAGTAACCCGCTTCAGCGGGTTAATAATCAGATCGCCGATGCGCGGTGTGCCTTAAAGCAAACCCGCTGAAGCGGGTTACTACAAACAGATGCTTCGTCCCGCCAAAACACATAAATCCCGGCCTGGATGGCCCCCTCCTGGGAGCAACCACGATGGCGAAGACCCTGAATCCCCACGCCACCCCCGCGCCCCAAGCAGCCCCTTCCGTGCCTTCGTCGGCGAATCCTCCCCGTCGGAACTTCTTGACCGCTACTTTGGCGGCTGTGGTGGGGATGTTCGTCGGCCTGTTTCCCGTCGGCGCGGGAATGCTGGTCTTTCTCGACCCGATTCTCAAACGCAAGAAAGGCTCTGGAGGAGCAGACACTGGCCGGCCGCGGATTCGGGTGGCTTCGCTGGAGGCGGTTCCCTCCGACGGGACACCGATTCAGGTTCCCGTCATTGCTGACCTGACCGATGGGTGGATGCGCGAGCCCAATCAACCGGTCGGGGCGGTCTACCTGCGGAACAACGCCGGCAAGATCGAGTGCCTCAACGCTATTTGTCCGCACGCCGGCTGTTTTGTGGCCTATGCCGCCGAACGCAAAGTTTTTCAGTGCCCCTGCCACAACAGCTCGTTTGACCTGGTCGGCAAGCGGCTCTCGGAGAAGTCGCCGAGCCCCCGAGACATGGATACGCTGGAGGTCGACGCCAAAAAGGCCGCCGCCGGCGAGGTCTGGGTCCAGTACATCAACTACTATCCCGGCAAGCCGAAGAAAGAGGAGAAGCCGTAATGCGGAGGCTCGCCCAATGGTTCCATAGCCGCACGGGCATCTACGATGTCATCCAGCACGCGCTGTATGAGAATATCCCCAGCGGGGCACGCTGGCGATACATCACGGGGAGCATGCTGGTGTTCGCCTTTGCCGTGCAGGTCATCACGGGCATCTTCCTGTGGATGGCCTACAGCCCGAGCAGCCAGACCGCGTATGAAAGCGTCTATTACATTCAGCACGAAATGACCGGCGGATGGCTGCTGCGGGGCGTGCATCACTTCATGGCCCAGGCGATGGTAATTGTGATGGGGCTGCACATTTTGCAAGTCATCATCGACGGGGCGTATCGGGCACCGCGCGAAGTGAACTATTGGCTGGGCATCATTCTGATGCAACTGGTGATGGGGCTGGGGCTGACCGGGTATCTGTTGCCATGGGACCAGAAGGGATACTGGGCCACGAATGTCGCCACGAACTTGATGACGCTGGTCCCGTTCGTCGGCAAGGAGCTGCAGCAGATCGCGGTGGGGGGGAATGAATACGGCCATCACACATTAACCCGCTTCTTCGCCATGCACACCGGCGTGCTGCCGGCCGCCCTCATCGGCTTTTTGATCCTGCATATCGCCGCCTTCCGCAAGCACGGCATCATGGCGACGATCACTCCCGGCCGGCCGGACCAGTATTTCTGGCCGCACCAGGTATTGCTGGACGCCGTTGGCTGTCTGCTGCTCCTGGGCATTGTGCTGCTGTGCGTCATTCACTTTGATGTGACGGGTCTGGCCACGGGCAACCTGGCAGAGGCTCATCGCGGGGCGGAGCTCGGTGCCCCGGCGGACCCATCTGAGGCGTATTCCGCCGCTCGCCCCGAGTGGTACTACCTGTTCCTCTTCCAGCTTCTGAAGTACTTCCACGGCACGCAGGAGATCATCGGGGCGATCATCCTGCCGGGAATTGTGATGACGATTTTGGCGCTGGCGCCGATCATCGGCCGGTGGAACCTGGGGCACGCCTTCAACGTTGGATATCTGCTGTTTCTCATTGCCGCCGTTGGCGTGCTGACGACAGCGGCCTTTCTGGAAGACGGCAACAACTATGACTTTCAGCAGGCCAAGAAGGAGGCGGCCAGGAATGCCGAGCGGATGGTGGAGCTCGTCAACCGCCGCGAGTGGGAGATTGTGGACGGCGAGGGCAAGCTCTCTGATCGCCGCATGTTTCAGCGAGAAGGCGGCATTGGGCTGATTCGCAACGACCCGCTGCTCCGTGGGCCGAAGCTTTTTGGGCAGCACTGCGCGAGCTGCCACAGCTACATTGACCCGAAAAACCAAGACGAAAGTTTCGTACTAAAGCAAGCTCCGCGTAGCAAGCCAGAGCCGGACCCACTCGACAAAGAACAAGAAATCCCCTTCATCGAAAAGAACGCCAAGGGTGAGCCGGTCTATGACCCGGTCCCCATCGGCAGCGGCGCGCCTAATCTCTACGGCTTTGCCTCGCGGGCATGGCTCCGCGGCTTTTTGAATCCGCAGAAGATTGCCGCCCTTCCTGTGCCGGGCAAACCATCGCCGGCGAAGAATCCGGGCATCGCCGCGATTGCCGACCATGCGGAAAACCACAATCGGCCGCTCTTGGGAGCCGATTATTTCGGCAACACCAATCACCGCGATGGGCGGATGGTGAAGTGGGTGAAGGAACACATTAAGCTTGCCAAGCCGAAGGAGGGTGAGAAGAAGAAAGAAGGAGACCTGGATGCCGCGGATGTGGAGGCGGTCGTCGCCGCCCTTTCCGCGCAGGCCCGGCTCCGCACGCAGCAGGAGGCAGATGGCAAGGATGCAAAGCTGATCGAAAAAGGAGTCGTTCTCATCCAGCAGAACTGCGCGAAGGGTTGCCACAAATTCGGGGACGCGGGTGAACTGGGCCTGGCCCCGGATCTGACCGGCTATGGCTCGTACGAATGGATGCTGGGGATGATCAGCGACCCGTCTCACCGGCGGTTCTACCGGCAGGAGAACGACCGGATGCCTTCCTTCGCCGCGGACCTCTCGAAACCGGTGTCGCATTCGGTGAGCATCCGCGAGCTCTCGCTCATCGTCGACTGGCTCCGCGGCGAATACTACGTCGCCGATGACGAGCAGCCGGTACTGCCGCACAAGGAGGAGTTCGCCAAGGCCGCCGTCATTTCCGCCCGGCCAGACCTGGAACCTGGCCCGCAAATTGTCGGCGCACCAAAACCCACCGCCGAAACGAACACCGCCAAGGCGGAGCGGCTGTTCACTCGCAACTGCTCCGCGTGCCATGATCACAAGTCTGGAGGCGAAGGAATCCGGGCGCGCCAACCATCCGCTCCCAACCTGCATGGCTTTGCTTCCCGCGAGTGGCTGGCGGGGCTGCTCGATCCGGCGAAGGTGGGGGGCGATCAGTACTTCGGCAAGACGAGCCACCGCGAGGGAGAAATGGCCACCTTCGTGGCCTCGGACCTCAGCGAGCCGGATGCCGCCAAGAAGGAGAAGATCGCCCAGATCATCGCGGCCCTCTCCGCCGAAGGCGCATTGCCCAGCCAGGCGGAAGCCGATAAGAAGGCGACCGACGATGGCACCCTTGCCAAGGGCAAGGCCGCGATGGCGGAAATGTTCGCATCCTCCGCTTGCACCGACTGCCACAAGATCGGTGAGGGAAGCGGCGGCAGCGGACCGGACTTGACCGGCTACGGCTCGCGGGACTGGCTGATGCGGTTCATCGGCGACCCGTCCCACGAATCGCTGTACGGAAAGGGGAACGACCGCATGCCCTCCTTTGCCGCATCCGGCCCCGGACCCAAGGGAGCGCTTCTTAAGCCGGATGAGATCGACCTCATCGCCCGCTGGCTGCGGGGCGAGAAGCTGGATTGACTTGCTAGCAGCCTGCTGATCCGCAAAACCGTTACAACCGGCAGAATCGGTAAGGTTTCTCACACCCCGCGCCGATGGAAAGAATTGATGCCCGAGTGCCGCGACGGATTGCGCGCTCGGACTGGCTTGATGACGCTCTCTTTCCGGTGTGTCTGCCTATGTTTTGCCCCGCCTGCCAGCAGGATGTCCCTGCCCTCGCCGTACCGGAAGAGCCCGGCGTTGTCCGCTGCGCCTTTTGCGGAGAAGAGCTGGAGGTGCGGGGGCAGGAGTCGGGAGAGTGGAGTCAGGAGTCAGTTGGGTCGGCACCTGGCACCGACCTTGAGGAAATGCCGAACTTTGAGCCTGTAAGTGTGCTGCCTCCTCGGCCGGACCTGGAAGATTGGGACCTCGAGCCGCAGTTGCGCGCAACAGAGCGGCTGCTGAAGGGGTTGCGGCAGACAGCGCCGGCGGAGAGTGTGATGGCAACACACACCGCGCACGCACAAGCACCGGCTTGGCATGTACCTGCCGCATCCGCGGAGCCGCCAAGAGCTCGGCAGGAAGTGGTTGTCCCGAAAAGGGCGGAGAAGTCCAGCTCTCTGGCGTGGGCTTGCCTGTCGCTCGGTGTAATGGCGCTGGCCTGCGGCTTGGTGCTCATTGGCTGGTCGCTGGCGGACAGCCGCGACGACCTGTGGTCCCTCGGCCTGCCGCTGGCGGTCGTGGGGCAAGGAGGGCTGGTCATTGGGCTGCTCTTGCAACTCAACGGACTGTGGCAGAGCAGCCAGAGGACCGACGAGACTCTCACCCTGCTTGACGGCAAGCTACACGACCTGGCTCACACCACAACCATGCTCGGCACCACTCGCAGCACGCCGGCCCAGTCCTTCTACGTCCACATGGCCGAAGGGGCCAGCCCGCATCTGCTCCTTGCCGACCTCAAGGGGCAACTCGACCTGCTCGCGGAGCGACTGGCGAGGAAGTAGTGCAGACACAAGCCTGAAGCGCAAGCGAAGGACAGCGCTGCCAGCCGGTTCGGCCCGTGACGGCGAAGGCACTTTCCTTCGCTTGCGCGTCAGGCTTGTGTAGAAACAGCACCTACCCCTGTGAAGCTATCAGATTTGAGCGGCGAGGAGGCGGGCGGTGGAGACGTGGTGGTCGGTTTTTCCGCTGGTTCGTTTGGGTCTGGGTTTCTTTGGTCCGCGGACGTTTTTGCGGTAGGAGT
>JBPCKT010000145.1:0-5547 GCA_051004015.1 Pirellulaceae bacterium | reverse complement strand
ATGCAATCGACAAATGCTGTCGGACAAAACGCGGCAGTTTTGCAAAGCCAAATCCCTGACAGCGTGCTATCGCAGCACTGCTTCAGGACTGCGCCTAAAGGAGTTGCGCTTAACTTGATGCCATTCGGCAATGTTGCGGTAATTTCCTTCGGGATCGTCGTTGAGAATCCATGCTTCGCGGGGCACGATCCACCTATAGACCACAAACATTCCGCGTTCGATGGTCATCTTTGGAAATACTATCGGCGACGATGGCATGATCGAGTTTGAAGACCGCGCCATGAGTCCTGAGAAACAAATCAGGATGTATATCCAGCCAAACCAGGCAAATCCTGCATAAAAGGTTCGGCGACGTTGAACTCCGACAAACGCGAGCGTGGGCGTAATCATCAGGGAGAGCAGAAGCACGCTCCAGATGATTGTCACCATCGGCAGCGACAGCCCGAAGTTCAGGATGCAGGCCAGAATGATGCCGAAAACTGCTGTCGCGGCCAGCAAGCCCAGGAGGCTGAATCGAATTCGAGGCATGCGTTTGAACATCGCAATTTCCTTGGAGCGGATTGTCAGTTGTGTAGCATTTTTACTTACATCAAATCCATCGGGTCGACATCCACCACCCACTGAATATTCTCGGGAGGATCGAAGGTAGCTGTGATTTCGCCGACGATTTTGCGGACTTCGTCGGCGGCGGTGGTGAAGAGCAAGGCGTGATAGCGGTATTTGCCGCGGAGCTTGGCCATCGGGCAGGGGGCGGGGCCGAGCAGGCGAGTCTGGGGTTGGGGGCTGGGCTGGGGGGAAGCAGTGATTTCAGATTTGAGATTTGAGATTTGAGACGGGTCGCCTGACTCCTGACTCCTGACTTCTGACCCCTGACCCCTGTCCCCTGTCTCCTGTTTCTGGGCAGGCTGGAAGCCTACCCCACCGAAGAGCCCCGCCCGCAGCATCTCCACCGACAGCACCGCGAATCGCTCCGTCGCTTTCTCGTCATCGCCGCGGAAGATGAGGCGGATCATGCTGGTGGCGGGGGGATAGCCGTGATCGCGGCGGGTGGGGAGCTCGGCGGCGGCGAAGGCGTGGTAATCGTGCGTGAGAGCGGCGACGATGGCGGGGTGGTCGGGAGCAAAGGTCTGCACCAGCACGCGGCCCCCCTTGTCTCCGCGCCCGGTACGGCCGGCAACCTGCGTGACGAGCTGAAAGGTCCGCTCGGCGGCGCGGAAGTCCGGCAGGTGCAGGGCAGTATCCGCGTTGATGACGCCCACGAGCGTGACGTTGGGAAAGTCGAGCCCCTTGGCAATCATCTGAGTGCCTAGCAGAATCCGCACCTCCCCCGCGCGGAACTTCGCCAGGGCCTCTTCATGGCTCCCCGGCTTTTGCATCGTATCGCTATCCATTCGCAGGGCCGGAAAATCAGGAAAGCGGCTCTTGATTTCGGCCTCCAGCTTCTGTGTGCCGAAGCCGGCGTAGCGAATGCCGTCGAACCGGCACTCGGGGCATTTGGCGGGGGCGAAATCCTCGAAATCGCACTGGTGGCAGAGGACCTTTTCTCCCTCGCGGTGATGCGTCAGGGCCAAATCGCAGTTGGGACATTTCACCACGAAACCGCAGGATGGACACTGAATGTGCGTGCTATAGCCGCGGCGATTAAGCAGCAGAATCACCTGCCCATCGTCTCGCAGGGCGTCCTCCATCGCCTTCCCGAGCTGCCGGCTGATGGCGGAAGAGCTGCGGCGATGACGGGCCTCGTCCCGCAGGTCAATCGTATTCACGTCCGGCAGCGGACGGTTGCTGACTCGCCGCGGCATATCTACCAGGCGGAACTTTCCGTCCTGCGCCATCTGCCAGCTTTCCAGCGAAGGCGTTGCGGAGCCGAGTACGAGCGGGATTTTCTCAAGCACCGCGCGTTGCAGCGCCACGTCCCGCGCGTGATACCGCGGCTGTTCGTTTTGCTTAAACGAATGGTCGTGCTCTTCGTCGATGACAATTAGCCCCAGGTTCTGCACAGGGGCAAAAACCGCGCTTCTCGCGCCAACGACGACCTGCACCTCGCCGGCCGCAATCCGCTGCCAGTGCCAGTGCCGCTCGGCGTCGCTGAGGTGCGAATGGAGCACCGCCACCTGCGAGAAGCGGCTGCGGAAACGGCTGCGGGTTTGCGGCGTCAGGCTGATTTCCGGCACCAGTACAATTGCCTGGCGGCCGTAACGAATAACTTCCTCAATCGCCCGGATGTAAACTTCCGTCTTGCCGCTGCCGGTGACGCCGTGAATCAGAATCGTCTCATGCCGCGCAGCCTTCAGCGGCGTCAGAATCGTATCGAGCGCCAACTGTTGGTCGGCGTTCAGAATCAGATTCTCTTCCCGCGCAGCCGGCGTTTCCGTCACTTCGAGCTGCTGGATGCGGCGGACCTCGGCCTGCACCAAGTTCTTCTTCCGCAGCCCCACCACCGGCGCGATGCCACACTTCGCTGCCGCGGCGAGCTCCGGCGGCGTGAGCGGACGAGGCGACTCGGCCAACACCTTGAGCGCATCCGCCTGCTTCGGCGGCAGCTTGATTTCCCCAGCCGCCAGCATGGCTTTGACCTTGTGCGTGACGCTCAGGAACGTCATCTCCCGCGTGCCGGCCTGGGACTTCACACCGGCCGGAATCACACTGTTCAGCACCTGCCCGTGCGTGCAGAGATAGTGGTCCGCCATCCAGGCGGTCAGTTCCAACATGGCCGGCGAAAGCAGCGGCTCTTCATCCACCAGAGCCTCAATCTCCTTCAGCGGACGCGTCCCGACCCGCTTGCTGGCCAGGCTCACACAGTACCCCACCACAAACCGGTTCCCCCGTCCCAGTGGCACCCGCACCCGCTGCCCCGGCTGCAGCTTCCCCCGCATCCCCTCCGGCACCCGGTAATCAAACGGCCCATGCGGCGGCTCATGAAACACCACCACCGCCGCCAACTGCTCGTCGGCATTGTCCAGCTCCCACGGATCGGGAGCGGAGTCGAACAGGGATTGTTGAGCGGCGTGGGGCATTGGTAGGTTCTGGGATTACAATCGCGAACGCATTCCTGGCCGATTGTATACATTTGTTCCAAGATGTCAACCGACTCCCGCCATTTTTGCCGTTTCCTCGGTCTGTTCCGTGGTATTCTAGGGATAGGAATTCACGCAACGCTTCTGAGGTTGGACCCATGACATTATTGCTGGAGCAAGCCCTTGCGAAAGTGAACAGCCTTCCTCAGCCGGAGCAGGACGCAATCGCGTCCTTGATTCTTGATGAACTGGCGGATGAACAGCGCTGGGCGGACTCATTCGCTCGCTCGCAGGATCAACTGGCCCAAATGGCCACCAAAGTCCGTGAGAATCTTCGTGCTGGCCGCGTCCGCGCCGCGGGGATCGACGAACTGTGAAATCGCAGCTCAACGACGACTTTCTGGCTTGCTTTGGCCGGCTCCCGGACGAGGTCAAGGAAGCGGCCCGAAAAAACTACCGGCTCTGGAAAGAAAACCCGGCACATCCGAGCCTACATTTTAAACGAATCCATACGAAGGACGCCATCTATTCCGTTCGCGTCGGTCGTGGATGGCGAGCGCTCGGACTCTTGGAAGGAGACGTCATCACCTGGTTCTGGATTGGTTCCCACGCCGAGTACGACGCGATGATTGGATAAAGAGTGGCGGCAGAAAACCCCCGATTCCAATTGCGGCTTTACCCCCCAGAGCCGATAATCATAGCAGCCCCGTAGCCACAGGCGGCCTCTCCTGTGAGCTTGCACCCTGCCAGGAGATGATGGATATGCTCACCCGCCGCCACGTCCTCCAGTCCTCCGCCGCGGCCGGAGCCGCTGGCCTCATTGGGAGCACTTTCCCCCGTCCAGCCCTGGCCGCCAAGAAGGACCCCAAATGGGAAGCGTCGATTGAAAAGGGTCTCAAGTGGGTCGCCAAGACCCAGTCCTCCATCGGCCACTGGACCGCGAACGGAACGTATCCGACGGCGATGAGCGCCCTGGCCGGCACCGCCCTCATTTCCTCGGGCTCAACGACGACGCAAGGACCCTACGCCAAAAACGTCCGCAAAGTTGTGGACTACCTGCTCAGCAAGCTCCGCACCAACGGCCTCATCGGCGATCCGATGCAGCAGGACAACCGTTACACCTACGGCCACGGGTTTGCCATGTTGTTCCTGTCCCAGGTGCTAGGAGAAGAGGAAGATAAGGAGCGCCGCGAAGAGCTGATCGAGGCCCTGACCAAGGCCACCGACTTCAGTTGCAAGGCCCAGGCCGCGACCGGCGGCTGGGGATACGTCAGCGCCAAGGACCAGCCGAACTTTGACGAAGGCTCCACCACCATCACCCAGGTGCAGGGACTCCGCGGCTGCCGCAACGCCGGCATCGTGGTGCCGGGGGAAGCCATCGACAAGGCCAAGGACTACATCTACGGCTGCAAAAACGCCGACGGCGGCATCTCCTACAGCAGCCGCAACCGCGGCAGCAGCCGGGCGGCGATCACGGCGGCGGCCCTGGCGTCGCTGTACAACGCGGGGGACTACGACAGCAAGCACGTCCCCGAGATGCTGGAATACTGCAAAAAGAACCTCAAGGACCTCGGCGAAGGCCCCAACGCCTTCGGCCACTGGCACTACACCTACCTCTACTACTCGCAGGTGATGTACCGCCAGGGAGCCAAGGACTGGGAACCCTTCCGCGATAAGCTCTACAATCGCATCGTCAACGAGCAACTCGCCGACGGCACCTGGACCGGCAACTACGGCCCCATCTACGTCGGCAGCTGCAACCTCATCATGCTGCAGCTCGACAAGGGGTTCCTGCCGATTTATCAGCGGTAGCGACGTGCGAGCAGCCGAGTTCCTGACACCTTTTCCTCTCCTTCACCTTTTCCATTTTCTTTTGCCTCTCCCTTTTGCCTCTCCCCTTCATGTCACTTCGCGAAATGTCACCCCCGACACATTCTCCCGTTCTAAAGACTTTCTAATTACGTCAGAGACAATGATTGCGACATCCCATTCCTCAGGTCGAAATATTTGCTGTTTGCCGACACGGCGTGGATCAATCGTCAGATTCGTAATCATCTTTGCAGTGCCCATCTTATCTGGACGCTTGTCTACTTCCGTCCACCACATAACATCAGAACGCTCGGCGTCGATACACCTCACACGCGACACGACATTTATTATCTCATGCCTGCCTTGCTGTCCGTCAACAAGTACAGGGAACCGTTGAATGTCCAAGCCTCCAGCTGCCGCAAGAATTGCAGCGACGTTCGCCGTAACTATTGGCATATCAAATGAGGCATAGGTAAAATCCAAGGGCCGTACGCCACTACGAACAGTGACGATGAGAGGAGGCTGAACCTCAACCTTTCGACGTTCGTGTGGCAATGTCAGCCGCATGGGGCTATCATCGATCGACTTTCCGTATGTAAACCCGTCTTATTCACCGCTCGCATGATGGTAGCTTGAACAGGTATCGGGTTGGTTGGTGGGGGTGTAGTCGCACGGTGGGGGCGGAGGGCCCCCTTTCCCCCAGAGCCGAGTTGTTGGTGGC
>JBPCKT010000144.1:0-10410 GCA_051004015.1 Pirellulaceae bacterium | reverse complement strand
CCACTTCAACGGTCCGCTCCACGTCGCTCGGCTGGTCTAGGGCGGTGACCAGGAGGACCGCGATGCCCTTGGTGGCCGGGTCGGCCTTGATCCGCTTGCACACTTCGAAGCCGCTGAGCTTCGGCATCATGATGTCGAGAAGGATGACGTCCGGCGACCACTCGCGGACGACGCGCAGCGCCGCCTCGCCGTCAGCCGCTGAGCGGATTTCGTAATCGGTGTCGCTGAGATACGCCTCAAGGAGCTCGACGCCTTGCGGCTTGTCGTCGGCGATCAGGATACGCTGGGGCGTGTTCATGAGGGGATTATATCACCTTGCCCAATGCTTCGAGAGCGAAGCCCAGGGGAACCTGGGAGGGCGGCTCAGCGGCGTTTCGCGGTGGCGTACTTGGCTGGCTCCGGATCGCCGACGTGTTGCAGCAACATTTGAACGATGTCTTCCGTACTCTTCCCTTCGGCCTGGGCCTGGAAGTTGGTGCTGATGCGGTGGCGGAGGACGGGGATGGCGATCCGCTTGATGTCGTCGATGGCGACGGAGAAGCGGCCGTCCATGGCGGCCAAGGCTTTGCCGCCGTTGATGAGATTTTGGCCGGCGCGGGGGCCGGCTCCCCAGTCGACCAGCTCTTGCACGAACGTGGGAGCTGTTTCGTCCTTGGGGCGAGTGGCCCGCACCAGCCGAGCGACGTATTTGACGATGAACTCGCTGACAGCGACGGAGTTGACGAGTTTTTGCAGGTTGATGATGGCCCGTGCGGAGAGGACCTTTTTCACTTCCACCTTTTCATTCCGCGTCGTCGTCATCAAAATCCGCTCTTCCTCCGGAGCAGTCGGATAGCCGACCTTGATATTGAACATGAAGCGGTCGAGCTGAGCTTCGGGAAGCGGGTAGGTCCCTTCTTGCTCGATGGGGTTTTGCGTGGCGATGACGAAAAACGGGTCGGGTAATTCCATCGTCTGCCGGCCGACGGAGACTTCCCTCTCCTGCATGGACTGGAGCAATGCGGCTTGCGTTTTCGGGGGCGTGCGGTTGATTTCGTCCGCCAGAAGGATGTTAGTGAAGACCGGCCCTTCGACGAAGCGAAAACTTCGTTTCCCCTGCTCGTCCTCTTCCAGCACATTGGTGCCCGTGATGTCCGAGGGCATCAGGTCCGGCGTGAACTGAATCCGCTTGAAGGCGACGTCCAGAATCCGGGCCAGCGTGCTGACCATCAGGGTCTTGGCCAGCCCCGGCACCCCTTCCAGCAGGCAGTGTCCGCGCGTGAAGATCGCCGCAAAGAGTTGCTCGATGACTTCGTTCTGCCCCACGATGATCCGTTGCAGCTCCTGCTGCATGACCTGGCGATGCTGGGCAAACTCTTGAAGGATTTCAGGAAGGGACTTGGCCATGAGGTCCAGGAGTCAGGGGTTGGGAGTCAGGAGTCCGTGATTGTAGGTCGGTATCTTCACATCAACAATCGCCGCTTGCGCGGACATGTGTGTGAGGTACAATAGTTGTCAGGGTTCCGCGATTCGGGAAGGGGACTTGTATGCACATCTCAAGGAAGTTCGCCGCTCTGGCGATGGCGATTCTGCTAGTTGGGCAAGCTGCGCGGGGCGAGGAAGTCACTCCCGAGCAGGTTCGGGAAGCCATTACCCGAGGCGGGCAGTACCTCCTCAAGCAGCAGGCCCCGGACGGCGGCTGGTCTGACTATATGGGGCAACCGACCGGGGTCGCAGCGCTGGCAACGCTGGCCCTGCTCAACTCGGGGGAAACGGCCAAAAATCCCAAGGTCGCTAAGGCCCTCGACTTCCTGGAGGGCTCGACGTTGCCGCGGGCGACGTATGCCGCATCACTGCAGGTCATGGCTTTTTGCCAGGCTGATCCCGTCCATTACAAACCGAAAATCAATGAGCTCGCCCTCTGGTTGGAGGCGACGCAAATCAAGGACGGCAAGAACAAAGGGGGCTGGCATTACGGCACGCGCGGCGACGGGGACAACTCCAACACGCAGTTTGCCATGCTTGCGCTGCACGAGGCGGAACGGGCGGGTGTGAAGGTCAAGGAGCAAACCTGGAAACTGGCCGAGCAATACTGGATCAACAACCAGTACCGCCAGAAGGAACAAGGGTCGTGGGGATACTTTGGCAACAGCGGGTCCGGCAGCATGACCTGTGCCGCGATTGCTTCGCTGATCATCGCCCGCGACCACATCGGCACCGGCGATGCCGCCGTGCTGGACGGCCGCATTCAGTGCTGCGGCAGCGGCAGCGATGATGAGGCCATTGCGAAGGGGCTGCGGTGGATGGGGAGGAAGGATATTTTTTCCGTCATGCAGAATCCCGGCTCGGGGGGATGGGGACTCTATTACCTCTACGGCCTGGAACGGGTCGGCCGCATGACGGGGCAGCGGTTCTTTGGCGAGGGAGAAAATCGCCACGATTGGTATCGCGAAGGGGCGAAGCATCTGGTCGGCATCCATGACAAATACACCGGCTATTGGAAGGGAACTGGCCCTGGCGAGAATGATCCCGTAGTCTGCACCTCCTTGGCGCTCCTATTTCTGTCCAAAGGCCGCCGGCCGGTTGTGATTTCCAAGCTGCAATATCAGGATGTCTCTCGAGACTGGGATCTGCACCGCCGAGCAATTCAGAATTTGACGAATCGCTTAGAGAAGCCGTTCAAGCGCGAGCTTTCGTGGCAAACCATCGACATTGTTCGCCAGGAAGACGTGGCGGGGCGGGGAAGCAAGCTCAATCCCACGGTCGCTGAACTGCTCGAATCGCCGATCCTGTTCATCTCCGGCAGCCAGTCCTTGGATCTGGACAAAGAACAGGTGGATTTGCTCCGCGACTATGTGAATCAAGGGGGTTTCATCTTCGCCGAGGCCTGCGAAGGGGACGGTTGCGGAAGCGGGACATTCGACCAGGATTTCCGGGAACTCATGAAAAAAATGTTCCGCGATAGCGAGCTCCGCCGCCTGCCGCCGGACCATGCTGTCTGGTACACCGAAAAGACCGTCAATCCCAAGCACCTGCCGGCTGATGACCAGTTCTGGCTCTGGGGCCTCGATGCCTGCTGCCGCACGAGCGTGGTCTATTGCCCCCGCAGCCTCTCCTGCCGCTGGGAGCTTTCGCATCCCTATCGCGAGTCCCCCTATCCGCAGAAGGTGAAGGACGAGATTGAAGCCTGTGTCCGCATCGGCGAAAACGTCGTCGCTTACGCCACCAACCGGCAGCTCAAAGAGAAACTCGAGAAGCCGCAAATCACGCTGCAGAAGAAGGATGATGTCACCGGCCGCGGCACGCTGGTCATTCCCAAGCTCAATCACGGTGGCGGAGCGGACGACGCGACGAACGCCCTCTCGAACCTGCTGGGCGTGTTCGAGAAGCAACTGGAAATGAAGGTCGATTACGGTCGCCGCCCGCCGCTGGCTCCCAGCGATCCCAAGCTGCTGGACTATCCTGTCGTCTTCATGCACGGCCGACGAGCATTCACCTGGAGCGAAGGGGAGCGGAAGGCGATCAAAACCTATCTCGATCGCGGCGGCTTTCTGTTCGCCGACAGCATCTGCGCCAGCAAGGAATTCGCGGATTCACTCCGGGCCGAAATGAAGGCGATCTATCCCGACGGCCAGTTCTTACGCATTCCCACCACTCATCAGCTCCTTTCCACCGAGTTCCACGGCTTCGACGTGACCACGGTCACACTCCGCGACCCGCAACTGCGGGAAGAAGGGGACGCGCTTACCGCCAAGCTCGTGAAAACCGCTCCTCTCCTGGAGTCGCTCGACCTCGGCGGCCGGACCGCGGTGATTCTCTCTCCCTACGACATCAGTTGCGCCCTGGAAAAAGGAGCTTCGCTGGAATGCAAAGGGTATATTCCGCAGGACGCGGCGAGGATTGGGGCGAATGTGATTTTGTATGGACTGCAGCAATAGGAAATGACCAAGGACCAAGTCCCAATGACCAATGGAGAAGGAGCCATGCGAATCGTTTGTCGTTGGATCATGGCGATTCTGGTTGTCGCGGTGTGCTCCGCTAACGGTTTGGCGCAGACCATCGAGACGATTGCCGGAACCGGGAAGCCCCAGAATAGCGGCGCGGAGGGGACGGCGCTGAAGACGAATATTGGCGAGCCTTTTGGCGTGGAGATAGGACCGGATGGCGGGCTGTATGTTTGCGAGGTTCGCAATCACCGGGTCTGGAAGATGAACCTGAAGAGTGGCCACATGAAAGTGGTCGCGGGAAGCGGCAAGGTTGGTTACGCGGGAGATGGAGGCAAGGCAACGGAGGCGCGTTTGAACGAGCCCTACGAGGTTCGCTTCGACAGTGCTGGGAACATGCTCTTCGTCGAGATGAAGAATCACCTGGTGCGAAGGGTGGACGCGAAGACGGGCTCGATTTCGACGGTTGTAGGGGCCGGCAAGCCAGGCTTTGGGGGAGACGGCGGGCCGGCGACGAAGGCGCAGATGAGCACACCTCACAGCATCGCTCTGGATGACCAGGACAATCTCTATATCGCCGACATCGGCAATCACCGTATTCGCAGAGTGGACGCGAAAACGGGCGTGATCGAATCCGTCGCCGGCAATAGCGAAAAGAAGCTTCCCGAGAATGGCCAGACTGCCAAGGACAGGCCGCTCTTGGGACCGAGAGCATTGTTCATCAAAGGCAGCGATCTCTGGATCGCCCTCCGCGAGGGTCACAGCGTCTGGAAACTAGATCTGAAAAGCGGAACGCTCGCCCACGTCGCCGGCAGCGGGAAGAAGGGGTTCACGGGAGACGAAGGTGCGGCGAAGGGAGCGACTTTCGACGGCCCCAAGGGGATCGCACTCGGTCCCGACGGAAATGTCTACGTGATGGACACCGAGAACCAGGCTGTCCGTAAGATTGACCTCAAATCCGGCCTCATCTCCACGGTTGCGGGCTCCGGTCCGCAAAGTAGAGGAGGAAGCGGCGACGGCGGCTCCGCGACCAAAGCACAAATGGATCGGCCCCACGGAATTTGCGTGGGGCCGGATGGGGCGATCTACATAGGGGACACGAACAATCACCGCGTGAGACGGGTGAAGTAAGCCAGCCTACGTCTCCTTTGGCTTCTCGTCTTCCGCGTGTCGCGGCTTAGGGGATTCCGGCAGCGGGTTGGCTTTCACCTTGGGATCGGCCTGCTTCTCGGCGGGCATGTCTTTCTGCCGGTAGAGTTCCCAGCCGTGGTCGGTCATGGTGAACTGGTAGAGCCCTTCATGGATCGTGTAGCGGGCCGTGCCGTGGTCCCCCCCGCGGTCAAAGCTGACGACGTAGTGTCCCTTCTCGGTCAACTTTTGGGTTTCCCCCGCGGAGATTTCCTGCTCGCGGCTGTCGTCGAGCAGATAGGCAAGTTTGACTTTGCTACCAGCGGGATTGCGGACGGTTACGCCGGGACCGGAGTACGGCTCGGGGGCCACGTAGGTCTGGCGGTAAGTCGCCTGGGGAACAGCCCTGGGGACGTAATCGTAATCATCGTCGTCATAGTAGTAATAGTTGCGACTGACGGGGGGACCGTAGTAGCGCTGGTTATAGCCGTTGCCATAACCCCCCCAACCATTTCCATATCCGTATCCACTTCCATATCCATACGGAGCATTCCCCACGGACCAGCCGCTGCCCCCGATGGAAAAGCGGACCTGGGCCTTCGCCTCCCCTGCCACCGTCAGAACTCCCGCCGCAGTCAAAACCAACAGAACCAAACGTAAACGCATGTAGCGCTCCTTTATGGCGGCGAGGTGTCTCTCACTCATCGGCCGCGTGGCAGACGTGGCTCAACGGCGACGAATGAAATGCGGGACGTTTGGCTCGCGGAATGATTGACGCGGGGGAAAGGAAGGGGGATGACGCCGATGGCGCGGCATGAGGTACCCTGACTCGTATGAAGATTCTCACGCTCGAGTCCACCTGTGACGAAACCGCGGCGGCGGTGGTGACGGATGACTTGCAAGTCCTCGGCTCCGTGGTAGCCTCGCAGGATGAGCTTCATCGCCGCTTTGCCGGCGTGGTGCCGGAAATTGCCGCCCGTGCGCATTTGGAGCGGATCGTGCCGGTTATCGACGAGACACTTCGCAAGGCCAACGTACTTCTCTCGGACCTGGATGCCATTGCCGTCGCCACGACTCCCGGCCTGGCGGGTTCATTGCTCGTCGGACTGGTCGCGGCAAAGGCCCTGTGCCTCGCCACCGGCAAGCCGCTCGTAGCCGTCAATCATTTACATGCCCACATTTATGCCTGCCGGATGGCGGCGAGGAAGAATGTCTTTCCGTGCGTCGGATTGATTGTCAGTGGCGGACATACCAGCCTGTATCACTGCGCGAGCGCCACGGAATTCCATCATCTAGGGGGCACCATCGACGATGCGGCCGGCGAAGCATTCGACAAAGTCGCCAGTATGCTCGGCCTTGCGTATCCGGGAGGGCCGGCGATCTCTCAGGCGGCTGAGCGGGGAAATCCGCGGGCCTTTCAGTTTCCGCGAGCGCTGGGGGGAGAGTCGGGGGGACTCAACTTCAGCTTCAGCGGAGTGAAGACGGCGGTGCGTTATGCCATCTGCGGACCGCAGAAGGCGGACTTCTCCGCGGTCCATCTGACGCCGCAGCAGATTGCCGACCTGGCGGCCAGTTTTCAGGAAGCCGTCGTAGATAGCCTGATCGCCAAGACCCGGCTGGCGCTGGAGCATACGAGGGAGAGCGTGCTTTGTGTCGGCGGCGGAGTCGCGGCCAATCGTCGACTGCGGGAGCGGCTGGCGGAGCTCGCCGCGGAAATGAAAATTGAGCTGCATGTCGCCCCGCCGGGCATGTGTACCGACAACGCCGTGATGGGGGCGATAGCGCTGGAGCGACTGCGGGCCGGAAAATTCGAAGGCTTGGATTTGGAGTCGGCTCCCGGACTCGTGCGGGCATGAGGAAAGAATATCTCCCATTTGGTTGAATCGCCGGCTCGAAATGGGCTAGACTGCATTTGCCAGCACGGGCACGACTTTAGAGAAGGCCTTAGAAGGAATGCGTGACTTTGAATAAGTGAGCTTTGCGAATGCCCTTTCCTGTTGCCTGCGGTTGCGGCCAGAGATTCATGGCCCAGGACCACCTTTCAGGCAAAGAGGTTCCCTGCCCCGCGTGTGGCAGCCCGCTGCTCATTCAGCCGCCTCCCGTCGCTGCCGCCCCCGCTTCGCCCAGGTCTGCGACGACGAAGCCCGCTGCCAAGCCGCCGGTCGCAGTTCAAGAGGCTCCAACGGCCGCCGCCAAAACCGCGGCGAGCGCCCCGCAAATTTCCGTCCGCTGCGGGTGCGGTAAAGCCTACAAAGCTCCTCCGGCCATGCGCGGAAAGACGCTCAAGTGTCCGGCCTGCGGGCAGGACGTGCCGATTCCGCTCAGCGCGCCAGCAGTCCCTTCGCCCGCGGACGCACCCGTCACACCAGATCCGTTTGGAGCTGGCGCAACCGCGCTGGGGGGTGACTTATTTGGTCCTGACCCATTTGCCGGCGCTCCCCTGGCGAACGACCCGCTGGGTGGAGACCTGTTTGGTTCTTCTTTGGGAAGCGGCCCGCTGGGTGGTCCGCTGGTCATGCCGGCGGCCGGCGCTTCCAAGCCTGCCCAGGCACAGGCGGCCTATGGCGCTGGGCAGGCTGCCAGGGATGACGGAGGAGGAAACACCAAGTTGCTGGTCTTCTTGGGCGTTGGTGTCGGCGTTGTCTTGCTGGGTCTGGTCATCGGCATCTGGCTCGTCAATCGAAACAGCGGTAGGGCAACTGTCGCCGCGTCAACTCAAACTCCACTAGCGCCCCCCGCCACCACCCCTGCCGCCACGACTCCCACGGTCCCAGCCGCAACGGCTCCAGCCGCGACTACGCAAGCGGGCAATCCGATGGGCGTCGGCACCGCAGGACCAGGTTCGCCGCAGTTGGGCCCCATGCCAGGTGCTACTCCCGCCAGCAATGGCGCAAACGGCGGCGGTGCCCCTTCCTCCCCCGGCATACCCGTCGGCGGCAACCCGACGGGGCCGATGCCGATGGGTCCCACCGATTCATCTTCCTCGCCAGGAGGCGCCAATTCGCCCAGCGCAGGGAAGTCCGGCTCGTCGAAGGCCGATTCCGGGCAAGATCCGCCGGCTTCTCGTCCCATCGCAAAGGTGCTGGGTGAAGGGCTGGTCAAGTGGCACCCCAGCGGAAAACTCGTGGGGGTTCGCAGGGTTGGCGAAGGAGATAACGTGCAGGCCCACTACAGCTGGATGCATCAAATCCTGCCGTTCATCGGTCAGCAGGAGCATTACGGAAAATTCACGCTGGATAAGCCGCTGAGTGACAAAGTAAATCTGCAGTTGTGCAGCAAGATCATCCCGGAGTTTCTCAATCCGGGTGACGACCGCACGCGGTGGAAAGGATATCCTTTCGAGAACTTTGCCCTCACGCATTTCGTGGGCATGTCCGGGATTGAGGACGCCCGCAACGTGGTGGCCGCCAAGCTTCCGCGGAGCGATCCGCGGGCCGGCATTTTCGGTTATGACTCCATCGCCACGCCGGCCGAAATCACGGACGGCACGAGCAACACCATCATGGTGCTGGGGGGTGGAGAACTCGCCAATCCCTGGGTGATGGGAGGCGGCGCGACGATCCGCGGTGCTCGCGAGCCGTACTTCGACAAGATCAGCGGGTTTGGCTCCAAGGGAACCAGCGGCGTCACGGTCGTCATGGCGGATGGCTCCGTGCGAGTGATTTCTTCCAACATTAGTCCGGCCGTCTTCCGCGCACTTTGCACGATTCACGGCGCCGAGAAAATTGATCTCGCGACCGACGCTCCCCCATCCACGGATAAGTGAGGGTTTGCCAATGACTACTGCTCAGCTCCGTTTGGGGATGCTGTTTACGGCTGCCGCGCTGGTTGCGCTGGCCGAGCATTCGGTGCGCGGCGACATCGTTAAATATCGGCTGCCCCGCTCGGGAAGGGAGTTAATCCTGCAAGGGAGCGTGCAAACGAACCCCGGCGGCACGCGTACCTTCACGCATCCCAAGTTGGGAACGCTGCATTTCAACCTCGACGATTCGACCATCATCAAGGTCCCTACTCTTCAAGACCAGTTCAGCAGGCAACTGGGCAAGGGGGGTTCCGATGCCAACAAGCGCTTCGAAGCTGCCCAGTGGGCGCTTCGGCACGGGCTGCTGAGCTCCTTCTACCAGGCGGTCGAAAAGACGCTGGAAGCGGATCCTAATCATGCGCGGGCGAACATGGTCAAGAAGCTCAAGGCGCGGATGGACGAACCACTCGGCGATTCGTCGAAGCAGGAAAAGGAGATCAAGGATCTCGTCGGCCGTCCAGATATGAAAATCAAGATGAGCAAGCATTTCCTCTTGATGCACGACACCTCCGACAAGCCGTTCGTCAACCGCAAGATCCCCCGGGCCGACGAGCGCCTGCTCCTGCTGGAACAGGTTTATGAGAGCTTCCTGCTCCGCTTCTTTGCCAGCGGGGTCGAGCTGGAAATTCCCAAGGAACGTCTCAAAGTCTTGCTGTTCTCGGAGCATCAGGATTATCTGTTCTTTGCCACTAAGCTGGACCCCAGCCTAAGCAGCGCTGCCGGATTCTGGAGTCCGACCACCAACACCAGCGTCTTTTACGACAACGGCACCACGGAGGATTTCAAGCAGATGATTGAGATGTCCACTGAACTGCAGGAAGTGAAGGTGGAGGCGGTGAAGAAGCGGGCCAGCAATGCCGCGGAGATCAAGCACCTGGCCGATGCCTTCCAGTTCATCGTGGGCATGGAGCGGGAAAACCTGGACGTCAAGGTCGTCAGCCACGAAACCACTCACCAGATGGCAGGCAACACCGGTCTCTTGCCGCGGGATGTGCGCGTCCCCGCCTGGGTGCATGAAGGACTGGCCACGTATTTTGAAACGTCCGAGGGAGCGAACTGGGGGGGCATTGGAGCGGTGAACGAGGACCGCCTCAACTGGTATCGCGCCCTGGAACCGGACAAGGAACATTCCAACATCGACTTCATTGTGGGGGACCAGATTTTCGACTACGCGGGCAGCCACGCCTCCACCGTTCACGGCTACGGCCAGGCTTGGGCCCTGACTCATTTCCTGATGGAGCGGCACTTCGAGGAGTTCATCGCCTTTTATCGCCGGCTTGGCGAATTGCCCCCCGAAGTGCAGTTCAGCCAGGCCACTCTGACCACCGTCTTCAAAGAGTGCATCAAGAAAGACCGCCGCGCTCTGGACATCGAGTGGCGGAGCTACATGCGGGGACTGAAGACGGACCTCGACATTATTCTGAATGAGCGATAGCGCGGCCTTACCGCCCGTGGGGGGGGGGTCCCGCCCCTCCCAACCAAACTTCTTTTTTTTGCCAGAGGGGAAGACACCCCCCAAAAAACCCCCCTCAAAAGAAGACAAAAAGGAAAACTAAA
>JBPCKT010000143.1:0-6311 GCA_051004015.1 Pirellulaceae bacterium | reverse complement strand
GTAGCCGCCGTTTTCGTTGGTGCTGCCGTAGACCTGGCCGCCGCGGACGCCGCCGCCGGCGAGGAGGGCGGTGAAGGCGTGGGGCCAGTGGTCGCGGCCGGTCTTGCGGGTGTTGCTGCTCTGCTCGAACTGCCCCAGCCGCGGCGTGCGGCCGAATTCGCCGACCGCCACGACGAGCGTCGTCTCCAGGAGGCCCCGCTGATGCAGGTCCTCGAGGAAGGCGGAGTAGGCTTTGTCGAAGAGAGGGCAGAGGAGGGTTTTGAGCTTGGGAAAATTTTCCTGGTGCGTGTCCCAGCAGGTGTTGACGCCGTCGATGTGCGTTTCGTCCTGCCAGTTGACCGTGACGAGCGAGACGCCGGCTTCCACCAGGCGGCGGGCCATCAGCAGGGACTGACCCACCGTGGTCTGGCCGTATTTTTCCCGGGTCTCTGGTTTTTCACGCTGGAGGTCTAGGACTTCCCCCGCGCGATGTTCGAGCAGCGACCAGGCCCGGCGGCGATTTTCGTCCAGCATCCTGAGGCCGTTGCCGAAATCTAACTTTGGCGACGAAGCGCTCTCTTGAATCGTTGAAAGCAGATCCCGGCGATTGACCGTTCGCTCCCACGGCACATCTTCCGGCAGCCGCAGGCCGGCGAGTTCGAAGTCGGCGCGGCCAATGTCACCTTGCACGAGCATGGCGGCGTGGCTCTCTCCCATCCGCCCCGCCGTCTGGCCGGCGATTTTTTTGGCCTGGCCGGTGAACTGCAAGTACCACGGCAGCACCACGGACGGCGGCAGCCCGCGATTCGATTTGCCAAACCGCGTAGTGAGGGAGCTGAGGGAGGGCCAGTCCTCGCGGGTCGCCTGGTCGGTCGTCGGCGGGCCGAAGTACGGCCGGCCAGTGAAAATTTCGCTGCAAGCCGGGCCATGCACGTTCATCCGATGGCTCATGGAGCGGAGCAGGCAGAGCTTGTCCATCTGCTTCGCCAGGAGCGGCAGATGCTCGCAAATCTGAATCCCCGGCACGTTGGTCGGGGCGGGATTAAACTCCCCTCGTATTTCCGGCCCCGCCTGCGGCTTCATGTCCCAGAGGTCAATCTGGCTGGGGCCGCCGAAAAGAAAGAGAAAGATGCAAGACTTCGCCCGAGGCTGCTTATCACTCGTCGGTGATTCTGCCGCCCGAAGCTGTGCGAGCTGCCCAGCCGAAAGTCCCAGCAGCGACAGACCTCCGATCCGCAGCAGTTCCCGTCGCGGCAGCCGCGATTTTCCCGTCAGCGGATGAGTGAAGAGGGAGAGCATGGTAAAGGACAATATAGCGAGGCGAGTCTCCGAGAGCTAATGTTTGCTGAACAGTTTCGCCACGACTTGCCCAGCTGCATATAGCAATGGCCCCGCCAATATCACGAGCTCGTCAACGCCATCCCGATCCCGCATTTCCTCGCCCCAACTTCCGCCTCCATAACTGCCGCCGACAATGAGGGGCGGAGGCGGGGGTTTGGGCTCACCCTTCTTGCCCATTCGTTTGCGGACAAAGTCCGGCGATCCCTTGAGCACACCGACATCCTCCCTCACCGATTCCAGTCCGCCGCTGCGGATCCAGGCGATGAGATGCGATAGCTCGTCGCAGTCGAACCACAGCCCGTGCTCGCCGCAGACATCCAGGATGATGCCGCTCCGCCCCTGGCCGACGTGCCGCGGCGTCATGAGCTCGCGGCAAACCGGACAGGGGCGGTAGCGCTTCGTGGAACCGGGCTTGTCGGAATAGGCCGCTGCGTTGGGACGGCGGTGCGAGACGCTCTCGCCCGCGCTGCCACGTGCTTCTAGCGTGAGCAGATCGTGAAAGGACTCCAGGCCGATCCAGAGTCCCGCGCAGACCTGGCATTCGAGCGCCGAAGTCGCAATGCTCTCCAAGCGGCGGCTGACGAGCTGGCGATCCTCGCAAGCAGGGCAGCGGAAGGGCAATTCCTCGCCGGCGATGGCTTCGACGGACAGCGGCGTGGCGCAGTGGTGGCAGAAGCGGGCCCGGTCGCTGACCCGCGCCAGGCAGCCGGGACAGACGGTGTTCAGATCGAGCTCATGGATCGTGAAGTCGCTGCCGCAGTACTTGCAGGTCCGCTCCCCCTCCTCGCGCGACGCTCCGCAAGCTGAGCAGTGAATGACCGACGCCTCATGTGCCCGCGGCTCGTCGATTTGCACCACCTTCCCGCAGCGGCAACGAAACCGGCTGCCGATCTTCCGTTTGGTGGCGTCGTACTTCTGAGCACAGTTGGGACACTTGACGAGAAGGCGCATAAACCGGCCTGCGGAAGCGGCGTGTCTGTTCTCAGCCATCCTAACAAACCCATTCGCCGTTGTCGCGGAAATCTTGCAAGTCGAGATGGAGGGGAATGGCCGCGAGAAACACAAAAAGGCACAAAGATGAGAGTCAGATGAAGGACAACTTCCGCGGCATTTTTGTGTCGCTTCTTTGTGTCTCTTCGCGTTTTTCGCGGCCACCCCTGCGGCATGGTCGCGGGGCGAGCCGGCCTGCGGTAAATTGTCCTTCCCACCAGACATCAAGGAACTCCCCGTGCCCACCATTCGTCCACTCGACCTGACCGCCTTCGCCAAATCTCTTCTCCGCGCCGGCGGCGCGTCGGAGGAGGAAGCCTCCGTGACCGCGCGGAGCCTCGTCGATGCGAACCTGAAAGGTTACGACTCCCACGGCGTGATGCGGATTCCCTATTACGTGCAGGCCATCAAGGAAGGGGAAGTCGCCTCGGGTGCGGAGTTGACGATTCTCGACGAAGGGCCGTCTCGAATCGTGGCGGATGCCAACTGGGGCTTCGGTCAGGTGCAGGCGGCTCGGCTGATCAAGAAGCTGGCGGCGAAGGCGCACGCGGAGGGGCAGGCCATCGGCACGATGACCCACTGCGGCCATATCGGCCGGCTGGGGGAATACTGCGAAATGACCGCGGCGGAAGGGCTGGTCTCGATGTTCATGGTCAACTCCCACGGTGCAGCCGTGCGGGTCGCTCCCCCCGGCGGCAAAGCCCCGCGACTTTCCACCAATCCGCTGGCCATCGGCGCGCCCAATGGCGATGAGCCGCTGGTGCTGGACTTCAGCACGAGCGCGACGGCAGAAGGGAAAGTCCGGGTGAAGAAAATCGCCGGCGAGAAAGTTCCCGAAGGGTGGTTGCTCGACTGCGAAGGGAAGCCGACGACCGACCCGAACACACTCTACGCCAATCCCTGCGGCTCGATCCTGCCGATGGGAGGGAACCAGGCGTACAAAGGTTTTGGCCTGGGCCTGATGATCGAGATTTTCTGCGGCGCGATCTCCGGCGGCGTCTGCGCCCGGCCGGTGCCGTATCCCAAGAAGGGAAACTGCGTCTTCATGATGTTCATCGACCCCGCCCGTTTCGGCGGTGCCGAGCATTTTCGGGCCGAAGTCTCGCAACTCGTCGACTATGTCCGCTCCTGTCCACGGATTGACGGCGTGGATGAAATCACGCTTCCCGGCGACCCCGAGCGGCGGCTCTGCGCGAAGCGGATGAAGCAGGGGATCACTCTGGATGGGGAGAACTGGAACGCCTTGGTGAAGTTGGCGGAGAAGTTGGGTGTGGAAACGCCGGTGCTGTAGAAACTCGACGGACCATTTCTTCAACAAGTTCGAACTTTCCCCAATCCGGATGTTGGTTTCGTAGTTGAGCATAAACTAGCTCCCGAGCCAATTTCCACATCTCATTCGCTAAAGCCAGGCGTTGCCAGGGAGTCATTCCCCGAAGCCATTGCGCCTTCAAGTCATCCATCACGGGAATCGTCTTGGACACACCTTTTCGGTTTTTCCCTTTTGAACGCATTCTTATCTCCGTGGTTCCCTCTACTTCTTCAGCCAATACTCCAAAAACGCCAACTCAACCTCCAGTGCCTCCGCCGTGGGGATATGTCCTTTGCGGGCGGTCATGGCGACGCGGTTTTTCTGGCCGAGGAGGTTGTTGACGGCGATGAGGTGATTGAGGGCCCGCCAATTATGCGGCGGGTCTTCGGTGCCGCCGGAGTCGAGGATCGGGCGGGGGGCCATCAGGGCGTGCAGGCTGACGAGGTCGTCCCCTTCGTCGATCAGCTCTTTGTAGAGGCCGGTCCGCGGGTTGGCTTCTGTCGGAACGCCCGCCTTGCGCTGGGTCTTGGCGTCATAGCCCAGATACCAGGGCTCCCAATAGTTGACGTTGCTGTTCTTCTCGTTGAAGACGATGCCGGGATCGGACCAGACTGCGCATGCGTATTTGTCGTGCAGGCAGGAGGCGAACATCGCCCATTTGCCGCCGTAGGAAAGCCCGATGATGCCGATCCGGTCCTTGTCCACTTCCGGCATTTGCGCGAGGGCCGTGTGGCAGTTGGCGGCGACGTAGGCCAGCAGCGTCAGCGGCTGGCGGCGCTGCTCCTTGCCCGCGTTTGTCAAAAGCTCGCGGGTGTCGCTGCCGATTTTCTCAAACGAGCCGGGCGTGCCGATGGAGAGCGTGACAAAGCCGCGGCGGACGAGCTGCAGGCCATAGTCGTGCGTGCCGCGGCCGCTCTTCCCTTCGCCGATGCTGGTGAGCGGCTCGTAGAAGGGGACGAAGACCGCGGGAAACGGGCCCTTGCCGGGCGGAATCAGCAAATAGCCATCCGCGATTTTGCCGTCGGAGGAGACCTGCACGTGGACGTGCTTTTGGGAATAGCCGTCTTTCTCCTTCGTCTCGAGCACTTCCACTTTCGGCTTCTCGAGCAGTGGCGGCCAGGCACCGAGCCGCTTGTGCCAGAGGTCTACAATTTCCTTGCGGCGCCGAGCCCAGTCCTCTGCCGTCTTCACCTCGCTGCCGTCGTTGAATTTGAGCGGGGAGCGGTAGGGGCCGAAGTCCTTCGCGTGTTCGGCGGGGGGCTGGAAGTACTTTTCAATCTTCGGCCAGGAAGTGTCGTCGGCGCGAGAGGACAAGGGAAGCAGAGAGAAGAGAAGAACGAGAGTGCTGGTTCCCAAGCTCTGCTTGGGAACCCACGTAACGAAGCTCTGCTTCGAGCCTGTGCTTTCGCGAAGCGGAGCTTCGAGTCGTGCGTTCCCAAGCAGAGCTTGGGAACGAGTTTGAAGGAAATCCCTCATAGTGAAATCCTCCTCCCATCGTTCCGGGCCGATTCCAAACAGGCGTTGACGACCTTCTGCGTCGCCAGGGCGATGGTTTCCCACTGCGGCTCCAGGCGGCCGGTGACGACGATGTTGCTGAAGCGGCGGAAGAGGCCGGTTTCCTGGGCGGTGGGGTGGTTGTTGCTGTACTCGGGGGAGGCAATCCGCTCCGTCCGCTGCGGCATGTTGTAGATGCAGCCGCTGCGGTCGAGGTTCGAAACCGTCAGTTCAAAGGCCGCCTCGCAGCCGAACGAGGAGAGCACGAAATCATCGACGTGCAGATACCCTTCGGTGCCGCTGATGTTGGCCCATTGCTGAATCTGCGTGACGAACGAGCAGTAATAACTGGCGGAAACACCGCCGGGGAACCACATCTCGGCGGAAAACTCCAGCGGCACGTCCAGGCTGCTGTCGGGACGCTTGCCGGCGGTGAGAATCCGCCCCGTCACGTGCGTCGGCAATTGATAGTTCGTCGCCCAGAGCGTGAAGCGGGTGTTGTACCAGCCCAGATCGCCGAGCGCCCCCAGCGGCTCCAGGTCGCTCGAGGCCCGGATGTTGCTGGCCATGAATTCGGGAGGCGCGAGAAAGCTGAAGTGCGAGGCAATCCGCTTGATCGGCCCGACTTTGCCCGATTCATCGAGCGCCCGCCGCATCAGCGGCAGCCGGTCGCTGTGCATGAACATCACGCCGTCCATGAACTGGACCTTGTTCTTGCGGCAAGCGGCGAGCATCTCCTCCAGCTCGGCCACCGTCGGGGCGCACGGCTTCTCGCACAGCACATGCTTGCCGGCATTGGCTGCCTTGATGACCCATTCCTTGCGGATACCGGTGGGGAGCGGGATGTAGACCGCGTCGATATCCTTCCTGGCCAGCAACTCTTCATAAGTGCTGGCCGTCGGCGTCTGCTCATGCGGGGCCACAAGCTGGCACTCGCGGATATACTCCTCCGCCCGCGGCTGGCTGCGGCTGGCGACGGCCACCAGCGTGGCGTTTTCCGCGTGGCGAATGGCGTCCCAGTTCTTACGGGCAATGTTGGCAGCGCCGAGGATCCCCCAGCGGCAGAGTTTGTCAGTCGTCATAATGTCTCCTTCGTGCTGCGGATTCTAATGCCGAAGTGGGGGGGGGTTTCGCCTGCCCCCGGCGACGCGAAGGCCGCCCGCCCACATCGCCGGCAGAACGAAAACATTCCTCTTTT
>JBPCKT010000142.1:0-43204 GCA_051004015.1 Pirellulaceae bacterium | reverse complement strand
TGCTAACAGTCCTCCCTCGCTCGCGCTGCGGGTTCGTGGATCCCCTGTTTTTCCCAAGTAGCTATCCTTTTCCACGCCGCGGCAATTAGACTGAAAGGGTTCACCACAAAACTTTCCCGCTCCTCCTTTCGAGGACTTTGCCATGTCGCGCCGTCATTCACTCTCCGTCCTTGCTCTTCTGGCCGTTGCCTTGCTGCCACTGGCGTCCTTTGGCCAGGTCAGCAAGCAGGGTCTATTGTCTTCCGAAGGGGCGCGGCGGGCCGGGCTGACGCGGATGTGGTTCACCCATTTGGAAATGGATAGCGCCCGCGGGCGGATGCAGGGGATCACCCATCACGTCAGTAGCGTGCAGTCGCATACCGAGTTCGAAGTCACCTTCCGCGGCCGCAGCTACGTGTTTTCCGAGCGAGAGATCGACGCCTTCGGCAATCCTGTCGGCGTGGACGGCGCGAAACAAGCGGCTGAAAAGAAGATCGCCGGTTTGACGCTGCTCACCGCTCCCGCCCCAGCGGCCGGCGCGGCGCCTCCCGCGAACCAGCCCCCCGCCGACCCAGCTGCTGCAGCACCTGCGGCCGGCCCTGGAGCGCCACCCTCGGAAGCGCCGAAGCTATCCATGCACGTCATTCCCGAGATTACGATTTACGCCACCTCGGAGCGCGGCCTGGTCCACGCGATCGACGGCGAAACTGGCAAGACGAAGTGGGCCAGCTTCGTGGGTGATCCGCGGTTTCCCACGTCCAACTGCGGCGCCTCCGACGACATGGTCGCCGTCTTTAACGGTTCGAAGGTGTATGTTCTGAAAGCCAGCGACGGCACTCCGAACTGGGAAAAGACAATTCCCGGAGCACCCGTGCAAGGGCCGGCCGTAACGGAGGACTATGTCTTTGTCCCGCTGCTCAACGGCAAGGTCGAGGCGTATTGGGTGGACTATCCCCGGCGGGCAGCCACCACGTTCCGCGCGATGGGTCGTCCCACCACGCAGCCGGTCGTCCTCAACCACAGCGTGGCCTGGGCGACCGACCGCGGACATGTGTACGTGGCCAACGCCAACGACGCCAAAGTGAAATATCGCGTGGAGACCAAGGACAATGTCGTTTCCACTCCCGGCTTCCTTCCGCCCGACAAGATTTTCGCCACTTCCCAGGATGGTTACGTCTATTCCTTGCGTGAATCGCGCGGGGGAATCGCCTGGCGGTTTTCCACCGGGGAATCGATTACCCACGCTCCCGTCGGCGTCCGCGACACCGTCTATGCGATTGCCGATAGCGGCACCATGTATTCGATCGACGCGGAAGCGGGCACGGAAAATTGGACCACCTCCGGCATTCGCGGTTTCATTGCGGCCAGCACCGACCGGCTCTATTGCACGGACATCACCGCCAGTCTGGTGGTGATCGACATTCGCTCCGGCAGCCGCGTGGCGAGCATTTCCGCTCCCGAGCTGGAAGTGCGGATGATGAATACGGAAACGGATCGCATCGTGGTTGGCACTCCATCCGGCCTCTTGCAGTGCTTCCGCGAAATCGACCACAAATGGCCCGAGATCCGGCTGATGCAGGATGGTGGGCCGCGCAAGGTCGCTCCCAAGAAGGGGGAGAAGAAGGAGGATACCGAGAAGCCCAAGGTTCCCCTTGATGAATCCAAGCCGCCCGAGGACGATCCATTCGCCAAGCCCGCCGCCGGCGCCGCGAAGCCCGCGGAAGGAGCGGCTCCGGCCGAAGGAACGCCCCCCGCGGAAGGAGCCGATCCGTTTGGAGAGAAGAAATAGTGCCCATCGTCGACGTCCACAGCCACACTTGGCGCTATCCGGAGGATTTCAATGACGACTTCCGCCGGCAGGCCAGACGTGCCAAAGCGGGCCAGGAGATGGATCTCACCATCCGCTGGGAAGACTACGAGCGGCTCTCGGTCCCCGGTGTGACAACGATTGTGTTCGGCGGCAAAGCTCGACTCAGCGGGTTGTGGGTGGACGATGCTTACGTGGCGAAGTACGTCGCCGAGCATTCCGACAAGCTCATCGGCTTTCTCTCGGTCGACCCAACCCAGGATGACTGGCAGCGAGAGCTTCTCTTCGGTCATCAGGATCTCGGCCTCGCGGGCATCAAGCTGATGCCGATGTACGGCGGCTATCGTCCCGATGACGAGCGGCTCGATCCCCTCTGGCGTTACGCCACCGAGCACCGGTTACCGGTGCTGCTGCACACGGGAACGACCTTCATCGCGCAAGCTCCGCTGGAATGCACCTTGCCGCGGCACCTCGACGTCGTCGCCACGCGATTCCCCGAGGTGAAGATGATCCTGGCCCATCTGGGCCATCCGTACGAAGGGGAGTGCATCGCGACCATTCGCAAGCACGCCAATCTCTATGCGGACATCAGCGCGCTCCACTACCGCCCGTTCCAGTTCTATCACAGCCTGATGCTGGTGCAGGAATACGGCGTATGGGACAAGCTCCTCTTCGGCACCGACTATCCCTTCACCAATGTGCAGGGCACGCTTGACGGGTTGCGGAGCCTTAACAACATGGTCGAAGGGACGAACTTGCCGCGACTGAACATGGAGGCAGTCGAGCGGATGATCGAGCGGGATACGCGCTCATTACTTGGCATCCGCCGGCAAATGTAGGATAGGACTCCCGTCCCATCCGAAGATATACTCTGGACGGGACAGGAGTCCCATCCTGCGGCTCAGCCTAGGTCAACTTCTCCAGGTTCCAACCCTTCCGATATTCCCGCTTGATGAACTTGTCCGCCTCGGGAGCATTCGGACATTTCAGCTCCGCGGGCTTCCACTCGATCTTCTTGCCGACGCGGTAGGCGACGTTGCCCAGATGGTTCGCCTCCGTGAGCCAGCCGGAGTACTCAAAGTTGCAGGTGGTCGGCTCGCCCGTCTTGCAGGCGTGGATCCACTCGGCGTGATGTCCCTTCGATGCTGGAATGAACGGCTCGGGCCGTTTGAAGTCTTTGAATTTGTCTTCGGGAAGAAGTAGGTGCTTGCCGTATTCGGAGAGGACCATTCCATTGTCGCCGATAAAGAGCGCCCCACTGTCCCACTGCGGAATGCCTTTTGATTTCCAAATCTCCGGTTTGTTGACTCCTTGATACCAAGTGAGATTGACCGCCGGCATCTCGCCGCGAGGGCCGTATTCGTAGGTCGCTTGCATGGAGGCGGGTGCGAGCTCGGCGTGCGGAGGCGGGCCGGAAGCTTCGATGGTGAGTGGCGATTGCAGCTTGAGGGCCCAGAACGGCAGGTCGTTCCAGTGGCTGCCAAGGTCCGACATGGTGCCACTGCCAAAGTCCCACCAGCGATACCACTTTGGCCCTGGGAAGTAGACGTTATGGAACGGCCGCTCCGCCGCGGGACCGAGCCATAAATCCCAGTTAAGGCCGCTCGGTATCGGGTCGGCTGTCGCGGGACGGTTTTGCACCGAAACGATGTCGCCGTACTTCCTGGCATCCGCCTCGCTTTGCAAGCCCCATGCGCGGCCGACCCATACGTGGGCTTCTCGCACCGGGCCGATCGCGCCGGTTTGAATGAGCTCCACCACTCGGCGATAATTTTCCATCGCATGGATTTGAATCCCCATCTGCGTCGCCACTTTCGCCTTTGCTGCCGCTTCGCGAATAATGCGGGCTTCCCAGATGTTGTGCGTCAGCGGCTTTTCGCAGTAGACGTGCTTGCCCAGTTGCAACGCCGGCAGCGTGGCGAAGGCGTGGGTATGCTCGCAGGTGCTGACCACGACCGCGTCGAACTCCTTCTGGTGGTCAAACAGCCGGCGGAAGTCCGTCTCCTTCCGCGCCTTGCCATGCGCCGCGGCAGCCTTGTTCAGGTTGTTCTCATTCACGTCGCAGACGGCCACGATATTTTCGCCCGACACCGAACCCAAGTTCCCTCCGCCACGTCCTCCCACTCCGATGCAGGCGATGTTGAGCTTGTCGTTGAGATCCCGGCCGCGGAGGAATGCCGGGGCACTCGCCAGAAAAGTGCCGGCGGCGACTCCGGCAGCAGTGGATTTGAGGAAGCGGCGACGGGAGGGTAGTCGGACCATTTTGAATACCTCGGTCTACGGGGAGTGAAAACAGTCGGCGTTGGTTCCATCGTAACAAATTTAGACTTCAAGAGTCCCAGGAATGGTGTAGAATTCACGGTAAGTGCACGAAACGGAGAATGACCATGTCCTTGATGATTCCCGACGACAATCTTGATGGGCAGATTGAAATCGCATGTCGACTCTTTGCGGCCGCCAAATTGAGCAAATCAGCCGCGACCCACTGGTTAGGCATGACTCGAACTAAGTTTGAGGAAGAGCTACTCAAACGCAACCTGCCGCTCACCGTTTATACGGAAGCACAGTTGCGACAGGACTTGGAATTTCTGGGACGCAGCCGCTAGGTGGTCTTCGCCATGGCCGTCATCATCAGCGACACTTCACCCATACGCACGCTTCATCACTTGGGAAAAATTGAGTGGCTCAAATCGCTGTACGGCGAAGTCTTGATTCCGCCAGCCGTCGTCAACGAGCTTGAATATCCAGCATCCCAACTGGCACCTATCCAGATATCCGGGATTTCGTGCCTCAAAGTCCAAGTGCCCGCTTCCAAAGCGCGAGTCGATGAGCTTCGTGCCACGCTTGATCTTGGCGAAGCGGAAGCGATTGCTCTGGCGGAAGAACTTCATGCCGATCTACTCCTTATGGACGAAATGGATGGGCGAGAAACCGCCGAAAAGCTGGGACTGGCGGTGACCGGAACGCTGGGCATTCTGTTGCGGGCCAAGCAAGACGGACTGTGCCGTGAAATTGCGCCACTCATCGACAGACTGCGGATGGAACTGAATTTCTTCGTCGCACCAGTGCTCCGGTCATTGGTGCTCCAGGCTGCAGGAGAATAGACTTACATTTCCATTTAGTTCACCCCAAGCAACTCAACTCTCCATGCCCCCCACCGACCTCCGCTCCGATACTGTCACCCGCCCTTCACCCGCCATGCGGCAGTTCATCGCCAATGCGCCGGTCGGAGACGATGTCATTGACGTCGATCCGACTTGCGAGCGGTTGCAATCGCTAACGGCTGAGTTGCTGGGCAAAGAGGCGGCCGTCTTCATGCCCAGCGGCTCGATGACGAACCAGGTGGCGGTTCGCATCCATTGCAAGCCGGGGGACGAGTTCATCTGCGAGGCCGGCTGCCACATCTACAACTATGAGCAAGGGGCCTTCGCCCAGCTTAGCGGCGTGGTGTCCCGGACGGTGGAAGGGAAGTTCGGCGTGCTGCACGTCGACCAGGTCCGCGGGCTCATTCGGCCGGATAACGAGCATCTGCTCCGGACGCGGCTGATTTGCCTGGAGAACACGCATAACCGCGGAGCGGGCAAAATCCAGCCGTACGAGAATGTCGTCGCCATCTGCGAGTGGGCCCATAAGAACGGCCTGCGGACGCACCTCGACGGTGCCCGGCTGTTCAACGCGGTCGCGGCCACGGGCATTGACGCGGCGACTTGGAGCCAGCACTTCGACACGGTCAGCGTCTGCTTCAGTAAGGGGCTCGGCGCTCCCGTCGGCTCCGCCCTCGCGGGAACGAAGGAAGCCATGAAGGAAGCCCGCCGGCATCGCAAGCTTTTTGGCGGCGGCATGAGGCAGGTTGGCATCATCGCGGCCGGGGCGCTCTACGCGCTCGAAAACAACCGTGGCCGCCTGGTGGAAGACCATGCCAACGCGCAAATCCTCGGTGAAGCCATCCGCCAGACTGACGGCCTGACTCTTACTCCCGATTTTGTAGACACCAACATCGTCATCTTCCGCGTTGAGGAAACTCTCGGCACCGCTGCCGAATTTGCCGCGGAGCTCAAGGAACAAGACGTCCTCTGCTTCGCCATCGGCCCCGCCCAGGTCCGACTCGTCACCCACCTCGACGTCAGCCAGGCTCAATGCACCGCCGCTGCCGAGATCATCCAGTCCACAGCCGCCGCGATGGCCAAGGGGAAACGGAAAGCGAAGCTGGTGGAGGCGGCGTATTAACTTGACGTTCGCCCATTAGCCCGCGCTACTCTGTCGCCTCTTCATTCGGTCAATCAGAACCGCACCCAGGATCACCATTCCCAGGACCACCATTTGCTTTTTATCGGTCAGTTGGGCCAGGTTCATGGCGTTCCGGATCACGGCGATGATGAGGGAGCCGATGAGCGTGTTGGCGATTTTGCCTTCGCCGCCGGATAGGGACGTGCCGCCGACTACGACGGCGGAAATGACCATCAGCTCATATTGAGCGCCGGTCAGAGGATCGCCGGTGGAGAAGATGGAGGTGGGAATGATGCCGCCGAGACCGGCCAGCGCGGCGCAGGCGATGTAGGCTATTGTCTTCACGCGGGCGACGCGAATGCCGCTCAGGAAGGCCGCCTGCTCGTTACCGCCGACGGCGTACAGATGTCGGCCGTAGACGGTCCGCGACAGGATGATGTGGGCGAGGCCGTAGAGGGCCAGCATCAGTAGCACCGTCAGCGGCACCCCCAGCAGCTTGCCGTGGCCGAGCGCCATGAACTGGCTGGGGACCGGCAGTTTATAGCCTTTCTCATTCTCGCTGATGATGAACGCCAGGCCGCTACAGCTCATCATCAGGCTGAGCGTGACGATGAAGGACGGCACCTGAAAGCGAGTGACCATCAGGCCGGTGAACGCCCCGATCAGGCTGCACAGCCCAATCGTCAGCAGGCAAGCCAGCCACATATTCATGGTCTGAACCCAGCCGCTGCCGCCGAGCCAGAGGATAAGCGTCGCCACGATGACGGAAGCGAGGGCCATGATGCTGCCGACCGAGAGATCGATCCCTCCCGAGATGATCACCAGCGTCATGCCGATGGCCATGATGGCGATGATGGAAACCTGCTCCACGATGTTCATCAGGTTGCCGGCCAGCAGAAACGTCGGCCAGTAGTAGGCCCGCGGAGCGACGACATGCATCTTCTCCACCAACGGGGAGCCATAGCTCTTGGGCTCGAGCACGGTCTGCGTGGAGGCCCCGAGCGACGCAACGGCCACGTCAATACGTTGTCCCTTGGCAATCGCCCGCTTGATCGCCTCCCTCGTCTCCGACGGCAGGCCGTTGACTGCCTCCACGACCTTCATGCCCCGCCGCGTGAGCCCCTCTTCCACCGCCGCCACAAACGTCCGTTCCCCATCGTTGGGCAGCCCCACCACCAGCGCGGCTCCCCCCGGATGCTCCTCCGCCACCTTCGCCGCCAACCGATCAGCCGTCCAGCGATCCGTGGGCTGTTGCTTGCTAATCGTGGCCAGGCTGCACGCTATGCAGAGCAGCAGCAGAACGCCGAGCATGCCGTAGTCGGAGAAGATATGGCGAATTCTCTTATCCATCAGGTCTGCCTGACACAACGTGTCTCATAGGCTTATTCCGGTTTCGGAGTACCAATTCCAACGACTGATGCAGTCTCTGTGGGTGAGTAGGAAGACTTCGGATTGAAATGTTCGACGACGATTTTCTTCTCGGCTATCGTAATCCTCTCGATCACTTCGGCGTAGACAATCGTGATCTCATCGTTTTCGATATTGACCTTGCCTTCCGCGCCGTTTACTGAACCATCACTTTGAATTTGTCGCGGATGCGACGTATTGTTGGAAAACTTGACCAACCAAGTTCCCTTCAATTTTGCAAGAATTAGGCTTCGCGTCTTGAGTGTCTTACCCGAAAATGAAGGAGGTCCCTCACCTTCTTTCGCCTGCAACTCTTGAGCGACTTTCGCCGCCGCCGCCAGATCACCGCTACGCTTCGCGTCTTGCTCCAACGCTTTCAATCGTGCAAGGTATGCAGCATGAATCTTGGCGGAGACGATATCGAAATCGTCGGCTGCCTTGAAGAGGGAATCCAAGTATTCTCGACGTGCCTTCATCAGTGCAGATTCGTGGACTGGCTCTGCACCAACAGTTAGTGAGACTATGACAAGCAAAAGAGCGTGGTAAAGTACGGTTGCTTTCATGACGCTGACCTTTCTCGAATTACCTCAATTCCGGATCCTTCTCCCCATCCGCCTTCCGGTATAGTTCCGTCGGGATGAGCTGCTGCTTCTCGACCTTTTCGCCGTCAAAGTACTTGAGGATCGTCTGCACCGTCATTTGGCCAATGCGGTCGGGATACTGGATGGGGTCGGCGTAGATCTTGCCGTCTTTGATCGCTTGCTTTCCGTCCGGCTGCCCGTCGAAGCCGATGATTTTCACCTGGTCGGCTTTGCCGGCCTTTTCCAGGGCGGCGTATGCGCCGAGGGCAGAGGGGTCGTTGATGGCGAAGATGCCGGCCAGGTCGGGGGTTGTCTGCAGGGCGTCCTGCGTGCATTTGTAGCCCTGGTCGGTGTGCCCTTCGCCGGGCAGTTCGGACACGATTTCAATCTTGCCGGACTCGCGACCCTTGTTGTGGGCATCAATGACTTCGCGAAAGCCTTGCACCCGCAGCAGGCAGGACTCCGCCTTTTTGAAATGCAGAATGACGACTTTGCCTCCCGATTCGCCGAGGGCCTCGATCATCGCTTCCCCTGCCTGTTTGCCGCCGGCCAGATTGTCGGTGGCGATGTGCGAGACGACTTCTGCTTTCGGGTCGAGGCAAGCCAGGTCCGCGGTGAAGACCGGGATGCCCGCGGCATTGGCTTCCTGAATGACCGGGCCAATGCTGACGGCATCGGTGGGGCAGAGGACGATTGCCGAACACTTCTTCACGATGAAATCCTGTACCTGCCGCCGCTGCTCCTCCACTTTCATGTCGCCATCGGTGATGATGACGTCGTATCCCGCCTTCTTAGGTTCTGCCTCTATGTTGTCGGCAATGACCTTGAAGAACGGGTTCCGCATCGTCAGGACGGAGACGCCGATGGTCCCTTTCGACACAGCCTTCGTCCCCGACTGTTTCCCCTGCTCTTCGCCACAACCCAGAAGTCCCAAAACCAGCGTCACCACGCATACGTATCGCGCATGGGCTAGGATGTCCATTTTGCATTTGCCCGAGAGTTTCATTTTTCTGTCCGCCATTTTTTTGTCATCAATTCGCCTTAAGCAAGCTGACAGGCGGGCCGCCTGTCGCTACGGTATCGTACCACCTTGCGCTTGGAGACTCACTATGTCGGTTCTCCGAATCATTCTCTGTCTCGCCGCCGCTCTCTGCTTGTCACTCCCTTTAGTAGCGGACGAGCCGAAGCCTTCTCGGCCACCCAACATCATCCATATTCTGGCGGACGACCTGGGCTATGACGAAATCGGCTGCTACGGGGCCAAGGACGTGAAAACGCCGAACCTGGATCGGCTGGCGAAGGAGGGAATGAAGTTCACATCGTTCTATTCGCCGGCGCCGGCTTGCTCGGCTTCGCGGTGTGCGATTCTGACCGGTTGTTATGCGGAACGCCTGAGTCTGCCGATTGTGCTCTGGCCGCATTCCAAGGTCGGGCTGAACGAGGACGAGGTGACCATTGGGGAGCTGCTGAAAACGAAGGGCTACGCCACCTCGCTCATCGGCAAGTGGCATCTCGGCTGCCAGGCGAAGTTCCTGCCGAACCGCCACGGCTTCGATCACTCCTTCTGCATCCCGTACGCCAACGACCACGAGCCGGAAAGCACGAGCTGGATCAGAATCCCGGAGAACAAAGACTGGCGTCCGCCGCCGATGCCCCTCTATCGCAACGGCGAGCTCGTGGAGGAACCAGCCGACCTCCCCGCCCTGCCGCTCCGCTTCACGCAGGAGGCCGTCAAGTTCATCAAGGAGCACAAGGACCAGCCGTTCTTTCTGCATCTCGCCCCCATCGAAACACATACCCCCTGGTTTGTCTCGCCGCGGTTCATGGGAATTTCGCAGCGCGGCGCTTACGGCGACGCCATCGAGTCGCTCGACTGGACCATCGGACAGGTGCTGAGCACGGTCTATCACCTCGGCCTGCAGGACAACACGCTCGTCGTCTTCAGCAGCGACAATGGCCCGTTGACCAAGCTCAACCCCAACACCTTCGAGCTTTATCGCAAGTACGCCCAGGTGGACGAAAGCCGCACGCATTTGCTGCGCGGGTCGAAGGGTACCATGTGGGAAGGAGGCGTGCGGGTCGCCTGCCTGATGCGCTGGCCGGGCCAAATTCCCGCCGGCAGCGAGTGTAAAGAGCTGGCGGCCGGGTTCGATCTCTATTCCACCTTTGCCAAAGTGGCCGGCGCGCAGATGCCCAAGGACAGTAAGATTGATGGCAGGGACCTGCTGCCGCTGATGACGGCGCAGCCTGACGCCAGAACGCCGCACAACTACTTTTACTACTATCAGAACTTTCGCCTCGGCGCAGTCCGCTGCGGCAAGTGGAAACTGGTCTTTCCGCAGCCGCCCCCCGGGCAGAAGGGGAAGGCCGTCGACAACCCCGCGAAGCCGGAGCTTTACGACCTGGAAGCGGACGTCGCGGAAACCAAGAACGTCGCCGCCGACCACGCCGACGTCGTGGAGCGCCTCACGGTCCTGGCCAATCATGCCCGCGAAGACCTGGGGGACAGCTCCAAGAACATGACCGGCAAGAATCACCGCGAGCCGGGGCGAGTGGACGAGCCGTGAGGTTCACAATCTTGGAATCATATCGGCTTTTCCGCGATTCGGCGCGGGATTGTGAACGAGACGCGACCATAAATGCATGGAAATAAGAAGTTTACGTCGATTCATCAGCCTCGCTTCAGCTAGAAATGCGAAGTAGAAAAGGGTTATCAACCCGGCGGATGCAATCGGGGGGGTGCCGCAATGGCGGCCTCATTTTTCAGTCCAATGTAAGAGGAGCGGCAGGACGATGAGGTTGCCGGCGAGGCCGCCGAACATGGCGAGGCTGACGAGGGCGCCGAAGTAGATGGTGGGGACGAATTCGCTGGTGCAGAGGACCATGAAGCCGACGATGAGGGCCAGGGTGGAGAGGACCGCTGCCCGGCCGACGCTCTGCTGGACAAGGTTGAGGGCCTCGGAGACGCTGCGGCCGGCGACCCGTTCGCGGCGGTAGGCGGCCAGGTAGTGGATGGAGCTATCGACGGAGAGCCCCATCGAGACGGCGGCGATCATGGCGGCGCCCATGTTGATTTTCAGCCCCAGCCAGCCGAGCAACCCCATGACCATGAGGATGGGGAGGGCGTTGGGGACGAGGGCGATGAGGGTCCAGCGGATGCTGCGGAAGGCGATCAGGAGCATTACTGCCACGCCGGCGACCGTGATGGCGAAGCTGGACCACTGATCCCGCAGCAAGCTTTGAATCAGCCGCGTCAGCAGGACGAAGAAGCCGGTGACTTCGGCGGCTGGCGCGGAGTTGTCGTCCTTGGCGTCGTCCGCAGGGGGCGGGAATGCGGCCTGGGCCACACGGGTCACTTCGTCAATGAGCTGCCGCTTCTGCCAGGCTTGCTGGCGCTCGCGGGCGCGGAGCATGATGCGGAGCCAGCGGCGGCCTTGCTCGTCCTTCCCTTGCAGGGCTCCCATGAAAGCGGGCATCACGACGGCCATCCCGCGCACTTGCATCTCGGTGGGGACGGCAGCGAGCGCGGCGTCTTTTTTGGAGGCATCAAGGATATCGACCAGGCTGATGACCTTGGTGAGCGTGGCCGCTTCGCCACCGGTTAGTTTGGGTTCAATCTTGATGCCACGGAGTTGCGTCTCGAGATTACGGACTTTGAGGAAATAAGCTTCGTCCAGGACATCGGGGGCGGGAATCAGCACATCCCATACGCCCGCTCCGCCGAGATGCGTTTCCACGTATTCATACCCCGTGACCACGCGGCTGCCGGGACGGAAGTTGCGGGTGAAGTCGGACTCGATCTCCAGTCGGAGCGCGCCGAGCCCTGCCACCGCGGAGACGAGGACGGTCAAGAGCGCGGTCAGCTTGGAGCGCTTCTGCACGGTGGCGACCATTTGGGAAAGGCCCATATCCAGCCGCCCTTCGGCCCAGGTGCTGTGGGAGATCTGCTTCTCCTGGCCTGTCGCGCCGAGAAGCGCGAGGGCGGGGACAAGGAGGGCGACGGCGGGAAGTACGAGGATCGAGCCGAGGACCATCATGGTGCCAAAGTCCTTGACTGGGCCGACGTCCGAGATCCAGAGCGAGCCGAAGCCGGCAACGTCGGTCATGATGGCCCCGATGATCGGCCAGGTGAGTAGCGTGGCGGCTGTCTGGTACGCTTCCCGCGGCTGTTGGCCTTCGGCCCGGAGCTCGCGGTAGCGGACGATGAGATGGACGACGGTGGCGACGCCGACCACGGTGACGATAGCTGTGAGCATCGAGCTGACCATCGACAGCCGCAGGCCCGAAAGAGCGAGCACAGCCTGCGTGATGAAGATGGTCCACTGCACAACCGCGATAGGCACGACCAGCCAGCGGAGCGAGCGAAAGCAGACCACGATGGTCAGCCCGACCAGTAGCGTGGACCAGAGCCCCAGCCGCTGGCCGTCGATTTCGAGGAGCTTGAAGCCTTCGGTGACCATGACGGGTTCTCCGGCGAGCACGCCGGGAGCGAGGTTGTCGGGGAGCGAAGTGACGATTTCGCGGAGGTCTTCGATGGTCTGGCGGCGAGAAACATCCTGGGCAGCTTCGCCCTCGGCGGAAGCACCTTGCGGCTCCAACATGCAGGCCAAGGCCACGGTCCTGCCATCACTGCCGTGTGTGTATCCCTGAAACAACTCGCGGTAGCTGCGAGCGAGGTCGCTTTGGGGATTGAGGACGGCCGGGCCTTTCCAATCGTCTTTGGGACCGAGACCAATGATGTTGGTGAATTTTTTTGTCGTCTGCAACCTCTCCAGCAGGGCGTTGACTTCGGCCAGGCTCAGCACGTCCTTCACCCCGGCGACTTTCTTCATCCGCTCGCTCGTCGCCTCCAGCCGTTTGAGCCCGCGGCCATCCGCATGGAGCAGCTCCGGGTCCTCGTAAACGGCCAGCACGATTTCATTCCCGCCGAACTGCTGCTTGAGCCTCAGGTACGGGGGAAGGATGGGATCATTCGCCGAGAACATGTTCTCGATGGAGCGGTCGAACTTGATCCCTTGGGAGGGAAAGTACGCGGCCAGAGCGAGCGCGATGCCCAGCAGGCAGAGCGGATAGCGCCAGGCGATGACGAACTCGTTGAAGCGGCGGGTGGGACCGGGCATCGCCCGATTATACGGGCCGGCCCGTTTTGCCGAAGGAGACGTGCGCCGCTGCCCGGACTAGCGGCAGAACGACACAGCTTCGCCGCAGCTCCAGGCGCACCAGGTGCGAAGGTGGTCCCAGCGGCGCTGGGTTCGCTGGCACCAGGTCTCTTCGGGAACCGCGGGGAGGTCGATGGCGGCGGGGTCCTGGTAGGTGGGGTCGATCAGCTCTTGCAAGTGGCTGGGATTGATGGAGTAGCAATGTTCCCACTGATAGCGGCCGGTTGCGTTCATGGCTTGCGACGCGAGCTCGGAGCAGTGGATGCCGCGGCCTCCTTCGCCCCGGACATAGTTCCTTACGCTGTAGCGGCGGCCGATCTGTTCCTCCAGATATTGCCGCATGGCCTGCCGCTCCGCGGCGGTGAAGGGTTTTTCGGGGCGGAGAGCAAAGGCCCGGATATGCTTCTCCTCGTTCTTGCGGGCGTTGAGACGGGAAAGCTCGGCGTAGTAATCGTCCGCTTTCAGGCGGCGCACGCCGCCGGGAATGGCTTCGTAGATCCACGGCTGACTGTCTTCGTGCATCAGAATGGCCACATGCCCCACACTGCTGTTCGTGGACCGCTGGACGACGCTGGAGCAGTTTTCCAGGAAGAGGAGCGTGCCGTCTTCGAGCGGCTCGGCGGCGGTGGCGAGGGTGACGAGGAGGAACCAGGCGTTCATGAGGTAAGAGGTTAGAGGTGGGGCAGGCTTCCGGCCTGCCCAGAACCAGGATATTGACGCAACTAAAGAAGTATTCGTCTCTAGCCCAGGACTTCTTGGCGATCGACGGGGGGTGCGTTACGACCGCATTGCTATCCGCTTACTGGGACATGACTTGCGCGAACCTGCCGAAGGGAGCGCCGCTCCTTACAGCACTCGACGGAACGCCACGTTTGACAAGAAAACTTGGAAAATCTGGTTTCCCTTTCCCGTTCCCCCCGAGTTACCCGATGAGTTATGTTGAGGGTTGGGAACACTTTACGTGCTAGCGAAGATGGGACGGCGGTATGGCAGCAGGAGGCAGGAGTCAGGAATCAGGGGTCAGGAGTCAGGAGACAGGAGGCAAGGAACAAGGGGGAAATGGCCCAGCGGCCAAAGTCCTCTCTCCTTCTCTCCCTCTCTCCGTCTCTCCGTCTTCCGCTGCTGCGCCCGCACCGTTCAAAATCCAACTCGCCGACCGGCTTACTAAACTGCCTCCGTATGTCCTTGCTCGCGTCAACGCCTTGCGGGATTCAAAGCGCAAAGCGGGCCAGGATGTCATCGACCTGGGGATGGGAAATCCCAGTGAGCCGCCGCAGGAGATTGTGATTGAGAAGCTGATGGAGGCCGCGCAAGATCCGAACAATCACGGCTATAGCAAGGCGAACGGCATTTTGAATCTGCGGCGGGAAGTGGCAGGCAAGTACTTCAAGAAATTCGGCGTGCGGCTCGATCCAGAGAGCGAGATCATCGTCACCATCGGCTCGAAGGAAGGGTTCAGCCACTTGATGCTGGCGTCCGTCGGACCGGGGGACAACGTCATCATCCCGGCTCCGTTCTTTCCCGCCCACAAATACGCGGTGGCCATGGCGGGGGCCAGCGTGATCGCCCTGGAAGTGGAAAACGAGGCCCAGTTCCTCTCCAACATCGCCTTCACCTGCGAGCATCTTTCGCCGGCCCCCAAGGTGGTGGTCTTCAACTATCCCCACAACCCGTCGAGCGTCACGGTCGAGCCGGCGTTCTGGGCGGAAGTGGTCAAGCTGGCCCGCAAATACAGCTTCATGGTGGTCAGCGACTTCGCCTATGCCGACGTGGCCTTCGACGGCTACACGCCGCCCAGCTTCCTGGCCGCACCAGGAGCGAAAGAGGTGGGCGTCGAGTTCACCACGATGAGCAAAGGCTACAACATGGCCGGCTGGCGATGCGGGTTCTGCGCCGGCAATCCGGAGCTGGTAAAGGCCCTCGGCACCATCAAGGGGTACTACGACTACGGCCTGTTCCAGGCGATTCAAATTGCCGCCATTGTGGCCCTGCGGCACACCGACGCCGCGGTCGAGGCCCAGTCGCGGCTTTACCAGTCGCGGCGGGACCTGCTGCTCGACGGCCTCCGCAAGCAAGGCTGGCAGGTCCCCACCCCGCGGGCCGGGATGTTCGTCTGGGGCCGCATCCCCGAACCCTGGGTCAGCCGCATGAGCAGCGTGGACTTCGCGATGCTGATGATCGACCAGGCCAACGTCGCCCTCTCCCCCGGCAGCGGCTTCGGCGACGCCGGCGAAGGTCACTGCCGCATGGCCCTGGTTGAGAACGAGAACCGGCTGAAGCAGGCGGTGCGGCAGATGGGGCGGGTGCTGGGGTAGCGTGGTAGAATATCATCATGGCTTCAGTTCCTCTTCATCCTGTTTCCTGGGAAAGGATGGCCCGAGCCGTGGACAAGGTCCGCGATCGATTGCTACGTGCAGCAGCTGCTCTGGAAGCGGCCAAGATTCCGTATGCAGTCGTCGGCGGAAATGCCGTGGCAGCATGGGTTACCCGAGTCGACGAAGCAGCCGTCCGTTACACTCAGGACGTAGACATTCTCTTGCGTCCAGCCGACCTTGAGGGGGCCAAGCAAGCACTTGCCAAAGCTGGCTTCATTTACCGACATGTGAAGAGCATCGACATGTTTCTGGACGGGCCAAATGCCAAGGCTCGCGATGCCGTGCATGTCCTATTCGCGGGACAAAAGGTCAAAGCCGAAGACCCTTGCCCCGCGCCCGATGTCAGTGACTCTGAGCCCGCACCGGATGCAAAGTTCCAGCACATCTCACTGGAAGCCCTTGTGCGCATGAAGCTGACTTCATTCCGCCGAAAGGACCAGGTTCACCTTCAAGATATGATTGAAGTGGGGCTCATCGATTCAACTTGGCCCACGCGATTTCCGCCACAACTGGCCGAACGACTGCAACTGATTCTGGACACGCCGGAAGGGTGAGCGGGCGGCTTTGGCAACAGGAACCGTCTTTCCCTCGCTGGCGCGTCGGGCTAGTGATTGCGGCGTCCGCTCCCTACCGCGTTTCCCGCTCCCCGCTATAATTTCTTAAGTTTAGGCAGGACGTAACGCCCGCGAAAGATTTCCTCAAGAAACAAAAAAGGAGGGTTTCAGCTCGCCGCAACTGAAACCCTCCCGATTTGGCTGTTCCGAACGCGGGATTGCTCCCTTGTCCGAAGACCCACAGCCGTACATGGGGTATCGGGACTTGCTTCCAGGCGACTTTAGGCCGCTGCGGCACAAACGCAAGGTCCGCCGCAATCGCGACAGCTAGAGAAGGATTTGGTGGAGATTATGGCGCAGCCCGCAAAACTTGCCCTGGAGGATGGAACTGTTTTTACCGGCGTTTCGTTCGGCGCGGCAGGCGAGGTGGATGGGGAGGTCTGCTTTAACACGTCGATGACCGGCTACCAGGAGATTCTCACCGACCCCAGCTATCGCGGACAGATCGTCACGATGACGTATCCCGAGATCGGCAACTACGGCATCAACGAAGAGGACGTGGAAAGCGGCAAGCCGCACCTCGCCGGCTTCATCGTCAAGGAAGTGACCGACCGGCCGAGCAACTTCCGCTCGCAGGAATCGCTGGACGCCTTTCTGAAGCGGCACGGCATCGTCGGACTGGCGGGGATTGATACGCGGGCTTTGGTTCGGCGGCTTCGTACTGGCGGGGCGATGAAGGGAATTGTTTCCACGGCTGATCTCGATGACGCCAGCCTCGTCCGCAAAGCCAAGGCCAGCCCCGGCCTCGTCGGCCGCGACTTGGTGCGGGAAGTCCTCCCTTCTCTACCCAGCCAATGGAAGCAGCCGCTCAGTTCGTGGGCCAAGCTCACGATCGAGCCCAATCCGGCTTTCGAGCAACAGGACTTCCATGTCGTCGCTCTCGATTACGGCATGAAATGGAACATCGCCCGCCATCTTTGGGATGAAGGGAGCCGCGTCACCATCTTGCCCGGCACCGCCACAGCGGAAGATGTGCTGGCATACCACCCCGACGGCGTTTTTCTCAGCAACGGCCCCGGCGATCCCGAGCCGCTGGATTATGCCCAGGACTGCATTCGCGGCGTGCTCGGCAAAGTGCCGGTGTTCGGCATCTGCCTCGGCCATCAACTATTGGGGCTAGCGTGCGGAGCCAAGACCTTCAAGCTCAAGTTCGGCCACCGCGGCGCGAATCAGCCGGTGATGAACGTGCTGACGGGAAAGGTCGAAATCACCGCCCAGAACCACGGTTTCGCGGTGGAGGAGGAATCGCTCCCCTCCTGCCTGGAAATCACGCACCGCAACCTCAACGACAACACCGTGGCCGGCATGAGGCACAAAGAGGCCCCCGCCTTCAGCGTGCAGTACCACCCCGAATCCTCCAGCGGCCCCCACGATAGTCGTTACCTTTTCCGGCAATTTCGGGAAATGATGCAAGCGGAGAAGAGCATCGTTTAGGCCGAACGATTATTTTAGCTCGCCAATAAACCGCTTCATCCTCGCATCCAATTGCCCCAAGTTGCTGCCGAAGACGTCGGTGAAGTCCTTCAGCCGCTGCGGCGCGGGGTACTGCGTGAAGTCTTTGACGGCGGCGGTTTTCATCAGGTACTGCACGTACTTCCGCGGCTCTTGCTCACTGAGAAAAAAGGAGAGTGCCCAGGCCTCCGCGTAGGCCCCTGCGGCGTCCTTTTCAAATGCCCGGTCGGCGCTAACCGTCTCGGCAATGGCGTTCGCACCTCGCCGCGGCTGATAGCGGCGAAAGGCGGCGAGCTGGATGCGGTTCACGCGGTCCGCCTGGTTTTGATGGACGCGGCCGTTCCAGATGCCGCGGGCTTCAAACATCGTCGCCAGCCCCTCGCAGACCCACTGCGGCGACTGCCCAAAGCGGTTGTGCATGCCGGCGTTGAACGCCATCTGGTGCGTGGCCTCGTGGATGATCGTGTCGGCGTTCGTCGCCCAGTCCTGCCCGGTGCGGCCTGCGGTCACGTCAAACAGGACGATACGGTTGGTCTTCGGCGAGTAATATCCCAGCATGTTCTGCGCGTTCTTGCTGCCGTCCGCCGTCGCCGCCCGCTGAAAATCGGCCTGCCGCGGATAAACGACGGCCACCATCGGGAACCGGGGTTCACTGGGACGGAACGCGCGCGTATTGAAGTAGTGGACGAACGAGCGATACAGCTCCTCGAATCGCGGGGCCCACAGATCCTTTTGCCCCGCCAGATGGACGACCAGGTAATGTCCGCTGCCTGAGACCTCAAACTTGCTGCCGAACTCGCGCATCAATTGGCCGCGCATCTCGGCCTGCGAGTACGCATGAAACGTGCTTGAGGACTTGCTATAGCTCTGTGCTTCGGACGGCGCAAACTCCCACATCTGCCCGTCCCGCGCCAACAGGAACACCTGCTTCTCCGTCGCCACCAGTGGTGTCCCCTCGACCCACCTTCCGAAGAGTTGCAGCTTGAAAGCCTGCTGGGCGATAGCGATCTTCCCCGGCATAACCGCGAAAATCGCGACGACTAATCCGAGCACAGCGGGTAGAATCCTGGCAACCATATCTCTCCCACCTGAATTTGGAACCTCGAGCCTGGAGCGGTTGGCGCTCGGCCATTGCAACTTTAGCTCACTAATTTCCGGTTTAATCCTTCCATGTCGCTGGCCCGATTCGTCCCCCTCGACCCTCTCAGCCGCCTCCGCCTGGCGGTGGTGCTGATGATGGCAGCGGTGCTCGCGCCGGCGCTCTTTCGCGTGTGGTGCATCAAGGGGTTGGTGCGAACGATCCGTGTGGACGGTCCTTCCATGGCCGAAACGCTGTGTGGCAACCACTTCCGCGTCATCTGCGGCGACTGCGGCATCACCTTCCGATGTGATGCCGACGACTACCCGGACGACCGCCGCGCCGTCTGTCCTAACTGCGGCTTCCGCGAGAATGAGCTGCGGAACGAAGACCTCCGCCGCGGCGACCGAGTTCTGGTCGATACCTGGCCGTACTTTTGGTCGGCTCCCAGGCGCGGCGACATGGTGATGCTCATCGACCCGCTGCCGCCGGATAATGATGCGGCAAGCCCTTTCGCGGTGAAGCGGATCGCCGGCTTGCCGCTGGAGCGCCCCGGCATGCGCCATGGCGATTTGCTGGCGGACGGAAAGGCCCTCCGAAAATCCTTGCATGAATTGAGGGAAGTCAGCCTCCTCGTGCATGACAACGACTTTCTGCCGCGCAGTTTGCCGACCAGACAACGCTGGCTGCCGTCCGAACCGAATAACTCGGACTGGCGAGCGACGAGCGGCGGCTTTCGCTTCATTGCGGCAGCCGGCAGGGAGGAAGCTCAGTGGCTTACCTATGAGCATTGGCACGCTAGCGCCAGCCCCGCGCCCCGAACCACGGCGGCCACGGTTCAAGACAACGACAGCTATAACCAGGCGGAATCGCGGGGGCTCAACCCGGTGCGAGACCTATTGCTCCGCTGCCACGTCCAGGCCGAAAGCGGCGATTTCATTCTCACCATGCAGGACCCGCCTCACAAGATCACGCTTCACCTGCAACTCGATTCAAGGCGATTTCTCGTCATGAAAAATGGCTCGACCATCGTCACTGACAATCTTCCCCGGTCGGCACGCGAGTTTACCTTGGAAGCGGCCCTCTGCGACGGGAGGTTTCTGTTTGCCTACAACCGCCACCTCGTGGCCGCGTTCGGGTACGACGAAATGCCAGTCCTCGGCAGTCCAGTCCCCGGCGACCGCCAGAATGCACCACACGGCAAGTCCCTGCTGCAAATCGGCGCCTACGGCGGCCCACTCGAAATCACGCACGTTCAAGTCTGGCGAGACGTTTATCACCTGGGCCCTAATCGACTGGGCAGTGACTGGCAGGAGGAAGCTCCGCTCGCGGATGGACACTTCTTCCTGCTGGGGGACAACTCCCCCGTCTCCATCGACAGCCGGCAGTGGGGAGGCGGCGTGGCGCGCGACCAAATCGTGGGTCGAGTCATTCCGCTCGGTCGGTAGGAGCCGTAGCACCACGACTTCGAGCCCCCGTTTGATTCACATGATTCACGTTCCTTTTTTCGCTTCCGCGCCGCGGACAAGCCACGGTCCGGAAACGCTTTACGGCTCATGAACCCGTGAATCAGCCCGTTTCTTGATTCACGCCCTTGCCTGGAACCCACAAATTCCCTCTCCCTCTGGGAGAGGGCTAGGATGAGGGTTTTGGGACTGGCTCTAAACCACCTTCCCACGAATCACACGCGAGGAGCTGATAAGGCTGATAACCCCCCCATGCCTAGAGCTTAATACAGCTTTTCGGACTCCTCGTTTTGGGCCGCCCTACGCACAACCCAAAGTGCGGAAACGCTTTGCGGCTCGCGAAGCGATACAGCAGCCGTTTTCTTGATACAGGCCCCGCTTGCCCCATCCGGGCGGTTTCTTCCTGATTTGATAAGTCTTTTGCAGCATGTGCGCAGGACTTATCCGTCCCCTCCAGGGAACTTTTCACGCCATTACAACCGAATTGGAAAAGAGCGCACCCTCCCTGACACCGTGCGCAGCTCCGCCGCAATTTGTACAAGTATACACGTATGGGTTGGCACAGGCAAGCCCCCGGCAGCCAGAATTTCGAAGATTTTTTTCGGGCCCCTTTGGGTGCCACTAGGTCTTGACGTTAAGCGGCGCGTATTGCACTGACTTCTCAAAAAGATCGGTTTCCGCTTGACTGGCTTGCGGTTTGGCTTCGTTCTTGCCCCCTTCTTTGCCCCAACGGGGCAGCCTATGTCAGCCCAGGGTGAAGGCGGCGCAGCCGCCGAAGCCCTGGGAAACGGTTCCCGAGGTTCGCAAAAGCCCCAAGGGGGCGCGCTAATCCCAGACGTAACGTTCGTCGATCACGATGCCGTGCTTTTGGCATAGCCAGCGGAATTCGTCCTGATAGCTCATCGTTTCATGGTGCCGCTCCTGATCCTCGATGTATTTCTTGACTTCCGGGCAATTCGACTCGCTCACCGAAAAGACGCCGTATCCTCCCTGCCAATAGAACTCCAAGTACTCGAGCCCCTTCGACTTGATCCACTTGGAAGAATCCGCTTTGACCGCTTCGAAAAGTTGAGCAAGCGTGAATTTGCGCGACATGAGGCAGAGCACATGGACGTGGTCCTCCACTCCGTTGATGATAAGAGCGGGCGAATCCATGTTTCCCAGCACCGTCGCCATGTAAGCGTACAGTTCTTTCCGGACTTCCTTGTCCTTGAGCCACGGCGCGCGGTGCTTGGTGCTCCACACCATGTGAATCAGCACTTTGGCGAGCGATTGCGGCATGGCTGGCTCCTAGCGCGCCCCGTTGGGGCTGTGGTTGATTTTTGCATCCTAACCCAGGGCTTCGGGGGCTGCGCCCCCTCCACCCTGGGCTGACATAGTGCGGCCCGTTGGGCCTGAAGCAATCCGAACGCATCCCCGAACGAGCAACGTCCCCCCGCTCGAGTCCCGCCTTGAGGCGGTCTGGATCGGAGAGTGTGGCACTGGCAGATGAGCCGACAGAAGATTCTGCCAACCCAGAGCGCTGATTCGGAAATTGCACCGCGAAGCGGTAGCCGAATGCAGCCCTGGGTCGCGAGGCTCTGCGAGCGCACCCAGGGTGATGCGTTTTGAGCGCGCGGTGAACCGCGAAGCGGTTACCCAGTGGGTTGACGCGACTTGTCGGAGACCCTTTCAGGGTCCAGGTATTCGATTCGCTCCCGTACCCAGGGTGCGCTCGAAGCGAGCGGGCCCCGGGCTGGAATCGGTTGCCCCGCTGGGGCAGTTGGCATCCATGCAGGAAGATGCCGGGCGGCAGACGAACCCCAATTTCAACCGCCACCGGCGGGCTCGCCCCGCCGGAGCGATGTTTGGAAACCAGAACGCGAAAAAACGGATTCGCTCTTCGCCACCACCCGGCTTGTCCGGGTGGAGCGATGTTTTCTGGGGCGTACCGGGCGCTCCCTCGCTTGCGCTTCGGGTTAGTGGCCGGAACCTTCTGGTTCTCAAACCTGCGCTCCGGCGAGGCAAGCTCGCCGGGGGCGAAAACAGCAGCCTTCTTAAACGCTACTTCCCAATCGTCCCCTTCAAGAACGCGAGCACGTCGGCCGCTTCTTCGATGAGTTTCGTGGTCGGCTTCCCAGCGCCGTGGCCGGCGCGAGTTTCGATGCGGATGAGCACGGGAGCGTCGCCTGTGTGAGCAGCTTGCAAGGTGGCGGCGAATTTGAAGCTGTGGGCGGGGACGACCCGGTCATCGTGGTCGCCGGTGGTGATGAGCGTGGGAGGGTATTTGGTGCCGGGCTTCAGTTGGTGCAGCGGGGAGTAGGCAAACAACGTGGGGAATTGCTCGGCGACGTCGGCGCTGCCGTATTCGTTCACCCAGGCCCAGCCGATGGTGAATTTGTGGAAGCGGAGCATGTCGAGCACTCCCACGGCCGGGACTGCCGCCCCGAACAGGTCCGGCCGCTGGGTCATGGCAGCGCCGACGAGCAGGCCGCCGTTGCTGCCGCCACGAATGCCGAGGCGCTGCGGGGCGGTGTATTTTTGGTCGATCAGCCACTGGGCGGCGGCTAGAAAATCGTCGAAGACGTTTTGCTTGTTCTTGAGCATGCCGGCCTCGTGCCAGGCCCGGCCGTACTCGCCGCCGCCCCGGAGGTTGGCCACGGCATAGACTCCGCCGGATTCCACCCAGGCCAAGGTGCTGACCGAAAATCCGGGCCGCTGGGCGATATCAAAGCCGCCGTAGCCGTACAGGATAGTGGGGTTATTGCCATTCAGCTTCATTCCCTTCCTGGCCACGACCATCAGCGGCACCTTCGTGCCATCGCGGCTGGTGTAGAAGCTCTGTTTGGCCTCGAACTGGGACGGGTCGAAATCGACTTTCGGCTCGCGGAAGAGAGTGCTCTTGCCGGTTGCCACGTCGTAACGGTAGATTCTGCCGGGGGTGGTGTAGTTCGTGAAGGAATAAAACGTCTCCTTGTCGTCGTGTCGTCCGCCGAAGCCGCTGGCGGAGCCGAGCGTGGGCAGGTCCACGTCGCGGACGTGCTTTCCGGCCAGATCATGCACCTTCACCGCGCTGCAGGCGTCCTGCAGATAGTGGGCGATGAAGTGCCCGCCAATGAGGCTTACCGATTGCAGAACGTGTTTGGCCTCCGGAATGATCTCCTGCGCCTGCGGCTTCTCGGTGGCGACGTCGAGAGCGATTAGTCGCCGTAGAGGAGCGTCCTTGTCCGTCACCAGGAAGAAGTTTGATCCCAGACTGCCGATGAAGTTGTATTCGGCCACAAAGCCGGAGAGGAGTTCGACGACCTTCGCGTCCGTCTGTTGCAGGTCCTTGTAGAAGATCTGGTTTTTCCGCTCCGTACCCCGCCAGACGCTGACGACCAGATAGCGGCCGTCCTCGGTCACTTCGCCGCCAAAGCCCCACTCCTTTTCGTCCTGGCGTTCATAGATCAGCGTGTCTTTGGCCTGCTCGTCCCCCAGCTTATGGAAAAAGAGCTTCTGATAGTAGTTCTGGCCGGTGAAGGTTTCACTCGCTTTCGGCTCGTCATAGCGGCTGTAGAAGAAGCCGCGACGGTCTGGCGTCCAAGCGATGGAGCTGAACTTGACCCATTGGAGATGGTCGGGAAGGTGGCGGCCGGTGTCGACGTCGAGGACCTTCCATTCATTCCAATCCGAGCCGGCGTGAGCGAGAGAGTAGGCGAAGAGCTTGCCGTCGTCGCTGGCCACCCAGTTCGCCAGCGCGATCGTGCCGTCCTTCGAGAGCGTGTTGGGATCCAAGATCAACCGCGGCTGGGCGGCGAGCCCTTCCACCACGTAAACGGCGTTCTGGTTTTCCAGTCCGCTGTTGCGGGAGTAGAAGTAGCGTCCTTGCCGCTTGATGGGCAGGCCGAAGCGCTCGTAATTCCAGAGTTTCGTCAGCCGCTCGCGGAATTGCTCGCGCACGGGAAGCTGCTCCAGGTAGCCGAAGGTAACCTTGTTCTGAGCCTGCACCCATTCCTTGGTTTCGTCGCTGTCGGGATCCTCCAGCCAGCGATAAGGATCGGGGACTTTGGTGCCGTGATAGTCGTCGACGTGATCAGACTTGCGGGTGGCCGGATACATGGGCTTTTTGGGAGCGGGAGTCGAAACGAGCTGTTGCGGAACCTGCCGGCCTGCCTCACGTTGTGCGGACCGCGGCTCTTGCCAGCGGCGAAAGAAGCGATTGCCGGCCAGAGCGGGAGAGGCCAGCATAGCAAAGGCCAACAAGGTGAGCAGGGCGGACTTGATGGAGGGTTGCATGGTTAGCGCGAGGTTGTCGTTTGAGAAGCAGTCCAAGAGGCGAGGTAGTATTCAATATTGGCCAGCACCCGCTCCTTGTGCGAGCCCCAAGGCAGGAACAAGCCGCGAAGAGGCGAGAGAGGAGTGACCGCGGCATCGGGCAGGAGCAGCACGCCGCGGGAATAGACCTGGTAGTTGAGGATGGAGGTCCACAGGATGCGGGTCCGCCGGCCGAGCACAATCTGCGAGATACCGTGCGGGCTGATCTCAAATCGCAGTGGAATCAGGCTCCGCCAAAGCGTGACAAGCACCAGGGCCAGCGTCCCCCAGCCCCACCACTCATTTCCGAGAAATGTGCCCACCATTGCACTAGCGCCTGCGCCCAGAATCACACGCAGCCAGGTGCCCAACGGCTCGTCGCGAAGTCCCCAGAAGCGGACCGTTACCTCTTCCGGCGCGACGCGAATCCGGAGTGGAGATTGGGCGGCTTTGACGGGGGCTTCCATACCCCCATTGTAGCCCGCTCACTCCGTGAGCGGACATTCCCGCACACGGAGTGTGCGGGCTACAATTCAGCATGGCCCCGACCCCGCATAATTCGCCCGATTCCCAGCAGCCCATGGAGGCGGCTGTCGTGGATGCTCCCGCCCCTTCGCTGCGGGCGAAATTGAGGGAAATGACGGATAGTCCCTGGCTGGTGCTGGGGATGCTGTTCTTCGTAACACTGTTTCTCGGCCTGCCGATTCTTTGGGTGAGCCGCGGATTCAGTCCGTGGTCCAAAGTTCTCTGGACGGTCTTACTTCTCCTCTGGACCGCCATCGTCTTCTGGATGTTTTATCTGGTCATGTACTACGTCGTGTATCTGCCGTTGCGGGACTTTTTCGGCTGGTAGATGCACACCAGCATGGTCGGTTTCAGGAACCCCTCAGGATTCTGACGACGGCCTCGGCGATCTTCTTCACTTCGGGGTCTTCATCGGCCAAATGCTTCTCGACCTGCGGAAGTGCCGATTTGGCCGCGGGGCCGAGCTTGCCAAGACAGGCGATGGCGAGTTGGCGGGTGAAAGCGTTCTTGGAATCGACATGCTGGCTGAGCGGCTCGACGGCGGCCGGCCCGACTTTGACGAGGGCTTCGGCCGCGGCTTCACGCACGCTGGGGTCCGTATCTTCCAATGCTTGGGCCAGGTCTTCCGCGGCGGGGGCGGCGTCTTGACCCAACTGCCGCAGGCGGGCGGCGGCGACCAGTCGGACGGTGGCGTCCGGGTCGCCCAGTCCCTGACGGAACGCTGGCAGAGCCTCCTCCGACGAGGCAATTTGCGAAATGGCCACCAGGTAAGCGCCGCGGACCTTGGGACTCTCGTCATCCTTCGCTCCCGTGGTTAGCGCCTCGAGCGCTGGAGCTGCGTTTTGCTTCAGGCTGCCGAGCACGCGGGCCAGTGCGGCCCGATTGTCGGCACTCGGTTCTTGCTCGGTGGCGAGCATCTTGGACAATCTCGGAACGGCGGCGGCCTGGTCGGTTTTCTGCATCTTGCGAACCGCCTGCAAACCGAGGCTGCGGAGGAACGGCTCCTTGTCATCGAGGAGCCCGGTATAGCCGGCAACCTGCTTCGCATCGCTGGGATTGAACTTCGCCAGCAGGTAAAAGGCGGCTCCGCGGCGTGCTTCGGGCCGGGAGTCGCCGAGGAGCGCAACAAGGTCCGCCTGCGCACTGTCCCCCAGCTTTTCGAGCTCCAGGGCGGCTGCTTCGTTGATTCGCCAGGAGCCTTGCGGGCTTTTTTCCACCAGCCGAGCCGCGAGCGAGCGCAGGTCATCGGCAACCGGCTTTGCGGGCTCCGGTGGGCCTTGGACAACCTTGGGCTTGGTTTCCTTGGCGACGACGACTTCCGGCGTCGTTTCGGACGACGTTGACGACGAGGAACCGCTTTCCGTTTTCGCAACGGGCTCCGTCTTCACGGGAACTTGCGCCGGTTTGTTCCCTCCGCAACCGAGAAGCGCGGCCGAAAGTGCGGCGGCACAGAGCGGGAATGGGAGCTTCATGATTCGGCGTCCTTGCGGCTATAAGAGGAGCGGCCTGCCGTCAGGTCAGCAGGTCGATGGTGCCGACGATGAACAGCCCCATGCTAATCACCACATTGATATTGAAGAAGGCGAGGTTCACCCGTGTCAAGTCATTCGGCTTCACCAGAGCGTGTTCATAGAGGAGCAGCACGCTGACCGCCGCGACGCCTGCCGCATAAATCCAGCCTAGCTGCGGACAAGCCAGTGGCAACAGGGCGAACAGCCCGAGCGTGACCAGGTGGCAAACCGCTGCCAGCCGCAGCGCTCCAAGCACGCCAAGAGCCGCGGGAATGCTACGAAGCCTGGCCCCGCGGTCAAAGTCGGCGTCCTGACAGGCATAAATGATGTCAAAGCCGGCGACCCAAGCCAGAACCGCGCCCCCTAGAATCACTGCCGGCAGAACATCAGCCGGGTGGGCGAGGAGAAGCTGCCCCCGCAAGGCAATCCAAACGCAAACGGGCGCGAGCATCAAGGCCACACCCAGCCAGAAATGAGCCAGCGAGGTGAACCGCTTGGCATAACTGTACCCGAGCAAAAACAGAAGCACAGGCAGCGAGAGAGCCAGCGGCAGCCAGTTGGGAAGGAAGAAGAGCGTGCCCGCGATGAACAGGATGCTGGCCGCCGCGGTGAAGAGCAGCACGCTGGAAACGGACAGGAGCCCCGCCGGCAGGTGCCGCATCTTCGTCCGCGGGTTCTCCGCATCGAACCCGCGATCCACGAGACGATTGAAGGCCATGGCCGCGCTTCGGGCCCCCACCATGCAGACCAGGATTCCGGCCAGGTGCCACGGCTCGAAGCGGAGATGCGAGCCATCCGCAGCTGGCGTGGCCCAGGCCATCACCGCCGCCAGCAGCGCAAAGGGGAGCGCGAACAGCGTATGGCTGAACCGGATCATCTCCAGGAGGTGGCGGACGGAGGTCAGCATGAGCATTGTTACCTCCCTTTGAATTAACCGCCTAGGTGTACTCCTCTTAACCGGCCGCCGAGGCAAAAAGGACCTCAATCGGTCAAAGGTTGTCCCCAAGCACTCGCTCACAGCGTTCAAAACTGGGGAGATGTTGCCGCAATATCTCCGGATTGAGTTGCGCCAAAATCTCGAATGATTTCCTGCCTTTGGTGTAGCGGTTCTTGCAGGTCCGAGTGGACTGAACCATTGCGTTTTGAACAACATCCCGCCTTCGTGTTTCCAAGTTGTTAAGGCTAGGCAACGCATTCTGCTGCAGACACGCCACGTAGTGCTCTTTGAGGGCCTGTCGATCCGAGATGATCCAAGTCTCCATGCATGTCGTCATCAGCAGCACTTGTTCGTCGATTGCACCTGACGGCTTATCCCAGCCATCGCGCAGTTTCAAGTGTGCCCATGTCTGTTCGATATCAGCCACAGGATCTTCACTATCGACGAGAAGCGCTACAAAGTCTCCTTCGGCGGCGTTGACATGCGCCGTTGTAAAGTCGGCGAACGCGGCCCCGCGGCCTCCACATGCCACTAGCCGCGGCATTCGCCCGACGAAGCCGCACTTCTCTAAAAGCCGCCTAAAGCCCTCGCGGCACCGGGTGTGCAGCTCCTTGGAATCGCCACCCCCTTCGATGTAGATCTTCGCGTTCACCAGCGTGTTCCTCCTATTTCTCCTCGCGTCCAGAGCTGGCCGAGCCGGTATTTCTGCAGCCATTGTTGCAGTTCTTTCGTGGCTTGGAGCCGTCTGACCACGGTCTTGCCGTCGTGCTTTTCCACTATGACGACAGATTCGGGCCGTTCTGTCATCGCATCCACTAACATGTCGGAATGGGTCGTGACGACCACCTGCGTTCGTTCCGAAGCAGCGACGAGCAAATCCGCAATCTTGGGAAGCATGTCCGGGTGAAGCCCCAATTCCGGCTCCTCAATGCAGACGAGCGCCGGAGGGTCGGGATCGCACAAAATTGCCAGGAGACACAAATACCGCAGCGTGCCATCCGAAAGTCGACTGGCTGGAATGATAAAATCTCGCTCGGTGAGGAATACCTCAACCGTCCCACCCTTGATCCTCACGTCGAAGTCGTCGAGGCCGGCGTACAAATCGCGCAAATGTCGGATGATTGTATTTTTGGCCTTCGGCACTCCACGCAAATGATTCAAGAATAGCCCAAGGTTGGAGAAATCCTCTTCCAGCCGGTCGCTGGGAAGGTCTGCGGACTGCGGACCACGGAACACGGACGAACGCCCAAATGACCACTCACGATAAAGACGGACTCTGCCATACATGTCGGCCAGGTGCGCCAATTCAGGATATTGGTCCGGGTCCTTTCGCTGTGACAGTATTGACTCGTCTGGGGCGACATCTTCACGCCGGAGTTGTCGCCTCTCTCCGTTCCAAACCGACAGCACCGGGCGGCCGTGCTGAAAGCGATAGAAGAATCGCGGTTCGTCATATCCGGGATCCGGTTGACGGTTCTCGATAAATTCATCCAGCAATTCAAATCTCGAAGCCTTCTCCGTGAACTCAATCCTGTGACGCACGGGCTGCGCGCCGGTTGGATAGTCGATGACCGCCTCCAGCTGAGCATGGCCATTTTTTGCCCCCTTCCAAATCCACTCTTTGACGCCGCTGCCGCCCGTTCCCCGCATCGGCGCGGTGAGCTTGGTTGCCGTGGAACGTAATAATCCGATCGCTTCCACCAAATTCGACTTGCCTGATCCGTTCGGCCCGATGAGCACACTTAACGGTAGCATGGCGAGCGGCGGCGTGTCCGGGCCGAACGATAACACGCCGCGCAGTGTCAATTCGTGAATGAACATTAGCGAACCTCCGGAAGGGAGTCATTTTGTCAGATCGCAGCTTAGCATCGACCTACGCACTGGCCACGCACCACGAAGTCATGATGCTTTCCACCAACGCCCCGCCTGACCATAAGCACGGCAACCATTTATACTAACCTCTCCGGCCTCTATTTCGGATACCGGTTCGGCGGCGCCCTAAAACAGAACGTATTTCATCGGCGGATAAGACCATGCGTATCTCCATCGGCAGCGACCATCGTGGAACGGAGCTTAAGGCGGCCCTTGTGGAGTGCGCGAAACAGCTCGGGCACGAAGTGACCGACGAGGGGCCCTGCACCACCGAGCCCGTCGATTACCCGGATATCGCCGCGGTGGCCGCGAAAAAAGTCTCGACCGGCAGCGCGGACCGCGGCATCCTGATTTGCGGCACCGGCATTGGCATGGCGATTACCGCTAATAAATTCTCCCGTGTGAGGGCCGCCGTTGTCGGCGACGAAGCCACGGCCCGCGTCTGCCGGCAGCACAATGACACCAACGTCTTGTGCCTCAACGGCGATTTGCCGAAGGACGCAGCTGTCGTAAAGCAACACATTGCCACGCTGCAGAACGTGGTAAGGGCCTGGCTGGAAACGCCCTTTGAAGGGGGCCGTCACGCCCGGCGCGTGGAGAAGATCGGGCAATACGAGAGGGCGGCTTGCGAGGGCGCCCATTAGCTCGGCTGCTCCCTTAGAACAGCCGGTTGTAGCCGTTCAAAGCCGCGACCCGGTACGCCTCCGCCATCGTCGGGTAGTTGAAGGTTGTGTTGATGAAGTACAGCAGCGTGTTCCCTTCGCCCGGCTGGTTCATGATGGCCTGGCCGATGTGGATGATCTCGCTGGCGTTGGGGCCGAAGCAGTGGACGCCGAGGATTTGCAACGTCTCGCGGTGGAAGAGGAGCTTGAGCATTCCCACCCGGCGGCCAGTAATCTGAGCCCGCGCCAGGTTCTTGAACTGGGCGTGGCCGATCTCATAGGGAACGCCGGCCGCCGTCAGTTCCTTTTCGGTTCGGCCGACAGAGCTGATTTCGGGACTCGTGTAAATGCCCGTGGGAATGTCCTTCGCCAGCAGCTTCGCACCGTCATCGCCCAGGATTTCCAGGCTCGCGGCGCGGCCTTGCATGTAGGCGGCGCTCGCCAGCGAGGGGAAGCCGATCACATCGCCCACGGCGTAGATATGGGGAACCTTGGTGCGGTAGTTGTCGTCCACGGCAAGCTGGCCGCGGCTGTCGGGCTCGATGCCGAGCTGCTCCAGACCCAGGTTCTGGGTATTACCGGTGCGGCCGTTGGCCCAGAGGAGAATGTCGGTCTTGAGCTTCTTGCCGCTTTTGAGGTGCAGGATCACGCAGTCCTCGCGGCCTTCAATCCGTTCGAACTCCTCGCCGTGCCGGATGAGGGCGCCGAGTTCCCGCAAGTGATAGCTCAAGGCGTCGCTGATTTCGTCATCCAGAAACTCCAGCAGCCGCTCGCGCGTGTTGACGAGGTTCAGCTTGCAGCCCAGGTTGCGGAACATCGAGGCATATTCGCAGCCGACGACTCCGGCCCCATAGACCGTGACGCTCTTGGGCGTAAAGCCGAGATTGAGGATGGTGTCGGAATCGAAAATTCGCGGATGGCCGAAATCAACATCCGTCGGCCGGTAAGGTCTGGCCCCGACGGCAATGACGAAGTTGTCCGCGGTCCATTGCTCGCTGGCCCCATTGGCGGTGGCGATCTCCAGCGTATGCGGGTCCACGAAGCGGGCCTGGCCGCGATGCATGGCCACGTCGTTCTTCTCGTAGAAGTTCCTCCGCATCTCTTCCTGCAGGCGAATGACGCTGCCGGCACTCTTGCGGAGATCGGGAATCGAGAGATCGAGCGAGATGCCGGCAGCTTGATAGATCGGGTCCGAGTTGACGTCGATCATCTTGAAGATGGAGTACCGCAGGGCCTTGCTGGGAATCGTGCCAAAATGCGTGCAGCCCCCGCCAATCTTGTCCATCCGCTCCACAACACCGACTTTCAGGCCGTTTTTGCAGGCCTGCATGGCGGCCCCTTCCCCGCCGGGGCCGCTGCCGATCACGATCAGGTCGTATTGGTGTTGAGACATTGCTATCGCCTAAGATAGCAGCCGCGCCCGGAGTTGGGGAAGAACGCCCGCCAGCCGGCGCCTGCCGGCGCAACTCGAAACCGCGGGGTTTGCCGAAAAATCCCGCGACCGGATTTGACACCGTGTCCGGCTGACCTAGTGTTTCTGTTAGGACGGGATGTCTCAAGGACGGGATCGTCGGTTGGTAAGGAACGGTCTTGCGCGGGCAATCGCCCTGCACGTTCCAACAGACATCCATGCTGATTCTGCTCCGACTTTTGGGCAGCCCTGTACCCCTAAGGAGAATGCTTCATGACATGCACTCTGTCTGGTCCCGTGCGTCGCTGTTTTCTGCTGGCTGTGGCGGCCGGATTGTTGGTTGCCGGCTCGACGCGGCTGTTCGCCGTGGATGGAGTCAACATTGTCCACGTGGAAGAAGACTGGGAGCTGGTCGTGCTCGAACCGGACAGCGATACCACCGCGCCGCAGGTGACGTGCATGATGTCGCCGACCGGAGACGAGGACGGGTTGCACATGACCTTTGAGCTCAACCACAAGAGCGGCTCTCAGTTCGTCGCCGGCGGATTGACCATGCAGTTGTGGAACGGCGAATCGTGGGTTACCACGAAACGGGGGGACTCATCCGCAGCCATGTCCACCGCGGCCGAGACCGTGCGCTGGACACAGTCCATGAAGATCAACGGAACCAATCTGACCTTCGAGATCAAGAATGGAACCTCGTCCTCCTGGGGCGGGTTCGGCGATGGCAGCGAGAAGCTGAAGTCCACAACCACTTGGGGACCGACCAACATCATCGGCTACTCGCCAGAAACCTCCGTCCGTCTCTCGGGCATCGGCTTCGCGTCCAACCGGGTGCAGTCGCTGGTGCTGAAGAGAGTGCGTGTCTATGCGCCCTCGGGCGAGATCCATGAAGACACGACCCCGCGCACCGTCTATCAGCACGAATAACCCTGCCCTCACGTCCTTCGCAACTCTCATCCTACCATTGAATTGAGCATTACCATGTCCAGCCGCACTCACTGCCGCCCGCTCCGTTCGCGCCGCCGCAAGGGCAACATCCTGGTGCTGTCCGCACTGCTCTTGGTGCTGATGATGGCCATGGCTGCCTTTGCGGTGGACCTGGGCTACCTGTGTATCGCCCGCGGCGAGCTGCAGCGGTCGGCGGATGCCGCGGCCGATGCCGCCTGCTGGGATCTGGTGAACACCGGTGGTCCCTCAGGATATAGCAACTACACCGCGCTGTCCGACAGCGCGCGGGCGACGGCGGCGCAGTATGCCACCCTCAATCCCATCATGTCGCAGGGCCCCGCCCTGGGATCAAGCGACGTGGAGGTCGGCTACATCGCCGATCCGCGGGATCCCAACTCGCCATTCTTGACCAATAGCGCCCTGCCACCCAACGCGGTGCATGTCCGGGTGCTCAAGACCGCCGACCAGAACGGCCAATTGCCGTTGTTCTTCGGAAGAGTTCTCGGGATCGATAAGGTGAACGGACAAGCCGACGCCACCGCCGCCGTCATGAACAGTTTCAGCGGCTTTCAGGCGCCTTCGGATGGCACGAACCTGGACCTGCTGCCGTTCGCATTGGACCAGGAGACCTGGGACGGGCTGATGAACGGCGTCGGGACCGATAATTACAGCTACAACTCCGCAACCGGCGAGGTGACCAGCGGCAGCGACGGGATCTTGGAAGTCAACCTCTATCCGCAAGGGACCGGCGCCCCCGGCAACCGCGGCACGGTGGACTTCGGCAGCAGCAACAACAGCACCGCCGACATCTCGCGGCAGATCACTTCCGGCGTCAACGCCAGCGACATGGCCCACATGGGGGGCAAGGTCGAGTTCGACAGCACCGGCAAGCTCTACCTCAACGGAGATACCGGAATCAGCGCCGGCGTCAAGGACGATCTGGCCTCCATCAAGGGCCTGGCCCGCATCATCCCCGTCTTCAGCTCCGTGAGCGGCCCCGGCAACAACGCCACCTACACCATCGTCAAGTTCGTCGGCGTCCGCGTCACCCACGTCAAGCTGACCGGCAGCATGAGCAGCAAACAGGTGATCATCCAGCCGGCCATCTGCAAGACCAAGGGGGGCATCCCCTCGCCCGGCGGGACAACCAGTACGTTCGTCTACTCGCCGGTTTGGATTGTTCGTTAGCCGAACAATCAGCCTCCACGCACCCTATAGACTCCGGGGAGTGATCGCTTCGGAGTTTCATTTCTTCACTGTGTCCCAAGCTCTGCTTCGTTTTATCCTGTTTGGGAAGCGGAGCTTCCAAACGTGCGTTCCCAAGCGGAGCTTGGGAACGAGTATTGACTACGGTGCATTCAGCGTCAGCTTCGCGTCCAGCACTTTCTGAATCCGGGCGCTGCTCTCTTGCAGGTGGGCTCGGCTGTAGGGATCGAGCTTGGCGGCGATCGCGCCGTTCTGCAGCAGGCTGGTCATCCGCTGTTGCAGCCGCGAAAGCTGGTCGTAGGCAACCGTCTGGCAATCCTGTGGAGCCCCCGTGTTTCCCATCGCCAGCCGGCTGATGGACTTCAGGTACGACCGCTGCAGGTTCCGCCGCAGGCTGCTAATGGCCGGCTTGCGGGTGGTGTAGTCTCCCTCCTTCACCGTTTCCACTTCGCTGAAGATCGACTTCGTCAGCCGCTCGATCAGCTCGGGAGTGGTGAGCACGTCGGCATCGGGGGCGGCCCGCATTTCGCCGTCGTGCAACCGCTCCAGCGTGACGGGGCCGATGAGCTGATCGATGACCCGCTCCTGCCACATCAGCACGGTGTCATGCACGCCAAAGTCCTTGCGATTGGCCGGCTCCTTGCCCCAATGGTTCCAGTTGCTCCAGCCGAGCGAATTGTAAAGCTCGGGCGAAAACTGATACGGCTTATCGGCGAAGACGTTTTCTTCCAGGAGGCCGAGCACGTCGCGCTGCGTCTTGGCGTCCACCAGGCCGACAGGGACTCTGCCGTCCTTGTCGCCGCGGTGGCTGCGGGAGGTCTTGAGACCGCCGACATACCGCGAGGCGAAGTACAACGCCTGGCCGCGCTGGGCCAGCAGGATGTTGAACACGCGGCGGGCCTGCACGTAGTCATCCCCTTCCGCCGTCACTCGCTCCACCAGGCCGGGCAGCAGCTCGTTGACGAGCTGCAGGCGAATCTTGGCGAACTCCATCGGGTCGGCGCCAAAGTCAAAGCGGTTGCTGTCCGGGTCCGGGTCGCTGCCGCGGGTGTCTTCGTCGGTTGCATAAGCCAGGGCCAGCTCGCCGCTGCGAGCGGCAATCTTCTTGAGCTCGGCAACTTCGCCGGCCGTGCCGCCGCCAAACGGCGTGTAGCCGTACTGGATGGCCCACACGTCGTACGGGCCGACGGTCTGGCTGTAGTAGTCACCCTGCTTCCATTCCTTGGGAACGATGTTGGCCGGGCTGTAGTCCATGACCGACGCCACGATCCCGTTCTTGGACTTCTCGGGGTCGTTCATGTCCTTGATGCTCAGCCATTTGCTGGCCTTGAAGTTGTGCCGCAGGCCGAGCGTGTGCCCGACCTCGTGCATGGTCACTTCCTTGAGCCCCTGCATGATGAACTTGTCGAGCTGCTCCGCCTGCACCTTGGGGTCCGCCAGGGCCATGATGGCCGCCGAGCCGAAGGCGAACTGCATCGCCATGCCATGATTGAGCTGGCAGTCGCCATAGCGGGCCGCTTTGGGGCTCAGGAACCGAGTGGCCTTCTCCTCGGCCGTCTCTTCGAACGTGCCGTTGGTCAACATCGCCACGGTCTTGGGGGTCATGTTCTCGAACTCTTCCTTCCACGAGGTCAGGAAGTCGGCGTCGAAGATGATGTCGGCGTCCAGAATCTGCCCCGTATACGGGTTCGTGCGGCTGGGGCCCATCGCAAAGCCGGCGTTGGACGTGATCCAGCGGAACGTGTTGTAGTTGATGTCTTCCGGATCCCACGTGGCGTTGTCCGGCTGCCGCTCCACGACAATGGCGTTGGCAAAGCCGGCCGTTTCAAATGCCTTGTTCCACTCATAGATGCCGTCGTAAATCGCCTTCTCATACTTGAAGGGGACGGTCTTCTCAATCCAGAACTTGATGGGCTTGGTCGGCGGCGAAACCTTGGCGCTGGCGTCCGATTTCTGCAAGTCCCAGCGGTTGACGTAGCGGATGAACTGCTCGCGGTCTCCCTTGCTGGAGAAATCCTTCACCGCCGTCAAAAAGTAGCCGACCCGGTCGTCCGCCAGACGCGGCTGATAGTTGGTCTGCGGAATCTTGCTGACCGAATAATGCACGTTGATGCCGACGCCGCGGGAATCCGGCACGGTGTCGATGTCCTGCGTGCCGGCCGAGGCGTAGGTCGCGGCGACTTCGATCTCCACGTTGTTTTCAAAACCCTTCACGCTTCCATAGGTCGAGCGGTCCCCCGCGAAGCCGAAGCCGGGCAGGGCCATGCTGATTTGCGGCAGGTCGCTCATGAAGACGCGGCTGAGGTCGATGAGGTCCCCCCCCTTCGGTCCCTTGGCGGCGATGGGGAGGCTGAACAGGACGCTATCGGAATACGCCTTGCCGACGGCGCGGGCTTCGGGCGATCCCTGGTTGGCCTTGAAGCGGACGTTGCGGCGGACGATATGGACACTCTCGTCCACCTTGCGGAATTGCCAGATCCAGTCATCGCCATTGCTCCAGCTCATGCCGCCAAGGATCTGCCCCTGGGCGATGCCGCGGGAAATGGAAATGAGCACGATGAACTCGCTGCCGTAGTCCTGCGGGCCGAGCTCCGCAAACAGCGAGTTGCCCTTGCGATAGAGCGTGATCATGCCGGGAATGGGCGGAGCATCCTTGAGGATGGCCGCATACGGCGGCGGAGCCGGTGCGGCGGGCGCCGCGGCCTGCGCGAACAGGTCCCCGGGAAGGGAAACGACAAAAGCCAGCGCGGCGAGCGCTGCGAACGAGAGGCGGTGGGACATGGAATTCTCTTTCAGCGAAAGGCTTTTGGCAGACAGTTCCAGTCCGTCCGCCGCGATAGGTGGGAGTATTGAGGAGGGCCAAGGGAAGGTGCGTTTGGGAACGTGCCAAAGCTCGGTCCACAGCCCTCAAATATACCCCAATCTACGGATTTTTCTACAAGTTGGTTCGGATTATGCGGGTCGGGCCGTGTAGTGGGGTAGGCTTCCAGCCTGCCGGACGGTTCAGAATTCAGTGTTCAGTTTTCAGTTTTCAGTGTTCAGTACTCGCACTCTGAAAACTGAAAACTGAAAACTGAAAACTGAAAACTCTGACCTCAACGCAGACTTCTCCATCCGGGTCTCCGCCTAGTCTTTCCGTTGCGGCCGGGCGACTTCCCGAATGGGGTCCGGGTTGATGAGGTTGATGGAGAGGTCGTCGAGGGAGGCTTCGCCCAGGCCGGTGAGGGAGATGGTGAGGGTCAGCTCGCCGTTTTTCGGGATGGCCCGGTAGAGGGTGAATTCGCGCCAGCCTTGCGAGAGTTGGATTCGCTCGCCGAGTTGCGGGCCGGCGAAGTTGTCGAAGATGAGCAGCCCGTCCTGCGTGGCGGCGAGCCGCTTGGGGACATGCGCCCAGCCGTGGATGCGGGCGAGTTGGCCCTGGCGGACGGGGACGGGGGCGGTGGTGACCCACAGGGGCTGACGTTCGAGGGCGACGGGAACTTCCTGGGGGTTGACGGACCAGGCATGGAGCCGGAGGGCGGAGCGGCCGCCGTGCGGAGATTGCAGGGCCAGCGAGACGTCTCCCTGCAGCGACTCCGACATGCCGCGATGCTGTTTCCAGCCGGCGTTCAGAAGCTGGTTCAGGCTTTCCATCTCGCCGGCCGCCAGGGAGTTCGGGCCCCAGGCATTCCGCCGCAGGCGCTGGGCGAATTCCCAGTGCAGGGGCAGCAGGCCGAACTGGGCGACGCAGGGACTGGCGGCGGGAGAGGGGAATGCGCCGGCGGTTTGCTCCCAGTGGCCGCGGCGGACTTTGGCGACGGTTTGCTCGCAGCGGTCGGCGGCGGCGTGCAGGATGCGCGGGTCCATCGTTTCCATGCCGCGGCGGGCCTGGTCGAGATGCGTTTGGGCTTCGCGGAGCCAGGCGGCCGCGGCGGGAAGCGGATGGCCGGCAGCGGAAAGTTCGCGGTCCACGTCGGCCGCTTGCGTCAGCTCGCGAGCGGCCACTTCGTACCGCAGGCGGCCGATTTCCAGCTTCCCTTCCGCGAGCACGCGGTTGAGATGATGGATGACCAGCGGGTCCTGGGTGATGACGATGGCGGTGGCCAGGCCCGGCTCATCGAGCTGGATGCGAATGCCGCCACTGCCGTGCGACGTGCGGAGTTGGCGCGGGCCGGAAAGGGTGACCTGATAGGCTCGGTCGGAGATGGGGACGCCGGGGACGACGAGCGAGATTGGCTTGGTGTCGGCGGGGGCGGCGACGTATTGCTGGGCGGGGACATGCCGCGTGACGAGGAGCAGCTTGCTCCGCTCGGTCTGCAACATGCTCACCTGCGTGGCGGCATCGGGGGAAGGTACGTCTTCCACCAGCGTCCCTGCCGCGGCCCACGGCTCCAGGAGGAGCAATTCAAAATTGAGGAGCTTGAGAGCATCCACCCGCTGGGAGCCAGCGAGCGAGTCCGTGGACAGCGGCACGCTGGAATGGAACACGAGCCCCCGTGAACCGGAGGCGATGGCGCTGTAGGCGGTGAGGCGAAGTTGCTGCCACTGGAGCGTCTCACGCAGCGACTTTCCTTCGGTCATCAGCAGGAGCTGCTCACGGAGCCCTTCGGGAAGGTGCGTGGGAATGGTGCTCCAGAGGGGCGTACCGGGGCGGGCGAGCTTTGGCCGGCCGAGCAGCCAGGGGCGATACGCGGAAAGCTCAAAGCTGGTCGCCAGCGTCGGCTGGTCGAGGATCAGCAGGTTGGCGATGCGGCTGTAGTCGAAGAGGTCGGTGGCGGGCTGGCAGACCAGCGGGCGGCCCGTGCGGCTGTCGTGGCGGCGGATTTCGGCCGCCAATTCCTGCGTGCTGAGCAGTTCCCGCCCGGCCAGGTTTGTTCCCAGGCTCCAGGCCAGCACGCGGTCGTATGCAGCGCCCATCGGCGCCTCTTCCGAAACGATTGGCGGCGGCGCGACGAGCCACAGCCCCAGCCGCCGCGCTTCCTTGAGCTGCTTGGGGGTCGGCTCGGCAGGGAGCTTGACCGTGTTGAAGCCGAGGGAATGCAGCCACTCCAGGGGCTCGCCGTTGTGCTGGATGACGCGCGGCATCATTGGCCGGCCGCTGACCATGAGGAGCGAGCCCTGCATCGCGACTCCGCCGCGGGGATCGCGAGATTCGATGCCTGGTTGTTTCGCGGTGGCACTGGGGATTTGGCCATTGCCTTTGTCATCCAGACTGACATATCCCTGAATTTCCAGGTCGTCGAGCCAGAGGTCGATGTTGCCGGGGCTGGAATAGGCGTTGAGGACCACCATGTCGATGTACGCACCGCTCTCGTCGAGCTTCTTCTTCTCCGCCACGAGTTGGCGGCGGCGGGACCAGACGGCTTTGTTGAGCTTGTCGGGAACGCCGGCGACTTTGAGCTCTTGCCAGCGGCCGACGTCGGTGTAGGCGTCGCCGGGGATGAAGTCGGCGAGGGGCTCGCCGGTGGCGTCGTCGATGGTTTTGGGGAAGACGACGCGGAGCATCATCTGGATGTTCGGCTTGTCGGACTTGACCCAGACGCTGGGGGCGAGTTCCGCGATGACGGCCGCCTTGCCGATGGGATGGGCCAGACGGATATACGTGCCGTTGTTGACGACGTTGAGGCGGAGGTACTCGCAGCCGTTGCCGCTATGGGACTGCTGGAATGTCCGTTGCGGCTTCGCCAGGAGATTGACTCCGCAATCAGCCTCCCGCAGTCGCCAGGAGGGGACGGTGGATTCAAAGGATTCGCGGAACTGGGCGTCGGCTTCGGGCGTGCCTAAAATCAGTGCCACTGTCAGTAGCGTGGCCACGATTAGTAGCGTGCCCCAGCTCGCACGGCATCTCGATCGTGGCGGAAGAAAAGGCATGATGGCCCGTTGACAAAGAGCAACAGCGGTTCAAGTGGCTCCCCTGCGACGTAACATCGGCTTGTATCAGGATTTGCGATCAGCGGCGAGGTCAAGTGTGGTAAATTCGCCCTGGCCATTCTCGGCGAGCGAAAGCCGGGTGCTTGTCGTAACTGCTGAACCTTCTTAGAGTTGCGAAGGAGAGGCGAGGCGATAGCAGAAACCTTGGCATAGCGGGTGCTTTAGACAGAAAACAACACGACCCACACCCGGAGCCAGCAGAGCATGTCACCCACCAGCACCGCCACCCAGACTGACGAACTTCCCAAGGACGTAGCCGACTTGGCCAGTGCGATTGCCGCCCTGCCCGCCGAGCAGCGGTCGCGGGTGGAACCCCTGATGTTCCGCGTGGTCGACAGCACCCGCCGCCGCCGCCGGATCCTCAACCTGGTCCAAGAAGCCCTGAGCCAACTGCGGCTGGACATGAAATACCTGGTGTTCGACCTGGAAGCCACCCGCCGCGAACGCGATGCCCTGAAGCCCCAGCACGGCGACGAATTGCAGGGAGAGTAGGCCGCGAAGAGATGAATCTGCGGCAATTGCCGAACAATTTGCTCCTACAAGCTGAGTTTTCCCAAACTCCTTGTACCAACCGCTCTGCCCCAAGGTGCCCTGGGGCAGAGCATTTTTTTGCGCTGGCGAGCGGCCTGCGTAAGCTGGCTGGTGAGTCCGCACACCCAAGCGGTCGTTTTCTGCCGGTTCCGCGTTACCGGCCAGCTTACGCAAGCCGCTCGCCGAACTCCCGCGCATTGCAGGGGTCAGGCGGCTGGAATACTATGAACGAGGGGCCGCCGATGTAGGTTTCAGCCACTTGCCAGGCAGCCGGAACAGAGACTCTGGGCCGCGCGGCAGATTGAGCACGCTTCATGGCCGATATGACCGCCGAAAAACTGGGGCAGAAGATTACCGACGCGGGCTTGCTCGACTCGCGCCAGTTGGAAGCGGTGTGGGGCGAGCTCGGCACGCGGGAAGTGACCGTCGACCAGTTCACCAGCCTGCTCATGCGGCGGGACCTGGTTACTAACTTTCAGCTCGACCGGATCTTCAAGGGGGAGCGGAGCGGCTACTTCTACGGCAATTTCAAGGTGCTGTATCTGGCCGGCACGGGAACATTTGCCCGCGTCTATCGGGCCGTGGAGCGGGAGACCGGCCGGGTGGTGGCCGTCAAAGTTCTCCGCAAACGGTTCCGCGACGACGGCATCATGACCGAGCAGTTCCTCCGCGAAGGCCAGATCGTAGCCGGCCTGCGGCATCCCAACATCGTGCCGATCCATGAAGTCAGCTCCAATCCAAACGCGCCTTACCTGGTGATGGAATTTGTCGAGGGGCGGAACCTTCGCGAGATGGTGAAGATCCGCAAGAAGCTGACCCCCGCGGAGTCGATGCGAATCATCATTGATATCATCACCGGCCTGGCCTATGCCGCCGAGAAAGGCATGAGCCACCGCGACCTGAAGCTTTCCAACGTGCTCATCACCTCCAAGGGGCGGGCCAAGCTGGTGGACTTCGGCCTGGCCGCCATTCGCTCCACGGAAACCATCAAGGACGACGACTCCCCCAACGCCCGCACGATTGACTACGCCGGCCTGGAACGGGCCTCCGGCTGCCGCAACAACGACCCGCGCAGCGACTTGTTCTTCGTCGGCTGCATTCTCTACACCATCGTCAGCGGCCATCCGGCCATGTATGAAACGCGGGACCGCATCCAGCGGCTGAGCCTGTCCCGCTATCAGAGCATCAAGCCGATTTTGCAGGTCGATCCGACGGTCCCGCGGGCGATTGCGGCCTTCGTACAGAAGGCGATTGAGCTGGCACCGGAGAGGCGTTATGCCACGCCCGCCGAAATGCTGGAGGATGCCAAGAAAGTGCAGGCCCGCGTCGAAGCCGGCGAAGTCGCCGAGGCCGAAGCGGCCAGCGCCGCCGCCGCCGCGGGAGAAGTTGTGCCCCTGGGCCCCGCGAAGCCGCCCGTGGAGCTCGAGGGAGCTTCGCGGACCGTGATGATTGTCGAGTCGCGCCTGGAAATGCAGGACGTCTTCCGCGAAAAGCTGAAAAAGTACGGCTACCGCGTGCTCGTCTTTAGCGACCCGATACGGGCCATCGCGCGGATTGAAGATGCCCACACCAAACTGGTCGACTGCGTGCTGTTCAGCACCCTGGCCCTGGCGGACGAAGCCCTGGAGGCCTTCAACCAGTTCGGCGCCACCGATGCGACGAAAAAAATCCCGGCCATCCTGTTTGTCGACCCCAAACAGTCGGACCTCATCAGGGGCGCCAGGCTCTCCGACAAGCGGGTGCTGGTCTCGATGCCGCTCAAGGTGAAGGAGCTGCGCGAGACGCTGGTGAATCTCCTGGGAGCTCCGGTGGGCGCAGACCGGGAAATCGAGATCGAGCTCGCGATCGAAAGAAGGGGAGCAGGAGAGAAGGGAAGATGAAGCAAAAATTGAAGCTGGCCTTCTCTCTCCTTCTCACCTTCTCTCTATCCCCCCTTCTTGCCTCCGCGGCACGCTCCGAAGATTGGCCACGCTGGCGGGGAACCCGCGGAGACGGGACCTGGCAAGCGCCCGACGGCGTTCCCGAAAAGTGGCCGGCCGCCGGCCCCGAAAAAGTCTGGTCGGCGCCGCTCTACCCTGGTTACTCCGGCATTTCGGTTGCTGGCGGCCGGGTCTACACCATGGATAGGCCCTGGCAGCCTGCCGCCGCCGGCGAGCAATTACCCAGCGAAAAGAAGCCGGCGGACCAGGAGCGGATTGTCTGCCTCGATGCCGCTTCCGGAAAGGAAATCTGGACGCACACCTATGAGGCGGTCTATGGAAAGGTCGATTATCCCAAGGGCCCCCGCTGCACGCCGACCATTCATGACGGCCGCGTCTACACGCTCGGGACCGTCGGCCATTTCCATTGCCTGAATGCCGCCACGGGAAAGGTCCTGTGGGCCAAGAATCTCGTCCAGGAAAGCGGCTCAAAAATCCCCGAGTGGGGGCTCGCCGCTTCGCCGGTGATCGAGGGAGACCTCGTCATCATCCACGCCGGACTCCAAGGGGGCTGCTACTCCGCCTACCACCGCGTGACGGGGGAGGAAGTCTGGCGAAGCGGCGATGACCCCGCCGGCTATGGCACGCCGATCGTCATCACGCACGCCGGCACGCGAATGCTCGTCGGTTGGACCCCCGAACACATCCTGGCTTTGCGCGTCGATGGCGGTCGCCTGCTCTGGAAAATCCCCTACAAAATTCAGTACGGCGTTTCCATCGCCACCCCCATCTTTCACGAGGGCATTATCCTCATCTGCGGCTATTGGGACGGCTCGAAGGCAATCCAGCTCGGCCCCAAGCCCGACCAGGCGGAAATCCTGTGGGAAGAAAACCGCTATCTCCGCGGACTGATGGACCAGCCGCTCTATAAGGATGGCCATGTCTATCTACTGGAAAAGCTGCACGGCACCGTCTGTTTCAAGCTGGCCGACGGGAAAAAGCTGTGGACCGACGACAACCGTCTGCATCCCCGCAGCCAGAACCCACAAGTCAGCATGGTCTGGCTCGGTGACACCGGCCGGGCCATCGCCCTGAATGCCCAGGGGGAGCTGATCCTCATCAAGCTCTCGCCGCAAGGTTTGGAAGAACAGTCCCGCGCCAAGATTTTGGGCACGACTTGGGCCCACCCCGCCTACGCCGGCAACTGCATCTTCGCCCGCGACGACGAGCGCCTCGTCTGCCACCGCCTGACCGGCGAGGGGGGGGGGGGCGGCCCATGACGACTCCGTCGAAAAAACAAGGAGGGTCCCCCCCCCGCCCTCCCCCTCTCCCCCTTTCTCCACCCCCCC
>JBPCKT010000141.1:0-18480 GCA_051004015.1 Pirellulaceae bacterium | reverse complement strand
TTCCGGGGGAGGGGGGGGGGCGGACCCCCCTTGGTTTTTTGGGGGAGCGAGGGGGAAACATCCGGTGTCCCCCCCCCCCCTCTCGCCAGTTTACTTCTTCTTCTCCGTGTGCGGCGTGTGCTTCCGCAGCCGCTGGCTGTACTTCTGGAGCTTCAGTTTCTCACCGCCCGGCTTGCGGCGGAGGGTGTAATTAATGTCGCCGGTTTCGTCGCAAACCAGGTGGACGACTTCGGCTTTCTTCTTGCTCTTGGCCATGGCGGAATCCTGACGCTGAATCGGGCGAATTCAATATGATAACGAAGGTGGCGGAATCCGAGTAGGGTGCATGAGCGGAGCGAAATGCACGCGGAATAGACGCCGGATTGCGCGTGTATTTCGCTCCGCTCATACACCCTACCTGGTGCGCTCGTAGACCTTATCCAGCCCCACCAGCTCCGCCCTTTCGCCTGCTTCCTTGGCCAATTGGCAAATGAGCCTCAGCGACTCCATCTTGGGATCTTCGATCACCAGACAGGAAGGGTGGGACAGGAAATCGAAGACTTGCCCCTTGTCGATGACGCTCTCCACCGCCAGGCGGATGGCTTTCAGGAACCAGTCCAGCTTCCAGAAGTTGGTGCGGAAAGCGCCGACGTCGCTGATGGGAGACATGGGGATTTCGACGAGGCCATTTTCGTAGAGATATGGCTGAGCGGCCGAGGTTGCCCGGACGATGTCGGCATAGACTTCGGCTGTGGGCTCTTCCTTCGGTTTGCCCGTGGCGTGGGCGGGGTATCTGCTGCTGACCCATTTGAAGCCGAGGTCCAGGAGCATCTGCTGGAGGTCGGCGCGGCCGTCGAGCCCGTTGGCAAAGCCGCCGGGAGTGCGAAAGCCATTGGGCATGATTCCGGCCCGCGCTTTCATGGCCTCCGAGCAAAGGCGAATGTTCTCGCGGATGACCTCGTCCACCTTGCGGCCTTGGATGAGCCAGGGGGCCCGTTGAAAGCGGAACTGAATCTCCTCCGGCTTCTTCGCCAGCAAATAAACATGGTCGTAGGTATGGTTGCCGATGGGGCATCCCAAAGCGGCGATTTCCTTGAGCCACTCCGCACTCGGCTGTTCCAGCACGCGGCCGACGCAGAAGAAGTGGATGACGCCGCCGAGTTTCTTTACCAGTCTTGCGGCACGCACGGCATAGTCCTTCGTCGCCTCATCGAGGTTCCCCTTCTCGTAGTTCCACTCGGTGATATCCCGGCGGGGATACTGGGCGCTCATTTCCAAATCGAGCGTAATAGCAATCTGGGCCTTGGCCTTCTTCGGCTCTGCGGCAAGTTGCGAAGCAGACAGAGCCCCCAGGCCCGCGCCTGCCGCAACTGCCTGGGAAAGAAACTGGCGGCGTGACTGGCTCATAGCGCAAGCTTTCGGAAAGCTACACGCGCTTCGCCCGCGGATGGGCCCGCTCGTAAACGGCCCGGAGGCCGGCAGTGGAGACGTGCGTGTAGATCTGCGTGGTGACGAGGCTCTTGTGTCCCAGCAGTTCCTGCACGCTGCGGATGTCCGCCCCCCGGTCGAGCAGATGCGTGGCAAAGCTGTGCCGCAAGGTGTGAGGCGTCGTCCGCAAATCCAGGCCGCTGGTTTTGAGATACTTCTCCAGCATCCGCGCAACGCTCCGCGTCGTCAAGCGCCGCCCAAAGCGGTTGGTGAAAATCGGTGCCAGCTCGTTGGTCGGCTCCTTCGGCGAAAGTTCCCTCTTGGCCAGCCAGCGGGTAATCGCTTTCCTAGCGAAGGAGCCTATCGGCGACAGCCGTTCTCGGCGGCCTTTGCCGCGGATGCGAATGACCCCTTCGTCCAAATCCAAATCGCCGTCGTTCATTCCCACGACTTCGCTGACGCGGAGCCCAGCGGAATACATCGTTTCCAGAATCGCCCGGTCCCGCATTCCCTGCCCGCTGGTTGCGGGTGGAGCCGAGAGCAGCAGCCCGATTTCATCCGTGGAGAGAAAGTGCGGCAGCTTGTGGTCTTTCCGCGGGTTGCGGAGCGGCTTGGCGGGGTTGCTGTCCGCCATCCCTTCCCGCTGGGCGAACTTATAGAACGTCCGGAGCGATGCCAGCCGGCGTGAAACGGAGGTCTTGGCGTAGCCTGCCTCGTGCATCGCCGAGACATACCCCCGCAAATCCAGCGGCGTGATTTCCCCCGGTGCCGGCAGCCGGCCGTAGGCCTGCTGGAGATAGTCCACGAGCGCGGCCAGGTCTTCGCGGTAGGACTTGATGGTCAGCGGAGCGGCGTTGCGTTCCACGCTGAGAAACCGCAGGAATCGCGTGACGGCGGCTTGCATAACTTTGTTGGAGTCCCGCCTTCAGGCGGTCCTCAAGCTGCCGCCTAAAGGCGGGACTCCAGCGCTACTCTTCCGCCTCTTTCTCGTTCGCCAGTGGCAGCTTGAAGCGGGGCTTCTTTCCCATGTGGTGCTTCGGCGGCGGCAGGGCGTCCACTTCCTGGTTGGCTTCCACGGCGGACTGGCGAATCCGCTGGCTGAGGACCGCGGCGTCGTACCAGCTAAAGCTCAGTTCGGGGTTGGAGGCGAAGCGGCCGAGCGTGCGGAGGGCTTCGGATTTCCGCTCGTCGTCGTACAGGAAGATGTACCGCTCTTCTCCCTTGACCAGCGCCAGCACATTGATGTCATGCGTCACGGAGCGATGCCTTGTGAGCGAGATGCTTGTCAGCGAGGTGGTAGGACTCATGGCGGGCTCCTTGCTGCCAGTGGCGTGCTGGCGGTGCTTGCTCATTGCAATGATGACCCGTTACCGCTCATATCGGCGGAGGGGCCAGCGATACACGACTCGGGACTCTCCCGCCCCACCTCTCGCTGCGAGCGTTTCAGTCACATGCAGATGGCAGCAGAAGCGGGTGAAATCTTCAGGGCGCTGCAGGTAGCCTTCGTGCCCGCCGAACCGGGCGTCGTCGCGAAAATAGAAATAGTTTTCCAAACGCTGGGTAAACTCTGCGTCGTGGCCGTGATAAATCCGGGTGTGCGTGATAATCGGGTCGTATTGAGGACGCGGCGCGGGCTTCGCGGATGACGGGGGGCGCGGAATGAAGCCCCGCGGGTCCGGCCAATCGGCGGGAAGGTCGCTGGGAATGTCGCTCACGATTCCTTGCACGGGGGGCGCTTGGGTGGGCGTCTTGTCATTCCCCGCTGGCGGTTTCGCGCTATCGTTGCCGCGAAGTCCATTGCCCACCGCTTCGTCATGCGAAGCGTTCGTGACCTCGCCCCGATCGACGTTTTCTTCTGGAGGAAGTGCCGGCGTCTGGGTACTCAGTTGCACTTTCGCCAGCGAAAACTCGGCCTCGTGCACGAGCGCGCTGGGGATGAATTCCTCCTCCGAGGTTCCCCAGGGAAGACCGTAGCCCGAGGGGACCGGGTGGAAGCTCGGGTTTGCCGCATACCAATCGACGGCCAGGCCCAGGCGGGGCGGGTAGTACGGGGAATACTCCGTTACCGAGCCGATGATGACAGCATCCACGTTCATCAGGCGAGCCAGACGCTGAAAGTCCTGCGGGGAACGGGGCTCGATTCCGCTGACGTCGAGCAACCGCTTGGCCACGCCTACCGGCATCACTTCGAAGCCTTGAACGGCCTGGAGCTCGTTGTAATAGGCCATCGCGATGGCCTCGCCGTCGACCGTCGGTTCCGTACTCTGGTTATAGAACGGCAGCACCGCCACCTTGTGCAGTTGCGGGAACGGATTGTGGTAGATCGGCTGATGGAGCTTGTCAGGAAAAATCTGGCAGCCGGTGATGGCCACCGCGCAGCAGACAGCGGCAAAGAGCAAGAAGGACCGTCGATAGCAGTGCCTGCAATCCATGCTTAGCCGCCGCGTCCACGCGGCGCTGGGGGGAGCGCGAAAGATGCCGTACGCGTCCCCTTATCGGTAGAGTCGGCCCAGGCTCTCTAGCTTAAATGCAATGCAGGGCTACTTTGCGTGGGCTGCTAGCGTTGCGACAGCAGCTGATTGCGGGCAATTTGCCAGCCCGAGATGCGGTGTATGATCACGATGGCCAAAATCTCGCAAGCGATTTCGCAGGCCCAGGAAAGCAAACTCGTTCGCAAAAACACGTGGTATTGGGGCCAAGTTTGGTAGCTTGAGAATGTGCTCGCAAAATACGTCCCGATGACGGCTGTCACATTTAGAAGCCACCACCAAAAGACCAAGTACGAGGCGGGTGCCTGTTCCAAGGAATTTTCCGCGCCGGGATAACTGCGCCACCAGATTTCCCGCATGACTAGAAACGGACAATACAGATTCAGGAGCGGAACGAACCAGCAGATGATGACCCAAACGTGCTTGGAGTCGAGCACGCGGTGACCGAGCGATTCGAGATTGCGATGACAACGGTACATCCAGGCGATGAGTGAAAGCCGGGTGATGATCATCAGCAGAATATCAGGAATGGAGAGCGCCGCAGCCCACGACTGCCATACGAAAATCGCGTCGCTGTCGAGCTCGCTTTCGGGAATCGACTCATCCATGAGCCAATAAACTTTGAGATCCACGTACATGCCTACCGCGGAATGTAGGATCAGCAGGACCAAGAGGACGCTCGTCACAATGGCCAGTAGTTTTGGCGAGCGAAACGGCGGTACCTCATATTCATCGTCCCGCGCTGCAACTCGAGGCGGGAGTGGTTCGCCTTCTGGCAGTGGCGGCGGCTCGTAGGGATTGGGCGAGCTCATAGCGGCACGACTGCCCGGACGATCTAGGGATTACCGATCAGCCGCAGGTATTCGGCGACGCGGGCTTGCAGATCGACGATGGCTTGCCACTGGCGGACTTCGAGCGGGATCTTGTTGCTCGTGCCGTCCACTTGGACGGAGGCGATCAGGTTCCGCAAGCGGATGTGCAGGAACTCCAGCAACTCCGAGAGCTGGGCGGCCTGGCCGGGGGACATCCGCTCGGGGATTTCAGGGGGCTCCAGGGCGTGCAGCGTGGCCTGCAAATCGTTGTCCTCGGTCCAGTTGAGCTCGAAGTCCAGCGACGAAGCGTTGATAGCCCGCTCCAGTTGCTCCGGCTCCAATGTGGCCGCGGCCGCGTCGCTGTCGTCCCCCCGCAGCCGGGCCAGGCGCTCGGCAATCTGGTCCCGCGAGCCGAACAGCAGCACGCTGCGGCCGACGGAGATGATGTCGCCGTAGCGGAGGATGCGGAGCTGGATGTCCTCGCCGTTGACCTTGGTGCCGTTGGTGCTTTCCAGGTCCGTGATGACCAGCCGCGTGTGGTCTTCTTGAATCTTGATGTGATAACGGCTGATGCGCTCGTCGTTGAGCTGGATGGCGTTGCCTTCTTCGCGGCCGATGGTGATCGGCAGAGGCAGATTCTGAAAGACGCGACCCCGGTCCGCGCCATCCAGCACTCGGAGCGTAATGCCAGACATGGAAATTGCCCGAGGAGAGCCGCTAGAGGATGTTCCGTGAAAGACTCATTATAACTACCGCGAGGCGGAACGTGAGCGGGGAAGTGGTAAAGTACGGTCATGAAGAGCAGCCCCATGCCTGAATCCATCGATTCCGAAGCCGCCCTGGACGACGTGCTGACCACTCCGCGGCCGGAGCTTGTCCAGTTCATTAAGACGCTGACCAGCCCGCTCCTAATCCTCGGGGCCGGCGGAAAGATGGGCCCCAGCCTGGCCGTACTCGCCAGGCGGGCGGCTGAAGCGGCGGGGCATCCGCTAGAGGTGCTCGCCGCCAGCCGGTTCTCGGATGCGGCGGCACGGGACTGGCTGGAAGAGCGCGGCGTGAAGACCTTGGCGGCCGATGCACTTCAACGCGAAGACCTCGCAGCACTGCCGGAGGCGGACAACGTCATCTACCTGGTGGGGCAGAAGTTCGGCACGTCCGCCAATCCGGCGCGTACTTGGATTGCCAATACGCTCGCGCCGGCGATGGCGGCTGAGCGGTTCCGCAGCGCGCGGATTGTGGCCCTCTCCACCGCCAATGTATACCAGCTCGCCAGCGTGGCGGGTGGCGGCTCGAAGGAAGGCGACCCGCTGACGCCGCTGGGGGAATACGCAAACGCCGCCGTCGCGAGGGAGCGGATCTTCGAATACTTCTCCCAGCAGTATGGAACTCATGTCGCGCTTCTCCGGCTGAGCTACGCGCTGGACCTGCGGTACGGGGTCATCGCTGACATCGCCGGCAAAATCCTCCGAGGCGAGCCGATTCCGCTGGTCAGCGGCCACTTCAATGCCATCTGGCAAGGGGACGCCAACGAGTTGATCCTCCGCTCCCTGGATTTAGCGTCGTCACCCGCGGTGGCTCTCAATTTGAGCGGGCCCATGCTGGCGGTGCGGGAGCTCGCCGAGCAACTCGGCGAGCTGCTTGGCCGCCAGCCGGTCTTGGGGGGGAAGGAAAGCGGCATGGCGCTGGTCTGCAATACGGCGCGGCTCGATGGCCTGTTGGGGACTCCACGGACGCCGCTGGAATCGATAGTGCGCTGGACCGCTAACTGGGTGAGTAGTGGCGGCCGGTCACTGGACAAGCCGACGCACTTTGAGACGAGGAACGGTACGTACTAGGTACTCCGTACTGAAGTACTGAGCACTGAGTACCGAGTGCAGAGGCCCCATCCCAAGAAACAAAGCCGCCCGGAGAATTGCTTCTCCGGGCGGCTGTTGATTTTGAGACAAAACTCCGCGGCTGGCTTAGTACGTCCAGACCAGGTCGAAGGAGATGACCTCCTGGTGGTTCCGCAGGCCGTCGTCGAAGGGACGCAGGCCGCCGGCGTTGAGGACATTGCCGTCAAACACGTCGGCGATGATGGCGGTCCGGCCGTACAGGTTGGGCGTGAAGAAATACTTCGGCCCCAGTGCAAAGCGGTGGAAGCTGCCGTCATATCCGCCGCGGGCCAGCGACAGGCCGCGGGCGTCCGGGCTGCCCAGCGAGGGGAGCAGGCCCCCCACGCGGAACCCGCCTTCGTCGCGGAACCATTCGTAACCGGCGCCCCACTGGCAGCGGCACTGCGTGTTCCAGAAGTACCAGGCGGCGAAGCTATACCACCTCGCGGTGTCGCCGGCGGCCACAGCGTCTTCCTGCGTGCCGAAGTCCGATTCCAGGACCAGCAACTCGTCATCGGAAAGCTTGTTGCTGTAAACCAGCGTCTGCAGGTAACGGCTGGTATAGCCCAGGCCGTTGCTCCGCCGGTTGACGCCGGAGAAGTTCGGCTCGGGGCCAATCACGCCGACCCAGGCCAGGCTCGACTGCTCATTAATCGTGTAGGTCGCGTTCATCAGGCCCCCCGCGTGCGGGTTGCCGGTGTTGTCGCTGTTGTCCCAGCCGTGCGTGACGCCGCCGCCGATGACCAGGTCATCGCTGAGCTTGTAGTTGGCCCACACGCCGGTGTGGGTGAACGGCTGACCGTACTGATACATGTAAGGGATGAAACTGAAGAAGTTGTTCCCCTGACCGACGGTGTGGTAGCCGACCGGCGAGATGAAGCGGCCGATCTTGATGTTCAGGTCGTTGTAGGCGATTTCTCCGTACAATGCGGGGACGGCCACGCCGTAAAACTGGCCATTGTCCCAGTTCGATTCGAAACCAGCCGAGGTGTCCCAGCGGTAGTTGGTTCCGTACAGGGTATCAACCCGCCAGCCGAGGGCCGTGCCGCAGCCTTCGTTGTCAGCCGGTTTGCCGGCGTAGAAATAGATTTCGTTGAGTTGGTAATCGTTCGCCCGGTCGGTCCAGGTCAGCGGACCGTTGAACCGGTCGTTGGGCTGGTAGGGGTTCCAAACGTAGCTCTGGGCAATGTAGCCGCCCGCCTTGATGCCGCGGCACTCGAGGCCACAGCGATTGCTCAGGCTATGGGCTTCGCCGAGGTCTTCCAGCAGGCATCCGCACGGCCAGCGACGGCAGCCGCAGCCGTCATCGCAGCTCTCGCAAGCGGCCTCCATGTCGCAACTGGGTCCTAGGTCGCAGCCGGGGCCCTGAACGACCCCGTTGACCGGCGTGACGACCTGGTCGCTGGGGGAGCGAGCCGGCTGATCGACGGCATCAGAAAGGTAGTACGTGCTCGAGTCCCCTGCCGAGGTCTGGACCTCCACCGTCTGGGTTTCCGACGATTGAGCCCAGGCAAACGCCGGGGAAAACGCGCAGAGCGCGGCCACGAAGGCGTGGCGGTAGGCGATTCTCATTGGCCAACTTCCTTGTCTCAAAAATTTTGGGGAGCGGTGGGTAGACCGCTGGCTCCAGCGCGCGGGGCGGCCAAAGCACTCGGAACGGAGGAACTTGGCGCGGCAGCCACCAACACTTTTTCCGCCTACGAAATTCCAGGGTGGCGCGGCGCTCTGTCTTAGGTTTTCGTGTCCCCCGCTGGCACTGCATGAAATAAACGCGACCACGGTAAAAAGCCTTCCTGACCGGCAAAGTTGCCCAAGCGAATTGCTAGCACTTACTGATGCAGGGCGTCGTACAGACAGTGTTCAGTTTTCAGTTTTCAGCGGGAAGCACTAAATACTGAACACTGAAAACTGAAAACTGAACACTGCCCAGCTCCCAGCCCCCCCGTCTGCTGCTGGCAACTATGATGAGGGAGAAAGTCCTGACCCCTGGAAACGACACCATGAAAGTCCAAGACTTCCTTGACCATCACGGCATCGGCCGCAATCCGTTCGCGGAGGAGGATGCCCAGACCGATCCGGTGTTCAAGGAGCACTGCATCGATAGCACCTATCACCCCACCTGGGACAAGGTCTACGGCGACCCCGCCGAGCCGGCCAGCGCCATCGTGTTCGGCGAGAAAGGCTCCGGCAAAACGGCCATGCGGCTGCAACTGGCCCGGCACCTGGAGCAGTACAACCGCGAGCACCCCGGGCGGCGGCTGTTTGTCATTCATTACGACGACTTCAACCCGTTCCTCGACCGCTTTCGCGACCGCCTGGGAAATCGACAGAAGCGGGCGGATAAGGTCCTGGCCCACTGGAAGTTGTGGGACCACATGGACAGCATCCTGTCCCTCGGCGTCACCGGCCTCGTGGACCGGCTGCTCGACGTCCGCCAGCCGAGCCAGTCGGTTCACTGCGAAATCGAGGCGTCGGCGACGCAGAAGCTGGATCGGCATCAGGCGCGCGACCTTTTGCTGCTCGCGGCCTGCTACGACCAGTCCACGGCGGAGACGTTCAAGGGGCGCTGGCACCGCTTGCGCCGCGCCCTGAAGTACAACACGCTGCTCTCCTTCTGGCCGCTGGTTCTCGGCTGGACCTGGCTGGTGCTGTTTTGCGTGCTGCTGCTCTGCATGTGGAATGGCGGGATGCAGGGCTGGATACCGCCGTGGTGGGCCAGCATTCCGCTGGCGCTGGCCGGCTTCGCCCCGTGGGCCTGGCGGGCCTGGAAATACTTCTGGCTGGCCCGCGGCGTTCTGCGGCGGATGCGCGTGGGGAACCGCGAAACCAACCCGTTGCGGCAGGTGCTTCAGCAATTCACCCCTGCCGAGCTATCCAGCCAACCGTTGCCGAACAAAGACAGCACGGACAGCCGCTACGAGCTTTTGCTGAAGTTCCAAGCCATTCTGCAGACCCTCGGCCACCCCGGCATCATCGTGCTGGTGGACCGGGTCGATGAGCCGCATTTAATCAACGGCTCCGCGGAATTGATGAAGGCCCTGCTCTGGCCGATGCTCGACAACAAGTTCCTCAAGCATCCGGGTCTGGGCCTGAAACTGATGCTGCCGCTGGAATTGACCCGCTTCGTGGAGCGAGAAGAGCGGGATTTTTACCAGCGGGCCCGGCTCGACAAGCAGAACATGATTCCGTCGTTCGAATGGACCGGCGAGGCCCTGTTCGACGTGGCCACTGCCCGAGTCCGGGCCTGTGCCAACACCACCCCCGGCAGCGGCAACAATCAAAAGCCGAGCGTCCGCGAGCTGTTCGAGCCCTCCGTCTCCGCCCCCCGCCTGATCGAAGCCTTCCGCAGCCTCCGCGTCCCCCGCCGGCTCTTCAAGTTCCTCTACCACCTGATCGTCAGCCACTGCAACAGCCACACGGACGAGAACCCGTCGTGGCAGATTTCGTCGGGACTGTTTGAATCGACCCTGGCGCTGAATTTGAGGGACCAGGATGCGTTTGATCGAGGGGTCGGCGCAGGTTGAGGCGGTTGAATTGTCGAGCCAATGCAAGACATGTATATTGAAGCTAGTGCCGCCCATTGATGCACAGGTCCCAGTCAGATGGCAAGAAGCTCAGGCGATCTTTCGAGCAATGGCACGCCCAATACGGTTGCCGAAAAGCGGGATTCCGACGGACAGTTGATTCAAAAACGATACTATGGCTCCGATGGCCGAGCGATCAAGAATATCGATTATGGACACGATCACGCCGGCGTCGGGGATCCCCACGCGCACGATTGGAATTGGTCTCAGGTTCCGCCTCGCCAGCCTGCAAGGGCTTTGAAAGCCGGTGAATGATATGCTGCGTGTGTCCCCCTATACCGTTGGCTGGATCGATACCAGCATCCATGACTTCCTCGCCGACATGGATGACCCTCCGGCCAGCATGGCCTATGCTCTGATCACTTGCCTGGACAGTTCCTTCGATATTGCCGGCCTTGTCGGAAAGAATTCGCGGCTGGCGACTCTCAAGAAGGAAGGCACGATTGTCGGCAAGGGACTATTGCTCAAAACTCGGCGTCTGTTGGCGCTGGATCGCAGCGCCCGGCTGTTCTTTGGATTTGACGAGGTATGGTTTTTTAGCCATTCCCTGGTGAGCCCCAAGCCAAAGAACCTGGTGATTACCGGTCCGGAGAGGATCTCCGAAAGCATGTTGAAACCGTTAACGTCGTGGTTGCAAAGCAACGGCGCTTACCTGGGATTGGGGGACGGGACAGGGATGAACTTTTGCGCGAAGCTGCGGGGGGTAGCGCGGCGCATCGTGGAATCCGTCACGGAATCCAACCTCAAGGGATTTGAAACCGGCCGAGCAATCGCGTGAACAGATTCTGCGGGAGGTCTTATCATGGCAAGTCGCCTCATGTTTCTCTGGTTGCCGGTTTTGGCTCTTGGTTGCCGACCATCGGAGTCGCCGTACCCAACGGCACCGAGCGCTGACGCAGTTCAAGCACACGTCCCTGCTCCAGCTCCGGCAGATACCAATACCTGCTTTGGAATCCCCAATGACTTTTCTGGAAGATTAAGTGACGAACAAGAACGAGACGTCCCCAAGGAATTGCGCGGCGCATTCGAGGTCGCCTCGGTCCAGGAAATCAGTGCCGCTCAGCTCAATGCCAAACTGGAAGGAAAAACCAAGCTGGCTCAGGAAACCCGGGGGTGGAAAGACCTATGTTGCGGTAGAGGATTTCCGCTGCGTCCAATTCGACAACGGAGTTTCTGGCCAGATGATTGTCATCGAAAGATATCGCGTCAGCGATAGATAAAGGTCGGCGAAAGCACTTCTTTGCCGAACGCGACGCAAGCTCGGCGGCTCATCCTCTAAATTCGGTTCGCTCTCAACTCCGCCAGCGAATAATGCGTGTCTCGCCACTGGATGCCGTTGTTCCGGTAGGTGAGGAAGATGGACCGCCACTGGATGAACAAGAAAAACGACACGGCGATGGGAAAACCGAGGGCGCAGGAAAGCGGATTGCGGGTTTCGCGGGCCGAGCAGGCGAGCAGGACCGTGAGGGCCGCGACATCGGCGATGTACAGCCAGCGGGCTGGTCCCGTGGTGAGGAAGATGGCGAAGTACGGCCAGATATTGAGCAGGAGCATCGAGGCGGAGATGAACGCCGCGGCCGGCAGGCTGTAGTCGATGGCAGCGTACATGTTTTTCTCGAGGCCGCGGACCATCTCCCAAACGGAGCTATACCATTCGACGACAATCATGCCGTCGCCACCAGTCACCAGGTCTTGCCGAAAGCCGCGGAGCTTGACAAGCTTGCCGAGTTTGAGATCGTCGTCGGGCCGCATTTTGATGGGGCGGAAGCCTTCGATTTTCTCAAAGACCTCGCGGCGGATCAGGTTGAACGCACCAATGCCGACGTGGGCCGTGCTGTTGGGATTGCGAATTCCCCAGGCCCGGACGAAGAGCAGAAAGTTCATGGAGAACGTGACCACAAAACACTTCAAGATCCAGGAGGGCATCTTGGCATTCGGCGCGCCGGCCAGATGATCCACACCGGTTTCCATGGCGTAGCGGATGGCCCGTTTGAGCGTGCTCGGCTCAAAGATGATGTCGGCGTCGGTGAATAAGATCCATTCGCCGCCGCTTCGCTCCGCTCCGTGCTGCATGGCGTAATTCTTTCCCAACCAGCCCGCCGGCAACTCCGTGAGATGCACCACGTTGAGCTGCGGAAACTCCGCCGCCAGCCGGTCCAGGATTTGGCCAGTGGAATCGGTCGAGCGGTCGTTGACGAGCGTGATTTGCAGGTCCGGGTAATCGAGCTTCAGGAGCGAGCGGACCGCCTGTTCGATGTTTCGCTCTTCATTCCGGGCCGGTGCGACCAGCGAAACTCGCGGCAGTAATGCTCCTTCCTGCGGCAACGGCAGATCGCGGAGCTTTTTGATCAACAGGCCGGCATAGATCCAGAGGGCGAAGACCACCAGCGTGAGGAAGAGGCTCAGGCCGGCGAGATAGGGCATAAGCAGGTGGTAGTAGTGCATCACTCACTGATGACGAATTTGAACGGCTTGCGGACCGTGGTTTCCGTGGGCTTGCCGTCTTTCATCGCCGGCTTGAACTTCCAGGATTTGACGCCGGCGAGGGCGGCCTGGTCCATGGCCTCGTAGCCGCTGGTGCGATGGATGGCGGCTGCGGCGAGCGTGCCGTCGGCGGCGATTTTCAGGCGGAGGACGACGGTGGCCTGGATGCGGCGGGCGAGCAGTTCCGGCGGATAGGCGGGGAAGGGATTGCAAATCTCGCTGGGGAGCACGTCGGGGGCTCCGCTGGCCTGGGGCGAGGAAACGGCCGCGCTGGCCTGGCTCGACGTGGAGTTGGCATCGGCGGGGAGCTGGCTCGTCACTTCGCGGGCCAACTCCGTGCGTGCGTCAGCAACTTCCGGAGGGTGCTCTTTCATTTCTCTTCGCGCCGTTTCAGGCACTGCCTGACTCAGAGCCGCCGCTTCCTCCAGTGATTCCGCATCGGCGACTGCATCCCGCGGCGCGGCGAGCGAGGCCAGCGGAGAGATATCCAACTTGCGCGGGGCCAAGTCGCTGCTTCCTTCCCTGCTGACCGGCAGGGACTCGATGACGACGGCCGGCGCAGCCTCGGCTTGCTCGTTTTTGCTCGCTGCCGCGTCCAGGAATGCCGCGGAGAGCTGGATCGTGTTGTCTCCGTGGGAAGGTTGGTGAGGAACCGCGCTGAGCATCCAGGCGGCAGAGTTGACGGGGATGATGCTCGCCACGGCCAGGAGCGAGGCATGTAGAGCGACGTTTCCCGCCAGAATCCAAGCCAGCTCCCGCATTCCCCCGGCCGCCGCGCGGATGGGGTCGCTGACGGTGATTTCAAACGTGGCGTGGGACAGGGATGTCATGGGATTGATGTTCGCCGAAATGCTGCTCGCCGACAAGCGAGCCACCATCTATCCCTTTTCGTCCAGCCGCCGGGCCACGATGAAGTCGCGGCCGGTGGGGGTCGTGATTTCCTCCACGCTGCGCCAGCCGCACTTGTGATAGAGGCCGGGAATTTCGGTCAAGGCAAAAAGCTCCGTTAATCCCAAAACAACGGACTTTTCCTCCGCGGCTTGGAGCATCTGCCGGGCGATTCCATGACCGCGATAGGCCGGCTCGACGTACAGGGCGTCAATCCAGTGCGGCCGGCCCTGCTCGATTCCATTCTCGTAGAGCGTGAGACTGGCAAATCCAATCGGCGCCGAGTTCAATACCGCAACCAGGGCTAAAGGCAAAGTGCCTCCCCGGCGTGACCCGCAGAGCCGTTCTTCAATCGCGGCATCGTTGCGGGCGTCCGGCCACTCCTGGCGAATCCAGCGAACAACGGTGGGGATGAATTCCGGGGAGTCCAATAGTTCGATGATGCTGGTTTCTTCGTCATTCGCCATTCGAAATTCGTCATTCGCCACTTAGGCGTTGTGCTTGATGGTAATCACATCTCCATCCTTGATGACGTAGTCTTTCGGCTCCTGGCGGTTGAGTCCCTGAGCTTTGATTTCCCGCTCGCTGCCGCAGCGGACGATGTCGGCGACGGAGAAGGTTTCGGCCCGGATGAAGCCCTTGGCCAGGTCGGTGTGGATGCCGGCGGCGGCTTCCAGGGCGGTCCCTCCCTGGCGGATCATCCAGGTGCGGACTTCCTTGTCGCCGGCGGTGAAGAACAGCATTTGCCCCGAGGCGTCCATGATGCGGCGGATCAGCTCATCCCGGTCGTAGGGTTTCACTCCCATCTCGGTGCAGAACGCTTGCCGCTCGTCAGCCGGCATTCCGGCCAGGTCCCGCTGCAAGGTGAGGCACATCGCGCGCAATTCCATTCCCGGGCGGGCCAGTTCCTGGAACCGCTCCGGCTTATCGTCGTCATCCGTAATATTCACGATCACCAGCCGCGGCTTTTCGCTGAAGAGCTGGAAAGAGCGGCTGGCCTTCTTCTGCTCGGCGGACATGGGGAAGTTCGTCAGCGGCCTGCCGTTTTCCAGCTCGACCAGCAGCGGCTCCAGGGCCTCCAACTCCTTCTGCATCTCTTCCCGGTCCGACCGCGGCTTCTTCACCTGATCCCGGAGCCGCGTCACCCGTCCGGTGATGATATCGAGGTCCGCAATCAGCAGGTCGTCGTCAAAGTTGCTCAGGTCGGCCTTGGCAATCGCCCCGCCAAAATTCGCCACCACCACAATCAGGGCTCCCGCCTCGCGAATCATCGCCAGCTTCTGGGCACTCCCCTCGTGCGTGCGGGAAAGGCCCGGCGTATCGACGATTTCCAGTTTGGCTTCGGTAATCTTTTTGGGCGTATAGATCTTGCACAAATCGGCAATCCGCGGCTCCGGCACGGTACACATATCCGACTGCGTAGAATGGGCCAGCGCGGGGTCCGGCTCCTTCCCCGTCAGCCAGTGGAAGAGGGTGCTTTTGCCCGAACCTTGATACCCGACGATGCCGATTTTCATGTCAACTGGCCGCTGGCGATTTCGCGAATGGAATTCCTCATTAGAAGTACTCGCTGGCGAGTCTCCAAGGGCGGGCGTGGAAACCTCTTCCGTGGCGGGCGAGAACCCAAAGAGGAACCGAAACGACCTACGCTGTGCTCGCCGTTTCCTGTGCGACAATACCCTCAGCCGCTGTCTCAGCGGGCCGCGCCTCCACTTCCCACGGATTCCTCCACGTCCCCCACCGCGACAGATAGCTCCCATAGATCGGCGTCACCGCGCTCCGCTCCTGCAGCCAGGCTTTGGTTTCGGCGATGATTTTTTGCTCTTCCTCCAGCTTGAGCTGGCCGAGCACGACGTGGCAGCGGAGGAAGACGAAGTAGGTGTCCAGCACGTCGCAACGGCAGTAGTCGTTGATTTCGGCGATGCGGCCCTCGTTGAAGAGGTCCTGCACCATGTAGCCTTGCACGTCCATCTTCCCCGGCTTGCCGAGCAGGTTGGCCGCCAGGTTCAGCCCGCCGCTGAAGCGGGACGCCCCAAAGTTCGTCAGCACGTCCTGCAGGTCCAGGTGGGCCTCCGCGTTGTAGCGGTTCCGCGGCTGCTCGTAGGTTTTGCAGTTGTTGTTGAACCACCCCGGCAGGGGCAGGCCGTAGCGGAACGCGGCCAACTCCAGCAGCGGCGCGTCGAACGTCCGGCCGTTGAAGCTGACCAGCGTGAGCGGCCCTTTTTTGCGGTATCCGTCCCACCCCTTCCAGAAGTTGTCCGTCATCACGTGCGAGCGGAACTGCGGCTCATCCAGGGCAATCAAATCGATCAGCCGAAAGTCGGCGGCCACCTTGGCGACGACAATGGAAATCGGCAGCTGAAAGGTATAGGGAATGAAGTCCGAATCATTCTTCTTCATCAACTCCGCCCGATACTGCTTCACCGCTTCGCTGGGCTCAATGTTCGCGCCGGGATACCGGAGCCGGGCCACCAGGGCCGCATCCGCCACGCTCTCCACGTCGAACACCAGGTAGCGGACGGCAGATTTGGGCATGGCGGAGAGGTTGGAGGTTAGAGGGCAGAGGTTTGGGGGGAAGAAAGTGGGGTAGGCCTCCAGCCTGCCCAGAAACGGGCGACAGGGAATAGCCCGAATATAAGGGGGGCGGGGGGAAGTTGAAAGCGATGGATGGCCTGATTCCAAGCGTGGTTAGACCCGCCAAAGATTTCCCATAATTCTGGCTCCGAACCCCTTGACGGCGCCAACCTTATTGGTACAATTGTTCATATTACGTCGGACAAGGAGGTTCGCCTTGCGCGCGGGGATAGACCGCCGAGCGAACGCGGCTCACCCTTCCGACGGACCCGCGTGAAACGAAAAACTGGTTATAAACTGCTGGAGATAGGATGAATCACAATGGTCGTATTTTTGACGATATGAATCACACTTAGGGCGAGTCGTGTTAGCCTAAGCCCAGCCGCGGCTGGGGGTTAGGACGAAGCGGCTGGACGTAAGCTTCCGTGAGAACTAGTACGTGAATCCTGAATAAAATAGTCCGATCGGGGGAGACGCGGCGGGTTATCACGTGTTATCGCCCGCGACGGACTTCGGAAGACATTTTGGCTCGTCCAGGCGGTACAATTCGAGGCTACGAAGGAACTCTAACGACTTGGAATTTCCCATGCGCAAGCTCGCTCTTTCATGCCTGGCAACCATTTTCGCCCTGGTCATCTCGTGGCATGTCTGCGCCGAGGAACCGAAGGCGAAACCGCCGGCGGCTGGAAAGGACAAACCTGAAAAGCCCAAGGTTGCAGGCCCGGAAAAGCCAGCGAATCCCGCAAAGTCCAAGCCCGCCGGCCCTGCCAAGCCCAAACCGGCGAACCGCCTGGCAAAGGAGACCAGCCCGTATCTGCTGCAGCATGCCCACAACCCGGTGGACTGGTATCCCTGGGGGGACGAGGCCCGGGCCAAGGCGAAGAAAGAGGGAAAGCTGATTTTTCTTTCGGTGGGCTATTCTAGTTGCCACTGGTGCCACGTGATGGAGCGGGAGTCGTTCCTCGACGAAGAAATCGCAGCCTACCTCAACAAGCATTTCATCTGCATCAAGGTGGACCGGGAGGAGCGGCCGGACATCGACAGCATCTATATGACCGCCCTGCAGGTCTACAACCAGCTCGCCGGCACTGGCCGGGGCGGGGGCTGGCCGATGAGCATGTTTCTGACCCCTGAGGCGGAGCCGGTCTTTGGCGGCACCTACTTCCCCGCCCGCGACGGCGACCGCGGCCCCTCCACCGGCTTTCTCACCCTGGTGAAGCGCGTGCACGAAGTCTGGGAGAAAACGCCTGACCGCATCCGCGAGGATGGCAAGACCATCGTCAAATACACCAAGACGGAGCTCGAAGCGAGGCGACCCGCGGTCCTGACGCCGATTGACGAGAAGCTTTATGAATCCGTGCAAAAAGAGCTCGCCTCCCAGTTCGACGAAAAATACGGCGGCTTCGGCTACAGCGAGGTCAGCGACAACCGCCCCAAATTCCCGGAGCCGAGCAATCTGGCGTACCTCATCGACCGGGTGCAGCGGAGCAAGGACGAGGAAGCGAAAAAGATGCTCGTCGCCACGCTGGAGAAAATGGAAATGGGCGGCATCCGCGACCATCTCGGCGGCGGTTTTCATCGCTACAGCACCGACCGCTACTGGAAGATTCCGCATTTTGAAAAAATGCTCTACGACAACGGCCAGCTCGCCGGCATCTACGCCGAAGCTTTCCGCCTGACCGGGCGCGAGGATTTCCGCCGCGTCTGCGAGGAAATGTGCGACTGCATCCTGCGTGAAATGACGGACAGCAGCGGCGGGTTCTACGCGGCCATCGACGCCGACTCCGAGGACGAGGAGGGAAAGTTTTATCGCTGGGAGAAGGCGGAGGTACAGAAGCTCCTGACCAAGGAGGAATATCAATTATTTTCCGTCGTATATGGGCTCACCGGAGAACCCAACTTCGAGGAGAAGTTCTACGTGCCGCAGCTTGCGAAACCGATGAGCGAAATCGCCATGGCGCTGAAGATGAAGGAGTCGGAACTGGAAGCGCAGCTCCTTCCCATCCGCAAGAAGCTCCTCGCCGCGCGGGACAAGCGCCCCCGCCCGCTCACCGATACGAAGGTCCTGACCGCGGACAACGGACTGATGATTGGAGGACTGGCGGATGCCGCCCGGATTCTCAAAAACGACCGCTACCTCACCGCGGCCACCAAAGGTGCGGACTTCGTGCTGGCGAACCTGCGGACGAAAGAGGGCCGCCTACTGCGGACCTACAGCGACCCGGCCGCTTCAAGCGGCCGGGCCGCTCCTCCAAACAGTGACAAACCATCCGGCAAGGCCAAACTCAACGCCTCTCTCCAAGACTCCGCCTTCCTCGCCGAAGGCCTCCTCCGGCTCCACCAGGGGACCGGTGACAAGAAGTGGCTC
>JBPCKT010000140.1:0-18619 GCA_051004015.1 Pirellulaceae bacterium | reverse complement strand
AGCCTGCACACTCCGTGTGCAGGCATGTCCGCTCACGGAGTGAGTGGACTACTAGCGCATCAGCCACGACAAGATCATCGCCAACACTGCGCCAGCCAGCATCGAAACCGGCACGCAGACCGCGATGGTGGCGAGCACTTGAGCCCAGTTGATGGGGGACGACAGCTCCAGGCCGGCCGGAATGGGGCGGAGGCCCGGCCGCATCGGCAGCGTTTCTTGAAATATGGATCCATAAGGGCCTGTCCCCTGCGAAAGCTGGCTGGGGCTGCTGGGGTCGTTTCCTTCGGTATCTTGCGGCAGGTCGAGGCGGTGGTCGTCTTCCTCCGCGGGGAGCGGACCAGCCTTCCACGAAGCACGGACGCTGCCCAGCAGGGGGGACGCATCCCCCGCCCATTGTTCTAGGCGGGAAACGACCTCACCCGCGGATTGGATCCGCTGGGTCGGGTCCTTCTCCATCATGTCGGCGATGACCTCGACAAACTCCTCGTGCAGTTCCACGTTGAAGCGGCGGGGGTGCCACGGCGTTTCCTCGGTGTGCTTGCGGGCCTTTTCCCGCGTGGTGCCGCCGGGGAAGGGGACCTTGCCGCAGACCGCGTAATACAGTGTGCAGCCGAGCGAGTAGATATCGCTGACGTGGGTGATATCGCCTGGTGTGCGGATTTGCTCGGGCGAAAGATAGTCAGCCGTGCCGACGATTTTGCCGGCCCGCGAATCGTATTCGGAACTTTGCATGAACGCGGCGAGGCCCAGGTCCGAGACCTTGGCGATGCCTTCGGGGGTGACCAGGATGTTGCCCGGCTTGACGTCCCGATGGATGAGCCCCTGCTTGTGGGCATAGTCGAGCCCGCGGGCGGCTTGCAGGATAACGCTGGCCGCCTGCTGCTGACTGAGGGGGCCGTGCGAGCGAATGAGTTTGCGGAGATCGGTGCCGGGGACATATTCGGTGACGAGGTAATGGACGTCGCCGTCCCGGCCGGCATCGTAGGCCCGCACCAGGTTGGGATGGTCAAGCCGGGCCTGCGTGCGGATCTCCCGCATGAAGTTGTTGATGGCCTCCGGCGTGGCCTTGGCGAGCGGCAGCACCTTCACCGCCGACTCGCGACCCATGACATCATGCGTGGCCTTGAAGACCTGCCCCATCCCACCCTGGCCGATGAAATCGATGACGGTGTACGGCCCGATCGTGAACTTGCTGCGGCCTTCCTTGATTTTCTCCGCCTGATACGCGGTGAGAAACCCCATCTCCACCATCTTCGCGGCCAGGGCGATGTCGTCGAACTCGACCAGCGGGGTGGGCGGGCCGCCGCCGCGAATCCGCTCCAGCGCCTGCTGAATCTGGTCCTCTTTGACGAGGCCGCTCAGCAGAGCGTAGTTGCGGAACATGGATCGGACGATGGTCGGCACGGCGGTAAGACGATGGAGGAGCCAGGTTCGTTTGGGAGCAACTCTACGCTAGCCAATCGGAGGGGGATGCGCCTAGATGAAGTGCGAAAAAGTCAATGTTGGTTACGTGGAGCGGCCTGTCCATTTCTCCCACGTCTGGGGAAGTTCCGCGACAAAAGTCATCGACTGTTTCAGCGTTGGGTGCCCAATGGTGAGGGAGCGGGCATGCAGGGCAATGCCGGCGGGAAAGGGCTCTTTGCTGCCGTATTTCCGGTCTCCCAGGATGGGATGGCCCGCCGCAGCCAGTTGCACCCGGATTTGATGCTTGCGGCCGGTTTGTAGTTCCACCTCCAGCAGTGTTCCGCGGGTGGTTTTTCGCAAGGTTTGATACTTCAGCCGGGCTTCCTGTGAATCGGCGGATTTTTTGGAACGGATGACCATCCGCTGCTGGGATTCGTCCTTGGACAGCCAGTGGACGAGCTCGCCGCTCGCTGGCTCCGGCACTCCCTCCACGACGACCCAATAGATCTTCTGCGTTTCGCGCTCGCGGAACTGCTCCGACAGTCGAGCGGCAGATTTGCTGGTGCGAGCGAACACCAGCACGCCGCTGACGAGCAAGTCGAGGCGGCTGACGACGCCGAGGTAGACGTTGCCCGGCTTCTTGTAGTGCTGCTTCAGGTACTCCTTGGCCAGCGTGACCATGCTTGTCGTGCCCGCTGCCGTGCCCATGGTGGCGATGCCGGCAGGCTTGTTGACCACCAGGAGGTGGTTGTCCTCAAACAGAACTTGCAGGGAGGGATGGGAGGTTGGCACTGTGCCATTCTATCCACGCTCTCAGCCCTCCGGTAATGTTGAAGGATGCCTGCTTTGCCGCTCATTCTCGCATCCAGCTCCCCCCGTCGTCGGCAGCTCCTGGAGCAGCACGGCTACGAGTTCCAGGTCGTCCCTCCCCACGAAGCCGCCGAGTGCGGCATCTGCAGCCGAGAGACCCCGCCGGAGATGGTTGCCCGCCTGGCCTATCAAAAGGCAAGAGACGTGGCCGAGCGAACGGCAACTGGCATCGTCATCGGCTGCGATACCGTCGCCGAATGTTGCGGCCTGATCCTTGGCAAACCGAAAAATCGCCAGCACGCCCGCGAGATGCTCACGCTGCTCCGCGGCCGGGAGCATCACGTCTATAGCGGCCTCTGCCTCTGGCGGCGGCCCGGGGAGGAGCACCATGTGCAGATGGACGTGACCAAGCTGGTGATGGACTCCATCACGGATGAAGAGCTTGAAAAGTATCTCGCCACCGACCTCTGGGAAGGGAAGGCCGGCGCCTTCGGCTATCAGGACGGCAACGACTGGGTGCGAGTCCTCAGCGGCAGCGAGAGCAACGTCGTCGGGCTGCCGATGGAATTGCTCGCAAGAATGCTGGCATCGGCCTAATATGCCCCCACTCGCCGGCCTGCTTTAGGATCGCCGGCTACATGCTTCTGTCCGGTGCCGGCATCGATGCTGATGACGACGGGAGCGCCGATCGCCCCCTTCACTGCGCTCACTTTGTGTCCGCGGGCAGCGAGATTGGCGAGCGTCTTGTCGCCGAATCCCTCATGGATACTCAGACTTCCCAGCGACGGTGGCGGCTGATTGAACGAACCGATGTGGTGGGCGGTGCTGAAGCGGGGAGCTGTGACCGACTTGTCCGCTGGCAGACCGAAGTCGAGGGAATTGAGCAGCACTTGCAGCGAAACCTGATCCTGCAAGTCGCCGCCGGCAACGCTCACGGCCAGGCAGGGCTTGTTGTCCTTGAGAACAAGCGTCGGGGTCAGCGTTATCCGAGGACGCTTGCCGGGCTCGATGCAGTTGGGGCTCCCTTCCTTGGTATTAAGTGAAATCAGCCGCGAGCCGAGCTGCACGCCAGTTTTCCCCGCCATCACGCCCCCCCATCCGCTGGGAGTGGCGGCGACGACGTTGCCGAAGCGGTCAGCGGTCAGGCAGGTGGTGGTGTCATTGGCGGCCCGCTGCTTGCCGGCGGGAACTTCTGCGGCTGCCAGCTCTGCTTTGCCGCTGCGGGGGTCGCCGGGGCGGAACAGGAGCGAGGCCTTTTGCGGATCAATGAGCGGGCGGCGAAGGTCGGCATAGCTCTTGGACAGCAGTTGCTCCAGCGGCACTTCGGCGAAGAGCGGGTCGGCGTAATAGATGTCCCGATCCGCCAGAGATAGCTTCATCGCTTCGGTCACCTGATGGATGTAGTCGGGGCTGTCCTGGCCGAGTGCTTTCAGGTTGGTTCCTTCCAGCAGGCGAAGTGTCTGGAGCAGAACCGGTCCCTGCGTCCAAGGACCGCATTTGCACACAGTGTAGCCGCGGTAGTCCACGCTCGCTGGCTCTTCGATGAGGGTGGAATAGGTCGCCAAGTCGGTGAAGCGAAGGAGGCCGCCATTCGCCTGGCTCCAGGCGTCGATGTCGCGGGCAATGGACCCGCGATAGAAGCAGTCGGCAGCCAGACGGAGTCCGCGGCGGCGGTCTTGTGAGGCCTTTTCCGCGGCGATCATCCGGCGGATGTTCACCGCCAGGTCCGCGTGCCATTCCTTGCCATGCCGATCCAGAATGCGGAGCATCGGTTGGGCGGCCTGCTCGAAGGTGCGAGTGCCGTAGCGGTCGAGCAGCGTGATGATCGCCCCCGGCGCGGCAGGGACGGCAGCCGTCTCGATGCCGCTCTTGGGAATGCCTTTCGCGGCAAAGTGTTCGAGCGTTGCCAGCTTCGGCGCGGTCCCCATGCCGCTGATGACCTCCACTGCGTTCCGCTGCGCGTCGTAAACGATGATCGGAACCTCGCCCCCAAAGCAGTAGCTCCCTGACTCCGTCACGGCCTGCACCAATAGCGTCGCCGCCGCCGCATCCGCCGCATTGCCGCCATTCGTCAGCATCTCCAACCCCGCCTCCGTCGCCTCGCGTTCCCCCGACGCCACGACGCCATTCTGGCCGGAGGCGTTCCAGACGGGTGGAAGCGACGGCTGTGCCAGCGCGAAATGAGGAGAAAAATAAGCAGCGAAAGCGAGCAGGAAAAAGATGCGGTTCATGTGTGTCCTCAGGCGGCAGGGGATGCCCGGATTGTAATCCCCAGCAATCTCCCGCAATACTAGCCGATCATGTCGATCCGAATTGGCTGAATCTAGAATTGGTCCTTTTGATTCGATCGAGCTATAATAGAAAGATGCAAACCATTGTTCCACTTCCAAATACCACGCCGACGCTGGCCCTCGGCACCAGGGAGGCTGCGGCTCAAGGGCGTGTGATTGCGCTAACACGTGCTCTATTTGGCGGCACGCCATCGATCGTTCCGGGAGTTGACCCGGAATATGACGAGGCCTTCTTCGTAGTCGAGGTACGGGCTTCGGGTACAACCGAAGAAATCCTCCAATTGAACGACCAGTGGCATCGAGAGGTGGTCCAGCAGACCGGTGACCAGGCCCTCAAGTTTCGACTGGCACTGAACGTCGAATGAACCCCGATGATTTTCTCACGCTTGCCACAACGCTGGCTCAAGGAAAGGGTCAAGCAGAGTGGCGTTCGTCGATCAGCAGGGCCTATTACAGCGCTTTCCACGCCGCCTGTGGACTCGTCGAGTCGATTGACGTCACCCTGCCGCTAGGCGCTTCCGCGCATCAGAAAGTCACGTACTGCCTCCAGCAGTCCCAAGACAGCGAACTCGCGGTCGCGGGCAGTAAACTGAACGCGTTCCGTGAAGCCAGGAATGGTGCCGACTACCGTCTCAAGGATTCACAATTTGCGAGCAAGAAGTCTGCTGAGTTGTATCTTGCCATCGCTCGGCAAATCATTGTCGCCATCAGCACCAGGGACGCGGATCCCGAAGTCCGCCGTAGCATTCGACAATACGCGCGGGACATGCTCAAGTTGCAGGTCCGGGGACCTGATTGATTGTGAATGCCTGGAGTCCGCTGCTATTCCCCTCAAGAAACAGCTCAGGGCAGGCTTCCTTGCGAAAGCCTGCCCTGCGTTGATTGGGGGCCGAGGTCGCCAAACCGGGAATTTGGCGAATCTCGCGGCTGCGTCCTGCTGCCGCCCCGTGTTCAAATTGTATGAAAGCCGCCGCGGGGTCTAGTCGCGGCGGATTGTGGAATCAAGTTTTTGGGACAGCCGTGGCGAGCGGTCTGCCGTTGTCTAATCGGACCGGAAACCGGGCTTAAACCAGTTCCTTGCGGGCGCCGATCAGCGTGCGGAGACGTTCGGCGAGCAGTTTCGCGTCGAACGGCTTCTTGAACGTTTCGTTAATGCTCGAGCGATCGAAGCTGATCGGACTTCCGTCATCGGGCAAGAGCGCGATGAGAATCGTCTCGGCGAAGTCGGGGTTCTTCCGCAGGTTTTGACAAATCTGCAGGGACTCGATCTTGCCGATAGAGAAATCCACGATGATGCAGTCCGGGTGGAAGCTCTCCGCCTGAATGCCGGCTTCGAAGCCGCTGGCGGCGATAGCAACCCGGAAGCTGCGTTCCGTGGGAAGTTCGCGTTTCAGATTTTCGATCAGGATCTGATCCTGCGCCACAACGAGAATCTTTGCCATCGCCTCATCTTCGAGGTCGCCGAGTGGCATGCCATGCTCTTTGAGGAACTTGATCAGGTACTCGCGCGGGATTCGTCGGTCTTGCGAGCCGGGGATCCGGTAGCCTTTTAGGCGTCCCGAATCGAACCACTTGCTGACCGTGCGTGGGGCCACTTTACAGATCTTAGCGACCTGTCCAGTAGTGAAGACCTTCATCGCAGGCTCTCCAGTACACTCTCATTGACTCGGTGTGCCCCGCCGGCGGTGAGGAGCCGCGTAGCGGTGCGATTGCCCCATGCTGGTGCTGACCGGGCTGGTCTAGGCGTCGGCAAATGGGATTTGCCGGACAGCACACAACACTGGGTTGGGGCGACATCCTTTGCTTGGGCAGGGACGAACCAGTTCCCTCTGGCTCGCCTTACCATCAACATCGGCACGGCTCTGCTGGAAATCGGCGTAATTCCCCAAAAGAGAGCGGCGGGTATAACCGCTTCCCTCGGGCATCCGGCAAAATCGTTACCGTCGTACTCGGCGTGGTACTAGGCGGGAGAAGTGGCGAGCGTGCGCCGGCGGGTCGGCGGCTGGCAAACTCGGTCGGAGCCGCTCGTGGCCCATCTCAGTTGACTACCGCATGCGGAAATGACGTCATGTCCTTCCCGATTCCAGATTTTCCAGCATCCTGCCGGTCGATCCGGATTGGCAAGCGTTTTAAGCCTGCCCACGCGGCGGTCCCTTGAGATGAACCACCTGCGGTTCCTTCCATTTCCCCCCAAGGTCGGAGTGCTATCACTTGCGTTAATCCGTCGCACGGCGAAATGCTTCGGCGCGGGGTGACAGACCCCTTCCGAATGTTAGCATCGTATGAACTAGAGGCAGGACTTTAGAATCTTCGGCCAGTCGTGCCAGAAGTGCGGTGAGAGAGGGTGGATACGACCCGCCGGATGACGCCGAAAGGGCCGAAAGTGGGGGTGGGGAGGGGGTGGACACTTAGAGGACTGTTTTCCGCGACGCCAGCAGTGACCGGCGAGCGGCCTGCGTAAGCTGGCCGGTGAGTCGGCATTCTGGCAACGCACTGCTCTCTCCCTATCCACGTGACCGGCCAGCTTGCGCTGGCCGCTCGCCAGTTTGTTGGCGACTCTACCTTCCTCAAGAAAAGACTAGAGCCGCCCTGGCGATGACTCGCCCTGGCGGCTCTTTCTCGTTGTGTCTAGGCGAAGCGGTCGGAAGAAGTTACTTCTTCTTCTTCTTGGCGGCCTTCTTGGGAGCCTTCTTCGCTGCTTTCTTCTTGGCCACAGTACGTCCTCCTAAAAGATTGGGCGAAACCTGAACAGAGTTTGGGGTCAAACTCCTGAAAAGATATTCGCCACTCCTTATGCCGCATTCCCGAATTTCGGGAGTGTGGGCCGAAGCGACATCCCGTATGTCGCCCCATCCTCACACGCGCGGCCTGAACTCCTTGGCATTAACCTGCGGTTGCAAAAGTTGTTCTTGCACCACGCATTGACATTAATCTTGCGACTTTCGCGCAAATCGTCAAGAGGAAATGCGCCTCCGCGCGCAATTTTTTGCAAAAAAAATTCGCGGCCGATTTTGCACGCGAGTCAGCGAAGTGGGATCGCGCTCACGCGATTTCTGTTTGCTCTCGCTGCGTGACGCTCTCGCAAGATGCAATTCAATTTGCAAGCGCGCTTGTGTGCGCTCGTTCTCAATGACCGCACCACATCGTCACTCGTCTCTGGAGCGCGATCCCACGGACTGGTTACGACTTCACCGCGCTGACTGCCGGAGTGGGCGTGATCAAGAAGAGAGAGTTGGCGCGCTTGACCGCTTGGGGATCGATCTTCTCGCACTCCCTCAGCAACTCTTTGGCTTTGGGAAGCGGACAGACACGCAGGTACGCGACGACGGGGACCCGGACCCAGGTCGATTTCTCATCGGAGTTTTTGTAGAGAGCGAAAAGCTTGTCCGCTTGTCCCCAATCTTCCCAGCGGGCCAAGTCGGGGATGATGAGATCCGCCAAGTCCGGGCGCTCGAGCATGTGATGCAGGGCCGCGAGCACACCCTGTTTCGGCACGGCCTTGCCGTCGGAAAGCTGGAACCGCAGGGCCATGATGGCCGCATAAGTATCGGCGTAGTCGCTCTTCTTGTCCTTCAGAAATAAATCTTCAATAAGCGGCAGGCCGGCTTCGCCCCGCAATTGCAAGTAGCAAGCGATGATGGCGTCGAGCCCCTGTTTTTCCTTGCGGTCGGTCGATTTGATGTACTTTTCCAGGAGCGGGGCATCTTTCTCGCTGCCGCATACCCCCAGCATCATCAGATACAGCCGGCGATGGTTGAGCGAGATCGTCGTGTCCTTGATCCAGCCGACCAGTTTGTCATGGCTCATGGATTCCTGGAGCGCCTGGACGGCAGCGTACGGGGCCTTCGCGAATTCGCCGTAGGCGTCGCGGGCGAGCATCTCGTCCTCGTCTTCCAGAAAGCTCTGAAAGAACTCCAGCCGTTTCTGGCCATCTTTCGGCAGTTTCACGATCTTGGCAAGGTAGTCGGGAGCGCGGTCGGAAAGGGGGAGCGGCGTGGACCATTGCAGGTTAGGCGGGTCTACCCCCATGATGAGAAACGACGTGCCGACCTTGGCTTCGCCGAGGTAGAGCGTTTCGATGGTCTCTTTCAGCCGGGCAGATTTCTCCCCCTTAAGGACGCGGGTGATCTCAAACTTCCCCAGGGGCAAATCGCCCTTGGCGGCCTTCGCCGGAATCGCTATCAGGCGGGCGACGACCACAACGTCCATCGAATCAAACTCTTCCGCAAACGTCAGCCCGGCAGCCGGACAAATCGGGCAGGCCTGCGCGGCCGCCGCCAGCGCGAGGAGCGATGCGAACACTCCAAACAGCATCAACTTTGGATGGACGAGAGACATGGGCGGGCTCCTGCAACGATTATCCTGTCGCGCTTCTTCCCCGTCATCCTAGGGGCTTCGCCGCGCCGCAGCCATACGGAAAGTCGTTCCGAGTAGAATGACAGCAACATGAATCACATCCGCATGGCCGCTGGACTCCTTCCCATGAAGAGCACAGTCACGACAGCTTTCATCTACTTGATTCTCGCTTCACTTGCCCCCGCAGCGGAGCCGGCAAATCGTTGGCAATTCGACGTTGCGCAGCTCCAGCCGTTGTGGAAGTCCGCAACGCTGCACGGTGAGAGCGTGCTGTTCATCAAGGATGGCGAAGGGGTGGCGAAGGGGAAGCTGCTGTTCACTCCGACGAAGGTTCTGAAAGTGACCAGCTCGTCGGGAGAAGTTGTCTACGAAGCTGGGAAGGACTATCTCTGGAAGGCGGATTCGCAGGAGATTTTGCTGCCGGCTGGGTCGAGAATTACGTGGAAGACCCCACAGGATCTCCGCCGGCCGGCGAAGAGTCAGAAATATGCCCTGACGCACCGGGACGGCAATGGCGAGATTCTGTTCGGAGCGACGCACGAGTATCACGACATGCAGACGGTCATTTCCTACGAGCATGACCCTGCCGCCTGGAAGGGGCCAACGCCGGCCTTTGCCGGCAAGGAGTTGCCGAAGTCTATCAAGATTCTCACCCAGAGGAAGCCGCTGAGGATCGCCCTCCTGGGAGACAGCATTTCCACCGGCTGCAACGCTTCCGGCTGGGCGAAAGTCGCGCCGCATCAGCCGCCGTATCAGGATTTGCTGGTGCTCAACCTGGAAGCGGCTTATGGGGCAAAGGTGACGCTGACGAACCTCGCCGTCGGCGGCACCAACACCGACTGGGGCGTGGCGAACATAGGCCAAGTCATCGATTCCAAGTCCGATCTGGTCATCCTGGCCTTCGGCATGAACGATTCCGCGGGGCGGCCGGCCAAGGACTACCAGGCGAACATTCAGAAGATGATTGCCGCGGTTAAGAAGGCCCAGCCGGAGGCGGAGATCATCCTTGTCGCCACCATGCTGGGGAACAAGGACTGGGTCGCCCTCAAGCAGGAGCACTTTCCGCAATACCGCGATGCCTTGTCCGGCCTCTGCGAGCCGGGCATCGCGCTAGCGGACATGACCTCAATTTGGTCTGAGCTCCTCAAACACAAGCAGGACTGGGATTTGACCGGCAATGGCGTGAATCATCCCAATGACTTCAGTCACCGCATCTACTCTCAGGTCCTCTCGGCACTCTTAATTCGTGAGGCCGCCAAGGACTAGACATCAAAGTCGTAGCCGAATTGCTCAACGTCGCGGCGATAGAGGGAGGCCACCTGCTTGACAAGCTCTCGCGTATAGAACTTGCGGTAATCCGGAATGGATGGAAGCCGGCGGAGTTGCGCGAGGGGAACATTGGCGAAACAGCCGGCAGTCCGCTCGTTTGGCGATGCGTATTTAGTGGCGTTGGTCACCGGCAGGGTCGCCTGAATTCCCAAGAGGCCGGAGATTGTCCGCAGGTCTTCGTCGAGGCGCTCAAACCGGCCGATGTAGTGAAAAGAGACATCCCCCAGGAAACGATATTGGGGCCGCCAATGCAGGTCCGTCTCTGCGTTGTCCAACCCTTGGACGGCCAGGAAGTCGATGAAGTGATGGAACGTCAGCTCGTCACGCCACGCTTTCGACCCGTGAATGAGCGGCCAAATGGTCGTCCGCAAGGCTCGCTCTCCCGAGAACGGCGACAGTGCCTGCAGCACCACTTGTTTTGCCGTTTGAAATGGCTGCTTCTTCCACCGAAGATGGACGGCCTGGATGACCGGTCCCGTCAAATCGTACAGCCCGAGAAACTTGTTGACAAACACCGAAACCAAGCGCGCCCAGGGATTGCGAACAAACGCGAATCGAAACCACCCCTCCTCCCGCAGCGGCCGCCCGCCAAGTTGCGACTGATGGTGCAGCTTGAACCGCTCGTTCAGCAGGCCATGGTCGACAATCAACTCACCCCTTTTGCTCTTAGACACAAAGGGGGCAATTGCGCCCTTCGTGAGCTCCGCCCACCACAATTTCAGGCTGCTGCACGCCACCTTTGGAATGGGGCAATAGACCAGCCGATGCTGCGGGGACACGAAGAATTCCGATTCCGGCCAGCGGTGTTTCCCCGCGGGTTCGACGTTTTGCGGGACCGGTGGTAACTGGGTCGCGACGGGCATGCTGGCATCCTTGCCGAATTGGGGCGTTTAGTGCAAACGCGTCTCCTAACAGGATTCGGCAGCCGAAAGTCACGGGCAACAGAATCTTGGCGAGTTGGATACCAAAAAATGGCAACTTTCCTTGTCGCAACGTCTAGACTTATGCTTGACAGCGATAGGGAGCGGATGGAGATTACTTCCCGGTTGGGCCACCGCCGAGTCTGCCTCGGTGCGGCCACGACAGGAAACTGATTTTCGCCGCGATCCTAGCCCGCGTTTCTCACAACACGAGAGCGCGGCTGTTTTCTTCGCTTGCGCTTCAGGCTTGTGTGAGCAATGCGATTCTAGCCCGCAAATTCATAGCCAGACTGCTCGATATCGCGGCGATACAGAGACGCCACCTGCTGGGCAGGCTTGTTCCAGCGGCGATGGGCAGCCACGTAGACCGGCTCCGCCAGAGCGTGATACTTGAAGAATTTATTAATGAACACGGATACCAGCCGCGCCCAGGGATTTCGCACGAACGCAAAACGAAACCAGCCCTCCCCCGTCACGGGCTGCCGGCCTAAGTTTCCCGGCTGATGGTGCAGCTTGAAGGTCTCGTTCAGGCGGCCGTGATCGAGGTACTTCTTTCCCTTTTCGTTCGTGGAGTAATGGTGGGCCGTCTCTCCCTCCAGGAGTTCCGCCCACCACAATTTCAGGCTGCTGCACGCCACCTTCTGAATGGGGCAATAGACCAGCCGATGCTGCTGGGACACATAGAATTCCGATTCCGGCAAGTGGTATTCGGCCTGGGATTCACCGCCGCATGTTTGGTTCGAGACATCGGGCGTACTTGGCATGGGAACGTCCTTGTGCAGCGCGGGATGGATAATTACCTGAACACAATGATCTTGGCAACGCGATTCCCAGGTTAAACCGCCCCCTAGCAGGTACCGTGTTCAGATTCCTTAACATGCTTGTTCAGTTTCGCGATTGGAAGCGCTAATCTCTCTTAGCATCACCACTGCCCTGGGTTTACGACTATTAGCATTCGGAGACGTTTCTAACTCTTTACAGCGCCTCTAGTTTTGAACATTCTGCTCCAGATTTTGCACATCGCGCGTGCATTTGGTATGGTTTATGCCAAAGGTAGTGAACGGGCCGTTAACGCGGCCTGACAGATTGCTCACCCGGCTTTACACCAAAATTGACGTTCCGCGAGCGTCCGCGTCCAGACTGGACCCGCCGCGGGACAAACGCACCTTAGACCCGGCACCTTTGGAGACACACCATGAGAAAGTTCATTTCCCGCATGTGGCACGAACAGGAGGGCGTGCTGAGTTTCGAATGGACGATGCTGGCATCCCTGTTGACTATCGGCGTGGTCGCCGGTTTGGCCAGCGTACGCGATGGCGTCATTGACGAAATGGGGGACCTGACACGGTCGATCACGTCGCTCGACCAGTCCTACCGCATCCAGGGCCCGCTGGTCATCAGCGTGCATACACCCGACTTCGGTAGTGGGTACGGCGGCAATTACCACGTCTACAACTTCCGGGGCCGCCGGACCGCGGCTGGAATCCAAGGGGCCGGCGTCGTGGGCTATAGCGGCTCTACGGCGGCGGGTTCGATGTTCCTCGATTCCGCTCCGCAAATCGTCCGTGGCCGACTGCCGGCGGACGAAACCGTCCCGACCGCAGTGGAAGTGCCCGCTGAAAACCAGGATGGCGAAGCGAATGGCAACATTTTGGAACAATAGCCACTCGACCAGGTCTTGCAAGCCTTTCCTTTTTACCAAGCTCCGCCAGGGTCCCGCGAAGTCGCCAAGAGTCTGTGACTTGAGGCAGCGGTTGTGCCACCGCACTTCGCCAGTCCTTTCACCGGTACCAGGGTGAGAGTACCTGCCACGGCCCGCGGAAAACGCCCCCGTGAACAGCGCCAGTCGGCGCGGCTCACGGGGTTTTTCATGCGCTGCTGGTGGATCGGAGGGTTCGGCCGCGCTCGCGCGGTTCTGGACGGCCTGGGAAGGCCATCCTACGCTGGACACCATGCCCGACGACACTCTTGCCCGGTTGTTCCTCGCCGCCGTCTGCATCGCGCCATTGATCGCGCTTGCCGTCGACATGGCACGCAGCCGCTACAATCCCTCGCAGTACGTCTGCTGGACTGCGGCTCGCCTACTGACGAGGTTTCGCTGGGGTGCGCGAACCGTGGGAGAGTTTCCGATTCCCGATGGCTGCGGGGCGATCATCGTCTGCAACCACCGGAGCAGCATCGATCCATTTTTTGTGCAGACCTCGCTGTATCGCAAAGCCCACTGGATGGTGGCGAAAGAATACGTCGAACATCCAGCCCTCCGCTGGTTCCTCAAGCACATCTGCGAGTGCATCCCCGCCAACCGCCGTGGGATCGATACCGCTTCCACCAAGATGGCCATCCGCTATGCCTCGCAGGGGGAGTTGGTCGGCATGTTGCCGGAGGGGCGGATCAACCGCTCGGAAGAATTCATGCTCGCCGCCCGACCAGGAGCGGCGATGGTCGCCCTGAAAGCCGGCGTCCCACTCGTGCCGTGCTACATCGAAGGCTCCCCATACGCCGGTACCATGACCAGCCCCTTCTTCATGACCGCCCGCACCCGCGTCTACTTCGGCCAGCCGATCGAAACCTCCGACTACGCCGCCCGCGCGGACGAGGACGGCATCGCGGGCGAAATCACGCTCCGCGCTCTGCGGGCCATCGCCGACATCGCGGGCCGTCCGGATTTTCAGCCACAACTGGCGGGAAGGAAATGGAGCCCGCTGGTGGAGGGAGCGGAGGAAGAGGGGCGAGAGGCAGAAGAGTAGAACGATGAGCGGCACACCCAGGAGCGCTAACGCACAGAGGACTTGTGGCGGCAAACGCAAGTTTCTGCCCCAGGCCCTCGTCGCTGAGAGTGCGATTTTGCTTCTACTTGCTAATAGGCTCCGGGAAGGTGTCAGCGGAGGCGGTCGGTGATATAATCGCCTCTCGTAAATCACTCTCCAGCGAGCGGAGCTATTCCTTGAAAGACTTTACTTACGCCGCCCCGGCCACCTTGCAGGAGGCCTCGAAGTTGCTGGCCGCTGCGAATGGTTCGGCGAAGATATTATCTGGCGGCACCGACATCATTGTGCAGTTGCGAGAAGGGCTGCGGGATGCCAGCCAGGTCATCGACGTCAAGAAAATCCCGGAGCTGATGGAGCTGAGCTTCTCGCCTCAGCACGGACTCCGCCTTGGGGCGGCTGTTCCCTGCTACTGCATCTATGAGAACACGGAAATTGCCAAGGCTTATCCCGCCCTGGTCGATTCCGCCCGCATCATCGGCGGCTGGCAGATTCAAAGCCGGGCGAGCATCGGCGGCAATCTGTGCAACTCCTCCCCGGCAGCCGACAGCATTCCGTCGCTCATTGCCCATCATGCGTATGCGGAGGTTGTCGGGCCGGCGGGCAAGCGGAAAGTCGCGGTCGAAAGCTTCTGCACTGCTCCTGGGCGGAATGTCCTTCAGCCGGGCGAACTGCTGGTCGCCCTCGTCTTCCCGCCGACAATGCCTCACAGCGGCTCTGCCTATGAGCGATTCATCCCCCGCAATGAAATGGACATTGCCGTAGTCGGAGCGGGATCGCGTGTGCAACTGAACCAGGCGTGCGACAAGATCGAGTTCGCCCGCATCGGCCTGGCCGCCGTCGCTCCGACCCCAAAGTTCGCCCAGGAAGCCAGCGAATGGCTCGCCGGCAAGCCGCTCACGGAGGCGACGTATGCCCAAGCGGGTGAACTTGCGAAAAAGGTCGCCAGCCCCATCAGCGACATGCGGGGGCCGGCGGAATACCGCACGCACCTCGTCGGCGTGCTCGTCAAGCGAACGCTGGCGACGGCCGTGGAGCGGGCGAAGGGAAAATAGCTGGTGGGGTAGGGTTCCCACCTGCCCCAGGAGTTGTCTTGGCAAGAAGGAAACCTACCCACGTTGTAGCAAACCAACCATTCAGGAAATAGGCGAAATCCAGTGGCCAAGAAGACACACGTTTCCACGACCGTCAACGGCGAGCCGGCGGAGTTCCTCTGCGAACCGCGGGAGAGCTTGCTGGAGGTCCTCCGCGATACGCTCAAGCTGACCGGCTCCAAGGAAGGCTGCAACAACGGCAACTGCGGGGCCTGCACGGTGCTGCTCGACGGCGTGCCCGTGAATAGTTGCCTGGTGCTAGGGGTGGAGGCTGAAGGGGCCAGCATCGAAACCGTGGAAGGAATGGCTTGCGAAGGGCATCTTCATCCGCTGCAGCAATGCTTCTTGGAAGGAGCTGCCTTGCAATGCGGTATTTGCACGCCGGGCTTTTTGGTCACGGCCAAGGCGCTGCTCGACAAGAATCCAAGCCCCAGCGAGCAAGAAATCCGCTTCAACCTCGCCAACAACCTCTGCCGCTGCACGGGGTACGACAAGATTGTGAAGGCGGTGCAGCAGGCGGCGAAGGAATTGGCGGCTAAGTAATGAGGAGTTGCGGCTGCCTCAAGGAACACGATTGATTTAAGGAATTGAATATGTCCACCGAAGACCTCTACCTCGGCAAAAAGTCCTACACCGTTCTCGGCCAGCGGCCGGTGCGGCATGACGGGGCGGATAAAGTGACCGGCAAGGCGGTTTACACATCCGACCTGCACCTGCCGAACATGGCGCAGGGAAAGATCATCCGCAGCCCGCACGCTCACGCCAAGATCAAGTCCATTTACACCGCGGCGGCTCATAAGCTGCCGGGCGTGCTCGCCGTGGTGACGGGTGAGGACTGGCCGAATCTCGAAGAAAAGTTCGCCATCATGGGAGAAGCGGGGGCGGTCAACCTCACGCACCTGGCCAACAACTGCCTGGCAAAAGGAAAGGTCGTCTACAAGGGACATGCCGTCGCCGCCGTTGCCGCGACGAGCCTCCCCATCGCGGAAGAAGCGGCCCGGCTCATCAAGGTGGAATACGAAGTCCTGCCGTCGGTCACCTGGGTGCTCGACGCGATGAAGCCGGATGCCCCCATCCTGCTGCCGTCGCTACGCACGGATTTGATGGGGAAAAAAGGGACCGAGCCGACGAACATTGCGACGCACTTGCAGTTTGAGCAGGGGAACATCGCGGAAGGCTTCAAGCAGGCCGATGTCATCGTCGAGCGGGAGTTCCGCACCGCCAGCGTCCATCAGGGCTATATCGAGCCGCATGTAGCGGTTGCCATGTGGAACGAGGACAGCCGGCTGAAAATCTGGACCTGCACGCAAGGCGCATTCAACTGCCGCCAGCAAGTATCGGAGCTTTTGCAAATCCCCGTCTCGCAAGTCGTTGTCGTCCCCTGCGAAATCGGCGGCGGCTTTGGCGGCAAGATCACCGTCTATCTGGAGCCGGTCGCTGCCCTGCTCAGCCGCAAGTGCGGCCGGCCGGTGAAGCTCTCGATGCAACGCAGCGAGGTCTTTGAAGGGACCGGCCCCACTCCAGGTTCTTATGCGAAGGTAAAAATCGGCGTGAAGAAGGATGGCACCATCACCGCGGGAGAAGCCTGGCTGGCCTACGACTGCGGCGCGTTTCCCGGCGGCGTTATCGGACCCGGCGCGATGTGCGTCTTTAGCTGCTATGAGTTCCCGAATGCCAAGGTCGATGGCTACGATGTGCTCGACAACAAACCGCACACGCAGGCTTACCGCGCCCCGGGCGCGACTCAGGCCGCCTTCGCCTGCGAGCAGGTCATCGACGAGCTGGCCGAGAAGCTCAAAATGGACCCCATCGAGTTCCGGCTGAAGAATGCCGCCAAGGAAGGGACTCGCCGCGTGGATGGCCCCGTCTATCCGCGAGTTGGCTTTATCGAAACTCTCAAGGCCGCTCAGAACAGCGACCATTGGAAATCCAAGCTCACCGGCAAGAACCGGGGCCGCGGCATTGCCAGCGGGTTCTGGTTCAATATCGGCGGCGCGTCGAGTTGCTCGGCCAGTGTGAACGACGATGGCACCGTGACGCTGGTGGAGGGATCCACGGACATCGGCGGCACGCGGACCAGCATCGCCATGCAGCTTGCGGAGACGCTCGGCATCACGGCCGAGGACGTCCGCCCGCAGGTCGGCGATACCGACAGCGTCGGCTACACCTTCCTCACCGGCGGCAGCCGCGTGACGTTCGCCACGGGGCTGGCGGCGTACAAGCTGGGCCTGGACTTGCAGGAGCAGATGCGAGAGCGAGCTGCCGCGCTGTGGGACTGCGAACTCTCCGCCGTGAAAGTGGAGAACGGCAAGTACAGCGCTAGCGGAAAGTCGCTCTCCTTCAAAGAGCTGGCCACGAAGATTCCTGGGGCCAAGCTTGATCCCGTCGTCGGCCGCGCCTCCGTCTCGCCGGAAGGCTCCACCAACGGCTTTGGCACACATATCTGCGATGTAGAAGTCGATCCGGAAACCGGCAAGGTGACAATTCTCCGCTACACCGCCATTCAAGACGCGGGCAAGGCGGTCCATCCCAGCTACGTGGAAGGGCAGATGCAGGGGGGGAGCGTGCAGGGCATTGGCTGGGCCCTCAACGAAGAGTATTTCTTCGACGATCAGTCCCGGATGAAAAACGCCAGCTTCCTGGATTACCGCATGCCCACGTCGCTGGACGTGCCGATGATCGAGACCATCATCGTGGAGGTTCCCAACCCCTCGCACCCCTTCGGCGTCCGCGGCGTCGGCGAAACGCCGATCGTCCCACCCCCGGCCACCGTCGCCAACGCCATCCACGCCGCCACTGGCCTGCGGCTCACGGAATTGCCGATGTCTCCGCCCAAGGTCTGGAAGGCACTGTCCACAAGGTAGCGGCGGCTCCCTCCTTCCATGCCTTGGTCCACACACACCGTCGCCGGCCATCCCGTGGATGTCTATCTGCCGCCGCGGCGGAACGAGCACGGCGACGTTCTCCTCTACCTGCACGGCTTGCATCAAAACCGGCTCAATGACAAGCAGCCGTTTCTGAATGAGTTCGACAGGCACGGCCTGGCGGTGGTCGTTCCCTGGACGAAGCGAAGCTGGTGGACGGACAAAATTTGCCGGGAGTTTGATCCGAGCATCTCCGCGCAGCGGCATTTGCTGGACAACATTCTCCCTTTCGTGGAAACAGAGCTAGGGGTCGCCGCTCCGCGAATTCCCCTCTTTGGAACCAGCATGGGGGGCCAAGGGGCACTCCGCCTTTCCTATAAGTTCCCCGACAAGTTCCCTATCGCTGCCGCCATCTCGCCGGCCATTGACTATCAGTTGCGGTTCAACGAAGGGGACGAAACGATTCCGCAGATGTATCCCGACCCCGAAGCGGCCCGGCAGGACACGGCCACGCTCCACATCCATCCGCTCAACTGGCCACGGCATCAGTTCTTCTGCTGCGATCCCGAGGACTATCGTTGGTGGGAGAGCGCGGACCGGCTGCGGATGAAGCTCTACTCGCTCGGCGTGCCGCATGTCTGTGACCTCGAAACCACCGGCGGCGGCCACGGGTTTGAGTACTACAACAAGCTGGTCCCGCGGGCGATTGAGTTCATCGTGGAGCGGCTTGGGCAGGAGAGACGGAGAGCTTAGCCGCCGCGCCCACGCGGCGCAGAGAAAAGTCCG
>JBPCKT010000139.1:0-21506 GCA_051004015.1 Pirellulaceae bacterium | reverse complement strand
GCCACCAACAACTCGGCTCTGGGGGAAAGGGGGCCCTCCGCCCCCACCGTGCGACTACACCCCCACCAACCAACCCGATACCTGTTCAAGCTACCATCATGCGAGCGGTGAATAAGACGGGTTTACAGAAACAACGTTACGGTATCAAGTTGTGCCGGGTATTATCGAAAGGGCCAACTTTGGTATGATGGCACGCGTTGAGTGTGTCGCAGGATCGACAAACATTTTCACGCAAGGAGAAACAAATGGGTAAAGGCAACAACAGCCAGAAGAACGACAAAAAGAACAAGAAGCCGAAAAAGGACAAGGCGAAGGCGAAAACGAAGTGAGAAGAGTTGATTAACGAAGTTCGAATGACGAATGAAGAGTGAGATTGACGTTTTTTTCATTCGTCATCCTTGTGTCCTTGATCGCCTTCATTGCAACGTCGTTAGCAATTGGGGGGCGCCATGCCTATTGTCGTCGCCAGCCGCCGCAAGAAGCTCGCCCTCATCGAAACGATATACCCCGGCGCGCTCCTTCTCGATGTCACATCCAAGGGGTCCGAACCGTGGGTCCAGTTCAGCCCCTTCTATCCGCATGGGAGTATTCCGATCCCCAATTCGCCTGGTGCTTTCGCTCAATCGGTTGAGGGCCTTTGGCAGGGACTGAAAGTCTTTGAACGAGAGGACATCGATCCAGGTAAGTGGGCCATCAAGTGCATGTCGGGAATCAAACGTTCCGGCAAGGCTCGCGGGGCAGTCCTCGGCCATCGGTTCGGGATCGCCAACCAGCGCATCCTTGGTTACCTTGAGGCCCGACTGCAAATCTACCTGCCGGCCTACAAATGGGTGCTGGATAACAAGCTCGCCCAGCAGGTGCGGGAATTGAAAACCCAGTGTGCGATGAAAACACTGGTACTGCTCGACTACGAGACGAATGGCGACATCCAGGATTTAAGCAGGCCGTTGTCTCACGCGGCGCTGGTCAAACATTATTTAGAGGATTCGTGGCCCTCGGTCGTCGGGTCACTGGTTGCCGAAGGTGAACCTGCCCGATAGACGGAGGAGGCTGTTCGTGTCGCGAAAGTTCGAACTATTGCGGGGTGGAATCGTCCTGGGCGTAGTGACTCTCGACACGGCCGAGAGCGACTTTCCTTGGCTCGTCGGTTGGCTCGAGCCAGCGCCTGAGTTTGCCGCTGTGGAGCCGCTCTTTGCCGAGATGGACGGCAAGCTAGACGAGGATGGACTCACGGACGAGTCGATTGAGCTGCACGAGCAAGTGATGGAACCAGGCATCCAAATGCGGTCGCTTCAAGATGGCGAGCTCTCCAACATTGTCGGCATCAGCATCGGAGATCGCCGCGTGAGTTGGCGGATTTGAATCTTCTGGTTCGCGCGATGCTCCAAACCTTATTTCCGCCGCAGCCGCTCATCCGCCAGGTCCAGCTTATACAGCACCTGGTTGTAGTCGTACCGCGGTGTCTTGTGGTCGTTGCCGGAGAAGCTATTCGTGTAGGTCCCTTCGAAGTAGATGAAGCGGCCGCCTTCTCGATCGAACTCGCGGTGCTGGACGGGGTTGTAGAAGCTGTACTTGTCGTGCGTGACGATTTTGACCGCCGCCTTCCAAGGGCCAGTCGGTTCGTCCGCCTCGGCATACCAGATCTCTCCCACCATGGAACTGCCGCCAAACTGGCCGAAGAGGCTAATCCACTTCTGGCGGTAATCGTTCCAGTTGACGCTGCCGCGATGGACGGCGACCTTCTTCTGAGTCTTGGGATCCTGAAGCTGGAAGCGGACCTCGTCCGCCTTGAGATGGCCGGCGGCGATGAGCTTCGCTTCCGCTGCGGAGTCGACAGGCGAGGTGTCTTTCTTCCAGCCCCACACAACTTGATCATCCGCGCCTCGCTCGACCTGCGGCTTCTCCAAGCGGCTGCCGGGGATGAGGCAAGTGAAGGCTTCATACTTGGACAAGTCGGCGTAGTTTTCGGCCCGGGCGAGAATGCGAGCGACAGGAAACGGATCGCCGAAGGCCTGAAAACGTTCGCCGTTTTCTTCGAGCAGGAAAGGACGGCCGAAGGGAAAGATGGGGGCATCGAGCGGAATATCACCAGCGCGCTCGAACTCGTTCTTGTCATCGTTCCAAACGCAAGTGCCGCGGCGATAGATGGAAAGGGGCGGCTTGATTTTGACGTACGCGCCGTAGAGCCGCTCATTGCCGGCGGCGTCCTTCAGTGCGGCGACGCCGTCAATCCAGGTTGGGCCAGCCCCCGTCATTTTGCAGGTCGCTTTGGCAAAGCCGTCCTTGCCGGTGAAGTAGGCGAGGTCGATTCCTTTCTCGATATCAAGCCCTCCGCTCGCCGGCAATTCGCTGGTCGCTCCGGGGACTTCAAAGAGGCCAAGCACGTATGCGGGCCGTGTTGTGTCTCCCCAGAACCAGCGGAGCTTGCCGCGGTAGGTGGCCAGCATCACCGAGTCGCTACCCGTGACTTTGCTATTCAGCAGAGGCTCCTTGATGGGCACCTCGCGGCCGAGCAGCACGCTGTCGCGATAAATCCCCGAGCCGGTGATCCGGTACAGCCGCTCCGCGATATTCAGCCGCTTGATCTTGAGGATCACCTTGCCGCCGGGCTTCACGTCAAATGCCGTCCCGGCAATTCCAAAGCCGTCCTTGGGGGGCTCATAGCCGTGGCTCTTCACCGCGAACCAGACCCGCTGGTCCATCATTCCCGGCTCATTAAAAGCAATAACACCGGCGGAGTCGGTGACGAAGGTCACGCCGGAAGTGGTCGTCAATTCGACGAGCGGAACACCGCGGCCTGATTGGTCGTCGACGATCTGAATCTCGAAGGGCTTGTCAGTCGAGAGGAGGAGCGCGATAAGGAAAAGGGCAGACATGACGTGGTCCTCAATGCCTGTTGCGGGAACGTGCCTTCAGCACCGGATCGCTCCTCAGCGGCAGCTGCACGGTCTTGCCCGTTTCGGCGGACTTGTAAATGGCGAGGATGATCTCGACGCTGCGCCGTCCTTCGATACCGTCGCTGAGCGGCTTATTTCCCTTTTTGATGGCATCGAGCACGTCTTTGAAGAGGCCGGTGTGGCCGTGGTGGCCGATCGCTGTGGGGTCGGCTGCCCCGCCGCCGGTTTGCGTCTTGCCGGCCATCTTAGCGAGCAGCTCTTCGTCGGCTTTGGTCTTTTTGGCGAACTCCCAGCGGATGATGTCCTCTTCCCGCATGGCGATGCTTCCCTGCGTGCCGTGGATTTCAATCCGCTTGAGCTCGCCGGGCCAGACGGCAGTGCTGGCTTCGATGACGCCGAGCGCACCATTCGCAAACCTGAGCGTGGCGACGGCGACGTCCTCGACCTCGATTCGCTCGTGAGCAAGCATGGTGGTGTGGGCGGTGACCTCCGCCACCGGCCCCATCATCCAGGTGAGCAGGTCGACGCTGTGGATGGCCTGGTTCATCAGGGCCCCGCCTCCGTCCAGCGACCAGGTGCCGCGCCAGGCCCCGCTGTCGTAATACTGCTGGGTCCGATACCACTTCACGTACGCATCCCCCAGCGTCAGCCGCCCGAGCCGGCCCTTGTCGATCGCCCCCTTCATGAGCTGCGAGCTGTGATGAAAGCGAGATGGGAAAATGGTCGAAAGGATAACGCCCGCCTTGTCGCAGGCAGCGATCATCTTGTCGATGCGGCTGAGGGTGATGTCGAGCGGCTTCTCGCAGATGACATGCTTGCCGGTCTTCGCCGCCGCCAGGCAGGGCTCCAGATGCGCGCCACTGGGGGTGCAGATGGTGACAACGTCGACGGCGGGGTCGGCCAACAGTTTGTCCAGCGAGTGGTACGCCGTGCAATGCTGCTCCGCCGCGAACTTGTCTGCCGAGGCGGGCGTGGCGCTATAGCAGGCGACGAGCTTCGCCCCCTTGATGTCGCCAATCGCCCGCGCATGAAACCGCGAGATCATCCCGCAGCCAATGATTCCAAAGCCAGTGGTCATGATATTGGTGGGGTAGGCTTCCAGCCCGCCCGAAAAGAATTGATTGCTGGGCAGGCTGGAAGCCTACCCCACTTACTTCCCTTGCATCTGCTGCAGCTCTTGTGCTTCGAACATTTGTACCCAAAAGGCGGCCATGCTCAAGGCGTTGAGGCAGAAATGGACGGTGATGCTGGGCAGGATGCGGTGCGTCCGCTGGTAGATATAACCGAGGCCAAAGGCGAGCAGAGTGAGCGGGATCCAGGCCAGCCCGTGGGAGTAGTGCATCAGGGCGAAGATGATCGAGCTCATGAAAATCGGCAGCCATAGCTGCCAGAACGAGGGGGGCGAGAATTCGGGAACGACGACGGCAGCGAGCGGAGGGCCCGAGGCTGCTGAGTTCGGTTCGATGGAGGTTTGCGGCGGGGCATAAGGGTTGGCTGGATCAATCCACTGTATTTCCGGCTGAGCGTGAGACGCCGATGACAGAATGGTGATCCCCTCCGCCGACACACCCGCGATACCGTCCGTGGGTTTCAGCGAGTTTCCGTCCTCCAGCACCATCGGTTCCGCGGGCGAACTACCGCCGAGCAAAATATGTAGAGGGTTGCCGGTATACGTCAACAGCTTTTCCAGCCATCCCTGCAACAGCACGCGAAAGGCCCATTCCTCGGAGAGCGGCGCCAAGATCGCCGCCGAAAAGCAGAGCATGGCAAAGAGCTGCAAGTCCGGGGTCTTTGTCAGCATCTCAATCAGCGGGTGCTCGTACGGCCGGACCAGAGTGAGCCCGGCCTGGATGGCGTAGACGATGGGAGCCAACATGCAGAACGCGGCGAGTCCGATGCAGATGTCCCGCCCGGCTTCCTTTGGCACCACTCCCAAATCCCGCCAGGTGCAGCCGGTCCGCAGCATGATGAGGGGAGTGACGATCAGCATCACGGCCACCTTCATCGCCGTATCGGCCAGGATGATCAGCATGTTCTGGTGCAAGGTGAAGGGATTGTCCTCCGTACCGGCCTGCGGGCCGAATTCCCCCCGAAATAAATAACCGGAGACTTTCGCGGCCACGTATAGAATTACCACCACCAGCACGAGATCAATCAGCCCCCATGGCACCGGCCGCCGCGGCTCATAGGCCAAGAGCGGCTGGCGGTGGACGAGCTTGGCGATGGCCAAACCCCAACACACGCAAAAGCCCAAGAGGGTGATGAGCGCGGCCAGCAGGATGAACGGAGCGACAATCATGGTGCCATTCTAACGTCGCAGGGTCTTGGCCGCGATGAAGACGTATTCCAGGCCGCTGTAGATCGTGGAAAAGATGGCCAGCCACACGGAAATGTGCAACGTCCAAAACAGCCACGCATTTTCCCCTCGGCTGAAGAATTCCTCCGCCGATTTCACGGAGCTATCGTGCAGCCGCATTAGTACGACGAGGCTCGCCCCCACCGCCAGGCACTGAAACACCATCTTCAGCTTACCGGCCATTTTGGCGGAGAAATTGCCTCCCCCTTGCTCAATCATCGAGCGCAGCGCCGTGATCAACATCTCCCGCGCCATCACGACTACGGCCATCCAGGCTTCAATTCCGGATCCCTGTTCCGCCGCCAGAAAGATGAACGTCCCACAGATCAGGATCTTATCCACGAACGGGTCAAAGACCCGGCCCAGCTTGGTGACCTGTTTGTATTTGCGCGCCCACCAGCCATCCACCCAGTCCGTCCCCGCCGCGATGGCAAAGACGATGAGGGCCGGCAGATAGAGGTGCAGCGGAATCAGCATGAACACCACGACCGACAGCCCCAAACGGGCTGCCGTGAGTTGATTGGGGACGTTGAAGACGACGTTTTCGGGGTTTGCGGTTGCCATGCCCGTAGGATAAGGGGCAACGCCCGGCGACGCGATGGGCGGCGGAGGCGATGCGGCAGATTCTGGTCGTCTTCGTGTCACCCCTCGCGTGTTCTGCTGGCGGTGGTTGATGTGCCTTTCGCAAACAGAGGGGGCGTTTTGGAATGGCAGGTGCTGAAATCATCGCTCCCAGAGGCAGGCCGTCTCATTTTGAGAATTTCGGGAAATCTTTGTAACAAGGTATTGACTGTGCCAACCTGATGTGTACAGTTGTTAGTATAGAGGACGGGCGTTTTGACGGTGGAGGTCAGGGAGGTGGAATCCTCACCGCGGCCCTCTCGCAAGGGAGAGGGAGTGGCGGCGCGAGTATCGGGCCAGCGAGAAACTGGCGGGTTCTTTGACAAGTGAAAAACGAGAGTGAATGCGCGGGGGACGGTGCGCGCGGGCGACGGTGCGCGCGGGCGACATCGAATTTGGATGGCGGTAATTCAGACTTACGTCGACGCGATTTGACGTAAGTCTGCGGGCAAGAGGGGCGTTTTGGAAGGCCGTCGGCGATGAATTAAGAATTCGCTGATTCACATGCGTCGTGAATCAAAGAGTCGTTCATAAATAGTTGCATAATAACGACTTGAGAAAAGCGGAACTGCGTTGCCGGGCCAATGGGAGAAGCTTTCAAACATGAATAATTCTGCCACCTCCAGGGGGGCTTCGGCGATTCAGGAGAGGCCTGTGCAATGACGACTTACGGCGAGGCGATTCGACGTAAATGGGTCAAGCATCGGGGGCAAAGAACCAAGGGGACTTGCGCCCCGTGCTCGCCAAATGGGGCCCCTAGGCGGCTGCCCGCTTTTGTGGAGCGCGGGGCTGCTGGGCTGCGTGCAGCGCCTCGGGGTCTGGCTGAGGGAGGCCGCAGCAGAGTTCCCAGTGGCGGGCTTGTTTCAGGAAGGAGTAGATGCCGTGCAGCATGCAGACCTGGAAACCGGCGGGTCCGTCGAGGAATCCCCACTGGACGATATAGCTGCGGAGGAAGCGGAGCGGGGCCGTTGTCCACAGGCGGAACATGCTCGGGCGGCGGCCTTCGCGGTGCCAGACCGCGGCCTGGACCTTGGCGTAGCGGTCGAGCTTCCGCAGGTACTGGTCGTAGGTCCAAAAGGTGTAGTGCGTGAGGCGCGAGCGGAGTCGGCCGGCCACGCCTTGGCCGAGCGAGACTTCCGCATGGTCGGTGTCGCCGGCGTAGCGGCCCAGGTCGCGGCGAAAGAGACGAAGCACTTTGGCGCTCCCCCAGCCGCTGTAGCGGACGAGATGGCCGAGAAAGTAGTTGTCCCGGTAGACCCAGTAGCCGTCGCAGTCGGGGCCGCGGCAGAGGATGTCCTGGACTTCCTTTGCCATGGCCGGCGTGACCCGCTCATCGGAGTCGAGAATGAAGACCCAGTCGTGGGTGGCCTGGGGGATGGCCCAGTTTTTGAAGTCGCCGGAGTGGACGTATTCCCGCTCCACGATCCGGCAGCCCCCCATGCCGCGGATGATGTCCAGCGTGCCGTCGGTCGAGCCGGAGTCGGCCACAAGGACCTCGTCGGCAATCAGGCGGGCCGATTCGATGCAGGGGCGAATGTTGAAGCGTTCGTTCTTGCAGGGAATGATGACGGTGAGCTTGAGCATGGTTTGTATCCGTCGATTGATACAGCGGGAGCAAGAAGGAGGCGGATGGTACTTTTCCCGGTTCAGATGGGCAATGTCAGTTGGCCGGCGGGCAGATGCCGCGCACACGGAGTGTGGGGGCTACTTTTGGACCCGCTCAAGTAGTTCCGGTCCGCTCATCCGGAACGCCGCGTTGTGGGGGCAGGCGAAGACGCAGCTCACTTCTTCCTCAGGGCCGACGATGTCGTGGCAGAGGTCGCACATAGTGGCCCGGCTGCGGAGGATGGGACCGTCGTCCTCCTGGTGCATGTTGATGTTGCCGTAGGGGCAGTTGGCCGCACAGAGGCCGCAGCCGATGCAGTGGCTTTCGATCTGAATCTCTTTGCGGTCCGCCTGACGGTGGATGGCGTCCACCGGGCAGCCGACCAGGCAGTAGGGGTCGGTGCAACTGCGACAGGCGGAGGCGACGAGCCACTTGTCGAAGCGGAGGCCGTCGCGGATGAGGCGGGGGACGCCGCCGTGGGTGTCGGCACAAGCCTTGGTGCATTCGTCGCAGCGGGTGCAGGCTTCCAGGTCCAGGACCAGCAGCTTCTGGGCGTTGTAGAGACCTTGATCGAGGAATTCGGCGAGCAGCGGGCTGTGCGGGCGGGACGCGGCCTCGGGCTGGGCCTGGCGAGCAAGAGCCCGGCGGGCCTCTGTCATCACTTGGGATTTCAGCGTCGCCACCTTCAGCAGTAATTCGCGGAAGTCTTCCTTGCCGATGCGGACGATCTCTACGTCGTCGAGCGCCGTGCAACTGGCGGTGCGGCGGCTGGAGAGACCGGTGGAAAATTCCGCGGCAACTTCGGGCCAGTCGGCAACGAGGCCGATTTCGCCAAAGTGCTTGTCCGGGCCGAGGTAGCTGAGGACCTGCTCGCTGCCGCCCTGAGACATCGTGACCTTCACGTGGCCGATGCGGACCATGTAGAAGGCGTCGGCGGCTTCCCCCTGGCGAAAAATGGCCTGGCCGGGTTCCAGGTTCAGCAGCTTCACGCGGTCCTGCAAAAAGTCCTGGCAGATTTTCCGCTCGTCGGCCGTGAGCGCGGCGAAGAACGGAACCCTCCGCAAGTGGCTGGTGATTGCCCGCTGTCGATAGACGCCGTCGAGCTGCCGGCGGGCCGCGGGGCTTCGCTGCAAGGTGAACAGCACATTGCGGCGGATGATGAAGACCTCGCCGTCGGTCAGGGCCCGCACCGTCGCCGTTCGCGGGTAGTGATTGAGGCAGGTCATTTCGCCCAAGATGAGGTCTTCCTCGGTCATCTCGAAATCGGGCGGACCGAATGTCGCTTGTTCCTGCTTTGGCTCGAAGAACGATGCGAGCAGTCCGGTAAGTCCCTTCCGCTGCTTCTTCTTCGCCAGCCGCGGGTCGCTCCGCCAGCCGCCGAATCGCCCTTTATTCAAAATGAACGCTGTCGAGCCGTGCTCGCCGAGAGCGCAGAGCTCATCGCCGGCTTTGACCTGCCAGCGGACAACGGAGCTTTGGTTCCACTGGCGATAGCGGAAGGGGAGGGTGGCGAGCAAGGCGTTGGCTTCCATCTCCTCCGGTGCGACGGCCGAGCGGCCGGGCTTGGTGAGTTCCTCTTCGTACCACTCGGAGACAATCGGTTTGCGGAACGTGAGCGCGGTGGTGGGACAGTTGAGCATGCATTCGCCGCAGGAGACGCAAGACGATTCTCCCATCGGGTCATTCAGGTCGAAGCCGATGCGAGTGGAGAAGCCCTTGCCGGTCCGGCCGATGACGAAGTTGTGCTTCACATCGGTGCAGGAGCGCGAGCAGCGGTCGCAGAGGATGCAGGCGCTATGGTCCACTTGAATGAGGAGCGAGGAGTCGTCCTGGGGATGCACTTTGGCTGGCGCGAACGCCAGACGCTGCGGCTGCATTTGGAGCTGCGGACCGACGGAATCGACGAGGCGGGCGAGGTCGCTTTTCTCGGCGGAAGGCTTGTCGTCGGATGCCGGCAGATGTTCGCTCGCCAAAAGCTCCAGCAGCACTCGCAGGGCGGACTTCACGCGCCCAGCCGACTTCTCATCTTTCGCGCGGAGCGTGCTGACCACCATCCGCTCTTCCACCGGCTGGACACAGGCAGGTACCAGCTTGCCGCCGCCGCGGACGATCTTCTTGCCGGGATTCTTGGGATCATCCTCCAGTCGCCCGAGCTCGACGGAGCAGACGCGGCAGACACCGACGGGATGCAGATGCTCGGCGTGGCAAAGTGTGGGAATGAGCGGCAGCGTCGGCGTCTTCTCCGGACTCGCCGAGCCACAGAGCAGGCGGAAGGCGTCGTAGATCGTCGTCCGCCGCGGAATGGTCTTGCCGGAGGCATCGACGAAAATGATGTTCCCTTGGGCATCGGTCGTCGGCACCGCCCGCGGCACCACGACACTTTGCCCATCAATCAGCACCTCGACCATTTTCCCATAATCGCTCGCCTCCGGCGCAACGTCCCGGATGAGTTGGCCATTCAAGTCGCGCGCGAAGAGCCCCTCCTCCTCCCAGCGCTGGGCCAACTCATCGAAATAGCGGACGTCGGCCATGGCTTCCTGCTTCAAGTTATTGTTCTGATTTTGCAGCCGGCTCCGAGCCTGCAGAAACGATACTCGCGAAACACGCCCACCCTGCCAACCACTGGGCAGCGGTTACCAGCAAGTAGATTCGATGGGCGGCATAGAAGGAACTATCCACGTCATGATTGCGAAAGTCCATCAGGCTTCTGAGCTGCGCATGCATCAGGAACAATGCGACCTGACACAGGACCATGAACAGCCAGAGCGCAATGCGAAAACGGTCCCGCACCCGGACCAAATCAACGAGCACTACCAAAAGGACCACGCAGGCGAGCCAGTTGAGGCGGGCGGTCACTCTTTCCGTGATAAATCCTTGGCTAGTGGCCCCAAGCTGCTGCGTGCCGACAGGAACGACGACCAAGGCATAGAAGGTCAACCCACCGAGCCACAGTGCCAAAGTCGCCAACAACAGAATTCGCCAGGTCCGGGCCACGTTTAGTCCACTTCCAGCACCTTCCCGTCGGGCGATACCTGGATGTCGCGCACTTTCCCGGCAGCGGTCTTGCCCCGAACCTCAAAATTCCCATCCTTCGTTTTCCAGGCCGTATCGAATTTCACGTCTGGGAGCTTTTCCTTCGCCGACGTTAGAACCGGATTGGGAACTTTTTCCATCGGTACCATCTCAGTTTTCTCGACACCGCCACAGCCGAGCGCGACGGCGAGCCCGAGCCCGAGCGTAATCAAGTGCGTGTGCTTCATGTTGGTCCTATCCCGCGTAGTCATTGTTCAAAGGCCACCGCCTCATTCCCGGCTCGGGTTGCCATCGCTCGATAAACGCGGTAATGCATGCTCGGATGGAGCAGCGCCACGCGGCCATCGGCATAGACAAACTGCGTCCCGGTATGATTCCCATGAAACTGGTTCACGTGGGAATACTTGTCGCCAGGGGTATACCCGTCGCCGGCATGTCCGAGCACCAGGCTGGAACTGTTTTCCGGAGGCCCGCTACCGATCCCATCGCTGCCGTCGGCGACAATCACGCCCCCGGTGACGGCCCCCGTCCAGGTCGCTTCACCGAGACGAAATGAGCGTTCGCCGACTAAGATCGTCGCCGTGGTCCCATCATGAATGTCCGACAGGGAGATTGGCACGTTGCGAAAGAATGCGCCATCGCCATCGATGCCGGGCTCACTCGTCCCATACATGCCGACGTAGTTCGCGGTCGCTACCTCGCAAATCTGGGAAATGGGATTGCCGGCATTGTCACGCCGCCACACCGTCCAAGTTTTCGGGCCGCTATCTGAAGGACAGCGAAAGACAGGCAGCGGGGTCAATCGCGCCGCAGCGTTCGCCGGCGATTCGATTCCTGCATTGAACTGAATCGTTCCGTGCAATCCATCTTGCTCCAATTGCGGCAGGAGCAACGCGCTCCACCCCCATCCTGGACCAATCTCGTTTCCCGCGTTATCGACTGCGGAGTTGTAGCCGTACGGAAAAGCGCGATTCGTGCTTTCGTAGAGTTGAAGCGCTAGGCCAATTTGCCGCAAGTTGTTGGAACATTGAGCTCGCCTGGCCGATTCCCGCGCCCATTGGACCGCGGGAAGCAATAACGCCACCAGAATCCCGATGATGGCGATGACCACCAGGAGTTCCACGAGCGTAAAACCGCGACGCGAGAACTGGACGCGAGTGGATTTTCGCAAGGTTGTTGGATGGGTGTTCATGCTTTGCATTATAGACCTTGTCGCGCTATTGAACCACCGCATTCGCGTACGCTTCGTCAGGAAAGTATCGCAGCAGGCTCATCAGTGGATTCGCGGCAATCTGGCCGAGCCCGCAAATCGCGGTGGAGGACATCGTTCCCGCCAAATCGAGCAGCGGGCCGTCCTTCTGAAAAAGTTCGTCGATTTGCCGACGGCTGAGCTTGCGGTCGCGAAGCTGAGCGGCGACTTGAGCGATCTTTGTCGAACCAATGCGGCAGGGGACGCACTTGCCGCAGGACTCACGGGCGTAGAAGCAGGAAGCGCTGTACGCCTGCTCCACCAGATCCGCCGACTCGCCGTAAATGGTGATCCCCGCCCCCAGCATCAGCCCCCATTGCCGGAACAGGTTCATATCGAGCTGCAATTCGCAGAGGTCGAAGGCTTTCATTTCTGCGGGAAGCATCTTGCGGATTTTTCCGGAGAGATGCTCGGTCTTGATGAATCGCGGCAGGAAACCACCGGAGGGGCCGGAGAGTGCAACTGCTTTCAGTGCTTCACCGCCGCGAATTCCAGCGCATGTTGCAATCAGCTCGCCCAGCGTAACGCCGATGGGGACTTCGTATGCGCCCGGCCGCTCGACGTCGCCGGAGACGGAGAAGAACCGCCGCCCCTTGAAGTGGGTACCTTTGCCAAAAGCCTCCGCCCAGCCCTTGTCGCCGGTTTCAGCCGCCAGCGTCGCGGTGAGCTGCGTCCACTGGTTCCATTCCTGACCTTGCTCCTGGAACCATTTTCCCTGGTCGCGGACGACAATCGCGGGAACCCAGGCGAAGGTTTCCACATTCGACAGCAGCGTCGGCATATCCCACAGGCCATTCGTCTGCAATTCGGGAGGCCGGTTGCGGGGCTCGGCCCGCTGGTCTTGAATGGCTTCGATGAGGGCGGTCTGCTCTCCGCAGATGTAACCGCCGGGACTGACGAAAACTTCGACGGGGAAACTGAGACCGCTCCCCAAGATGTCATTGCCACACAGTCCCGCCTGTTCCGCTACCTTGATTTCATCTCGGACAGCCGCAATCTGCTCTTCGTATTCGTGGCGGATGTAGATGTAGCCCTTCGTCGCGCCGAGCAGCAGGCCGGCGAGAATCACGCCTTCCACGACGAGATGTGGCGTGCGGAGGAACAGCTCACGGTCCTTGAATGTTGCGGGTTCGCTTTCGTCACCATTGCAGACGACGTAGGCCTTTTCGTCCCGTTTTTGATGCTCCTTGAGCGTCTCCTCCCACTTCTTGTAGGCCCGCCCTCCTGCTCCACCGAGGCCGAGGAGCCAGGCAGTCTTGAGCGAGCCAAGGACGGTTTGAACGGCGGCTGCTTTTGCTTCCGCGTCGATGGTTCCGGTCGACGCCTTCGTGCTCGCCTGGATGAACCAACGAATGGAGGCGTAGCGCTCCTCCGTGGGTTTGGAGGCATAAAAGTCGATATGCCAATCGTGTTGCGGGGTCTGCCAGTCATGGTCGGTGTCATTCGGGACGAGCGGCGCAGGCTTGCCCGAGAGCAGCATCCCTGCCGCCTCCGCGATTTCCTGAGCACTCCGTCCGTGGAGGTTGAAAACCGGATGCTCATCCCCCTCCTGGTGGCGATTGTCATAGATTCTGGCCGCCGGCGCACGGTCGCAGCGGCCCAGGCAGGAAACGCCGCAGATCCCGATCTCACTCTTTGTCCCTTCGAGCGCCGACTGAACATCGGCAATCAGCTTCGCCGAGCCGCGGAGGTGACATGCCATGTCCTGGCAGACATGTATCTCAATGGCTGGCGGATGCTCCGTCCGGAAGTGCGGAAAGAAGCTCACCACCTCCTGAATCCGGTACAGCGGCACCGCCAGCCGCTCTCCCAGCGCGACGAGCTCCTGCCGCGGCAGAAAGCCGTGTTTGGTTTGCAAGCGATGAAGCTCTTGGACGATCATCGGCTATCAAAAATTTTTCAAAATGAGATCGAGCGCGGCCTTCAGCTTCGGATCATTAGGGTCAAACCCAGTTGGCGAGTCGTAGGGACCGCCGCGGAAGCGATCGCCTTTCCCCATTTTCCGCTCTGTCGCCGATGCATGAAAGGAGTTGGCGAGCAGGTCCCCAAGTTTGTCGTTTGCAGCGATGAGTCCAGAGTCATCGGGCCGGTCGGCGACGAATGCTGTCAAGGCAAGGTGAAAGCGAACCAACTCTTCCCACCTGGTTCCGGGAGCGGCTGGATTGTTACTCACTGCGTCAAGCTGCTGAGCGAGAAAGTTTTTGGGAGACTCAAACGGCGGAGCCGGACGGGCAAGCAAACGTCGCACATCCGCAGGAGCTTGGGACTGCGGGGGCATCGCCTTGTGCGGTGCCTCGCTGGCGATTCGCGTGAGCTGCACCGGAGGCCGCAGCGCGTGATGGCAATCGAAGCAGCGATGGCTGGCAAAGTCCGGAATCGTGAGACCCTCTCGTGCGTGCTGCTTATTCCGCCAAGAATAGAGCTTGTCCTGCTGCTCCACGGTCGCGAGTTCTCCGGTCTTCCACGCGTCAAAATGGGATTTGATGTCCTTGGCCGAACTCCAATGCGGAGGAAGGTTTGCCGATTGCGCCTCGAACTCAAAGGTCAGGCGCGGATGACCGGCGGCAATCAGGTCGTGATTGACGTCATAGATCTTGCCGAGCATTTCCTTGGGACCGATATGGCACTCGGCGCAGCCCGTGGCTCGCACCGACAAATCCGAGAGCTTTGGCAAACGGTTCGGTTTAGGTCCGTGCAGGAAGTGCGTGAACTCCCATTCCGCAGCCGGGCCGTGGCAGGACTCGCAGGAGACGCCCGCCGAATAGGTTTCAGGCCGCAGAGCTTGCCCCGCATCAGCAGGCGGAGTGGCGTGGCAGCCGATGCACTTTTGCTGCAACGACTTGAAGTACGATTCATCCTCCATCCTCGCCCGCGCATCACTCGTTAGCCTTCGGACCATGTCGAGCGACGGCTGCGTGTAGAGCAATAGGAAAGCCCGTGCATGGGGGTCGTCCGCAACGAATCGTGTGTACGAAACGGTGAAGTCATTTCCCTTGGCAGCCCCATGACAGGCGGCGGCGCTGCAACTCTGCGCGCCGACGAAAGTGTGGGATGCGGCGACCGAGGATTTGGGAATTGGGATTTGAGATTTTGGATTTGAGACTTGAGACGCGAAAGTCGGCTGGGGCGTTGGCTTCGCGGCGGGATTGTGATACCGATGGCACTGGGCACAATCGAACCTCGCGCCGCCGGAGTTCGCCGTCTCGTTTCGCGGCGAGTGACAGCGGGCGCAGTTTTCGATGCCCGGAATCATGATGCGCTCGTCATCGGCGAGCCCGCCCGGCCGGACTGGCGAGGGAAACTCTTCGCTGGCCTGGGAGTGACAGTCCACGCATTTCGCGGCGGCGAAGTGTGCCTTATGGCTGAACTTTGCGTGCGTGAGCCAAACCGCCGGAATTGCGGCAGGCATCACTTCCGCCGGCACCATCTGCTGCCAGGAATGACACTTGGCGCAGACGTTTGTCCGGAACTCCTGCAAGCGTTGCGCGGTTAGCAACTTTTTCGGCGGATCGAGATCGTCGGCTACATCATTGCGCGGCGTTTTTCCTGGGATGGGCCGCTTGGGAAGAGGAACTGCGGCTGACTTGCCCCCGTCATTCGCGGCGAGACTCACAACCACTGCCGCCTTGAGTTGTACTGCTTTCAGTCCATGGGGAATGGCGGCCGCGCCTCCGCCGGGCACATGCAGTGGATGGCAACTGCGGCAGTGCTGCTCGTACTTGATGGGCTGCATGTACGCGCCGTCTCCGGCGGCAGTTGGCGTCGGTTCATGGCAGGACTCGCACTTGAGCTGTACCAGTTCTTTGCCCGCGTGTGGGGGCTGCCCCGGATAAAGCTGCCCGGGCATCATGTGGAGGCGATGGCTGAAACGGATGTTGCCAGGATCGGACTCCGTTTCGAGCGATCGGAACGCCGGGTGCGGCGGCGGCTGACCATTTTCGCCGAGAGCAAAGCGTGATACGTCACTGATCGGAGCAACGCCAGCGGAAGTGCGGTGGTCGGCTATCGAGCTATGGCAGCTTGTGCAGTTTTGATCGTCCGTTCGCACCAGCAATGCCTGTTTGCCCTGATGCTCCCGGTGGCAGCTTGCACACGACTCGACTTCGTGGGCAATCTGGTTTTCCTGATGGACCGCCGCCTTGTGGCAGGCATTGCACTTCGCATCGGACTGATGGTGCGTTGCGCCGAAGGAATCGCTCCGTGTCGGCGTGAAGGGAACATGGCAGGCCTTGCAATCGCTCTCCCAGCGGGCATGAGCGCTGGCCAGCGTTCCTGGGGAGAGCTGCTTGGCTGCCCGCTTTCCGCCCCCCAATACCCAGGCGATATAGCACCCCCCGCCCAGGAAGAAGAGAAGAGACAGACCCAGCTTCGTCCACCCCAGCATCCCGCGCGTGCGGTGATAGGCCAGCGGTATGCGCAATGCCCGCTGCCGGGCCGTTTCTCGCTCGCGTTTAAGAAGCTCATCCATGAATGTCCGTTCTAGCCAATTCGCAGCGCCAAATATACATGCCCCGCCAGCAAGACCACTAGTGCGATGGAAAGGGGCAGATGCACCAGCAGCCAGGCGTGCAGCCAGAATTGCAGCCGCTCCTGCAGGACCAACTCGCCGCGCCGCCCGCAAAGAGCTTCGATCTGGTCAATCGCTGACCGAACCGCAGTTGGAGACTTCTGCCGCAGGTCGTCAAAATACAATCGTGTTTTAATGCCAGTGCCGAGCTTTCCCGTCAAACTCCGACCGCTTCGCAGATACGGTTCAATCTCCTGCTTCATCGCCGCGACAAGCTGCGGCGCGGCGGAGCGAGCGGGCCGCGTCAGTTCCGGATCGAGCGACTGGGGGACCACGGTTCCAACTCGCCGCGCGACACCCACACGCTGCTTGCCGGAAGTCCCCGCTCCACTTCCTGCGGCCGTCAGTTCCTCTTCCGCTCCCTCGCAAACCTCAATCACCAGGCGGCGGGCATCCTCGGCGAGCTGCCGCGAGACCTCGCCAATCTGGCTGGCCACGGTCTCCTCCGGCACCCGCTGCATGAGCAAACGCGGCGCGATGTTCTGCATCGCCAGACCCAAGACCCCGCTGCCGATGACCAGGAGCAGCAGCCACATCAAAAGCGAAGTGTACGTCCCGCCGAAGGAGACGCCGCTGTGCAGCAAAACCAGCGGCAGCACGAGCAGGCCCAGCCAGATATGGGCCTTCATCCAGGTCTGCGTCTTGCCTAGCCAGCGGGCAGTGCGAAAGAGAGGAGTCTTCCTCGGCCAGAGTGCGAACTCAAACAGAATAATGAGGCCAGCCACAATTCCCAGTACCAGCCCGGGAACGCTCCCCCCTCCCGGCCAAGGACGACCCGCGCGGACATAGAAGCCGTACCAGATCGCCGCCCCCAGTGCCGCCGCCACCGTCCCCAGCATCCAAGCCAGATGAAGCGGCACGAAATTCTTGCGGTCAAAAAGCACGGAGACGACAGGCTCGCGTAGGCGAAACGGCGGCAAAGCGACGCTACACTTGTACTTTGCCACGCGGGCGGCGTCAATTTGCTGACTCGCTGCTCAAAGGCCACCATCGCTGACTACGGCCCGGCTATCGGCAGTCCCAGTGTCTGTGGCAAGCTTTCGTGATTGAGGCCGCGATCATGGAGGTACTGCACCTCAGCCGCCGAGAGTGGATGGCTGAAGAGGGCGACTTCGTCGAAGGCCCCTTGAAAGCCGACGTTCCCGCCTCCCAGAAACAAGATGTTGTCCTTGAAACTCGCTTTCGCCGTGAAGGGGCTGCGGGCCAACTGCTCTCCATCCAGGTAATACGTCAACTGATGGCTGGTGTAATTGACTACAAACACCAGGTGATGCCAGGCGTTGTCCACCAGTCCGGTAGAGAAAAACTGGCCGGTTTCCAGGCCGTTACCCTCCCCTATCACGAATCTGGCGGCGCGGCCCTCTTTCAGAGTGAAGGACAGGCCATGCGATAAGTTGCCGCCGGAGAATATATCTCCCGTCCCCTCGTACCTGGGAATCCGCATCCAGGCGGAGATCGACTGCACTTGCGCCTGGGGAACGAACGTAGTGACATACTCGCCGAGATTCAGAAACAAGCCCTGGCCCGTTTGTCCCACTAGCGCACGTCCCCCCTTCAGTTCGCAGCGGTGACCGCTCGGCCAAGCCGCCTGAAGAAGCGTCGTTTCCTTTTCGCGGACAATGTTCTCGGGCTCCATCATGAGTGCAAGAAGTGTCGTTTGTGAGAGCGACTGGCGCAGCCAGTGCGCCGCGCGGGCGCGGATCTGGTTGCGGTAGCAGAGCGGCGACTGGGCGGCTTGCTCCCACCAGCGTTGCCCAAGGTTCCGCTGGTCCTCCACATCCAGACCCGCCATGTCCATTTTCGGCAAATCTCCCCAAGGGGATTCCGGGCACTGCTTCAGCCATTCCAGCCCGCGCTCAAAGTCTCCTTGCAGGAAGCAGGCGTACTCTCCCGCCATCCGCAGCGCCAGAGGAGAGGTTTCGCCGGCGGCGAGCTGCTGCATGGCGGCTGGGCCTTCCCGCTGGATTACTTCCAGGTACCGCACCTGGCTTGCCAAGAGTGCCGTCTCCCGGAGCTGCGCGGGAGCGTTTGCCAGCCGGGCCATCCGCAAGGCAATGACCGCGGCGTCTCGAGCGGCAGGGGCGTCCGCGGCCTCGAGCGCTTGCGACAGTTCGACCGTGGCCGCGTCGGACAGCGCCCGCTGCGCCACGAACTCCGTCGCCTGGCTCTGCAAACCCTGCAAGAACTCCAGCCGCTGCTTCCGGCCCAGTGCGCCCGCGGGAGGGACCGCCCGAACGATTTCCTGAAGCAACTCGAAGTGTCCTTCGGCAAGTGCCTGTTTCGCCGCAGTTGGAAGTTCCGCTGCCAGAGCGGCAGCGCCTTTCGGGCGACCCTGGACCTTTCGCCAATTCTTCTCCGCGGGGCTCAGGGGAATGACGGGCTCCGCAAATACGTCAATCGACACCTCTACTGGGACAGCAGCGGGAGTCGTGGACGGCGTCGGCGTGACCACCGGCAGAGGCGGCTTCACCTTGGGTGGTGTGACCGGGACGGAGACGGGGGGCACGATTTTCGGCGGCGAAGTTACGTCCGTCGTCGAGGGAGTTGCCGGCGTCGTTGCCGCACCTGGCTCTTTGGTGCTGGAATCCGGCCGCGGACTGTAAAGCCCCAGCAGATTCGTCGCGGGCAGCGCCGCCAGAAGGAGGAGTACAACCACGAGACCTGCCGCAATTCCCGCGGCCACGAGCCGAAGGTCAACCGCCGTCGCCGCCGAGTGCCGGGGGAGTTGTTGGGACGAGGAGGAAGAAGTAATCGACGGACTGGTGATGCGAGGGGAAACGCTGGGTGCTTGCGAAAGGGGGAACAGCTTGGCCCGAAGCACGTCGTCGTAAACCTTTTTGTTGTCGGGATCAAGCAAAAGCGCCTTGGCCGCCGCGATCTCATTGAGCAACTTCTGCGAAACGGCCGAATTTTCGCCAAGCTGGAACGTGCGGATGTAAACCATCCGCTGGTCGGCGGCATTGCAGAGCACGTCCTCATTGTCTTCCAGCGGAGTGACGCCAATCAAGCGATACAGGTTCGGCGGCTGCTCAGCCGGCGGGATGCCGAGCCATTTGTAATAGGGGTCAATGAGCGCGGGCATGGATTACGGCCTCTCCCGCACGACGCGAAAGCCCAGGTGCAGGTCCGCCATGTCCGGCTGAGGGAAAAACCGGTGACTCGCGCGGACCATTGTTGCGGCATAGCACCACGTGCCCCCTCGCACGACGCGCAAGCCTCCCTCGCCGCGAAACGCCGGATCCTGCGCCGGATAATTGTTGTACCCTCCCGGTGTGGCTTGGTCCTCCACCCATTCCATCAAATTGCCCTGCATATCCGTCAGTCCAAAGGCATTCAGCGGAAACCGCCCGACCGGAGAACTTAGTGCGTAACCGTCAAAAGTGTCGGGCGTTTTCCAGTTCGATCCCCATCTACATTTACCCAAGGCATCGGGAATGTTCGCCAGCGCCGTCGCTTCGCGGAGCGTAGGCACCGTTCCATACGGACACAGCGTCCGCGCGCGGCACGCATATTCCCACTCCGCTTCGGTGGGTAGGCGATAGTTCGTTCTTTCTTTCTCACTCAGCCACGCGCAGAAAGCGGTGGCGTCCTTCCACGTCACGTTGGCGACTGGGAAATCCCGTGACTGCTTGAAGCCAGTATTTCGCCACGAATAAATCGGCTTCTGCGACGGTGCTGGGCCGAAGACCTCGAAACCTCTCCCACCAGTCCCCGCGGTCTCCCACTCGGTCCTGTAGCCCGTCGCTTCCACAAACTCCGCGAACTGACCGACTGTCACCTCGTGGACGCCCAGATAAAACGATTTCGTGAGCTGCACTTGGTGTTGCGGCTTTTCGTGCGCGAGCGCGTCGGGGTCCCAATCCGGAGCCCCCATCGAGAACTCGCCGGCTGGAATGAGAACGAGTTCCATTCCCACGGCGTCAACGAGCATGGGCGCAGCCGGCAGCGTGGCGTGCAGTTCGGATTTGCCGGCATTTCCGGCCATCGAAAGGGCCTTCTCCACCTCCACTCTGGCAAGCCCCGAGAGCCCGGGCAAGGAGCTTCGCAACCAGTCCGCACCTCGCAACAGGCAAGGCACCCGCCCCGGCGGCACCTGCTTGGTGGCGGCATCAATCCACTGCCGCCCGAGTTTTTCCCGGGCCTTGCCGTCGCGCGGTATTTGCAGATCGGCCAGGGCCATGCTGCGCAGCGTCTCGTCGCTCCCCAGGGCTAGGTAGTTGAGCCCGCGACTCCAATCTCCCTGCACAAACGCCCGGTATTTTCCGGCCGTCAGATTAGCGGCTGGATCCAGCGGGTCTTCCGCCAGCCTGGCGAGCGCTTCCTGCGCGGCTGGCCATTGTTTGCGGGCAGTCGCCAGAACCTTGTCATAGCGCGACACCGTCTCGAGCTGGGAAGCGTCCCGCGAGCGTCGGGCGGCCAGGGCCGCGCTCTGCGCCAGGGAATCTGCCTGGCTCAAGTCGTCCTCGCGAATTGCTCGCTGGAAATGCGCGTCAATCGCGCGAAGCACTTCCTTGACCTCTTCCGGCTGGTCCACAAGCGGCGCAACTCCCCGCAAGGAAAGGGCCTCTAGCTTCATCGGATCGACGCGAAATCGAGCGGCCATCTCATGGCTGGCGCGGAGTGCCAGCTTCCAATCTCCGCTACCCGCAGCCAATTCCCGCGCGAGGCGCAGGAGCACATACTGCTGCTGCGGATCCTTCTCGCTCGCCGCTGCCTGCACCATTGCCGCCGCCGCTTGCACCCGCTGCTGCCGCGAGGCGGAAGCCTTCAACTCTTCCGGAAAAACGCGGCGAACGGCCTCCTCAGCTTTCTTCTGCTCCTCGGCCGTGGGAATGGACAGTCGGTCGGATGCCAGTCCCATGTGCGCGTGCAGCAGCGCGCAGGTTGCCAAGAGGAAGCCGCGATGGAGCGTTGGAACCATGTCCCGATGCGCGGAAGGGAAGTGGATGAACCGGGCGTCCATTGTGCCTTAACTGCGCCGAAACGCAATCCGATCACGCTTGACGATTCCAGCGAGAGACTGCCGATGGCTGTGGGCGGCGAGAAGCTTTTAACCCGTCTTATTCACCGCTCGCATGATGGTAGCTTGAACAGGTATCGGGTTGGTTGGTGGGGGTGTAGTCGCACGGTGGGGGCGGAGGGCCCCCTTTCCCCCAGAGCCGAGTTGTTGGTGGCGT
>JBPCKT010000138.1:0-85307 GCA_051004015.1 Pirellulaceae bacterium | reverse complement strand
CTTCGCCTCTCCCCCCCCTCCCCCGCCTCCCTCTCTCCTCCCTTCCCCCCGCCCCGCCCACCCCCCCCCCCCCCCCGCCCCCCCCAACTCCATACGCTTCCGGCGGGTCGAGTCTGGCCAGCACGGTGAGCACATCCTCCCGCGTCCATTCGTCATGCTCCAGCCGGCTGAGCATTTCCAGGATCTGATTTTCGACTTCCTCGCCGATGCTCCGCCGTTGGTGGCGGGGAATTCCGGCCCGCAGCAGGTTCTGGTCGATGGCGTCGAGGCGGTTGTCGATGATCGCTTGCAGGGCGTTACTCAGGCTCTTCGCGGACATGGCTCTGGTCTCCGTTGAGAAGGAATTGGACGCTCCTCGCGGTCGTCGTCCAGTGGTCGGTCATTTCTACAAATCGCTTCTGCCCCTTCACACTCAGCCGGTAGTATCTTCGCGGCGGCCCGGCGGGACTGGCCGCGGTCCGCACGGCCAGGCACCCATCCGCCGCCAGCCTCGCCAGCAGCGGATAGACCGTGCTCTCCGTCATCTCCAGCCCCGGCACCGCGCTCAGCCGCTCCACAATCTGATACCCATACGCCTCTTCCTCGCGGAGCACGGCCATCACACTGAATTCGGCGAGCCCCTTGCGAAATTGGGTAATCCAGGACTGCATCGCGGCTGATTTTCTGGCAAGTTTCGGGAGGTAGAGACAGGCTCCGGCTGGTACAACGCAATACATAGTAGCGAAGCCGCGAAAGAAGTCAAGACGGCCTCTGACCAGTCTTGGATCCCGTCATTTCTGGAGCCATGCCTCCAAAATCCAATGGATGATCCGGCGAACGGCCGGTTTGCCCGGCGGCCGGCCGGCTTCCAAAAATCTTCCAAAATCTTTGCGGCGGGGGCTTGAAGTGGGCAACCTCGTTTGGTACAATTGTTCACATTGGCAATGGGCGGAGGGATCGTCCTGCGTAGGGAGGGAATTCGGAGCCTGAAAACGGGTCGCGGCCAGAATGCGTGAACCGGAGGGAAGATGGACAGTTTCCCGCCGTTGATCGCTGCGAAATACTACTTATCAAACAACTGCGGAGTGCATGAATAACAAAAGTCGATGATTCTACTAAAATGAATAGAGTTACGGCGACGTGAATAACTGTAACCGAAAGCAGCCACGGGACTTGCGGCAAGGTCACTCGCCGCAAGTCCCGTGAGAAAACGAGTTGGAAAAAGTGAATAAGAATACCCCCGCGGAGGGGATAGTGCGATGAAACAGCACCTTATCAACCTGGCGCGAAGCTCACGCTTCCACGGCCACCGGCTCGGACCGCGCGGAGTGCTTCTCGATGGCTGCTTTGACGAAACCCGCAAACAGCGGCTGGGCGGCGGTGGGTTTGGATTTGAACTCGGGGTGGTACTGCACGGCGAGGAACCACGGGTGGTCCGGGAGCTCGAGGATTTCCACCAGTTTGCCGTCGGGGCTGGTGCCGGTGAAGGCCATGCCGTGGGCGGCGAACTGCTGGCGGTAGGTGTTGTTGAACTCGTAGCGGTGCCGGTGCCGTTCGCTGATCTGCTCGGCCTCGTAGCACTCGCGGGCCTTGCTGCCGTCCACAAGCTGCGCCTGTTGCGCCCCCAGCCGCATCGTGCCTCCCATCGATGTGATGTTCCGCTGCTCGTCGAGCAAGCAGATCACGGGATGCTTCGTATCCTTGTTGAATTCCGTGGAATGCGCCCCTTCCAGGCTGACGACGTGGCGGGCGAACTCGATCGCCGCACACTGCATCCCCAGGCAGATGCCGAAGAACGGAATTCCCCGCTCGCGGGCGAACTGGATGGCTTCAATCTTCCCTTCGATCCCCCGCTCGCCGAAGCCGCCAGGGACCAGAATGCCGTCGTATCCCGACAAGAGCCGGGCGGCTCCTTCGCGCTCGATTTCCTCGGCCTGGATGCGGCCGGTGCGAATCTGCGCGTGGTGATGGATTCCGGCGTGGTCGATGGCTTCGTAGATCGACTTGTAGGCGTCCTTGTGCTCGGCATATTTGCCGACGACCGCGATGCTGATCTCGTGCTTGGGGTTGCGGAGGACATGCAGGATGTTCCGCCAGTCGTCCAGATTCGGCGCTGCCGCCGGCAGCCGGAGCTTCTTGCAGATGATGGTGTCCAGGTTGTTGTCCACCAGGCTCAGAGGCACTTCGTAGATGGAGAAGTCCTTGTCCTTCTCCTCAATGACCGCCTCTTCCGGCACGTTGCAGAACAGGGCGATCTTCTTCAGGTCCTCGTGCTCAATAGTGCGCTCCGTACGGCAAATCAAAATATCCGGCTGGATACCAATCTGCCTGAGGAGCCCCACCGAGTGCTGCGTCGGCTTAGTTTTGAGCTCGCCGGCCGCTTTGAGGTATGGCACGAGCGTGAGATGGATGTAGAGGCAGTTCTCTTTCCCCACGTCAAGCGAAAACTGGCGGATCGCTTCCAGGAACGGCTGGCTTTCGATGTCGCCGACGGTGCCGCCGATTTCGGTGATGACCACGTCCACCTCGTCGCCCGCCAGCTTGCGAATGCAGTCCTTGATTTCGTTGGTGATGTGGGGAATGACCTGCACCGTCTTGCCCAGGAAGACGCCGCGCCGCTCCTTCTCGATGACCGACAGGTAAATCTGCCCCGTCGTGTAGTTGCTGTCGCGGCTGAGGGGGCTGTTGGTGAACCGCTCGTAGTGCCCAAGGTCGAGGTCAGTCTCGGCCCCGTCGTCGAGCACATAGACCTCGCCGTGCTGGTAAGGGCTCATCGTCCCCGGGTCGACATTGATGTACGGGTCCAGCTTCTGCATCCGCACCCTGAGGCCGCGGTGCTCCAGCAGCATGCCAATCGACGCGCTCGTCAGCCCCTTGCCGAGCGAACTCACCACGCCACCGGTAACAAAGATATGCCTGGTCATAGTGACCTTTCGTGAGAGAACCTCCGTGACGGGAAAACCAATTCTACCTTTTCTGGTGCAAGCGAAACATGGGGAGAAGGGGAATGACGAAACTCGAATGGCGAATGGCGAATTGAAGCGGAAGCAAGCCGTCTCTTTCCATTTGTCATTCGCCATCCGAATTTCGTCATTTTCAAAGGACTCATTTTCCCTGTTACTCATCGCGTTACCGTGCGGTTGGACTCCTGAGAAAGGAGCACACCATGAACCTGCTCACCTGGACTTATGTGGCTTATCTGGCGCTCAGCGCCGTTGTGACTGTCTGGGTCGCCCAAACGTTGCATTGCCGCGGGCGGCTGTTTCTGGTCAAGAATTTTCATGGGGACGAGCTGCTTGCCGATTCGGTGAACCACCTGCTCGTCGTGGGCTTCTACCTGCTCAACTTCGGCTACGTCGCCTTGGCCCTCAAGTACGGCGAGAAGCCGACGGACCTCCAAACAGCCGTCGAATTCCTGGCGACCAAGCTGGGACTGGTGCTGGTCATCCTGGGGGCGATGCACTTCTTCAACCTGTACGTCTTCTCGCGGATCGGCCGCCAGAAGGCCCTGCCGCCGGTGCGAACGGAAAGCCCCTTTGCTCCCACGAACTACCAGCAGCTCAGGGGAGCGGTGCTGAACGCGGTGCAGCATAGGAATATGTAACTCACATCATCTTAATCTTAATCTTAATCTTAATCTTAATCTTAATCCTCTTCCAACCATCGCCGCCGAGCAAAACCAAAGGCGGGAGTAAGAGTAAGAGTAAGAGTAAGAGTAAGATTAAGAGTAAGAGAAGAAAAAGGAGACACGTCATGAACACCATGGTCATCACTCACGGCATCTACATCCTCCTCGGAATCGCCGCCACGGTTTGGGTCACCTGGACCTTGCAACGCCGCGGCCGGCCCTTCCTCGCCCGGGCCTGCGGCGGGGACGAAGGGCTCGCCGGCTCGTGGAGCCATTTGCTCTCGGTCGGCGTCTATCTGCTGCACGTCGGCTGCCTGCTGCTGGCCTTACGGCTCGGCGGAAATGTCCTGACGCAGACCGAGGCCGTCGAGCTGCTCAGCACCAAGATCGGCTTTGTGCTGTTGGCCCTGGCGGTCACCCACTTCCTCCACATCAAAGCCTTCTGGCGGATGCACGAAGAGGCGCCGGCGCCCCAGAAGAAGTTTGTGACCGCGACTCCGGTGCAGGCCGAAATCGTGCAGATCAACTGAGGGCGGAGGGAAATGACGAAATTCGAATGGCGAATGACGAATTGAGGACGCGAATTCCAACCCTCTTACCATTCGCCATTCGGAATTCGAATTTCGAATTTGATTCGGCCTTTACATTGCCCTAGTGACCCACTCTCCCTCCCTCTAGAATGCAGGAGTTCCCGCAAACTCTGTAAACAACTCCGCTCAGGCCCGGCATGGCAGGTTCTCGCACTCTCAGACGCGTCCTGGGTGAAACCAACCTGGAGCGCAAGTGCCGCCGCATCTTCGGCACCGTGATGCTGCTGCTCATCTTCATCGCCTTCTTCGGCGTGTACTGGATTGCCGAAGACCTGGCCCAGCAGATCACGTTCAGCAAGGGGAAAGAGCGCGTGCGGGTGGTGCTGTTCGATTATCACTGGGAACGGTGGTTCACGGAGCCTGAACAAAAGCCGCTGCGAACGGAACTTAGCAAACAGCTCTTGGGGGAAGATTATGGCGGCCGGTTTTATTCGTTGGGCGAGGCCTACGCGGGAACCTATCAGCCGGAGAATCCCGAGGAACGGGCCATCCTGTTGAGGCTCAAGACCAAGCTAGAGCAACAACTGGCGGAAATTGCCCGGCAAATCAAGGAGCAGAAGAATCTCGTGGTGAATGAGTCTCTGGACACGCCACTCCCGCTGAAAAAAGGCCAGGTGATGGATCCCAAGGACTTCGCCGCCACAAGTCATGCCCTCTCTGAAATCCGCACCGTCCCAGGCGAAAGCAAGTACTATTATTACCAGCCGGTCTATTGGCAAAATGTTTGCGCCACTTGCCATGTGTACGATAAATTCCTCCTCTCGCCGTCCACCAAGGCCGCCACGTCGGAGGAGTTGCCGTTCCGCGCGGTCCGCGTGACGCTGCCGTACGAGGAAACGCAATCCTCCATCCGCTGGATTCAGGCGGTGCTGTTGGCGGTCGGCATTCTCACGGTCTTTCTCTCCATGGTGGCCCTTTGGGTCGTCGTCCGTTACGTCGTCGTCAAGCCCCTCACCCACCTCCGCGACGTGAGCGAAGGGGTCGCCAAGGGAGATCTCGAGCAGCGGGCCGTCATCAACACCAGCGACGAGTTCGAGGAGCTCGCGGCGTCGTTCAACAAGATGCTCCGCAACCTCATCGAAGCCCAGGGAGCGCTCCGCCAGGTCAACACCGACCTGGACGCCAAGGTCGACCAGCTCGCCCAGCTCAATATGCGGCTGCACGAAATGAACCAGCTCAAGGGGGATTTCCTCACCAACATGAGCCACGAGCTGCGAACGCCCCTCAACAGCGTGCTCGGGTTCTCCGAGGTGCTGCAAGGTGCCGATACGCTCAATGACAAGCAGAAACGTTACGTCCACAACATCCAGAAAGCCGGCCGCGACCTCTTGGACATGATCAACGACATCCTGGACGTCGCCAAAATGGAAGCCGGCAAAATGGACGTGCGGCTCTCGGAGTTCAAAATCGAGGCGATCATCCAGGCCCAGTGCGACATGGTCCGGCCGCAGAGCGACGACAAGAATATCGACCTGCGTTTCGAGATTGAAAGCGACTTGCCGCTGATGTTCCAGGACCAGCAGAAGGTGCAGCGGATCATCACGAACCTGCTCTCCAACGCCATCAAGTTCACGCCCGAAGGGGGGCGGATCACGGTCGGCGCTCGGGGAACTTCGCGGGGTATGATTGAAGTCTGGGTTACGGACACCGGCGTGGGCATCGCCGATTCAGACCGGGAGATTATCTTCGAGAAATTCCGCCAAGGGAGCGCGATTACCGGAAAAGACGAGGGGAACCTGACCCGCGAATATACGGGCACCGGCCTGGGCCTCTCCATCGTCAAGGAGCTCTGCAAGCTGCTCGGCGGAGAGGTCCGCGTGGAAAGCGAACTAGGTAAGGGAAGCACGTTCCGCGTGTTCCTTCCCTGGATGCGTGCCGACGTTGCCCAGACCGCCGCCCGCATTAGCTCCAAGCTCGACGACCTCACCAAGCCCCGCCGCGGAGACTTCCAGCCGGGAGACATCGCCGCAACACCGTGAGCAGGCAAAATTCGAAATTCGAATGGCGAATGTCGAATTGAAGATGTGAATTTCAACCCTCTTTCCATTCGACATTCGCCATTCGAATTTCGTCATTCCCCTTCGCTCCCCATGACTTTCCCCGACTCCCCCGAAATCCAACTCTTCACCGATGGCGGCTGCAGCGGCAATCCGGGGCCGGGGGGCTGGGCGTATATCCTGCGGCATTCCGGCACGGGAAAGGAGAAGGAAGCCTTCGGCGCGGAGCCAACCACAACCAACAACCGCATGGAGTTGCAAGCGGTCGTAGAAGGACTGTCCGCCCTCCAGCGGCCGTGCTTTGTGGAGCTGCTGACGGACAGCGAGTACGTCCGCAAGGGGCTCTCCGAATGGATGGCCGGCTGGAAAAAGAACGGCTGGAAACGGCGTGAAAAGGGGAAGCTGGTGGAGCTCAAAAACGCCGACCTCTGGCAGCAGCTCGACGACCTCATCGGCAGCCACCAGTTCAAGTTCACCCGCGTCGCCGGCCACTCCGGCCATCCCGAAAACGACCGCTGCGACGAGCTGGCCGTGGCGGCTTACCAGAAGTACCTGTAGCCCACAAATCCGCTGCTTTCCGGCTCCGCAATGCTCTTGACCGGCGCACGCCAGCTTGCCTATAGTCCGCCGGTCAAGTGGCAGATTTTGCCGGTCGGCCGGGCGCGCTTGCATTCCAGCACGCGGCCGGCGTCATTGCGGTGGAAGAATCACAGCTCAAGGATGAGGGTTTCGCTATGAACGGTAAGGACGCACGCTCGTCGGCTCGATCTGGAGCCTGGAAACAGTGGATCATTGGCTTCATTCCGGGCCTGGCCCTGGTCGCGGCCGCGGTGGTGTTCCGCGGGGCGAATCCGCCTGCCGAAGCACTGGCCCAGGCCCCCGTGAAGTCCACGCCCAAGGGAGCGGCCTCCGGTTCTCCCCGGACAGCCGCATCGGGCACGACGGCTCGCCCGGTTGCCGGCCCGGCCGCACCGCAGCGCTCGAATACCTCAGCCAGTGGCGCGCCCATCAGCGGAGCTCCGCAGGTTCGCGGAACCGGAGCGAAAACTCCGCCCAGCGTCGCGACGCTCTCTGTCGTAGCCGTCATCAATGGCGAGCAGATCACGAAGGCCGACCTGGGGCGCGAGTGCCTCCGCCGCTATGGCCCGGAAGTGATGGACAACTTGCTTAACAAGTATCTGCTGGCTGATGCCTGCGCTGCCCGGGGAATCACCATCACCGAAAAGGACGTGACCGAGGAGATTGACCGCATCGCCGGCAAGTTCGGCCTGCCGCGGGACCGCTGGCTGGCGCTGCTCCGCGAGGAGCGGAACTTCACCGAGGCCCAATATCGCCGCGAGGTGGTTTGGCCAATGCTGGCCCTTCGCAAGGCGTCGGCGCTCGACGTGAAGGTGTCGCAGGAGGAAGTGAAGAAGGCCTTCGAGTCTGACTACGGCCCCAAGGTCCGCTGCCGGCTGATCATCTTGGACCCCGCCAGGAAAAAGCCGACTCCCCAGGAAATCCTGGCCACGATCAAGGCCGATCCCAAGCAGTTCGGCAGCCAGGCGCAAAAATACTGCGAAGACCCAAGCGTCGGCGCGGCCAGCGGCGTGATTCCTCCCATCGCCCTGCACACGGGGGACCCGGCCATTGAGGACGCGGCGTTCCGCTTGCAGAAGGGGCAAATCTCCGGCCTCATTCAGGTCGCCGAAGGGAAGAAGGTCGTCATCCTGAAGTGCGAAGACCACATCCCCGAGCAGTACGTCGGCCCCAAAGACTTGCCAGCCGTCCAGAAGAAGCTGGAAGACCGAATCCGCGACAACAAAACCCGCTACGCGGCCGCGCAGTTCTTTGCCGAGGTGCATAAGCGGGCCAAGATCATCAACGTAATTGCCGAACCGGCCCGGAAAAAGGAAGTCCCCACCGGCACCGCCGCGATCGTCAACGGCAAACAGATCACCTATCAACAACTGACGGACGAGTGCCTGGTCCGCTTCGGCGGCGACGTCCTCGACGGCGAGATCAACCGCCGGCTCTTCACCCAGGAGCTGACCAAACGCAAGCTGGCCGTGGGAGAGCAGGACATTCAGGAGGAGATTGCCCGGGCGGCTGACTCCAATGGGTATCTCAAACCGGATCGCACGCCCGATGTGGAGCGATGGATCAAGGACGTGACCACGCAGGACGGCGTGACCGCGGAGTTGTATCGCAGCGACGCGGTCTGGCCGAGCGTGGCCCTGAAAAAGCTCTGCGAGAAGCGGGTGCAAGTGACCGAGACCGATTTGCAGAAGGGTTTTGAATCCAACTACGGCGAGCGGGTGCGGGTGCTGGCCATCGTGCTCAGCGATCAGCGACAGGCCCAGCGGGTCTGGGACATGGCCCGCAACAACGCCACCGACACTTACTTCTCCCAGCTCGCCCAACAGTATTCGGTGGAACCGTCGTCGCGGGCGAACGGGGGCGAAGTGCCGCCGATCTGCAAGCACAGCGGCTCGCCGGAGATTGAAAAAGAGGCTTTCGCCCTCAAGGAAGGGGAACTCTCCGGCATCATCGCCGTGGAGGACCAGTTCATCCTGCTCCGTTGCCTCGGCCGGACCGTGCCGGTGCAGCGGGATTTCGCCGCGGTGGAAAAGGAACTCCACAAAGACATCTTCGAAAAGAAACTCCGCACCGAAATGAACCGCGAGTTCGAGCGGCTGCGGGACTCGGCCCAGATCGACAACTTCCTGGCGGGGACCTCGCAGGCTCCGAAAGCCACCAAGGGGCGCACGGGCGGTCCTGCCGTCGGCTCGGTGCGGCCGGCGCTCGGGCCCAATGGCGGCGTCGCGCCGGCGTCGGCGACAGCGCCGCGCGGGTCGGTGACGCGGTAGGCTATGATGCCAGGATGTCCGAGCGATTCTTTGTCGAACAGCCCATCACCGGCTCCACCGCGGAGTTGGTGGATACGGAGGCCCAGCACCTGGCGAAGGTGATGCGGGCCGCGGTGGGGGATGAAGTCGCCCTCTTCGACGGCAGCGGGGCGGAGTTCGCGGCGAAGGTGGCCAGAATTGCCAAAGCGGTGGTGACGCTCGAGATCCTGGAGCGGCGGGAAGTCAATCGTGAGCCTCGTCTGGCGCTGACCCTGGCCGTGGCGCTTCCCAAAGGGGAGCGGCAGAAGTGGCTCGTCGAGAAGTTGACGGAGCTGGGCGCGGCATGTCTTATGCCGCTCATTACCGAGCGCGGCGTGGCTCAGCCTGTCGATGCGGCTTTGACCCGGCTCCGCCGCGCGGTGATCGAAGCCAGCAAACAGTGCGGGCGGAATCGGCTGATGGAGATCGCGCCGCCGCGCGAGGCGCTGGAGTACTTCACTGCGGAAGGGCCAAGCGTGAAGCTAATTGCGGAGCCCGGTGGCGAGCAGCTCGGCTCGCTCGCTCAGGACGTCGCTCTACTCGCATGTGCCATCGGTCCCGAAGGGGGCTTCACTCCCACGGAGCTGAAGGCGGCTCTGGAAAACAACTGGCGGACAGTCTCGCTCGGCAGGAGCATCCTGCGGATCGAAACAGCCTCCATCGCCATTGCCGCCTGGACGGCGCTTTCGTGATACGTTCTACGATGCCCTAGCGGGAGACTTTGACTTTGGCGTCCAGGTTTGCGGCGGAGTACATGAGGTTGAGCAGCTTCTCCACCTTTTCGTGGTTCTCGCCGGTCTGCAAGACGACGAGCATTCCCTTGTACTCCTTGGCGCTGGCTGGTCCACCGACTTCATCCCAGGAATCGGGAGACACCGTCCCATTCACCACTCCGACGAGGTCATTCGGCAGGTCGCGTTTGACGGGCGGAGGTGTGGCCCCTGGCGAATTTGGGAGCGGACTAGCACCTCCAAGGGAACCTGAGTGCGCTTTGATTGCCTCTCTCGGCGGGCCGCCCCTCGTTTCGGGCAAGTTCAGGAGATCGCGGCAATCGTATACGCGGATTTCTTGCCGCGATCCGGCGTCCTCGGGAGTGGTAATCTGAACGACCTCATCTTCAACCACGTAGGTCAGACCCAATTGCCCAAGCATCAGTCGTAATCCTGATCGCAGGCTAATGCCCTTAACATTGAAGCTAACCGGAGTCTCCAAGTTGATCGCAGCTTCTTCGAGCTTTTTCCACGCTACGATCACGGGCACCTTGGCCATTTCCTGGATGGTCACGAGTATTTCCTTGAGCGGTTTCTCATTGAAGTCCAGGTCCATCGGCATGGAGAGGGCTTTCTCAATCCGTTCTTCGGGAGTCTCTGCCGGCGCGCCTGTTGGCTTCTCGGCTTCCTGCTGAGCTTGAGCCTTGGCAATGACCGGCACGTGCTGCTGCTCCGGCAGGAGAGCCAGGCAAAGCAAGCCGGCCAGCGCGACACCTAACACCGATGCAACTGAGATTCTCATGATCCACCTCTTCCTTCGCCCCTGGGAAATTGAAGCTATTTGTGCGGCCAGACCGGCCGCGTCGCCGAATTCTTCGAGAGCCAGTTTGACCGCCCCCTCGCGATCCATCCCTTTTGCCAATAACTCCTCCAGCCGATCCTCCATGTGCGTGCGGAACTCCTCTGCCACCTGCTCCCGCTGCTGCGGCGCGATCCGCAGCAGGCGGCAGAGGAGGGAGAGGTAGGAGTCGAATTCTTGCTGGGACATGGGGGGATTGTAATGACGAAATTCGAATGGCGAATGACGAATGATGGGGTTAGCTGCTGGCTCCTTCGGCACGGAGGCCCGCGAGCGAGAGAATCTGCTGAATGCACTGGGCATAGTCCGACCACTCGGCGGCCTGCGCGGTGAGCCGCTTTTTGCCGGCGGCGGTCAGCTCGTACCATTTCCGTTTGCGGCCCGTGGAATCCTCCCACGAGCTGCGGATCAGCTTCTCTTCCTCCAGCCGGTGGAGGATGGGATACATCGTGCCGGCTTGCAGGTCGACGCGCGCGCCGCTGGTTTCGCGGACCTGTTTCTGGATCAGGTAGCCGTATTTCTTGCCGCCGGCCAGGACCGAGAGGATCATCAGGTCCAGGCTGCCGCGGAGCAGATCGCGCTCGAACTTATCGGACATTTTGACAAGGTCTCCTTGTGTCGCAGACCTATGTATAGCGTGGCGATATATCGGCTGTCAAGGGATGAAATGGCGAAATTCGAATTCCGAATGGCGAATGTCCCGGTCCCCTCGATCGGCGCCCCTACGGCACTGCCCCAAACCGGATGCTCGTCGGGTGCTCCGCCGAGCGGTGGATGCGGTGGGTGGCCCTGATAAAGTCCTCGGGTTTGGCGAGGTAGATGTTGGGGACGAATTTTTGCGGGTTGCGGTCGACGAGCGGGAACCAGGTGCTTTGGATTTGCACCATCAGTTGATGGCCTTTTTTGAAGCGGTGCAGCACGTCGAGCAGCTCGATTTTGACGTGCGCCGGCTCGCCGGGCTTGAAGGGCTCCGGCTTCTCGAAGCTGTTGCGGTAGCGGCCGCGGAAAACTTCGCTGCGGACCATCATCTGGTAGCCGGGCTGATTGGCGGCATCGGGGGAGTCGGGGAAGACGTCGATGAGCTTGACGATGAAGTCGGCGTCGCTGCCGGTGGTGCTGACCCAGAGCTCCACGTCGAGCGGGCCGGCGACGACGAGGTCTTCCTTCATGGCCTCGGTCTGATAGACCAGCACATCGGGACGGCGGGCGGCGAACCGCTGGTCGTCGGTCATGTACTCGACCGCCATCGACGGCGTGATCTTTTCGCTGAATGGCACAGGTTTGGCCGGATCGCTGATGTATTCGTCGAACCGAGCCGCAATCCCCCTTTTCTCCGCGGGTTCCGGTTTCTTGGCCTCCAGCTTGCCGTGTTCGCCAAGAAAAAGCTCCTGCATCTTCCGCCCTTTCGGCGGCCAGGCGTCGAAGGTTCGCCAGGTGTTGCTGCCGGTTTCAAAAACGGTCGCTTCCGCCGGGGCCGGCAGCTTCTCCCCCTTGAGGTATTTTTCGAAGAAAGGGAACTCAATCTCCGCCCGGTAGAACGCCCCGGTCTTGCTGCCGAAGTTGGCCGAGCCGAGTTTGTCGCCGTCCCCCCCCGCCCAGCCGCCGTGGGCCCAGGGGCCGACGACCAGGACGTTGTTCACGCCGGGGTTCTGGGCCTCAATCGCCTGGTATGTTTTGAACGAGCCGTACAGGTCCTCGGCGTCGTACCAGCCGGTGACGACCATGACGGTGGGGGCGACGTTTTTCAGGTGGGGCATGATGGCCCGCTTCTGCCAGAATTCGTCCCGGTTGGGGTGCTGCATCATCTCGTTCCAGAATGGCACCGCGTCCTTGATGAGCGTTTTGTTGACGCTCTCCATCGTGGCCGCGTCGAGAAAGAGCTTGTAGCCGTCGGGCGTGGGATACTGAACCGGTGGCGACTTGTCGGTGGTCGGCATGGGACGCGCGGCTGCGTTGTTCCCCAGCCAGCGGAAGGCGTGGGCCAGGAAAAATGCCCCGTTGTGCAGGAAGTCGTCAAAGTACCAATCCCCCACCGGGGCCTGCGGCGAAACGGCGATGAGATTCGGATGGGCGTCAATCATCCCCGCCGACGCATAAAAGCCAGGATAGGAGATGCCGAACATTCCCACCTTGCCGTTGTACCCCGGCACGTTTTTCACGAGCCAGTCGATAGTGTCGAAGGCATCGCTGCTCTCATCGATGTCGCGAGCCGTCTGCTTGGGCGTGACGTGCGGCGTCACCTGCACGAACTCACCGGCGGACTGGAACCGCCCCCGCACGTCCTGGTTGACGAAGATGTACCCCGCCTTCACAAAATGGTCGCTCGGGCCGAGCGAGTTGGGGAATTTATCACTTCCATAGGGAGCGACAGAATACGGCGTCCGCTTGATCAGAATCGGATACTTCTTGGTCGAATCCTTCGGCGCATAGATCGCGGTGAAGAGCTCGATCCCATCCCGCATCTTGATTTTCACTTCCTGCTTGCTGTAGTGCAGGCGGAGATAGCTTTCCCGCTCGGCAACCGCGGGATCCTGGGCGAGGGCGAGGCTGCTCGCAGAGAAGAGGAACAGAACAAGGAGGACAAGGCGGATGGGGCGAATCATGGTGCTCATCTCAAGTGTTGACGTAAAAACGAATGCGGTGACGTGACGCCACCGAGCCGGGCACGGCCGGTGAACGTGATTTTGCCCTAGATACGGTACTCTGGACATTATGCCCTCTTGAGAATGTGACAGTAAACAGCGTTGAAAAACCCCCCTGGTTATTCAACACCCCCCCCGGCCCGCGGGTCATCATATCTGTTGAATAACCCCCCTAGTTTTTCAACACACCCTGTTTCAGATCCCAAATTCGAAATCTCAAATCCCCATTCGAACTCCTCTGGGCGCGCACTACCTCGGCAACCCGTAAGATGCGCGATAAGACTCTTTTGTTCACTTGAACAAAAGAGTATTTTACTCTTGGCGCGCGGGTCCGCAGGGAGGAGATTATTGGGTTGAGGGAGTCTTCGACTCTAACTCGGCAGGTGGCCCATTGATCGACCGCCACAGCCAGTGAAGCCAGATGGAGCGCCAACTGGCTGCATTCGTCACGCTTTGGCCAGTTCCTGGGAGATTGACGCCGCCTACCGCCCCTGCACCACCGCTTCCGGTGGCAAGCCCGTGGCGGCGGTGAGCGCGGCGGCGGCTTGGGCGAGCTCGTTGAGCGTGTCGAGCTGTGCCTGGCGAGCGGCGAGCAGGCTGGAGCGGGCGGTGACCATCCGGAGCACGTCGATTTCACCCGCTTTGAACAGGGCTTCCAGTTTGGAAAGCTCCTGCGGCAATTCCACCGCGCTGCCGCTCCCCTCGACGAGCCGCCGGGCTCGTTCGTAGCGGTCGATGGCAGCCTCGGCTTCCAAGGAAGCCCGCTGATAGAGCTGCTCCCAGACGGTTTGCCGCTGGTTGATTTCCGCCATCCGCTGCCGGACGAGCGGCTGGCCGGTATTGAGAATGGGGAGATCGGATTGAGCCCGGAAGCCCCACAGCGTGGCTCCGCCATCGGTCTTTTGATAGTAGGGGCCGATTTGCAAGTCTGGGATCTTATTGGCACGGGCCAGGTTCATGTTCGCGCGGGCCGCATCGAGATCGGACTGAGCCGCCAGCACGTCCGGCCGGGCCGCCGCCAATTGCCAGGCAGTTTCCTGCAGGTCCGCGGCCGGCGATTCCGACTTGGCGGCATCCTGGGCGAGCACCGCGGAGGTTGCGGGGCTGAATTGAAAGCCCGCCAGACTGCCGCTCAGTGATAGCGGCATCGAAAGAGGCAGATTGAGCTGCCGCCGCAGGTCGAGCAGCGCCGTTTGATAATTGGTCTGTGCCAAATCCGCTCGCCGCCGGGCAGCCGATTCATCGAGCCGCACAATCGCCACGTCGGCCGCCGAGAGTTGACCGCCGCGAAGCTGCTTTTCGGAGATTTCGAGGAGTTCGCGGCTGAGGTTGGAGTTGGCGCGGGAAACCTCGGCGACGCCATGCTGGTAGAGAGCGGCAAAATAGAGCCGCTCGGTCTGAGCGACGGCCAGTAACTCCGCCTGCACGATATTCCAGCGCGTGCCGTTCAGAACCGACAGAGCCGCCGCCTGGCGATGCTGCCTTTGATGGGCGAGCTGCAGGGTTTGCATCAGCAGGACGTAGTGCGCGTTGGTGCCCGTGCTGCCGTCCCGGAGGCGAGGATCTGGCGTGACCTGGATTTGCACCCAGGGATTGAAGGGGTACGTCTGCGCAACTCCAACCGCCCCCAGACTTACGCCTTCCGCCTGCCGAGCCGCAATCAGGTCTGGATTCTGAGCCAGCGCCAGCGAAGCCGCGTCCCAGAGCGACAGCGGCGGCGAATCATCTGCGACAGTTGGCGGCAAAACTTCGGGCTGCGTCTGCACCAAGGGGGGCGGAGCATCCTGTTGGGGCAATTCATCCGGCGGTTCCGAAGCGGGATTGAAGTAAGCGGCTTGTTGAACAACTGGTGCGGACTGGGGATTGGTTGCGCGGGGCGCAAGCAGCGACTGACATCCCGTGAGCGATGTTAGCAGGAGCAGAATGAGATGGGCCGGCGACTTCATGCAGCATCCTTGCCGCGTTCTTGGAAACAAGCGGAGTTGTCCGATTAGGAAGACTGTACCGCTTAATCCTCTTCGGCAAGATGGGCTGGGTTTAATCAGCCATTGATGTCGCTAGCATCGCCAAAGGGCGCACTTGATTTATGCCAGGCTCGCTTCACGGAGGGTGGCCTTCTCGCAGGACTCAAAAGGGACCGAAGCGAGCTTGTCCAACAGTTGCTGCTGAAGAAGCTGAGCCATCTGCGCGCGGTATTGTTTCTCGCTGCGAGACCAATTCTCACGTACCACAGCAGTGGTGCAACGGATCTCTCGCAAGGTCGGACCGGAGTCCTCACTCTTGAACTCGTTGCGACGGGTTATGCGATTATCCCACTGGGCGATGGCTGGCATGGTTCCTACTCCTTTTTATGATTCGCTTCGCGTGCTTCTGAATTACCTTCTGTCAGCGAAGTGCATCACAGCGATGCGGCTTCGGAGGTAGAGCAACCGACGTGCCGGAGATGTGAAATCGCGTCAAGCCCGGAAAAGCGAGCGTAACGGAGTCAGGTTAAAGCATCTTGACGGCCAAAATGACGGTTTAGGGCAGCCTATCGCGGTCCGATTGGTCGCTTGGCAACCACTTTCCGGTGCGCGATTTCGCTGTAGCGTCGGCCGCACTTCAAAATTCTGAAGTTGGCCCACTCCGCGGCCCTCCGTGCTAGCGGAGCGCGGCTTCGCGGCCCGAACCATCGCGGCTTTTCTCGCGTATTCAGGGGCACGAGCGGGTTCGTTTTCTTCGGTCGGCCACGTTGAGTGCTGGCCAGAAACCTTTATACTGCTAAAGCTTGCGCGAGCCGGAGGAAATGCCGGCTTGTTTCATTGACAAGCGCCCTCCCCCCTGGCAACGCGCCTCAGCATCCAGCGCCGGAAGTTGACCTCCATGACTGAAAAGAAGCCCTCCCCCCCTTCCAGCGTCCCCATGATCGAGGCCATTGGCCTCTCCAAGTTCTACGGCATTTTCGCGGCCGTCAAGAACGTCAGCTTTACCGTGAATCAGGGGGAACTGGTGGCGTTTCTCGGTCCCAACGGCGCCGGAAAAAGCACCACCATGAAGCTACTTACCGGCTATCTGGCTCCCTCCGAAGGGACGGCCAAGATTGCCGGGCACGACATGGGTGCCGACCGCCTGGCGGGCTCCGCCCGACTGGGGTATCTGCCGGAGAACGGCCCGCTGTACCCCGACATGACCCCCCACAGCCTGCTGCAGTTCTTCGCCGACGCTCGCGGCATGAAGGCCAACAAAAAGCGCGACCGGATCGATGCAGTCATCGACCTCTGTGCCATCCAAAGCGTGGTCCACAAGCCCATCGGCAAATTGTCGAAGGGATTCCGCCAGCGCGTCGGCATGGCCCAGGCCCTGCTCCACGAGCCCGATGTCATCATCATGGACGAACCGACTGCCGGCCTCGACCCCAATCAGATTTCCGAGGTTCGCACGGCCCTCCGCAAGATTGCCCAGGAAAAGACCATACTCCTTTCCACCCATATTCTGCAAGAAGTTCAGGCCATGGCCAGCCGCGTCATCCTGGTGAACGAAGGGCGGCTGGTTTACGACGGCCCGGTGGCAGGGCTGGATCCGCAGGGGCGCGGGCTGGAAGCGGCGTTTCATTCGCTGACCGCCGCCCCCGTTTAGTGTGACTCTCCCGATGTATTCCTTGTCAATGATGACTTAGTGACCCCTATGTACAACGCGCTCGCTTCCCTGGGCATCCTGCTGCTCTACAACCTCGGCTTTATCGCCATCCTGCTGCTGGCGCTGGTGCCGCTGGCCATTTATCGTCCTGCCGCGTACGCCATCATCCGGCGGAACCTGGTGGGGTACTTCAGCAATCCCACGGGCTACGTGTTCTTGTGCGTGTTTCTGGCCGCCTCCTCCATCGCGCTCTTTTGGGGAGCCGATTTCTTCGCCAACAATCTGGCCAATCTGGATCAGCTCAACTTGGCCTTTCCCACGATCATGCTGTTCTTCATTCCCTCGATCACGATGAGCCTGTGGGCCGAGGAACGCCGCCAGGGCACGGACGAGTTGCTGCTCACGCTCCCCGCCGAAGACCTGGACATTGTCCTGGGCAAATACGTTGCGGCCGCGGGCACGCTCACCGTGTCGCTGCTCGTCTCGGAGCTCGCCACCTTTTCCTTCCTCAGCCTGCTGGCGGACGGTAATGTCGATACGGGCCAATTCTTCGTCACGTATCTTGGCTACTGGCTGATGGGCCTGGCGATGCTGTCCTTGGGAATGATCGCCTCGTTCCTGACGACCAACCTGACCGTCGCGTTCATATTCGGGGCCATACTCAATGCGGCCCTGGTTTACCTGGTGAAAGTGAACTTGATTCTCCCCCCGCAGTATCAGCCGCATTGGTTTTCCCGCTGGAGCTTCAGCGAACGGTTCGACGACTTGGGCCGTGGAGTCGTTAGTCTCTCCTCGCTTAGTTATTTCGTGCTGATCGTCGCCTTGGGCATTTACCTGAGCGTCATTCTCATCGGCCGCCGCCACTGGCTCGGCGGACGGGATGGCCAATCGATGGCCGGGCACTATCTGGTGCGGGCGCTATCGCTGCTCTTGATTTTGATTGGGGCGAATGTCCTGTTTTCCAATCACGACTTGATTCGCAAGGACTTCACTTCCGAGCAGGTCAGCTCGCTGTCTCCGGACACGCGAAAAATCCTGGCCACGATGGAAAACAAGCATCCGGTGCGGATTGAGGCCTTCGTCAGCGCCCGCGTGCCGGACGAATTCGTGAAGGTGAAATACAACCTGGTCTCCATGCTCAAGGAGCTGGAGCGCAACTCCGGCGGCAAGGTCGTCTTGCAGCTCAACGACAACCTGGAGGAATTCAGCAAGGAAGCGGCATTGGCCGAAGACCGGTACGGCATCCGCCGCATGTCCGTGACGACCACATCCCGCGGCGAATCCCGCCAGCAGGAATTCATTCTGGGCGCTGCGTTCACTTGCGGCGTGGAAAAGGTGGTGGTGCCGTTCTTCAGCAAGGGAATGCCCGTTGAATATGAGTTGGTCCGCTCCATCGCCACCGTGGCCCAGCCCAAACGCAAAAAGCTGGCCGTGGTTACGACCGAAGTGAACCTCAGCGGCGGCTTTTCCTTCGCCGGCGGCCAGGTTCAGCAACTTCCCAAGCAAGCCATTCTGGAAGAGCTGGAACGGGAGTTCGCCGTCGAGAACGTGGATATCACCAATCCCATGACCGTCTATGACGAGGACGGCAAACTCAAGTTCGACGCGATGATTGTTGTGCAACCTTCCACCCTCTCGCCGCCGCAGCTCAATAACCTCGTCGAAGCCATGCAAGCCGGCCAGCCGACGGTCATCCTGGAAGATCCGTTCCCGCTGATGTTTGGGCAGGTCGTGGGGACCAGCGAAGACAAGCCGGCCCAGGGGGGCATGATGGGAATGGGGGGCCCGCCGCAGCCCAAGGGGGACAGCTTCGCCATGGTCTGGCGGGCTCTGGGAATCGAGCCGTTGGCCGAAGTGCAGCCCGGGCAACTACCGGGCAAGATCGTGGCCCAGGGCTACATGCCGTACAAGCGATTTGGCGATATTCCCCCGTGGGGTCCGTTCGTTTTTGTCCGACCGGGAGACGCCGGCACGTTCAACAAGAAGGAGCCCGCCGTCCAGAATTTTGAGGAAGTTTTCTTCCCCGTGACCGGCGGCATTCGTGAGGCCCCCCACATCAAGGACCTGAAGCTCACGTTCACCTCGCTCGTGGAAACCGCGGACAATCGCAAGGACACGGGCCTCGTCAAAATCGAAGATGCCCGGCAGTATTTCCGCACGCAGGACATCCAGCCAATCCTGCAGAACATGGAAGGCACCCCCAAGCGAGCCCATACCCTGGCCGCCTGGATTCGCGGCGACGAGGCCGGGGCGACCGTGGACGACGGTAAGAAAGACGACAAAAAGGCTGCCGCCAAAAAGGACGCGAAAAAGGACGGCGAGAAAACCGGGGACAAGACGGCCAAGAAGCCGCTCGTCAAGAAGCCGCTGAGCGTGATCTACGTGGCCGACATCGACCTGATCAGCAACCAATTGCTGGGGATGCGGACGGAAGGGGTCGAGCAGTTCCGCTGGGATAATGGGCCCTTCATTTTGAACCTCGTCGACGCCGTCGCCGGGGAGGACCGCTATCTGGACATCCGCCAGCGAAAGGCCCGCTACGCCACGCTACGCCGCATCGAAGCGGAAGCCCAAGTGGCCTACGACAAGGAAGAAGTCGCCCAGAAGGCAGCCCAAGACAAATATAAAGATGCCGTGGACAAGGAAGACGAGGCCATCAAGAAGATAGAAAAGGAGGCGGCCGACCTGGAGGCCGACTACAAGAAGCGTCAGGATGCCGGGGAACAGATCGATCTGAACGAAAAGCGGAGCAGGGAGCAGCTCTTGCAGTTCCGCCTGCTGACGGCGATGGCCGCCTCGCAAGAAACCAAGCAGAACCTCAAGCTCGGTTTGGACAAGACCAACGACCAGATTCGCCGCGAGCGCCTGCAATCCGTGTCTCGTATTCAAAACATTTACAAGCTTTTAAGCCTCCTCATTCCGCCGCTGATTCCCCTGTTCGTCGGCGGCGTGGTTTGGGTGCGGCGCTACATCCGGGAGCGGGAGGGAATTTCCAAGACCCGCATGAAGACGTAAGAAATGGGAAATCCCAAATCTCAAACAATAGAGAGTTGGGAAATGAGAAATTGGAAACGAAGAGACTGGCCTTTCCTGTTTCTAGGTTTCCTCATTACACATTGTCATTTGTTTGATATTTGGGATTTTAAATTTAGAATTTTGAGTCGGACCTATGAACGAAAACATCAAAACATTGATCTTCGGCGTCGTGGGCCTCGTGCTGGCGGGTCTCGCATATGCCACGCTTCCCGCTCCCAGCACGAATGTTGTCGTCAATAAGACCGGCCAGCCGCTGTTTGAAAACTTCACCGATCCCACCAAAGCGGCCAGCCTGGAAATCGTTCGCTACGACCAGGACAAGAATAAAACGGAGTCCCTGAAGGTCGAGAAGACGGGGGGTATTTGGTCCCTTCCCTCGCACGGTAATTACCCCGCTGACGCCCAGGAGCAGCTCAAGGATGCCGCCGGCAGCTTGCTGGGAGTCAAAGCCCTGGGCCTGGCCACCCAGTTCTCCGAGGAGCACCATCTGTTCGGCGTGCTCGACCCTTCGCAGAAAATTGATGATTCAAAACAAAAGGACGTCGGCATGTCGGTGGTCATTCGCGACGGCAAAGGAGACGAGCTGGCCCGTCTGATTATCGGCAAGCCGGTCAAGGACACTCCCGGCCAGCGGTTTGTCCGCGTGGCCGAGGGTTCCACCTTCACCGACGACGTGTACGTCGCCAAGGTCGACATCGAAAAGCTCCCGACCGACTTCAACAAGTGGATTGAACGCGACCTCCTCAAGCTCAACCCGCTTGACGTTCAGCGGCTCACGCTCAAGGACTACTCGGTCCTCAAGGAAGATGGTGCCTACGGCGCCCAACTCCGCATGGAAGCGGCCGTCTCGTGGGACACGCTTTCGGCAGTCTGGAACCTCGACAACTTTCAAATTTTTACGCAGAACCGGCCACACGACGCCTCCTTGGGGGATGGCGAAGAGCTGAACAAGCAAAAGCTCGACGAAATGAAGACCGCCCTGGATGATCTGAAGATCGAGGACGTGAAGCGCACGCCCGCCGGCGTGGGGGAAGCACTCCAGGCTGATCCCAAACTCATCAAGGACCGCAAGGTGCAGGATGCTCTGGTGAAAATAGGCTTCATTCCCGCCCGCGATAAACTCTACTGCACCAACGGCGAAGTGTATGTGGACCTGAAGGATGGCGTCCGCTATATCCTGCGATTCGGCGACATCGCCGGCGTGCAGGCCGGCAGCGAAGGTCAAAAGCTCAACCGTTACCTGCTCGTCAGCACCGAGCTCACCGAGGACCTTCTGCAGCCCCCCATGCTCGAACCCGAACCGGCCGGCCCGGCTGCTCCACCAACCACGCCCCCGACCACTCCTCCTGCCGCCGAGACTCCCAAAACCAATGGCGGAGCTTGCCAGGAGGAACCCGCGGAGAAAGCCAAAGAAGAGCCGAAGGCGACCAAGAGCGAACCTGCCAAGACCAAAGCCAAAGCGGGCGCGGAGCCCCCCGCCAAACCCGCGGTAATAGCTCCCGTCAAGCCGGACGCCGCTCAGCTCGAGCGCGACCGTATCAAGAAGGCCAACCAGCGGAAAATGGACGAATACAATCTGAAGAAAAGGAAAGCGGAGGCGAAGGTCGCCGAGCTCAATACCCGCTTCCGAGACTGGTACTACATCATCTCCGAGGACACCTACAAGAAAATCCACCTCGGGCGAACCGACATCATTCGCGAAGGGGCCTCCGCCAAGGAGAGCGGCTTCGGGGTCGATGCCTTCCGCTTGCTCGAGCAGCAGGGTATCAAGCCGCCACCGCCCGCACCTCCGAGCGGCGGCCTGCCCGGGGGACCCGGCGGCGGCTTTCCGGGTGGACTTCCACCCGGATTCCCGATGTAAGATAGTAGCCACGCTCGCCAGAGCGCGGGTGATTATCCCGCCGACCCACATTCTGGCGACCGTGGCTACGAATCGACCGAAGTCTCACGCCTTATTCCAGGAGACCCACCCCATGCGGACCGTGCTCGTATCCCTTGCTCTCCTCGCCGTCCTGGGCAGCCCTCTCGCCGCGGCCGAACCCGCTGGGGACAGCGCCGCCATTGCGGAAGGCAAAAAGCTCTTCGTGCGGGAGTGGGAAGGCGGCAAGCCGGCAAGCCCCGGCGGGGACGGCTTGGGACCGATGTTCAATGCCCGCTCCTGTGCCGCTTGCCACAAGCTCGGTGGCATCGGCGGAGCCGGCCCGAACGAGGACAGCAACGTGCGGCTCTTGACGGTGGTGCCCAGCAGCCCGCACCCCAGCGAACTCGCCGACCATAAGGACGCGCTCGCCAAGGTCCATCCCAGCTTCGTTTCCGGCGGCAAGCGTCTGCAAACGGCTTTCATCTTGCACCGCTTCGGCACCGATGAGGCTTATGCGTCCTTTGAGAAAAAAGTCTTGGACGGCCATGCCGCCGGCTCGCCGGACGATTGGGCCATCCGCGTCTCGCAGCGAAACACGCCGCCGGTCTTCGGCGCGGGACTGATTGACGCCATCACTCCCGAAATGCTCCGCGAGCAAGTTTCGACCCAGCAGAAAGACGGCCGCGTCACCGGTCGCGTTGGCCCGGGACCTAAAGGACCCGGCGGCCCCGTCCTCGGCCATTTTGGCTGGCGCGGGCAGACGATGTCGCTCAAGGAATTCGTGCTGGGGGCCTGCGCCAACGAGCTGGGCCTGGAAGTCCCCGGCCATCATCAGGCCGCGGACCCGTTGCACCCTGATGCCAAAGCCTCCGGCCTGGACATGAGCCAGGAACAAGCCGAGCAGCTCATCGCCTTTGTCGCCGCACTTCCGGCTCCCCGACGTGAAGTCCCCGCCGACCCGGATAAAGCCAAAGCCGCCGAGCGGGGCTATGCCGCGTTCAAGACCATCGGCTGCGCCGATTGCCATGTGCAGGACGTTGGGCCCGCCAGCGGAATCTATAGCGACCTGCTATTGCACGACATGGGCCCCGGCCTGGCCGATGCCGTTTCCGCGGTTTCCGCCAAGCAGCATCTGCTGCGGCGCGAAGGGGAAATCGACACCTACATCAACGCCGGTTCCGCCCTCAAGGTTTTGCAGCAGGAATGGCGGACCCCGCCGCTCTGGGGCGCACGGGACAGCGGCCCTTATCTACACGACGGCCGGGCCAAGACGCTGAAGGAAGCCATCCTCGCCCACGCCGGCGAATCCATCCTCTCCGCCGAAAAATTCGCGGCATTCCCGGCAAATGAACAGGAGGACCTGCTGGCATTCCTCAATACTCTGGTAGCGCCGTAAACGAAGGAGTCGGGAGGAGTTTTCGCCGCGAAAACCCCTCCCGACCCCGTTTACATTGCCGGGGCCACGGAGCCCAAAGCCGACGGGCGGGCCGCTTGTCGCTACGACACCCCACTACTTCTCAGCGGTATGATGGCTGCTACGTAACTGGCCCGGCTTGATTCCCTACTTGCGAAGGACTTTGCCCATGACTGCGACGACCCCTGACTTGTCGAAGCCCACGGGAGCTTCCCAATCCGTCCCCGCCTGGATCGCCTCCGGTATCTTGGGGCTCGCCCTTGGCGCGGGTGCCATGTTCTTGGGGCTGCAACTTTATGAAGAGACCGTGGCAACCACGGACGCGGCTGGTGGCGGGGCCGCACCTCCGGTCGCCGGCGGTGGTGCTCCAATGATGGGCATGGGCGGAATGGGTGGTGGGGGCATGGGAGGCGGTGGAGGTGGCAAGCGCAATTTGACCTCGCTCGTCGGCAAGCTCGAACTTCTCTCTCGAGCCGAATTGAAGTTGCAGATCGAACTTGACGCTGACCAGGCGAAAAAAGTCGCGGGCAAGCTGGCGGAAATCGACAAGGCCGAAAAGATGACGGCCGAGGAAGCCCAGAGTCATCTCGACGCCTTGGAAGCTCTGCTCACGGCCGAGCAGAAGACGACGCTCGGCCTCATCAGCCTCCCCTTTGGCCGGCAAGGGGGCGGAGGCGGCGGTCGCGGAGGCGGACTTGGCGCGGCGGGCCGGCCGGGCGGGGCGTCGGCTCCTCCTGTTCCTGCCTTGGAGGGCCAGCAACCCAGAGCCGATGCTCCGCCGATGCCGGGCGTAGGAGGAGGCATGGGGGGCGGCTCGTCGGACGAGAACCCGTTTACACAAGAGGCGAATCAGAAACGGCTAAAGGATTTACTCGGGCGATTGGCCCCTGCTGCCGCAGCCGCGGAACCACCGGAAACGCCCGCGGACACGAAAGGCGCTGAATGATCCGGTAGCCCCGGGCGGACCGCCCGCCGCTACGCCAAGATCGGCTGCAAGCTTGGGCCGACGTACTCGGTGACGACCGCGCCGAAGAGGGTGTGTGGGGCGAGATCGTAGATGGCGACCGGGATGATTTGACCGGTCAGCCGAGGGCTGCCGTCGAAAACGACAATCCGGTCGCAGGGGGTGCGGCCGGTGAGCTGGACGAGGTTTCCCTGGTCTTCGCCGTGGCGTTTCGCCCGTTCGCTGGGGCCTTCCACCAGCACTTCCACCCGCTGGCCGAGGAGCGGCTGGTTTTCTTGCTCGCTGATCCGGTTTTGCAGGTCGAGGAGGTCGTTGTTGCGGCGGTTCTTCACTTCGAAGGGCACGTCGTCGGCGTATAATTCGGCTCCCTTGGTGCCGGGCCGCTCGCTGTACTTGAAGATGAAGCTGTTCTTGAAGCGGCACTCGGCGACGAGGTCGTAGGACTTCTGAAAGTCCTCGTCCGTCTCGCCGCAAAAGCCCACGATGAAATCGCTGGTGACGGCGGCGTGCGGCAGGCGGGCGCGGATGCGGCCCATCATCTCGCGGTAGTCCTCCACCGTGTAGCCCCGCTTCATCCGGGCCAGCACTTCGTTGCTGCCGCTTTGGACCGGCACGTGCAGGTAGGGGGAGCACTTCCGCAGGGTGGCGACCGCATCGAGCAGATCGTCCGTCATGTCCTTGGGATAATTCGTAACGAACTTGAGCCGCTCGATGCCGTCAATTTCGTGGAGAGAGTAAAGCAGGTCGGAGAGCCGCGTGGTTTGGCCGTCGCTTCTGTGCTTGTAGCTGTTCACAGTCTGACCGATGAGCGTGATTTCTTTGCAGCCTTGATCGGCCAGGATGCGGGCTTCGGCCAGGATCTGCTGGGGGTCGCGGCCTTGCTCGGGGCCGCGGGTCATGGGAACGATGCAGTAGGTGCAAAATTTGTCGCAGCCAATCTGGATGCGGAGATAGGCCTGGAACGGCGTGGGGCGCATGGCCGGATCGCGCAAGGGATCGAACGTCTCGTGGCTCCGCTTGATTTCGTCGACGGTGCCGTCCTTGCGGCCCAGGCCGACCGCCATTTGCGGCCCTTTGCCCGCCGCCACGTCCATGAGCAAGTCTGGAATGCGGCTGAGCTGGCCGGGACCGACGACGAGGTCCACGTAGGGGGCCCGCTCGAAGACCAGCTTCTGATCCTTCTGGGCCATGCACCCCATCACGCCGATGATCTTCTCGGGGTGCTGTTTCTTGAACGACCGCAGACGACCGAGGGCGCTGTAAGTTTTGTTTTCCGCCTGCTCGCGGACGCTGCACGTATTGAACAGGATCACATCCGCCGCCGCGAGCTCGCTTTCCAGCTCGAAACCCTGTTTGCGCAGGCTGGCCACCACCATCTCGCTGTCGAGAACGTTCATCTGGCAACCGACGGTTTCGATATATAGGCGCTTCATTTAAGAAAACTCGAAATCCGAATATCGAAATCCGAAACATGGTGGCGATGGATTCCAGCCTGCACTTCATGTCACAAATCCAAATTCGAATTTCGATATTCGGATTTCGGATTTCAATTCCCCTACGCTGCCTTTCGCTTGGCTTCCTGCAACTGCTTCAATCGCAGGGCCTCGCGTTCCCGCCGGGAGCGATGCTTCTCTTCCTTCTTCTGCCGGTGCTGCTCCTCGGCGGCCTGGCGCGTGAGCTCCGCCAGCAGGGTCTCGCGACGGGCCTGCATCAGCCGAGCCAGCGTGACAATCGCCACGTAGACCCCTGCCCCGAGCAAGACCCATTCCCACCAATGCAGGTTCAGCATGGCCGACTCCCTCCGGCATTCTTGTAGCTCAGGCAAATCCGCCCGAATTCAGCAAGCACCGCATCTTACCACGGAGGGCCGATTGGGGGCGAGAGGGAATTCCCGCGTGCGGCGGCGCCGCAATCAATGCGGCCGGGCGATCATCGTCAACAGTCCACCATGCCCGCAGGCGTTATCCACGGCATTGATAAGACCCACCGACATTCCCACGACTGCCGTCCGCAAGCGGGTTCCTCCGCCTGCGGCGTAAGTCACGCGATCCAGAGCTTCGGCTGGGTGGCCGATAGACGTGCGCTGCCAATCGAGGACTTCAAACCCGCTGTGTTGCAGAACAAGCGAGAGTGCGTGGCGGGTGAAGTAAAATTGGTGCGGAAAGTCAAACCCGTCCAGCCAAAGGCGGCGAAGAGCAAAGGAGATTCGCCCCCCCGAAAGACGATACATCCCTTCCGCCACGCGAAACAGCCAGCAGGCCTGATCGGGAACCTGGATGACCACCACACCGCCTGGGCACAAATGCTCGCGCGTGGCCTCGAGTGCGTCGCGAGGGTCTTCGAAGTGCTCCAGCACGTCCATGAAGCTGATGACGTCGAATTGCTCGCCGCGCGCCAGAGCTGCCGGAAACAATCCGGTCCGCACGCAAATTCCTTGCTTCACGGCCCGGCTGGCGGCTGCGGCAGAAGGTTCAATCCCTTCGCCTTGGTAGCCCTGCGCTAAGACATATTGAAGCAGCCAGCCATACGAACAGCCTACGTCCAGCCACTTTCCAGCCGCAACCTGACTGTTCACCCGCTTTAGCAAGGCGGAATACGAGCGGAGCCTTGTCGTCATGACGCTGCGGAAGTATTTCTCTTCATCAATGCCGCCGAAGTGATCCACATCGGCAGGCGAGGCGGACTTCCGGGAATGGCTGGCGAAGGCGACGCCACACTTGCGGCAGCGAAAGATCAGCGGCCCCTGGGCCGTCTTCGGCAGTTGCCAGGCCGCGACTTCCCCACAGAGCCGGCAGGCGGCAAGCCTGTCGCTGCATTCCGTGGAACGCTCAAGGGAGAGAGAAGTGGACACGGAGTTCCAGACTAATTCCCGCGAGGGTCATGTCAAAGGAATGCAGACCGTACAATCAGCAGAAGCGGCACAGGCGGAAAGCGCTAGGGGATCAACCTTCGGTCGAGAAGTCGCGCGGCATGATAGACAGCGACAATGAGTACGTCATCACCGCTGACTCGATAGATGACCCGATAGTTCCCTTGAATGATTTCACGATAGATTTTCCGGCTATCCTCCGCGATATAGCCGCCGGAGTGCGGAAACATTTCGAGCCGCTCCAGGCGCGTGAAAATGCGCTCAGGCGGTTTGCCGCGGATGGAGAGTCTTTTGCGATGTACTGTGCAATTCCCTGCAGGTGGTCGAGCGCCACGGGATCCCAGATTATTTGAGCCATTTTTCCATCCGGTTCTTCGCATCATCGTGGGAGACTCCTTCGCCGTTTGCCAACCGGCGCTCGGCGGCTTCAATCCGCTCCAGCAGAATCACCTGGTCGAAAAACGCATCCACGTCGAATTCGTCGGGCAGGCGTTCGACGACTTCTCTTACTTTTTCTTTCTGCATGACTCGGCTCCCGGCTCAAGTAGGAATTGACAATCCATTATAGTGTGGTTGCCATGCGCAAAGCATGTGCTCATCAACGGCACGCGAGCTCGTCGCGGTAATCGGCCACACTGCGGAACTAGGAGCAGGCATTACTCCCCCCGCTGCCGTTTTCTTCGCAATAAATGGTGGTAGTGCTGAGCGAAGCGGTGGGCTTCGTCGCGCACGTATTGGAGCAGACGGAGGGCAAAGGAGTGGCGGCTGAGGCGGAGGGGCTCGGCAGCGCCAGGGAGATAGATTTCCTCTTCCTGTTTGGCGAGGGAGAGGAGCGTCGGCGGGGTGATCTCCTGGTCCCGAAACGCAGCCAGGGCGGCGCTGAGTTGGCCTTTGCCGCCATCGATGAGAAGGATGTCGGGGAAGACTTCGTCCTCGTCGCTGAGCCGGCGGTAGCGGCGGGCGATGACTTCGTGAATGCTGCGGAAGTCGTCGATCCCTTGGACGCCGCCGATCTTGTACCGCCGATAGCCGGGCTTGAATGGCAGGCCGTCGAGGAACTGGACGACGCTGGCGACCGTGTCGCCGCCGCCGAGATGGGCGATGTCCACCCCTTCAATCGTCCGCGGCTGCTCGGCGAGGCCGAGGACTTTCTTCAGACCGGCGAGCCCCTTCTTGGGGTCGATGTAGAAGACCTCGGGCTGGGCGTGCGTGTCGATGTCCCCGCGGCGGTCGAGGGTCTCCAGCATTTTGATCTCATCCCGCAGGCGGCCCGCTTTCTCGAACTCCAGCAGCCGGGCCGCCTCCGCCATCTCTTCTTTCATCTGCTTGAGCAGCCGCGTCTTGCCCCCTTCCATGAACGTGATCAGCCGCTGGATGTCGTGCTTGTACTCCTCTTTGCTGATGCGGAGGTTGCAGGGTGCCGTGCATTGCTTGATGCTGGCCAGGAGACAGGGCCGGAACCATTTCCACCGCTCGTCGCCGTCCTCGATGTCAAGACTGCACGTGCGGAACTTGAAGATCCTCTGCAGCACCTGCATCGCGCCGCGAAGTGCCCCTGCGCTAGCGAACGGGCCGAACAGCCGGGCCCCTTTTTCCGGCGGCTGGCGGGTGACTTCGACGCGGGGAAAGTCCTCGCGGACGGAAATCATCAGGTACGGAAAGGTCTTGTCGTCCTTGAGCTCCAAGTTGTACTTGGGCTGGATGTCTTTGATAAGTCGCGACTCGGTGAGCAGGGCGTCCACGTCGCTGTCGCACTCGATGTAGTCGGCATCGGCGATTTCATGGACCCACTCGCGAGTGCGGAACTCCACCTTCGCACCGGCCAGAAAATAGCTCCCCGCCCGACTGCGGAGGTTCTTCGCTTTGCCGATGTAGATGACGGTGCCGGCGGCGTTCTTCATCAAGTACACGCCTGGCTTCCGCGGAAACTCTCGAACCCTGGCCGCCGTGCGGCGGTACGCAAAGTCCCAAGCCCCTTCGTCGGTGTTCCCTTCCGCCGCGGCATCCAGGGCGGCATCGACGGCGGCGGGGTCGGGCTCGGGTTCGATAGGCTCGCCCGGAACATCGAGCAGTTCTGGGTCATCGTCGGAATGCTTGCCGTCATCAGGCACTGCTGGAGCGTCCATCACCAACTCATTCAGTCCGTTCTAACGAGGTCGTATTTGCGCTCATTCGCAGTTCGTAATTCAAGTACTCCTCAATCATACGCCGCTGCAGCGAAAAGCTGCAGCCAAACACGGGAGACGCGACCCATCCCCCGGTCCGGGGCTGGGCCACATAACCACTCTCTTGCCAGGCGTAAATATTGAAATCGATATCGAGTTTTCGAGCATCGATCACCCAGTACTCGCGAATTCCCGCCTGATGGTAAGACTCCATCAGAATCACGGTGTCCTTTTTTACGGAACTGTCAGAAACCACTTCCATGACCCAATCGGGTGCCCCCTCCCACGATTCAGCCTTGTTGCCAGTTTCACTCCGCACCAGCCGCACCCTTTTCGCGCGGAGGCTGTCCCAGCTCACGAAACAGCCGTCTGGCTCGTTCGAAAGACCGATTGCTTCATTCGTTATCAAGGCACCGTCCGCAGCCGTCATACCCAGATGCTGCGACTTAGCCAGCATGTAAATCACGGACGTTACCTCCAGCTTGACAAAGTTGTGGGTATTGAAGCGTTCTGAGTTCATATCGATGAGGATATTCCCCCCCACAAGAGTCGCCCGCACTCCTTCGGGAAATGACGCCGAGAAGCTCCAATCGCGAAATCCACCCGGAGTAAATGCGCTGGCCGGAATCTCCAGCGGTGGCTGGTCTGCTACATCGGGATCGTCAAAGAGCGTGCCCGTTGCCATATCGCTAACCGCAGTGAAAATGCTGAACTCAAGAGCCACAAGTATCCCTTCTCACATTATACCCCAAGTTGTCAGGCCCTTTCCGCATAAGCCTTCAAATCCCCCTCCAACTTCGCTAGCCGCTGTTTCATCGACTGCTTCGTCTGCTCCAGGTTCGCGAGCTGCTCCGCGGGGACGTAGGTGAACATGTAGAACTTGACCTTGGGCTCGGTGCCGCTGGGGCGGACGGCGATGTAGTTGCCTGTTTCGGCCAGGTCGAGAATGACCATGTCGCCCCGGGGGGCGTCAAGCTTCGTCGTCGAGAGGGGTTTGGCATTAGCGAGATGAGTGTCGGTGAGTTGCTTGTAATCACGGACGTGCGTTACCGCTAGCCCGCCAAGCATGATTGGCGGCGCGGTGCGGAAGTTCTGCATCAGCGCCTGCATCCGGGCCATTCCCGCGGAACCGGTCATGGTGACATTGAGGAGCTGCTCGCCGTGGTAGCCGTGCTGCCAATAGAGTGAATCGAGCTTCTCGTGCAGCGTTTTGCCGGTTGCCTTTACCTGCGCGGCCAGCTCCGCCATTAACATACAAGCGACGGCGGCATCCTTGTCTCGAACGTGAGTGCCGACGAGAAAGCCGTGCGATTCTTCGGTGCCGTAAAGAAACTTGTCCGGCCCGGCGGCATCGACCTGCTGGGCGATCCACTTGAAGCCGACGTGCAGGTTGTCGAAGGTCTTCACTCCGTAGGAGTCGCCGATGCGGCGGATCATTTGGGTCGTGACGAGCGTGGTCACCAGGTAATGCTCTTTCGTCAGGCTCCCCGCTTTCTTCTTCTGCTCGCAGACGTAGTCGGCGAGGAGCGCTCCGAGCTGGTTGCCGGTGAAGGTGGCCCAGGGCCCCTTGCGATCCTTACTGAGTGGCGCTGCGCAGCCCATCCGGTCGCAGTCGGGGTCCGTGGCGAGGATGACGTCCGCTCCAGTTTCCTGCGCTCGCTGAATGGGGGCGTCGAAGACAGCCGGGTTTTCGGGGTTGGAGACGTGGCCGGGCACATTGGGGAAGTCGCCGCTCCGTTCGCGATGCGGGCCGAACACCTCTACATTTTTGAAGCCATCGGCAGCGAGAGCCGGGCAGACGGCTGATTCGCCCACGCCGTGCAGCGGGGAATAGGTGATTTTGAGGTCGCGCTTGCCGGGAAAGGTTTGGCTGGCGACCGCTTTGGTGAATGCGGCGTCGACTTCCTCTTTGCAAAAGAGAACCTTGCCTTCCTGGACCGCGGCCTGGAAATCCGCCTTCTTGATCTGGGCCGTGTTCATTACCCGGTCCACAATCGCCTTGTCATGCGGGGGCACGATTTGCGCGCCGCTGGACCAATACACCTTCACCGCATTATCGCTCGGCGGATTGTGGCTGGCGGTGACCATAATGCCGCAGGCACACTTTTTGAAGCGGACCAGGAACGACAGTTCCGGCGTGCTGCGGTAATCGTCCAGGAAATAGACCTGGAAGCCATTGGCCACCATGATCGATGCACACAGCTCCGCGAAGTGCCGCGAGTTGTGGCGTGTGTCGTAGGCGATGGCACACGAGAGATCGCTTAGCGATAGCTTTTGCTCCAGCACGTACGTCGCCAGACCCTGGGCGCTCTCCCCAATCGTCCGGTCGTTGATCACGTTGCAGCCGATGGGGTACATCTTGCCGCGGCGGCCGCCGGTGCCGAAGGGAATGATGGTCCAGAAGGCGTCGTCCAGCTCCTTCCACTTGCCGGCGGTGATATGCTCCGCCACCTGTGCTGCGTACTCGCTGTACCGCGGTTCCGTGAGCCAGGCTTTGATGTTCACCGTGGCAGCCGGCGTGATTTTCTTGGCGGCAGCGGCGAGGTCAAGTTGCACGAGGGCGGTGGCGGAGTCGAAGTGACTTGGCATGGACAGCCTCACTCAGCGATATCTTCCGGCTTGGGTTCCGGCAGGAAGAAGCTCCCCAAGAACGCCAGCACCAAAATGATGACTGCGGAGGTTCCCGCCGCCAAAGCCATCGCGCTGGGAGGCTTGATGCCGGTCATAGACGCCAGGAACATCGGTAAAAAGACGAGTGTCGTCAGCGAGTTGGCCGCGGTCCCCACCATCCGCCCGCCGACGTTGGCGGCAAAGCCTTCGCCGGTGCCGCGGAGATGCACGGGGTAGACCAGTGGCAGGTAATTTCCCCAGAAGCTGAACTGGGCCACGATCAAGAATCCCGTGACAAAGATGCCGATCTTCAGCAGCATGATGTTATCGGTGTGAAGCGCCGAGAGCAGCCCCTCGGGGGTCTTTCCAGCGGCGGGAAAAAAGAAGACCAGCGGCACAATGAGCAAGGCAGGAACCTGGAAAATCCGCAGCAGGTTTCGCCGGCTAAGGATGTACATGGCCAGTCCCGCCAGGGCAAAGCGACCGGCAAGCCCGCCGAACTCCTGCCAAAGCTGCACATCCTTCACCACCGTCTGCCGTTTCTTGTCGAGGTCCTTGAGCTTGGTGGAAAGTGCCATTACGTCCGAGGCTTCTTTTCCTTTGGCCGCGACAAGCTTCTCGTAGTCTTGCCGCATCTTGGGAATCGGGCCGAGCTCCTTGACCAGCCCCGGCACGATCTGCGGCAGAAGCTGAATCGCGCCAAAGGCCACGCCATAACTGCACGCAAACAGGAAAGCGGTCACGACCGTGGCCCGGATGTAGGCGGGCTGAAATAGCTCGGCGATGTTCGGACGCCGCAGCGTTCCCTTGTTTCTTTTGTCTTGCCAGACGGGCGATTCCGGCAGGAACGGCCGAATGATAATCAGCGGCAGGGCCGGGAGGACACCGGAGATGAGCGTATACCGCCAAACCAGCGACTGCTTGGCCGGATCGAAGGGGCCGAAGATGGCCGGCAGGCTTTCGCGGTTCTCATTGATGATCCAGAACGCCAGCGTCACCAGCAGGCCCCCCACGGAGGAAAATGCTTGCGTAAAGCCGAGCACGGCTTCGCGCTGTTTGGGATTGGGAAAAAGCTCGGCCAGCCACGCGACGGCGGCAACGAACTCCACACAGACGCCGATAAACGTCGTGCAGCGGAAAAACAGCAGCATCATCGGGCTGGTGCTGAAGCCGGCGGCCAGCGCGGAGAACGCATACAGCAGAATGCTCCAGGTCAGCACGCGGCGGCGGCCGAAGCGGTCGGTCAAATAGCCCCCCAAGAGACCAAACGTGCCGCCGCACAGGGCGCTCCCCCACATGATGTAGGTGTTCCAGTTGGCAATCGCCTTAAAGCCGCTGTCCGTATAGGGATCGACGTGCAGCAGCTCCGCCAGGGCCGGAGGAGCAATCAGCGGCATCATCAGGAGCTCATAGATGTCAAACGCAAACCCAATGGCGGCAATGACGCAGATTAGCCACTGGGTGCCGGTCAGGCTGGGTGCGGGCTCGGCCGAATCAAATTTGCTCATGGGCTCTGTGCGATTAGCGGAAGCACCTGGCTGGAAAATCAGGCGGGAGCCGTGCGGACCCGTTGTCCGCCAAGGCCCCGGCATTGTAGCCGCCGACGCGCAGAGCCACCAGCAAGCGCGCGGGTAAAATGTCGCGTAGAATGGGACACTTGCCCGGTAATTCCTCGTCCGCGGAATCATCAAGAGCTATCTCCATGCGCTATCTCTTCCTTTTGACCGTTTGCCAGGCGATCGTGCTGATACCCACGCTCGCTGTTTCGGCGGGTGAGCCAGTTCGACTCTCGCTGATTGAAGTCGCCAAGGACAACACCGGCTTCATCTCCAAGGACACTGGCCAAAAATTCGTCCCCTGGGGCTTCAACTACGACCACGACGAGGACGGTAGGCTGATTGAAGATTACTGGGGAGAGGAGTGGCCGAAGGTGGAGGCGGATTTTGGCGAGATGAAGGAGCTGGGGGCGAATGTGGCGCGGATCCACATCCAGTTCGGCAAGTTCATGGAAGCGGCGGATAGGCCGAATGAGAAATCGCTGGCCCAGCTCAAGAAACTGCTTTCACTGGCGGAGAAGACCGGCATCTACATCGATTTGACCGGCCTGGGCTGCTATCACAAGCAGGACGCTCCCGCCTGGTATGACGAGCTTGACGAAGCGGGCCGCTGGAAGGCACAGGCGACATTCTGGCGGGCGGTCGCCAAGACCTGCGCCGAAAGCCCCGCTATCTTCTGCTACGACCTGATGAACGAGCCGGTGGTTCCCGGCGGCAAGCGGAAGGAGAAGGACTGGCTCGGCCCGCCGTTCGGAGGCAAGCACTTTGTGCAGTGCATTTCGCTCGACCAGGCCGGCCGCCCTCGGCCGGACGTGGCCCAGGCCTGGACGAAGCAACTTGTGGCCGCCATCCGCGAAGTCGATCAGCGGCATCTCGTCACCATTGGTCTGGTCGACTGGAGCCTCGACCGCCCCGGCCTCACCAGCGGCTTTGTGCCCGAGAAAATCGCCCCGGAGCTCGACTTCCTCTGCATCCATCTCTATCCCAAGAAGGGAAAACTCACCGAGGACCTTGAGACCCTCAAAGGCTTTGCCAAAGCCGGCAAGCCGGTTGTCATCGAAGAAACCTTCATCCTGCACGCCCCGCTCGACGAATTCGAGCAGTTCCTCTTCGCCTCTCGCGAGCACGCCGATGGCTGGGTCGGCTTCTACTGGGGAAAGACCCCCGCGGAGTTGCGGCAAGGCAAGACCTTCAGCGACGCCCTGGTGCTGGCGTGGCTGGAGTGGTTTGAAAAGAACGGGAAAAAGATGCGCGGGGAGTGACCCAAAGTACTCCTCACTCGCCGCGTGAGGACTTCATCTCGCGGAGCGAGATGGGTACTTTTCTTGGCGGCTAAAAAAATCTTGGGCAGGTCTTGACTTGCGATAAAACCATTAGTAAGCTTAGAAAACTAAGCGTAAGACTCTAGGCGATAGCGAGGAGAGCATGGCCGAGAAGCTGAATCCTACCGAGCGGGAGCTGGAAATCCTCAAGGTCCTGTGGGACCGCGGGGAGGCGACCGTTCGCGACGTCTACGAGGAATTGCGCCAGCGGCTGCCGATTGTGCAGAACACGGTGCAGGCGTTCCTCCGCACCATGGAAGACAAAGGGCTGGTGTCGCATCGGCTGGAAGGACGGACCTTCATCTACCAGCCGACCTACCAGCGGCAGCAGACCACGCAGCGGATGGCCGAGCAGCTCCTGACCCGCGCGTTCGACGGCGCGATGGACCAGCTCGTGCAAAGCATCCTCTCTCTCCGGCAGCCCACCAAGGATGAGCTCGCTCGACTGGAGGAATTACTGGCGGAGGCGAAGGCGAACAAAGGCAAGACTTCCCGCAAGAAGGAGTCCGCACCGTGAACGATTTGCTACTTCTGATTGCTCAGAACGCAGTGCTCCTCGTGGCGGGAAGCACCTTGTTGTTATCCCTGGGCTGTGGAGCGGTCCTGCTCTGCAAGTCTCCGATCCATCGCCAGAGGATCTCCGAATTGACGATTGCGGGGGTGCTGGGTTGGATGGTGCTGGCCCTGTTTCCGCTGCCACGGTTATTGCCGGAGCATTTCTTCCTCGCGAAACCGCAAGCGGCTGCGCCAGAGTCACTGGTGGCGCTAGAGACAACGGAACCGCTACTAGCGCGAATTTATGACACGGAGCCAATCTTGCTTCCAGAGATAACGGAATGGGTGATAGAGGATGCGAACACACAAGAGGCAGATGTAGGACGGTCTTTCCAGATCGTCCCGGATGGGCTAGGAAGCCCAACCTACTTCGCGTCACCTTCGGAAGAATGGCCTGGCCAGTCCGCGGCATCAATCCCTTCAACTCCCCCCGCCTGGAAATTGGACCGCACCCAGCTCGCCGGCCTGTGTACCGGCGCTTATCTGGCCGGCGCTGCCCTCTGCGTCCTTTGGATACTCGCCGGTCATGGGCTGCTCCTTCGCATTCGCCAGACCGGGGAATCGCCGCCGGAGTGGCTGGCGAAGCAATATCGCATACTGGCCAAGCAATCGGGCATCGTTGCTCCGCAACTAATTGTCAGCCACTTGTGTACTCGGCCGCTGACATGGGGAGTGCTCTGGCCGGTCGTGGTGCTGCCGCGGTCGCTTTGCCGGCAGGAGAACAAGTCGCAGCTCGAGACGATCCTGCTGCATGAGCTGGGACACATCGCTCAGCAGGATTCCCAAGGGAACCTGCTGTTTTGCGCCGCGCTGCCGCTGCTCTATGCCCATCCGCTGTACTGGTGGCTCCGCCGCGAGTCGCAATTGGCGGCGGAATTAGTGGCGGATGACTGGGCGGCGTGGCAAACCGGAAAAGAAACGTATGTCGAGGAACTGGTGGCTTTGGCCAGGTGCACCGGCCAGAGCGCCATCCCTCTCGTTGGTGTGACGGGTCTGTTTTCTTCCCCTTCGCAGTTCTACAGGAGAATGCACATGTTGCTCGCGCGTGAGAAACCCTTAAGTACCAAAACCTCGCTCCCCTGGCGACTCGCCTCCCTCTCGGCCCTGGCCGGGTCGGTGGCGCTCGCCGCATCGCTGGCCGGAGTTCGCCCGGTTGCCGGCCAAACCGCGCCCCGCGCGGTTGAGCCGCCGGCTCTTGTGCCGGACGACGTGCTGCCCCCCGCCAGTGCGCCCCCTGCGGTCGCTACACCACCTGGCGCGTCGAACACGCCCGTCCCCCTAACACCGCCTCTTCCCACGCTGCCTGGAGCCACGCCGCCGGCAGTAGCGCGCCCAATCTGGGTTCCTCGCATCACGCTTCCGACCGTGGTGGAAGTCCCTCTTAGCGCTGAAGAGGCCGCCCTGCTTGCGGAAATCAAGCAGTTGCAAGCCAAGCTGCGGGGGCTGGAAGCCAAACGGAACACGACGAAGCAACAGGCAGCAGTAAAGACGATCACGATTTTGCGGGACAATGGCGATGGCTCGTCGTCAACCGAAGTCTGGACGACCGACGAGAAGGGGCAACCCGCCAAGATGATCAGCAATTCGTTGCACCGCACTCGAGTTCTGGATGCCGCAACCGGCAACCCCATCGCCGAGAACCGGACATCGGCCGTAACACCGCCCAGGCGGACCTATGTACCGTCTTTAGGACCAGGACAGAACGGTGTTATCCCCGGTGAGCCGATTGCCCGTGAGCCGAACCTGCATAAGGATGCACAGCAACTGGACTTGGTGTCGCTGGCCACTTCCTATGCCGATGCCGTCGGCGTGCTGGAAGCTGCGGAAGCAAGGGTGGCGGAAAATGCGAGACTGGAAGGTGCGAACGGCATTAGCCAACATGAGCTCGTCGCCGCCAAGCTGGCCCTGTCCGCCGCCCAGCGCAAGGAACAACTTCTGCGGAAGATTGCCGAGGTCGCCAGGGAAGGCGCGCAGCTAGAGATGAGCACGGGGCTTTACAACAGTGACGGGAGTGGCGGGATTAACGCTGCCCTTGCCGCCAATAGGGAGGCCAAGACCCGTATGACCATTCTGGAGCAAATCCTCGACACGCGCCCGGCTAAGGCAGCCAAGGTCGATTCCGGTAATTCAAAGCCGTAGCGCAAGAATCGGGTGGTACGCCCATTAGTTGCCCGCTTTTGCCGGGGCCGGTGGCAGCGGGCTGGCCGCTACTGCGGTGGCGGGCTGGCTCGACTGCCCCAGCAGCCGTTTGGCTTCACCGATCACGAATTTGTGGTCGGTGAAAGGTTGGAAACTGATATCCTGCCAGCGGACCAGGCCGGCGCCGTCGATGTAGAAGGTGGCGTGGAGGGGCTGGTTCTCGAAGTCGTCGAAGCAGCGATAAGCCTTGAAGGTGCCAAGCGTGTTGTCAGCGAGCAGCGGAATGGGAAAGGTGCCGTCCTTGTAGTTGTCGATGGATTGCTTGAGTCCCGCCTGGTCGTCGCTGCTGATGGCGATGAGCGACAGGCCGGCCGCATCGAATTCCCCCTTGGCCTTGGCGAACGTTTGCAACTGTTGGGCACAGTGCAGGCAGCCGTGCCCCAGGAAGAAAATCACGACGACCGGCTTGCCTTGGAATTCGGCCAGGGAATGGTCCGCCCCGTTGTTGTCCTTGAGAGTCCAACTCGCGGCGGGGGTCGGCTGCCAGCGGAACGGGCCGAGAGTATCGAGGCTGGGCCGAATGCCCACGTCGCTCTTGGGCGGCTTCACGACACGCCAGTCATCGGGGAATTGTAGCTCCTTGGCGATCGGAGCGAGACGAGCCAGAGCCGGCGATGCCGTTAGCGCCGCGGGCTCGATGGTGCCGGAAATTTCCCGCAACTCGCCAAAGGCGGTCTTGGCTTCGTCCTTTTTGCCAGCTCGCCAGAGGATGTCGATGAGCGTGGCCAGCGGTAGGACTTCGTTCTTGTTGCCATTCACATGGTTGCGGGCGGCGGTGATGGCGGGATCGACTTCACCTGCCTGGAACTGGACGAGGGCCAGGTAACGCTGGTCGACGCCGCCGGCTTTGCGCAGCAGCTCCAGGCCTTCCTTGAATTTGCCGGCCGCGACGAGTTGATGCCCCGATAGCTCATCAATTCCCTTTTGCAGCTCGTTGATTTTCCCTTCGTTCTTCTTCTTGGCTTCGTCCTTGGCCTTGGTGATGTCGGCTTCCGGCTTTTTCTCGGCGGTGGCTTTGGCCGCGGCTTCGTTGACCGCCTTTTCCTGAATCGCCTTTTCATCCGCCTGGCGTTTTTGCAGATCGGCGAGCTGGGCATTCCCCTGGGCGACCTCCCCGCGGCGATAGTGAGCCATTCCAAGGTGCCGCAGCCGCTTGGTCTGCTCGTTCTCGATATCGGTCGGTTCCAAGTAGGTCGTATTGCTCAGGGCGACAATCTCATCCCATAGCTCAAAGTTCGCCAGCACATCGAACAGCCGCTGCCGCCCGAGGTTGGCGCTGCCACTGCGGCCGAGCGTGTTGTACTTGGGATGCCGCGGCAGATCGCACATGTTCCTGGCGAGGTCCGTGGCGTCTTTCAGCCGTCCGCAGGCGATCATGTTGCGGATGAACCATTCGTTGTTGTGGGCGAAGTTGTGAATTTGGTCCGGCAGCACGCGGTCGCGCATCATGTGGGCATAGTCGACGCGGGCGGAAGCTTCCTGCTGAAAACAGGCATCGTCGTACCTCTTCAGCTTGGAATAAATATGTCCCGGCATGTGCCACATGTGGGCGATGCCCGGGCCGGTCTGGCCGCACTTGCCGGACGAGTCCACCGCGTTCTCTGCCCGCTCATAGTCCCACAGATGGATGCGGTAGTGATGAGCCGGATGCATTGGGTCCAGGCGAAAGACCTGGTCGAGCACGGCGTCGATGGCGATGTGGCTGCTGATGGGGATGCCCGCGTCCCTGTTCTTCCAGAGCTGCAAGGCGAGAAAGGCCCGGGCCTCAATATCGTCCGGGAATTTGTAGAGGATCTTCTCCAGCGCCCGCGTGTAAGCTTCGTTCCGTTGCTTTTTCTTGTTGCCATCCGCCTTGAGGTAGGCGTCGAGGGCATCGATGTACATCAGCTCGCGCTCGCTGAGGCCGGTCTTGTGCTTGACACATTCAGCCATGAACTTTTTGGCCCGGTCCTGGTTCTCGCTGTTCGCCATCGCCATTCCCCAGTAGGCCATGCCGCATTCCTTGTCGAGCGCGGCCGCCTGGCGGAAGGAACGCTCCGCCTCGTAGTACCAGAAGCCATGCACCTGGCCGATCCCCTGGCAGATGAACTGCTGGGCTTCGGGAACCTTCGTCGTCACCGGAAAAACAATCTTGGGCATTCCCGGCATCAAGTACGCCTTCTGCCGCGGCCCTTCGTTGAAGACCTCCGCGTGGAAGGAATGGCCGGGAAGCGGGCCGGTGGCGGCGGAAGGAGCGGCCGGCGTTGCCGCGGCAGCGGGAGCAGTTGCTGCCGGCGCAGTTGCGGCGGGGGTAGGCGCGGCTGGCTTTACAACTTCCGCAGGCTTGGCGGCTTCGGCGGGTTTAGTCTCCTGGGCGAGGGCGGCGGATGCGACAAGCAGACCCCATGAACCGAAACACAGAACGCGGAAGCAGAATTGCAGCATGGCGGGAAGTTCCCGTGGAGGAACGCGGGGGCGGAGGGTTCCCACCAGCATACCATCCGGCCGGGGGAAAATGAATAAACCCCGCGCTAAGCCGCAGTCGCCAGCTTGCCGTGCAGCGGCGTGCTTTGCAGCAGGATGCACCCCTGAGACATTTCCAGCATTCCAGGGCGGCCGACGGCGGCGGTCGGACAGGCGATGATGCCGCCCAGGCGGTTCCAGTGCTGCTTAAGCGCGAACGGGATCGAGCAGGAGCTGACATTTCCCGCGGCGCTGGTCAGGCCGTTGATGATCTCTCCCGTGATGCCGAGGGTCTCAATCTTCATCGCGGCCAGCCGGATGATGCCGGTACCGGCCTGGTGCGGAACGACAAAGCGGATATCGGCGGGGGAAATGTGCGTTTCCGCCAAGGCGTTCTCGATCCCCGACGCCATGGCTCGCGGAGCGGCGTCGGCCACCCCCATGCCGTTCAAGGAAAAGACCAGCCGCCGTTCCTGATACTCGCGACCGCCACCCTTTTGCGGGACCAGCACATTTTCCCGCATGTGAAAATCGAAGAACGCGCCGTCGGCCGGCAGCGTCCGGGCATTGGCGTAGAGCAAATTGAAGTGCGTCGGATGTTGCGGGCTGTCTTCCCTCGCCAGCAGCGTGGCCGTGGCCATATCCCCGAACAAGGCCCCGGATTGCGCGCAGCCAAAGTCCGTGATGCGGCTGATGCGGTTGGAATTGATGAGGAGGATGAATTGGTGCGGCGCCAGGTTCGCCATTCGCCGCCGAGCGATGGACATGGCGCGAGCAAAGCCGCTGCAAAACCAGTTGATGGCAAATCGCGGGCATTTCGGGAGCTGGATTGCCTGAGCGAACCGCCTAGCCGCGCTCTTTAGCCTCTCACTGCGTGCGCTCTGGCCATCGAGGTACTTCTGGGCGACGAGTCGCGGAATGAATGACGGCGAAGCGAAGATCAGACCGGCACAATTCCGCCAATCGCAGCCGGTGTCGCGCTGCAAGATTTCGGCCACGCGGACCGCCATCGCCACTTCATCTTCTTCCGAAATCGGCCGGGATAGAATTCCCGTGTGGTGGACGAACTTCCGCGGAATCGTCCCTTCAAACCAATCGTTGCCAAGCATCCAAGGCGGCTGGTAGGTGGCAATCGCGGCGATGCCAAATCTCGCTGCTTGCCGGGCGGTTCTCATGGGAGCCTACTCTTGAATCGATGGAATGCAGGCCCCTGGTTCGTCCGAAACGCCAATCTCCATACGCTTGAGGAGTTATTGACATTTTAGGCTTCTCGGTGCCACCAATGCCATAGCAATCTGCGGGGAATAGCTAATTTGGAGAAAATAGCCCAGGAGAACCGACCATGCGCGTCGAAAAACCGCCAATTTCAGGTCGCCAGCCACGATGCAACCTGTTTTGCCCAGTAAGTCAGCACGATGCTGGCCCCCGCTCGCTGAATGGCGGTGAGCGTTTCCAAAGCAATCGCCCGCTCATCAATCCACCCCTTCTCCGCAGCCGCTTTGACCATGCTGTATTCGCCGGAGACGTTGTAAGCGGCGATGGGAACGCCGGGAAATCGGTCCGTCACACGGCGAATCACGTCGAGATATGCGAGAGCCGGTTTGACCATGATAATGTCGGCTCCTTCCGCCAGGTCCAGCTCCACTTCTCGCAGCGCCTGGTCCGCGCTGGCGGCAGGGTCCATCTGATACGCTCGCCGGTCCCCGAACTGCGGCGTGCTCTCCGCTGCCTCGCGGAAGGGGCCATAGAAGGCGCTGGCGTACTTGGCGGCGTAGCTCATGATCGGCAGATGCTCAAAGCCGCCGTCGTCGAGCGACTTGCGAATGGCCCCGACCATGCCGTCCATCATGCCACTGGGGGCCACCATGTCCGCGCCCGCCTGTGCGTGGCTCAGCGCCTGCTTGCCGAGCAGCGCCAGCGTGGCATCGTTACTCACGTCCTGCCGGCCCGTGTGGTCATCGACCACGCCGCAATGCCCATGATTGGTGTATTCGCAGAAGCAAACGTCAGTGATGACCAGCAGCTCCGGCGCGGCATCCTTGGCCGCCTTCACCGCCTGTTGCACGATGCCATGGTCGGAGTACGAATCCTTGCCAAGAAAATCCTTCTCCGCCGGAATGCCAAACAGGATCACGCCTCCGATCCCCAGCTTCTGCGCTTCCCGCGCTTCTTCCGCAATCAAGTCCACCGAAAGCTGGCAATGCGGCGGCATCGAACCGATGGGCTGGCGGACGTTCTTTCCCGTCCGGGCAAAGAGAGGCAGAATGAGGCTCTTCGGCGAAAGCCGCGTTTCGCGGACCAGGTCGCGCACGGACGGGTTATAACGGAGGCGGCGTAGCCGGGTTGTCGGGAAGGAGGCGGAGGTGCTCATATTTCCTTTATAGTCCAGTTGGCGGGAATTGGGACATCTTTTAAGGTAGCGCGGAACAACCTTTGAATCGGCCCCCGAAGGAATAATCAGCATGCGTATCGCACTCGGCCAAATCTGGCAGGAAACCAACACCTTCAATCCCATCCGCACCACGCGGCAGGATTTTGAGGCTTTTGGCGTCTCACGCGGCGACGAAATGCTGCGGCAGATGTCCGGCACCAATGAGCTGGGGGGCTTCATCCAATCGCTGCGAAAATGGCCGGAAAACCCCGAGCTGGTCGGCCTCGTCCGGTTGCCGGCATGGCCGGCGGGAATGGCAACGGCTGAGACGTTTGCCTGGATCAAGCAAGAAGTGTTGACGTCGCTGGAGAAGGCTCTGCCGGTGGATGCCGTGTTGTTGGCCCTGCATGGCTCAATGGCGGCAGAGCAGCATCCCGATGTCGAGGGGGAAATCCTGGAGGCTATTCGCAAGCTGATTGGTCCCGCCATTCCGCTTGTCAGCACTCTGGACCTGCACGCCAATATCACGCCGGGCATGGTCGCCGCGGCGGATGCGCTAGTGCTCTATCACTCCATTCCGCATGTGGACATCTACGAAACAGGCGTTCGCGGTGCGGCCGTGCTGCGGCGGATTCTGGTCGAGGGGGCCAGGCCCACGACGGCCTTCGTCAAAGTGCCGGCGGTTTTTCCCGCGGAGAAGGCCAACTCGGAGCTCGCCACGGGCATGAGCGCCGAATTCAAACGGAAAGTGCAAACCTGGGAAGCTCGCCCCGAAGTTCTTGCCGCCGGCCTCGCCACCGTGCAGCCATGGCTCGACATCCCGGAGTTCGGCTCGTCGGTGATGATTACGACGGACAACAATCCCGCACTCGCGGATGCACTTTGCCAGGAGCTTGCCAGCGAACTTTGGTCGCGGCGAAAGGAGTATCTGCCGGAGCTGTTCACCGCGGAGGAAGGAGTGCAAAAGGCCCTGGAACATCCCGAGGGGCTCACCGTGCTCAGCGATGCGGCGGATGCCACGACCAGCGGCGCACCGGGGGACAGCGTCTGGATTCTCCGCGAATTGGTGAAGCACGAGTGGCCACGGCCGGCACTATTGACCATCGTTTCGCCGGAAGTCGTGCAGCAGGCGGAATCGCTGGGCGCAGGCGCGGAGCACTCGTTTTCGCTGGGGGGCGTTCGGGACAATCGCTTCGGCACGCGAATTGAATTCCCCGCGACGGTGGAGCGGCTGTTCGATGCTCAGTTCACCCTGTCCGGCCACATCGGCAAAAATCTGCCCATCAATATGGGCCGCTGCGCGGTGCTGCGGCAAAGAAACGTCGTCGTGATCGTCACGTCACGCAGCGGGCCGCACTTCGCTCCGGAGCTCTTCCAAGCTGCGGGTTACGACCCGTTTGCCGCCTCGGTCCTCATCGCCAAAAGCCCCTGCGGTTTTCGGGCGGCCTATGCGGCGCGGGCGGCGCAGATTTTCAGCATTCGAGCGCCGGGCTGCGCGCCGAGCGACTTTTGGAATTACGAGTATCGCAATATTCAGCGGCCCCTCTGGCCCTGGGACGAAATTCCCAATTGGCAGCCGCGGCCGCAAATATTCACTTCAGGCCGGCCATGAAGCCTTATTTGCGAGCCGACCTGGCGAAGTATGGCCCCGAGGCCGGTGACACAGCGCCCCTTTCGTTGAAGGAGGCGCGGGCCTATTGCCGCCAGCTCACCCGCGAGCAGTACGAGAACTTCAGCGTCAGCCACTTCCTGCTGCCGCGAGAGTTGCGTCAGCACTTTTGCAATCTCTATGCGTACTGCCGTTGGGCTGATGACCTGGCGGATGAGATTGTGCCGCAGAAGGAATCGCTAAAGCTGTTGGATTGGTGGGAGTCGCAGGTTATCGCACTCTACGGCGGCAATGCTCCGACGCATCCCGTCTTTATTGCTCTGGTAGATACCGTACACGAATTCACTCTTCCCCGCGACCCGCTGTTGGACTTGCTCTCGGCATTCCGGCAGGACCAGACCAAAATCCGCTACGCAACTTTTGAGGAGTTGCTGGACTACTGCCGCCGGAGCGCGAATCCGGTCGGGCGATTGGTGCTGTATCTGGGGCGCTGCCACAACCAGGAAACAGCCCGGCTGTCGGATTCGATCTGCACGGGATTGCAATTGGCGAACTTCTGGCAGGATTTCCGCCGCGACTGGGAATTGGGGCGCATTTATTTGCCTTTGGAAGACATGGCCACGTTTGGAGTAGACGACAAGCAACAGTTGGCTCGTGGAGGGAACCTTACTTTTCGCGCTCTTATGAATTTTGAAGTCGACCGGGCTGAGGAATACCTGCTCGCCGGGGAGCCGCTGGTGAAACTCGTCTCCCCGCAACTCCGCGTCAGCGTGCGGCTGTTCATCGATGGCGGGCTGGCAATCCTCGCGGCTATTCGCCGGCAGGGGTATGATGTCTGGTCCCGCCGGCCGGTCGTCAGCAAGTGGACGAAGCTGGGGCTGCTTATGCGGGCCTTTTTGCGGCGGACTTCATGACGAGCGACCTGGAAACGAGCTACCGCCACTGCCGCGCGGTGGTCCGCCGCGCGTCGTCCAATCTGGCCTCGACTTTCTGGCTGCTGCCGGCGGAGCAGCGGCGGGGAATGGATGCGCTGTATGCGTTCGCTCGCCAGGCGGATGACCTGGTGGATAGCGACGAGCCGCTGGAAGTGCGGCAGAAGCAACTCGCGGAATTTCGCCGGGCGATTTCGATTCGGCTGACTGGTGGAGGTTCCCAGTCGTTTTCTTACGAGCCGCGGGGACCCCTGGCAATCCTGCCGGCGCTGGAAGATACGGTGCGGCGGTTTGAGATTCCGCCAACGCATCTGCTCGAAATTCTCGACGGCGTGGAGATGGACCTGCACCAATCCACTTATGCCACGTTCGACGACCTCCGCGTCTACTGTTACCGCGTGGCCTCGGTTGTCGGTTTGTCCTGCCTGCCGATCTGGGGATGCCGGGATGTAAGGGCCAGCGGGCCGGCGATTGACTGCGGGCTGGCGTTTCAATTGACGAATATCTTGCGGGACATTCGCGAGGATGCCGAGCGCGGCCGAGTCTATCTGCCGGCGGAGGAGTTGGGTCGGTTCGGGCTTGCACCGGCAGATATCGTTAGCGGCGTGAATGCTGCCGGCTGGCAGGAGTTCCTGCAATTCCAGGTTGCTAGAGCGGAATCTTTTTTTGAATCCGGCGCGGCAACCAGCAGCTACCTTCCCGCGGCGGGGCGGCGGGTCTTTCATTTGATGCTCGCCCGTTACGAGGCAATTCTGAGGGAGGTCAAGCGCCGTGGCACAGGGGTTCTCCGCGAACGAGTGCAGCTCAGCTACCCGCGCAAGTTGCTCATTGCGGCCGGGGCGCTGTGGGGGTCGGGAAGGGTTTTCGCGTCTGCCAAGGATTCATCGCCAATCATCGTCGCCGCGAAAACTCTTCCTGACCCCGTTGTGTCCGACGTTGCCAGTGATCACGGGGTCAGGAGAAGTTTTCGCGGAGACAGTTCTGCGGAAAGCCAAAATTTATCGCCGCGAAAACCCCGGAGGGCCCCCACTATCGCCATCGTCGGCGGCGGGCTGGCGGGACTATCGGCAGCGGCGGCGCTTTGCGAGCGGGGCTTCCGCGTCGAGCTGTTTGAGGCCAAACGACGATTGGGGGGGAGAGCGGGGTCGTACGTTGATAAAGAAACCGGCCAGGCCATCGACCATTGCCAGCACGTGGCGATGGGCTGCTGCACGAGCTTTCTGGATTTCTGTCGCCGCACGGGCAGTCTGGAATTGTTCGAGCGGCACCGCACGCTGCACTTCTTCGGCCCGGAGGGACAAGAGTGCGACTTCCGTGCGTCGAGCTGGCTCCCTGCGCCGCTGCACCTGGGTCCGGCGTTCTTGGGCCTTTCGTATCTCACTCTTGCGGAGCGGCTGGGCATTGCCCTCACGCTCATGAAGCTTTCGTGTCTGCCGGCGCGAGAGCAGCCGGACGAAATGACCATCGGCGCATGGCTCCAGCAACAGAAGCAGTCGCCGCAATGCATCGAGCGGTTTTGGCAGGTGGTGCTGGTGAGCGCCCTGGGGGAATCGCTCGATCGCGCGTCCCTGACGGCCGCCCGCAAGGTGTTCGTGGACGGCTTTATGTCCTCTCGGGAAGCCGGCGACGTCTGGATTCCAAAAGTGCCGCTGGCTGTGTTGTATGAGCGAATTGCCGGCTGGCTGACCAAGCGCGGAGTGGTCATTCATCCCGGCGCGCTGGCGGAAACGATTGAAACCCAGCCGGACGGCGAATTGTCCATCCACTTGAAAGATCGTCCGCCCCTTCGTTTCGGCTCGGTTGTTTGCGCCGTCCCTTGGCGACAAGCCGCCGAGATTCTGCCCGCGGCCGCAGCGAGCCAAATTACTGTCATCCACTCTTCGCCCATCACCAGCCTGCACCTCTGGTTCGACCGGCCCATTATGCCGTTGCCTCACGCCGTGTTGGTGGGGCGGCTGAGTCAGTGGGTGTTCGCTAGAAGTCAGGGGTCAGGGGCCAGGAACCAGGAGTCAGAAGGGTATTATTATCAGGTGGTCATTAGCGCTTCGCACGAGTTGACCGGTCGGGAACGCGAAGGCATATTGCGCGAAGTGCGTGGCGACTTGAGTACGGTCTTTCCCCTGTCACGCGATGCTGAGCTGCTCCGCTGGCAGATGATTACGGAAGCGGAAGCGGTCTTTTCCGTGCGACCGGGCTTGGAAGCCCAGCGGCCTTCCCAGCGCACGAACTTCCCTAACCTCTACCTCGCCGGCGATTGGACCGCCACCGGCTGGCCCTCGACCATGGAAAGCGCCGTCCGCAGCGGCTATTTGGCTGCGGAAGGGGTAATCAACGAATTAGGCCAAGAGATTCGCGTGGCGAGATGATGGGTGGCGGCAAGCCCGGTACTCAGCGCTTGGTACTTAGTACGAACCTTGAACTTGCCTACCGCCACGACTCATAGCTCGCTTGCCGCACGTTTCCGCTGCCGCCCGGCATCCGGCCCGTGCCGACCTTGATGCTGTGCGTGTTCGCCTTGTGAATCGGCTTGCCGGGTGTCGGCTTGGGAGTGGGAGCGGCGTCCCAGTTTTGGTCGAGGACACTGCGCGGGGCTGCGTGGCCATGAATCTCATGCCCGGCGTGTCCGCCATTTCCACCGCAAGAGTCGCATCCGGCCCCGCCGCAAAGGTTGCAGCCGAGCATGGGAAGTCCGCAGCTCGTGCCGCAGTCGCCGGGGCAATAGCGATAGCCGTTGAAAATCCGCGACAAGCGCTCCAGGCAACTCGTCTTGCAGCAATTGCCGCCGCTGCCGGTGAAGCCGCCGCACTGATCACAAGGATCGCAGCAGTCCGGCGGATCGCTGATCCATTCGCCCCAGTACATGTCACCGCAGCCCTTGCAGCCGGTGGCCTGGTTGTTGAGCCAGCCCTTGATGCCGCCGTTGCAGCAGCCCACGGGCGTGTTGCAACTGCCACAGTGATTGGCACTGCTATCGGCCATTCGCTGCTCATACGGCCGGCAGAAGAGCGAACCGTCGCCGCGACGAGGCCCACAGCCGCCAACTCCACACCCGCTGCCGCTCATGTCCGGGCAGCAGCAGCCGCTGGCGAACAGTGCGGAAGCGCAGACAAAAAGTGCCCACCGGGAAATCATCGCGAAGTCCTTTGAAGTGGCGGTCCCTGTCGAAATGCCTGCCAACCAGAGTTAGCAGTGCCTCCGATATATCGGACGTTAAAGTTCGCCAAATCGAGAAAATCGCTACAACCGGCACATTTTGCCAGTGTTCGCTTTCATGACGCCGCGGCAACACTTCCGCTCCAGGACGGCGCACTGTTGGCGACGGGATGGCCAACGCTCATGGCGAAGATAGGCCGCCGCTCGGGCTCACCCGCAGTAGGGGTGGTGTGCCTGGTCAACCGCGCGGTTTCGCTCAAATCCTTATTGCAGCGGGGGCAAATGTGCGTGCCGGCAACCCCGGGAATGCCGCGGCGGTGGGCGTCGCAAAACCAACAGTAGTATACGTTTGCGTCAAACATGACTTGCCAGGGGGAGCGAGGGAGGCTCGGACTTGAACCCTCATTATCGGCAAAGATGGGATCTTGGTGCATGGAAAGCTCCTGGGTCGGTGCGGCAAGTGAATCCGCTGCCCGCATGTTCCGCACAGTCGTCAAGGATTCCCGCAGCACTGTGTTTTTTCCGCGGGCCGCAGGCGGAAAACTTTACCCAGCTTGAACCGCGGCTCGATAAGTCTGAAGACACTGACATCGCCGCGCCTTCGTGTGACACCCAGGTTTCCACCCATGAGCACTTTCTCTTCCTCCCTGGCCGACCGCGTTGATAACGCCCTGGTCACCAATCCCTATCTCACCGGCCGCACGCTCCGCTTCGAAACCGACGGCGGCCGCGTCATTCTCCGTGGCAACGTCAGCACCTGGTATCAGAAGCAGATGGCCCAGGAGCACCTTCGCCGCGTCGAGGGGGTGGAGCTCATTGACAACTGCCTGGAGGTCGTCGGCTCCGCGGTGTGAGAAATGCGGGCTCTCGCTGCTTGTTGGCCCCGGCAAGCCTCGATAGGTTGAAGGCCCAGTCCTTCCCCTCACGAGACCGACATGATCAAGCTTGCCTGGTTGCCGTTTGTACTCCTGCTGCCAATCTGCTTCTTGCCGCTCGCGGCGGCGGATGACCCTGCCAAGCCGCTGACGCTGGAATCTCCGGATGGCCGATTGCGGGTGACGTTCCAGCTTGCGGAGCAGGGTCAGCCGGCCTTCGACGTCGTGTTCCGCGACACGCCAGTGGCCGCGGGAACGCTCGGGCTGGAATTTGCCCCTTCCGGGCCGCTCCGCGAGAAGTTGAAGGTCGTTGATGTCCAGCGCTCAAGCCGAGACGAAACTTATGCGATCCACGTCGGGAAGGCGTCGGCGGCGCGGGATCAGCACAACGAACTGGTCGTGTCGCTCCAAGAATCGGCGACTCCCCATCGGAAGCTTGGTATCGCATTCCGGGCTTTCAACGACGGCGTTGCCTTCCGTTATCTGATTCCCGACCAGAAAACGCTGGGCGAATTCACCATCACCGACGAGCATACGCGGCTATCGTTCAAGGACGATCCAATGGCGAAGGTCCTGCCGCTAAGTAGCTACACAACGTCCTACGAATGGTATTACAAATCCCTCCGCGTCTCGGAGATCCGCCCGGACCTGCTCGTCGCGCTGCCGCTCTTGCTCGAACACCCAAAGAAGGTGTGGCTGGCCGTGACGGAGGCGAATCTGACCGACTACGCCGGAATGTATCTCTCCGGCATGGACGGAGCGCCGGGGGTGCTGGTTGCAAAGCTCTCCCCGCTGCCGGGGCGGAAGGATGGAGCGAAAGTAATTGGTAAGACGCCGTTCCAGTCGCCGTGGCGAGTGATGATGATCGCCGACAATCCCGGCCGGCTCATTGAATCGAACCTGGTGTTCAACCTCAGCGACCCGCCGGCGATCAAGGACATTTCCTGGATCAAGCCGGGCAAGACGACCTTCCCTTGGTGGAACCACTACGTGCTCGAAGGAGTCGATTTCGAGCCGGGCGTGAACACCGCCACGATGAAGCACTACATCGACTTCTGTGCCGAGCAGGGCATCCCTTATCATTCGCTTGACGGGCTCGACATCGCCTGGTACGGCGGCCCGATCAGTCCCAACGGCCCCACCAATGTCACCAAAGCCGCCCCTTCGATCGACATGCCGGAGCTCCTGCGGTATAGCAAGGAGAAAGGCATTCGGCTGCGGCTGTGGATGCACTGGAAAGCCTTGAAGCCGCAGCTCGACGAAGCATTACGGAAATACGAGGAGTGGGGAATCGAGGGGGTGATGATCGACTTCATGGACCGCGACGACCAGGAGATGGTCCGTTGGTATCACGAGGTCGCCGAGAAGGCCGCGAAACACCATCTGACGGTCACCTGGCACGGAGCCTACAAGCCAACCGGCATGGAGCGGACATGGCCGAACGTGCTGTCCTACGAGGCGGCCCTCAACCAGGAGTACAACAAGTGGCAGCCGGCGGGGGTGCGAGGCACTCCGCCGGAACACAATCTCGACATCGCCTTCGTGCGGATGCTCGCCGGCCCGCTCGACTACCATCAGGGGGGCATGAGGAGTGTGCTGCCCGAGAACTACAAATTTCGCGACGTGGCCCCGCCCGTTCAAGGCACGCGCGGGCATCAACTGGCCATGTACGTCGTTTATCAGAACCACCTGTCCATGATGGCGGACTACCCGGCGGCATACCGCGGCCAGCCGGGACTGAAGTTCATGGTGCAGGTTCCCGCGACCTGGGACGAGACGCGGGTGCTGCACGCCGAACTGGGCCGGTGCCTGGTGATCACCCGCCGCCGCGGAGACGCCTGGTATTTCGGCGGCATGACGGCGGCGCAAGAGCGGAAGCTCGATCTGCCGCTCGACTTCCTGGGAAAAGGGACATTCACGGCGGAGTTGTATCTGGATGATCCCGCCGGCGGGCCAACGTCCCTGACCATCCGCAAGAAAACGGTTTCGGCAAACGATACGCTCGGGGTTACGATCCCCCGTTCCGGCGGGTTTGCGGCGAGACTGGTGAAAACCGGGCCCTGATGTGGAGAGCGGCGCGCAATCATGCACCGCTTTTGCACCCTCCGATTAAGCCGCCACTGGCAGTTGCACGTTCCGCGGCTGTTCGGTGGGGCTGCTGTTGAACATCAGGTGGCTCATGGTGGCCTCCCACTGAGAGAGCGAGAACTGGCGCTCGGTGGGAACTCCGGGAAGAGGGTCGTTGCTCAGAACGAGATGAGCTTCAGGGGCGGCGAGCAGTGAGTCCGCGGAATGATCGAGGGCGACGAGGATGTTGCACTGGGCGCGGCCGGTGAATGCGCCGGGTCCGGGCGTGAAGAGGACTTCCACTTCCGCCGGCCCATCGGCGACGAAACGGGGCCGTGAAGCGCTGAAGACCTGCCGGAGCACGCTGCTGGTGGGGAGCGGGCCGGCCGCGGCCAAGGAGAGGTCTTGCCAGGTTCGCTTCACCAGGCCGTCGCAGCACTTGATGAGGTGAAATCCACGGCGAAGATAGTTGTAGTTGTCGCCCCCCGTGCGGCCGGCCGGCGCGGAGGGATCCTTCGGGTGCCACAGGTGATAACACGTCGTCCACCACAGAATGGTCCGCAACTGCAAACCCGCGCGGCGGAGCCGGAAGCCGAAATCGTCGTCTTCGGCTCCCCAGCCGACGTAACTTTGGTCAAAGCCGTTGACCCGCTCGTAGTCCTTTTTCCAGAGGGCTACGTTATTGGCGATGAGCCGCGGGCGATCAGGATGGTTGCGGAGGTTGTAGAAAGTGCTCTTGACCGCCCGCAGCTTGATCCGCGCGCATTCCGCCAGCGATGCGACTCGCGACAGCCGGCCGCGCGCGGCGAACTCCACCGAGACGCTGGCGGACGGCCCCCGATCGAGCCGAATGCTGTCTCCCACGCGGACCACCCCTGGCAGCCTCCTGGCCAGTTGAACTCGCACGTGGTCCCGGGGCAGCATGCAGTCGCCATCGAGCAGTAGCACATATTCCCCGCAGCTGGCGGCGACACCTTCGTTCCGAGCCCGTCCCGGACAAAAGCCGCTGTGGGGATGCGTGGTGAAGTGGACAGGGAAGCGGACCGAATTTCGGAACTGCTCGACGACCTGCGGCGTTTCATCCTTGGAGCCGTCGTCCGCGACGACGACTTCGAACTTACCATCGACGCCCCGCTGCCCGGCAATGGAAGCCAGCACGCGCCGCAGATTTGCGGGACGCTGGTAAGTGCAGACGATGATGGAGATTTGAGGAGAGGACACTATGCCGCCTTTCTCCGCCGCAAGGGCTTAAGCACTTCACGCACCTGCTTCTCATAGCTCTTGAGCTGGCGTCGAATCGGCGTGACGTGGAATTTCCAGAGCTTCCGCAGATAATCTTCCGGCACCGCGGGCTTCCAATCCCGCCAGGCGGTCTGCTTCAAGTGCTTGCGGAAGACGCGGGTGCTGGGATGCTCGCAGAAGTAATGCCACGGCTTGGCGGGAGAGCAGAAATGCACGATCCAGGGATCGTCCCGCAGCCGCAGAAAGATTTCACGGTCGAGCGGGCTGTGTTGCCAGGTCGGGTAGACGTGGATGTGGGCGTTCTGGTTCCAGCGCAGGTCGATCTCTTTCCAGCGGCCGGCGAGGACCACGTTGAGAGCGTACTGGTCCCACCACAGGACGTGCTCCTTGTGGTCGCGCAGCACTCGCAACATTTTTTTCGCCAGGTTCTCCCGCCGCCACATCTCCAAGTCCACCACCAGCACTCCACCGTTAAAGTATTTGCCGTCCTCGGGCAGGCCGAGCTCGCGGTAATTCATGATCGGCATATGAGCCGCCAGATGGTTCTTGCAGCGTTCAAACGTGGAGAGAGATACCGCCGCATTGATGCACGGCGCGGCGATGTCCTGCGTGGCCAGGCATGGCGAGCCGGCTTGATCGAGATCCCACATCTCCCCCAGGTCCCGAAGGACCGCCAGATCGGCATCGAGATAAATAGCCCGCCGCACATGGGTTGGCAAGACGTACGGCATGAGCAGCCGCAGGTACGTGACGATATTGACATGCTCGCTGACCATCAACCCCTGCACGAGCGACATATCGGGCTTCACGAACTGCACGGTGAGCCGAGAGTCCTTCCAGGATTCCAGCAGCCGGCGTTTGTTCGTTTCATCAATCCCGCCGTCCAAAACATAAAGCTGCATCCGGCGGTCCGCCGCGAGATTGGCGAGCGCGGAGCGGATTGTCACCGCCAGCGGCATCGCGTAGCCGTTGTCGCTGGCGCTGACGACGACCACCGTGTTCGAACTGGCTGGTAGAGCGTGCTTAGTCATTCGCAAGTCTCGGCAGAATTCAACTTCACCATCCTCCGGTCTTGGTTCTCTTAGGCCACCAGCCGGCAAGCGGCAGCAGTCATCGTGGATTTCAGCGACGAGAATTTGCCCTCATCCGCCGACAGGTAACCCGGCACGAGGGCCAGCATCGCTTGAAAAGCATCGCGGTGATGCCTTATCCGCAAACAGTCCGCTCCCGCCCGCGCCAGTCGAGTCAATGATCCGCGATCCGCAGCAAGACGGCGGAGGGCGTCGCAATAGCCATCTACATCGTCGAAGGGACTGACCAGGACACCGGTATGTCCGTTGACCACCAATTCCCCTACGCCGCCGACATCCGCTGCCATCACAGGCAGGCCGCGGGCCAGCGCTTCTAAAAGGACATTCGGCAAGCCTTCCCATTGGGCCGTGTGCAGCAACAGGTCGAATTCCGCATGCGGCAACTCCGCGAACGACGAGAACGAACCTCGCATCCGCACATTGGAAAGATTCGCAAGTTCACGAACCGCCGGATCGCCTCCCAAAATCGCGCTTCCATAAACCGTGAATTGGATCCTCTCGCCAAGCAACCCGGCGGCAATTCTCGCGAGCAAATCGGGGCGCTTTTGCCGGTCCAACCGGCCTGCCCACAGCACTTCCAATGTTGCGTTCTGCCTGGGAAGAATGGTTTCCGCGGGTTCGATGGGCTGATAGTGCGTGAAGAGTCGTTCCGCGGGGAATCCAAAATAACTCTGCAGCACATCCAGGATGCGGCGATTGTCGGCGAACACGGCCTCCAAGTGTTCGAAGCAATCCGGCACCTCCTTAAACGCATAACCCGCGATTCGCCCATCCGGCAGGATCTCTTCGCAGAAGACCGAGGCGAAGAGGCGGCTTTGGTTCCGCAGCGCCGCTCCGCTCGCCGCGAAGACTTCATAGCCCAGCGCGGAGTTCATGTTGTGAATCACCCGCGGACCGGCCTGCACCAGCAAGGTGCCCAGGAGGTGCCGCCACTCCGCCGGGAGGCAGTTGCGAACATGTTTCCCCAGCGGCATGAAATCGGCTGGCGGCGGCAAACGCTCTGCCCACGGCGAGTCCGCATCCTCGGTCGCAATGACGAGGACGTGATTGTCCGTCGAGGCCTCCACAATGGCCCGAGCGTAGTTGAGCGTCTCCAAGTCCGATCCACCCGTCTTCAGCCACGGTGCCAGCAGCACGTGGGTTGGCTTCTTGCGGATGTACTGGCAGCACTCGTAATACGCTGCTGCCTGCAACGGGGCCATCCGCGTCCAGTCCCCGAATTGCTCAAATCGTTCCTCGCTGGGAAAAACTCGCGGCTCAATTCGATGGGCCGCGGCAGTGATCTCCCACATCCAAGGCGGCGCGCTGACTTTCGGCGGATTCCGATAGTTCCCTGGTTGCCATCGTCGGGAAATCTTGCTGCGTAGCTTGTCTAGTTTTTGCCTGATTTTACTCCAACGCTTTTGCACGCTCTTCCAAAGCTTGCCAGACGGGTTTGGCTTAACGACGGCCTGGTCAACAGGACCTCTGAATGTGAGCGCCGCCGCGACTGCCGAGCCGGCAGGAGCGGCGCTGACAAACCGTGCTTCCGCCGGAGCCAGGCAATTGCCGCGAGGACCGAACAACTCCGGCTGCAGGAGCATGGTGGGGGGCAATAGTCTGCTGCCGCTGGCGTCGATTGCCAGGATGGAATCGCGGGTCTTACGACGAATGAAGTTACAAGTTCCCCGGACAATCTGGACGGGCACTCCCAGCGCCAGTTGCTCGGCGATCCAGTGCCAATCCTCGAATGCGTACCCCAAATTTTCAGAACGCGAGCTGCTGCGGGAGATGAACACGAACTGCCGGGCCTCAAACAGCGCCCGGGGAAAGAACAGCAGGATCGACCAAGGGTTGCAGCCCACCAGGTTGAGCGGCGAAAAATCGGCTTGCGTGGAGGATTGATACTGCGCGAAACAATTCTCGGCGTCGAAAACGACGTTATATTCGGCGTGCAGGATGACAGGCTCGTTCGGCTGCTGCTGGGATTGCCGCCAGGCGGCCGTCAGCCAGTTCTCGCCGAAAAGATCGTCAGCGTCCAAGAATGCGATATAGCGGCCGCGGGCAGCGGCCACGCCGTGATTTCTCGCCATGCCCGGATCACCACAATTGGCTTCGATAACCCGCCGGCGGCGGCTGGGCAGCCGCTGCAGATATCCCCGCGTCACTTCATCGGCGCGGTCCAGCACCACGATCAACTCGCACGCCAACCCAGCCCGCTCAGCATCGTCCATCGCGGCCTCGGCGCTGCGCAGGGAGCGATGCAAAATCGCCCCTTCACGATGCGCGGGCATCACAATCGAAATGTCAATTTCAGGAGGCATCATCGCATCCGCCAGGCGCCGAGGGATTGTCAAGAAGGAATGACTTGGACGGGGACATCTTAGGAATAGTCCGGCCCCACTTGGATGGGAAAGGTTTGCGGGCGGCGGCGGTATTCATCAAAACTCGAGTACAGAAACGTCGGCCAACGCTGGTCCCGCGGCAGCTCCATATCGAGGTTGCACTCGGCAGTCTTTTCCGCCATCAAGAAAATCTCCGGTCCAAAGTACGACTTTGGCCTGGCGAGCAGCCCCAGTTGATGCGCCGACTGCAGCAGCTCATCCTCCGCGGGAGTTATCAAGTGCGAATGCGTGGTGACCTTGCACTTGCCAAAGCCGCAACAGTCTGCCAGGCGAATGAGGTCATCCACGGTCCATTCACGATTGTGTCGCTGGTAAATCGCCGTCGGCTTGATGTCGTTCTCCGTAGCGCCCGACAGACCATGAAAAATACGCGCGGCCCGGGAGACCCCTGCCGCATTCGGCGTGGTGATGACTAGCTTGCCGCCAGGCCGCAGGACGCGGTTGAATTCCAGAATCGGCCAGACAGGGTCCACAATCAGGTGCTCGATGGTGTCGCAGAACAAGACGCATCCCTGGCTGGCATCGGCCAGCGGAAGCTTTGTCTTTTCGCATTCGAAGGGATAGCAGGGAATCTCCTGCCCTTCGATTTCCACAGGCTGCGCCCGCAGTTCGGCAATCGAATACGGAAGCAGCGGGGGCACGCACCGTTTAAGCAGCGGGTAGAGGATCCCATTGCCGGAAGCGACGTCGAGCGTCGGCCCCGCCAGCTCTTCTCCGCAGGTGAGCAGGCTATGAAGAATGCGATAGAGCCTGGGTACATTCCAGGTTAAATAGCTTTGCAGCCCGACCGGCGCACGCTGAAAGAATTCTCCGGACAAAAGCAGCTTTCGAAATTCGTCCTGTCCCAGCCTGGCAGGGCGATGCTGGATGTAGTGCGTTTCGCTGGCAAAATCCAACTCCGCCCGGCCGGGACCAGAGATTGCGCGGGCGAGTTTTCTTACCGGCCGGCATAGCTCTCGCCAACACTTCATGGCGACGCGCCCGGCGCCGTGCTTCTCCTGCAACGATTTGACTGCTTGAGACATCCGGCGCACTCCTCGTTCCGCGTAGATTCTGGTGAACCATTATTGGATTAGGATGGTAGCTAACAGAAAATAAATGGCAAATGGCGATTTCGCCGTCACCTGCCCTGCTAGCAGGCTGCTCATGCCAGGCTGTTCTCCAGAGAAGCCGGCAGAGACGCGAGCGGGGGTGCTGGTTTGCGGAGGGAGCCCAGGGTGCTTCGCCAGGCCGCCCGCATTAAGTAGTCCACCCGCAGGGGCTGCAGCGTCCACGCCTTGAACAGGAGCGCGGGGACTTTGCCCAGGTCGCGGGAGGGATCGTGGCGGCTGTCTCCCTGGAGGTGAAACCGGGCCGCGCGGCCAAATGCTCTGGAAACTCGGTTGCGACAGTTCCTCGGCGACGTCCCCGGCAGGCCGATATACCGCTCGACGACATGCGCGAGCGCATCTTGCACGGCGCACTTGTTCCTCGTCGCCGCTTCCGGGCGGTTCTGCCGATACAGGCAATGGCAGCCGCGGACGTAGCCGAACTTTTTTCCCGCGGTCAGGCACCGCAGCCAGTAGTCTAAGTCTTCGCAGAGGCGCAGGTCCGTTTCCCACAGACCGACGTCGGCAATCACGGACCGACGCATCACGGTGGCGGAGGGGGTGATGAAGTTCCGCGTGAACAGCCCGTGAGGAAAGTCCTGCAAATCCTGCAAATCCGGTCCCCACATCCCCATGAGTTGGTCCGACTGATCTTCCGTCAGGACCACCGTGGAATAAGCGAGGTCGGCCTGCTGGTCCCGCAGTTGCTTCAGCGACGCCGTTAAGTGCGTATCTATCCAGCGGTCGTCGGCATCGAGGAGGGCAAGGAATTCTCCGCGAGCCTCCTGAAATGCCACGTTGCGGCTGTGGCTGGGACCGCTGTTTTTTTCGTTGCGGAGATAGGCGACGCGATGCCCTGGATGGTCCGCTGCAAACTGCCGGACGATGCCTTCCGTTTTTCCCTGAGAGGCATCCTCCACGATAATCAGCTCCCATTGCGGATACCTTTGGCGGGAGATGGTTGTGAGCGCCTCACCGATGTAGTCATCCGCCCGATAGGTCGGAATGACGACGGTGACCAGGCCGCTGACGTGGGTCTGTGGATATTCGACTTTGTCCGGGATGGGGAGGTGTAACATAATGCTTCGTTCCGCACGTTCGCTCACGGAGTGAGCGGACTACTATGCCGCCTTTCCCTGCGTCACCGGCCGCGGCGTCAGCACGCCGTGCTGCACCTGGACAGTTTTGACGGCCAGGGAGAACGTGCTTTCGCGGTGGGTGATCATGATCATGGTCCTCTCCTTACCGAGCTCGGCCAGGGCAATCCGCTGCCGCTGTCCGCCGCTGAGAGGACATCAGCGATGAGCAATGGGCCACCAGGAAGACATCCTCGACACTCGTGAGAATCTCTTGGCGATCGTCTTTGGCGCCCCAGGGACCGTTGTGGCGTCAGAAATTGTTTTGCGAAATGCGCAGGCGATGATTCCCGTAGTTCTTGTCAAAAAATCCGCACCCGTGTTGCGCGTGTCCGGAGTAACTTCTTGAAAGCCCGCGCTGAGCAGTTTGGCCGTCCACCACGGACGGGGGCATGCTGACTGCGGCCAGCGATCTTCAGGATCCGGCTTGGTTTGGATGATCAGGAAAATCTGATCTTTAACCACGCGGTGCAGTTCGCGCAGGGTTTGATCGAGTTCGGCCTCAGGTAGGAATTCCAACAAGCCCAGGCCCAAGGCGCCGTCGAACGAAGCATCGGCGAATGGCAGTCCGGTGGAGGTACCCAATCGGATGCGTTCGCCGCAAAACTCCCGGGCGCTGGCGAGGTATTCGAAGGTGGGAGCAAGGGTATGCGCCTCGTACCCACGTTCTTGCAGCAATCGCCAAAATACTCCCAGTCCGTCGTGCAAGGCAAGCACTTTGCCCGGTGGCGGCTGTATCTGGGCGTACGTGTCTACCATCCGTTTTAGAAGACTGGCCGTGGGTCGTTCTGGCCGGACAAGAGCTTCCTGGATCGTTTCGCCGTCGGCGGGGGAGAGCAGCCACGAGCGAGGGCGGCAGGCCTGGCGTGCGGCAATCAGGGAGGGGGTTGCCTTGGCGGCAGGCGTGCTGGGTGTGTTGGAGACCTTGGCCTTTAGTCGGCGTGAAGCCTGGAAGTGCTCAATCACTCCCTCCGCCGGACTCCGGCCTTCGTGAAGATCAAAGATGCGACAGTAGGGCTCGGGCAACCAGAGTGTTTCCAGGGGATGCACGGCGACGGTTTCTTCCCAGGCGAGATCCAGATTCTCCTGATCCCAGACCCGAGGATTTTGCCGACAACGAGCGATCCAACGATGAATGAGAGTGGCGGCGGCGGCAGTTTGGTTGAAAAAGAGGGTTCCGCTCGCGAACTGCCAGCCCCGACACTTGTGAATCGCAAAATCGGCCCGGCAGCCCCGGAGCAACTCCGGCGAGCTATGCAGAATGGCATCCGCATCGACCCACAGGACGGGGCGGCCGGATGATTTCCAGACATCAAAAATGAATTCCGATTTGAGACTGCAATTGGCTTCCCAAGAACCGCGTGATTCGAGGCCTGCGATCCGGTGGTCTAGCCGGAGGCGATCGCAGGACTCAATGAGTTTGCGAGCTTCAATTTCATAATCCGTGTTTTTGGTATAGAAGCAGATGATGAGCGGTAGTTCTCCGGAAGTTCGCGCCGCTGCGCTGGGTGGGGAGTGGCCACCCCACCAGAGATGTGGCGAGGGGTAGTCCGGACATGAGCCGATGTGGCCGTGTTCGACAAAAGTTTTCTTGGCGTCGTCGTACCAGGCGCGTTGGGCATCGTGCAACATGACGATGCCGCCGGGGGCGAGGAGGGCCTTGGCCTGGCGAATACAGGCGTCACGGGCGTTGCCATCGACCATGATCAGGTCGAATTGTTCGCCATCCGCGGCATGGACGAAGGAGTGCAGAGGCTGGGGGTCTTCTTCTTCGATGGTGGCGTTGGCTCCCAGCGGGCCCGTCGCCTCGCGCAGGAGGAGCCGTACGTGGGGCGCGCCGCCGATGTTGTCTTGAACGGTATGGAACCACTGGGGATCGTGTTCGACGCTGGTGAGCGTCGCGCCGGCGGGCAGGTTTTGTGCGAGCCAAACGGTGGATCCGCCGGCCCCCCATTCCAACATGCGAGTGCCAGGCCGAAGGAAGTTGAGGATCTTGTCCCGATGTTTTTTTCCCATGATGATGCGCATGGAATGACTTCCTTGTGGATGTGGGTTCAAGACTGATATGCTTTGTGGAACGATGGCATCCTCATAATCCATTGACACGACCACATCACTGGGGATCAAACTAGGCTGCTTTTCCCTTGCTTACCGGCAATGGCGTCAGCACGCCGTGCTGCACCTGGACAATTTTGGTGGCCAGGGAGAGCGTGCTTTCGCGGTGGGTGATCATGATCATGGTCCGCTCCTTGCCAAGCTCGGCCAGGGCGTCGTGAATGAGCTGCTCGCTTTCGCGGTCGATCTGGCTGGTGGCTTCATCCAGGATCAGGATCTCGGCGTTGCGGAGAATTGCCCGAGCCAGGGCTATCCGCTGCCGCTGGCCGCCGCTGAGCCGCTGCCCGTTGGGGCCGACAATCGTCTGGTATCCTTCTCGAAAGCCGCTGATGAAGTCGTGGGCCTTGGCCCGCCGGGCCGCCTCGAAAATCTCTTCCTCGGTCGCGTCCCACCGGCCGTAGCGGATGTTATGCAGGATGCTCTCATTGAACAGCTCCGTCTGCTGTGTCACCAGCGAAATGCGGCTGCGGAGGTCTTTGAGCGGGACGTCGCGAATGGAAATGCCGTCGATGAGCACCTCCCCCTCCTGCGGGTCAAAGAACCGGCAGAGAAGGTTCATCAGCGTGCTTTTGCCGCCGCCGTTGGGACCGACAATCGCCAGGTGCTCTCCAAACGGCACGTTCAGATTCACATCCTTCAGCACATAGTGCTGGCCGTCATAACTGAAGCCAATGTTGCGGAACTCGATGCACTGATGGCGCTTGGGCAGTTGTTTGGGCCGGGCCGGTTCGAGCACTTTGGGCTGCATGTCCAGGATGGGGTACAAAATGCCGCTGGCCGCCATGCCGTTGTTGACTCCGGTGATGACCGCGGAGAGCTTGCGGAGCGGGTCCGCGGCCCCAATGAACATCGCGACGAAGACCAGGATAGTGGCAATCGTCGGCGGCTCGTCGGCCAGGGGGATGCCGAAGATTTTCGTCTGCTGGTTGATGACCAGGTAGGCGGACGCGGCCAGCGCCGTGCAGAGCATGGCCACGCCGAAAACTTCCGTGAGCGGGTTGGTGAGGGCATTGTAAAATTGGGCCAGCAGAGCGGCCCGCCGCAGGTCTTTGGTCGATTTGCCGAACCGCTCCCGCTCAAAGTCCTCCATCGTGTAAGCCTGCACGGTGACAATGGCCTGAAAGACCTCCAGCATGACGTGATGAAAGCCGAGCGACCGCTGCAAGTGGCGGGTGGAGAGGCCCCGGATGCGGCGGTTGAGTCCCAGCATCAGATAGCCAATGAGCGGGGCAAAGATCAGCGAGACCAGCGTCAGCCGCCAGGAAATGCAAAACGCCCCTGCCAGGCAAGCCAGAATGCGGCAAGGCTCGCTGAACGCCCCGTGATAAAAGGCGGTGATGCCGGTGGCCAGCATTTCCGTGGTGTGCGTGATGTTTGCCGCGAAGCCGCTGGTGCCTAGCTGGTTGAAGCCGGGACGGTCGAGCGTGAGGGCCTTATCGAAAATCCGCAGACGGACGCTGCGCGCGATGCTTTGCGAAACGTAGCTGACCATCATATGGCTGCTGACACCGAGCGTCTGCTTGAGAGCTGTGGCCGCCGCGATGACGCAGACAATGAGCAGGACGGTAGGAAAGGGTCGGGCCGGAAACCATTGGTCGAGGAACGCCTGCCAGTCATTCGCGTTCTTGATGGTCCACTGGGCGGAGACGATGCGTTCCTTCAGGTATTCGATTTCCCGCCGCTTTTGCTTCCTCGGTTCGGGCGGGACTTGGGGCAGCTCCAATTGGAGCTGGGCGATTTGGGCTCGATAATCGGCGATGTCCTTCTCCGCAACCCGCACCCGCTGGCGGTTTCCCTCGGGAATTGACCTTCCGTTCAGCGTCGTCTCAATGACCGGGAACAGCGCGGCGATGTTCGCCCCCCACAGGGCCGCGGCGAATATCGAGAAAACCAGCGCCGCCGCGAGCACGAACCAGTGACGCCACGCTTCCTTGAGTGCCCTGAGAAAATGCTTCATTGCAGCCGTCCAGCCTCCCTGCCGTCATGTTCGTGGAACGGCCTTCCAATGCCGTCCGCGCTTCGAGCCCAGCGCGGGGAGTAGCTTACTCTGATAGACGGCTTGCAGACAAGCGCGAACTTGGCCGGATTTCGACCGCCCCAGAAACTTCGAAAAATCTTGTCAGGAAGTCTTGACGGTGACAACCCAGCCGGTATAGAAATGAAAAAGTGACAGGTGTTCACTATTTGAGCGAAGCCGGGTGCGAGCGCGAAAACCAATTGCATGCACCGGCTGGAGCTCAAGAAAAACCACTTATCAAGACGTGATAGCAACCCCCTCGATGGGGAAGAATCAAGAAGTGCGTTGATTCACCGGAGGGCCAGTTATAACTGCTTGAAACATAATAAGTTACAGCGAATGCGGACGGAAAACACGACGCGTGAATCTATGAATCAGAGACGACTTTTCAGTGCTTATCAACCTGGCGACGTGCGAAGCAGTCACAAGGCTGGCTACCGATGCGCCCACAATCGGCCCGCTCGCGGAAATCCCGCGGCGGCCGCGCGCTTGCCGTCGCTGGGGGAGGCGACTACCATGAATAGACGGTCTTGTCATTTCGTCCAACCAAGGCAGGTGTCCCCATGCCCCTGGAAACTCTCGTCCTTCCTTCCTCCCCCAGCGATTCCGCGACTCCGCTTGCGGTTCCCGTGCCTGTCACGGTCGAGGACGTCCTCGCGGCGATTATCGTCGATGCCGCCTCGGCTGCCGGCGAATACTTGCGCGATACGGAAGTTCCCCACGGTGGCGAATAAGTCCCGCCCCGAGCACCGCGCTGGCTCCCCCATTTTTCAGCGGCTCATCGGGCTGGAAACCGAATACGCCCTGCACATTCCCGGCCATGCCAGCCAGGAAGGGGGCTCGCGCTACGGGCTTTATCTGCGACTGCGGGACGCCCTCAAGCGACTGATTCCCGCGGTCGAAGCCCGGCACATGAAAGAGGGAGTCTTTCACGCCGGCGGCGGCGCGGTCTGGTTTGAAACCGAGCGCCCGGCAGACGGAGGCGGCCTCATCGAGGGAGCGACAGCGGAGTGTCGCGGTTTGCGGCAACTCCTCGCCCAGCAGCGGGCTCAAGATTCTCTGCTAGCGGAAGCGGCCAAGCGGGCCTTTGGCAAAGAGAAAATCCGCCTGCTCAAGAATGACCGCGATGCCAAGGGGAACATCTACGGCTCGCAGGAAAACTACTCGGCGGAATATGCCAGCTCCTGGCGGCTCTGGCTATGGCGGGCGGCGCTGGTCGCCATGCTGCCGCTGATGATGGTCACTTGGGCCCTGCTGTGGCTGCTCATGCTCGGCATCATCATTTACACGCTTTCCGCCACCATCTTCTACCTGGGCTGCGAGCGATTCTTCCGGCGGCCGGAAAGTGTCGCCCGTTTCCTGTTCGGCTGCACGATGGACGAGCTGGGGCGAGCGGCGCCCACCGGCCCGCGCTGGCTGGAAGGATTCTTGAGCTTCATCACCCGCGTCCTCACCGCGCCTTTGGCGGGCATTCTGTTTGCCGCCATCTGGCTGACAGGCTTCGTGCGCATTCGGCGGCAGATGCTGCCGTTCTTGCTCAGCCGGGCGGTTACGTCCGGCGCGGGGATGCTCGACGACTGCGGCCGCTTTCACCTGGCGGATAAAGGGCCGGCGATGAACTGCCTGACAGGCATCGGCGGGCTCTTGGCGGACCGCCCCATATTCACATTCGGCCATCTCTTCAAAACGGTCTATGCCGAAAGCTGGCTGCCGCAGGATTATTTCACGCTCTTCTCCTCCCAGCAGCGGCTGCAGATTGCCCTGGGGGATTCGAACATGGCCCAATTCGCGGAGTACCTCCGCGTGGGGACCACGCTGCTGGTGCTGGACTGCATCGAGGCCGGGGCCATGCCGCCAGTGCCGCGAGTCCGCCGGCCGCTCAAAGCATTGCGAACGATTTGCGCCGACCCCACGCTCCGAGCCACCGTGCCGCTGGCGGACGGGGGAAGCTGCACGGCGCTGCAATTGCAAAGATTCTACCTGGAAGCCTGCCGCCGGTTCCTGGATGAGCAAGAACATCCCTCCACGGAAGCCCGCGAGGTTGTCGAACACTGGGAAGAGACGCTGGACGCGCTGGAGGAAGACCCGCAGTCGCTGGTCGGCTCGCTGGACTGGGTGACGAAGCGCTGGGTGCTGGAGAAGGCGGGACGCGGCGCATCCTGGCAGACCCGCAAGAAAATTGACCTGAAATACCACGAGCTTTCCCCCGACGGCTACTTCGAGCGGCTGCGGACGACCGGCGTCGCCCAGGACATGCTGACCACGGAAGAAGTGGAGTTCGCCCGCCGCAACCCGCCGCTGGGAACGCCTGCCACGGTCCGCGGGCGCTACATCCGCGAGTTTGCCGGCGGGGCGGAAGCCGTTTCCGCCAACTGGAAAGCGGTCTACATCGGCCAGGGAAGGCGGACCAAAGTCATCCGCCTCGCCAGCTACCGCCACTGCCTGCCGCCGGATGGACCGAGCAAGGATGAGCGGGTGGAGCAGCACTGAGCGTGCTGCAAATTGGATTCCCGCACGGAGCGCCCATGAATCCCCCGCTGCCACGCCGTTTGATTCGCAGCCTGGCGGCGCTTGCCACCGAGGTGGCTGTACGGCTGGAGGATTCTCTAGCGGCCGGCTCCAAACGACTGGAAATTGCACGTTCGTCTCTGCAAGCTGCTTTGGGCCGCGAGATTGCCGCAGCGGAATGCGCGGACATGCTGAGCCAGGCGATGGTTGCGTCCCTTCCGCTGGTACTGGCCCGGAAGGAAGTGTATGAGGTCGCAGCGCCCTGGCTGCTGGAAGCAGCGCAGCCGTGGGAGCGGCTGGTGCTGGAAGAGGTGCTTGCGGCGAGCAGCATCTCGCCGGGAAAAGTCGGCTCCCAGTGGCTGATGTTCCCTGATGCAGACCAAGTACTAAGTACTGAGTACTCAGTACTCAGTACTCCGCACCTCTTCGAGCACTTCCTCGCCGAGCATCGCCGGCTGCACCGCAAGCGAGGCGGCGTCTTTTACACTCCGCCGGAGCTCGTACAGTTCACCTGCCGCCGCGTCCACCAGCAGTTGCAGGAGGAATTCAGACGGCCAGGCGGCCTCGCGGAAGCGACGATTCTCGATCCCGGCGCCGGCACCGGAGCGTTTTTGCTCGGCTCCATCGACCTCATTCATGCAGAATTCAGTCCGGCGGAAGGCTGGGACCAATATGTCGCTCAGCACCTGTTGCCCCATCTGGTCGGCATCGAAATCATCCCCGCCGCCTGCCTCGCCGCCCAGCTCAATATCGCGGCCAAGCTGGCGGACAAGGGCTTTGACTTTCAGCTGCCGGGGAAAATACGCGTGGAACTGGGAAACACGTTGGCGGACGGCGACTTAACTCTACCGGCAAATCTGCAATCTGCAATCTGCAATCTGAAATCCCCTCTCGTCCTCCTCGGCAATCCTCCCTTCTCCAGCCTCTCCGACAATCGCGGCCAGTGGATCACCGAGCTGGTCCGCGGCAGCAAGGAACGACCCGGCTACGTCGTCACCGCCGATGAGCGATTGGGAGAACGGAAGACCTGGCTGCACGATGACTATGTGAAATTCATCCGCTACGCCCAGTGGTTGATCGAACAGGCCGGCAGCGGCATCGTCGGCTTCGTCACCAACCACGGCTACCTCGACAATGTGACCTTCCGCCTCATGCGCCGCGAGCTAATGCGGGTCTTCAGCAGGATTGATGTGGTGGATTTGCACGGTAACCGGAAGAAGGGAGAAAGTTCGCCCGATTGCGAGCGTGACGAGAACGTCTTCGGCCTCGACCAGGGAATCGCCATCGGCTTCTTCCGCCGGCTGCCGAAGCAAGGGGATGAATCCACGTGCGAACTTCGCCACGGTGAGCTCTGGGGCACTCGTGAAGAAAAGATCAACCGTCTGTCAGCTCCAAAATGCGCAATCGCTTCAACCATCATCACGCCTAATGCTCCCAACTTCCTCTTCACGCCTGCCCCTCCACCGATGCCGCCCGAATACGCTTCCGCCTGGCGGCTGCCCGATGCGATGCCAGTGAATACAACCGCTCCGGTAACGGCCCGGGATCACTTCGTCGTCGCGCACACGCGGGAAGAGCTCTGCCGCCGCCTCGCCGAGTTCCGCGACCTCGCCATCCCCGATGACGAAATCCGCCGCCGCTACTTCACCCGCACCCGCAGCGCCAAGTATGCTCCCGGCGACACCCGAAGCTGGAAGCTGACCGCCGCCCGCCGCATCATCGCCGCCGAGGACAACTGGCAATCCTTCATCCGCCGTTGCCTTTACCGCCCGTACGATTGGCGCTTCGTCTTCTGGCACAAGGCGATGATTGACTGGCCGCGTACCGCGGTGACAAACAGATTGCAGATTGAGGATTGCAGATTGCAGATTGACGAACGTCTGCATTCTGCAATCTGCAATCCACAATCTGCAATTCTCCTCTCCCGCCGCCAGATGCTCCCCACCCAGCCGTGCAGCTTTTTCTGGATGGCGGATAGGCTGCCGCTGGACGGCGTGATCCGCAGCGACAACCGGGGAAGTGAGTCGCTGTTCCCGCTGTATCTGAACGAGCCGAACAGTGAAGCAGCCGATCCGCAAGCGAATTTTGCGTTAGACTTCCTCGCCGCCGCGTCTCACCAATTGCAGTTCGCCTGGCTTCCCGTCGGCCGCGGAGATCTAAGCTGCACCTTAGGTCCCGAAGACCTGCTGGACTACATCTACGCGCTCTTCCATTCCCCCACCTACCGCGAGCGCTACGCTGCCGAACTGCGGACCGACTTCCCGAGAATCCTGTTGCCGGCGAGCAAGAACCTCTTCCAAGACCTCGTCCCCCGTGGCCAGCGACTTACCGCGTGGCACACGCTCCGAGCCCCCGCGCCCGCCATGAACGGCGTTACCGCCGACCAGCTTCAACAATTCCGCGCCGGCGGCCATCAGTTGCTCCGTCCGTCTCCAGTCACCTCCGCTGCCCCGCACGACCATCCTCTTGCTCCCTACATTGCTGCCACGCTCGAGGAAATGTCGGCCATCGACGAGGCCATCCAGCTCTCCGGCGGCTTCCCGGCGGCATTCACCCCATGAGCTACGCTTCCCAGTCCAGCCGACAAGCTGGCCGCACGGCTACGTCCAAAGGCACGTCCGGTACAATAGACATAATCAGCACAGGCTGAATTCAATTCGCGGGAGCGAGGCATGGCAGAGGCAAAACGGATCGGGATTCTCACTGCCGGCGGGGATTGTCCGGGGCTCAACGCGGTCATCCGCGGCGTGGTGAAGAGCGCCAACACGCACGGGTATGAGGTCGTCGGCTTTCTGAAGGGCTACGAAGGGCTCGTCGATCCGGTCAGCTACATCCCGCTCAACACCAAGAACACGACCGGCATTCTCGGCCAGGGGGGAACCATCCTGGGCTCGACCAACAAGGGCCGCTTCTGCGCCACGGTCGGCGTCAACGACCGGCTGGAACTCGACGCGGAGCTGATCGCCGGTGTGAAGACCACGCTCGAGCAGCTCAATCTCAGCGGCCTGATATGTGTCGGGGGTGACGGCTCGCTCGCCGTGGCCCAGCAGTTCCACGAAAACGGCATCCCGGTGGTCGGCGTCCCCAAGACCATCGATAACGATCTCTCGTCCACCGCCTTCACGTTCGGCTTCTTCAGCGCCGTGTTCTGCGCCACGGACGCCCTCGACCGCCTGCATACCACCGCCGCCAGCCACGAGCGGGTGATGGTGCTGGAGGTGATGGGCCGCCACGCGGGGTGGATCGCTCTGTACGCGGGGATCGCCGGCGGCGGGGACGTGATCCTCATTCCCGAAATCGACTGGTCGTTCGACAACATCGGCCAGGCCATCCTGGCCCGCGAGCAGAAGGGAAAGAAGTTCACGCTGGTCGTCGTCGCCGAAGGGGCCAAACTTCCCAGCGGCGAATTGGTCCTGCAAGAGCGCCGCAAAGACGACCAGCAGGTGCGCCTCGGGGGAGTCGGCAGCATCATCGCCCATGAAATCGAGCGTCGCACCGGCAAGGAAACCCGCATCGTCGTCCTGGGCCACTTGCAGCGCGGCGGAGCGCCCACCACCTTCGATCGCGTCGTCGCCACCCAGTTTGGGGCGCACGCGGTGCGGCTGATCATTGAGCGGAAGTTCGGCCACATGATCTGCTACCAGCCGCCGCTGATGGGGAGCGTGCCAATCATCGACGCCATCCAGCTCAGCACGGTCGATACCGACGGCACTGCTGTCCAGGCCGCGCGGGCCCTGGGCATCAGTTTTGGCAACGACTTCCATGACCTGCCGTTCAAATACCAGCAGGAAGGGCCTGTCGCCGCGGCCGCGGACAAACAGCTCGAAGAAGCGGTCTCGCGGCGAAAGGCGAAGGCGGCCAAAGCGTAGGCACTCCGCGGCTCTCAATGGATTACACTGATGTTTTCCGCCGGAATCTACTGCTTCATCGAGGATCGCGCCTATGAGCGCCTTTGCCGCCGCCACTCGCAAGGTGGACGACCTGGTTCTGACCGCGATTCCCGAGGATGAACGACTCTGGGTGCCGCAGGCGGAAGGGGTCTGGTTCCGCCCGCTGTTTCTCAACACGGTGGCCGGAGAATGGGTGAACCTGCTGCGTGTCCGGCGATGCGGTGTCCTCAGCCGCCATCGCCACCCGGCGCCCGTGCATGGCTACGTCATCAAGGGCTCGTGGCGTTACCTGGAACACGACTGGATCGCCCGCGAAGGGATGTACGTCTTTGAGCCCCCGGGAGAGGTCCACACGCTCGTCGTCGATGACGACGTGGACGAGATGATCACGCTCTTTCACGTCTGCGGCGCTTTGATCTATTACGACACCGCCGGCAATCCCTGCGGCCACGACGACGTCCACACCAAGATCGAGCTCTGTCGCCGTCACTACGCCGCAGTGGGGCTGGGGGAGGATTTTGTCGATCAGTTCATTCGGTAAGCCGTACCAGAAAGAAACAGGCAAAGAAATTGAACAGAAGGAAACTAAGGAAACGAAGCAGTGCAACCCAGACGATGCATTTAATTCATCCGACCTCTGCGCTCCTCCGCCAACTCCGCGGTCCTTCTCCCCTTCTTTGCCTGTCCTTCGTTGCCTTCGTTTCCTTCTGTTCAACCTCTCGGTTATCCATTTCTTTTGTAAGCGCCACCGAGATCGATTTTGAAAAGCACGTCGCGCCGATCCTGGTGCAGAACTGTCTCAAGTGCCACAACAGCACAAAGGCCCGAGCCGGGCTGGACCTTTCCAACAGCGCGACAGCTTTGAAAGGAAGTGAAGCGGGAGAGGTGGTGGTCCCCGGCCGGCCGCAAGAGAGCCTGCTGATCCGGCGGGCAGCTGACGGCTCGATGCCGCCGGAGACCGATGGGCGCAGGTTGACCGCGGAGGAAGTGGCCGTGCTTGCCGCTTGGGTAAAGGCGGGAGCGAAGTGGCCGGAGGGGCGCGTCCTTAGCGCCGCCCCCATGAACGGTGTACAGCGGAGTGCGAAGCGCTCCCTAGTTGGCCGGGTATTGCAGCACTTCCGCGCCCGGCGGAATCTGGCCGCCGCCGAATAGCGTGGCCCGCGGGCCGTTCGCGCACGGGTCGACGGGGGCGCAGTTCCCTCCCCGGTTAAACAGGTTGGCAAACGGCCGGCTGCAGCCGCAGCCCGACAGGCTGAGGGCAACCAGCGACAGGGCGGCGATGGCAAGGATTTTTCTCATGGCAATTCTCCGTTTTTCCAAGCGAGGGTGGCGGGTAGGCCGCTCTTGGCTTTGCTGCGAAACTCTACACCACACCCAGTGATGTGCAAACGCAACCGTCGCTTTTTTGCCTCCGCTGCGGGATTCTCGTTAGCACACGTTGTGCATATCGTGCTACAATACTTAGACGCCAGGGAACGCGGAGCTTTGCTTACCCCTACCAGACGCACAACCCTCTCCACCTCCCCTCTCCCACCATGCTTGCCGGCGCATTCTGTCCACGGTTCGCGGCGTTCGCCTTCCTACTCTGCTGCGCGCTGACCTGCTTGCCGCACGCTATCGCGGCAGATGTTGAAAAGCCATTTGAGCCGCGGGTGAGCGATCAAGTCTGGCTTGTCAACACGCGCGGCGTTTGCAACATGAGCGGCGGACCCGGCTGGAGCACCTCGCGCTATGACGCCGGCTATTGGAAGGGATCGGATGACAACGCCTTTCTTGCCTCGGACGACCTGGAAACCGTGACCGTCATCTACATTCACGGCAACCGGATGGACTCCGCGGGAGCCGAAGCGCGGGGCCTGGCCATCTATCGCGAGCTCATCAGCAGCCAAGATGGTGGCAAGGTCCGCTTCGTTATCTGGTCGTGGCCCAGCACGCAAATCCACGGCCCGTTGCGCGACGTCCGCGTCAAAGCGGCCCGCAGCGATGACGAGGCCTGGTTGCTGGCCCGCTTCCTCGCTCCCATCCCCGCGAACCGCCGCGTCGGTCTCATCGGCTTCAGCTATGGTGCCCGGATCATCGGCGGCGGGCTCCACATCTTGAGCGGCGGTGAAATCGTTGGCCGCGGGATGGAAAGCGGTGAGCGGGCGAGCTTCCGCGTCGTTTACTGGGCCGCCGGCGTCCAGAACGACTGGCTGCTGCCTGGCAACGTCCACGGCCGGGCCATGCCCCTCGGCCAAAGTTGGCTCAACATCTACAGCAGTTGCGACAGCGTCATTTCGCGGTTTCACAAGATCGATCGCTGCGACGGCTCCCCGGGCCTTGGCCATACCGGCCTGGCGGGAGGCAAGAGTTACCTTCCCGCCGACCTCGCCGCGCGATACGAAGACGTCGACGTCGCCCATCTCATCGGCAGCGAACATCGCAGTGAGCCCTATTTCTTCACCGACGAAATCCTCCGCCGCACGCGGGAAGCGGTGCTAAGTAGTCCGCTCACTCCGTGAGCGGACATGCCTGCACACGGAGTGTGCAGACTACTTGTCACGGCACTCCATGCAGCGTGAAATACGCCTCCGCTGGAAAGAACTCCGTATCCCCCGGCGAGAGATTCTTAAGTTGAATCTCATAGACAAACCCGCCGGTCCGCAACTCCGGCAAATGAACCGTGACGCGGCGGCGATCGGCGGACAGTTCCACGGAATCGATCTTCTCGATCCGCCGGTCCACATCGGGTCCGCCATAAGCCGGCGTGCTGATGCGGCGGTAGGAAGAAATGGAGTAGTTGGCGACATCAGCGGCCCTCTTCGCATCGACTTCTCGCAGGAAATCAATATTAAAACCCCCTTTCACCGCCTTCACCTCCGCAATCCCGCACGGCATCTTTTCGAGCTCAAACTTGATCTTCACAATCTCGCCGACGTTATTTCCCGCCCCCCACCCGCTCTCCCGGATGCTGCCGACGTAGAGCTCCCCCCGCGGCGAAACAGCGCAGACAATCGGCCCCAAAAATCCCTTCTCCGGCGACGACGGCTCCTGGCTCAGCGGATACGCGCACCCCTGGTACGTATCCCCAATCTTCTGCAAGCTCATCCGAATCAGCCGCCGCGTGTCGTATTCGCACCCCACCAGTTGCCCCTCCAGCGGGCCGAACGCATCCTTCCCCGTCTCTTTTCTTAACTTCTCAGGGGTGTACAAAAAACAAATCCCATTGACGCTCCGCGTCCACGGATGGGGAATATTAATCGCCGGTTCGGTGGTGGGGGGCGGTGTATCCTTTCGCCGCTTATCGATGGCGTTAACGAACCCAAAAAATGCGCCCTTGCGGACGTGGTTGAGTTCGTTGAACGGGTTGTAGTTTCCCTGGTTATCCGTAACAAACAAATCACCCTCTCGATTGACTGCGAGACCCATGGGGAAACGATGGCCCGTGGAGAGAACTTCAATGGCATACTCGCGGGCGTCGTCCTTCGTCGGCTGTCGTGGCACAAGCTGGATCACACTGCCGCGATACTTGGCCTCTTCTGGCCAGCGATCGTCCTGTTGGCACGGCAAACCGACGTAATAGTGCTCTCGTTCGCTGCGGAGTAGTCCTATGGCCCAATCATGGTAGTCCTCGGTATGTCCCCAACCCGAAGACACGAAAGTCATTTTCTTGCCTTGCTGGGCAGCAAACGGAATTCTTATAAGGCTCGTTTTGGTGAGTACATCCACATATTCCTGGGTGGCAAAAAGTCCGTAGGGAGACGCCAATCCGTCGGCCAGTTTCTCTAGGGAGTCCTCCACGTTATCTTTCGGATGAATGTCGGTAGCGCTAAAAACCTGCCCCGCCAACGTGCCAATTGTGAGAGACCCATTTGGCCGAAAAGTCAGCGCGGTGGGCAGAAGTCTTTCAGGCAGCGGGAGGCGAGTCGCATTCCATCCCTCCCCAATATGAATTTCGGCCGCCTCGGGATTTGGCAATTCAACTGGCGGGCTGTCGAAATGGTCGACCGGAAATCTTGTGGAGTAGCGAAGCCGAATCTTGATGCCCCGCTCTCCCATCTCGCCTTCTCCAAGCTGGTCAGCGTCGTGTTTATTGGCAATGACGATACCGTCGCGTCGAGCCTCTTGCCACTGATTTTCGGCCACGTTGATTTCTGTCCCGTGTTTCGGATTAAGTGTGAATGTGTTTTTCTCAAATTTCACGCCGAGTAACGTATTTATGTCGATTGGCCGAAAGATGAGAATTCCTCCTTGCGGTACGCCTGATACCTGCAATTCTCGCACGATGCCGGTGTGCGAAGGATCCTCGGGATCATGCCAGGCCTTCAGGAGCTGAGTGACGAGGAGGCGTACGGGCTCGTCGACTCCTTTCCTTCGAAACAAGAGTGCGTACTGAAATCCGTGTCGTCCATTTTCTTCCGGTGTGGAATTGAAAGTGCGAATTGGTTGCGCGAGGAGTTGGTCACTGGCGAGGGGCTTCGCCTCCTTGCCGTCAATCAACAAATGGAAGTCGGGTTCGGACGATTGATTATCCAATAGACTTTGGCCGAGTGCTTCCCAAAACCAGCTCTTCCCCCGGGTTCGCTGAGCTGCCCCGTCCCCTACCCACCATCCCACCATCCGATTCTTCTCCAGGTCAAACAGAAGATTGTGACGATTGCCGAAAGCCGTCAGCATAGGCGTTGCATAAGTTGTCTTTCGAAATTGAACCGTGTCGAAGACGTTTTTTGGGTACTCCCTCGCCTTTCCTCCGGCAAAACGCAGCATCCGAAATGGATTCGGCTCTGGCGGGTCGAAGCCGGGGGTGGCGAGGACGTGCCAGAGGGCGGCGAGTTGTGGGTCGAGTTTGGAATCGAGAACTCCGCGGACAGGGATTTGGACGCTGGGCATCTCCATCCGGGGGACGATGCGGGCGGGATTGTGGAGAAAGCGGTCGTACCACTCTTTGCGGATCCGTTTGTCGATCGCTGAGAGCGACGGGCCGCGGGCGTTGAGCGGCGCTTTGTCCGGTATGACCTTCCCCACCTGGTGGCAACTCGTGCAGCCGAAGCCGTCGGTCGAGACCAGTCGGCTGCCGGCAAGTGTGAAGGCGGCTTCTTCCGCAGGCGTTGGTTTTGTGGCGGAAGCCTCCGGCAGCGGCGGGATGCGGTCGGTCTGGATGAAATAGTCTGTCAGCCGTTTCAGCTCGTCGTCCGGCAGCGGAAAGCGGGGCATCCGGACCAGGAGGTAATCGCGCAGCGGCGGACCCTGGCGGCGGATGGCGGCGTCGAGCGCGTCCTTGTGGAGCTTATCGCCGATGCTGCTCAGCGAGGGGGGAGTCATGGCCGGAACGGAGGGCTCCAAATAAGGGTTGAGCTCCACCACTCCCATCAGTTTCTCCGCCAGTTTTTGCGGCAGGCTGGAGGTGAGTGACTCGACTCCTTCGCGGCCGTGGCAGGCGAGGCAGTTGTTTTGGATCAGCGATAACCTACCGGACGGCTTGGCACCACTGGATTCGCTGACGCGCTCAGCAGAATAGAATTCCCGTAGGGCATTTTGGTCCTCCCGATTCAGGGAATAGCCCAGATGGGCCTGGCTGACGCCCCCCTTGGATGCGCACGATTTTTTCCAGTCGCTTGCATCGTCCAGCCGCTTTACATTCGAGGCAGGGGCAAGCTGGGCGTCTGGCGGCAGCGCGTGGCAGCTTGTGCAGCGGTGCCTGGCGACCAGAGTTCGGCCCTTTTCTATTCCACCTTGCTGCGGCTGTTCCCGCCGAGGTGGCTTCGGCGCTTCACCCAGCGACGAGAGGTAGCGATCAATTGCCGTTCGCTCACGCGGGCTGAGATCAAAAATTGGCATCCGGTGATCCGGATTGAGTTTGCTCGGGTCAGCCAGCCAATCACGAAAGAAACCAGCCGGCCGCTTGGTGGCAGTTTTGGTGAGGTCGCCGCCGCCGAACAGCCCGCTTTCGCCAAGCCCATGCACCTGGTGGCAGGCCAGGCAGCCGCGCGTGAAAAACAGTGTGGCGCCCTCGTCGACCGTGGGGCCAGTCGGGGGACTTGTCACGGGCGGAGTTTTGCCGGACTTCGGCTGGCTTGGAGGAAGGGAAGGTTCCGCCTCTTCCTTCGGTCGTTCCCGGGCCGGCTGACTTTCGAGCAAGTAGGCCGTAATCGCCGCCGCCTCGTCTTCTGAAAATCCGTAGGCGGGCATTCGCCGGCGAATGGAAAGCTCTTCCTGCCCCTTGTCGCAGAGCCACTTTTGCACCCAATCTTCGCGGATACTGCCACCCAAATGCGCCAATGAGGGCGCTGCCAGCGGCTTAGGATCCGCTTCCTCCCGGTGGCAGGCCGCGCACCGCAGCGCGGCCGCCAGCAGCTCTCCCCTCTCGTAATTCATGGAGACCGTTTCCTTCCGGTCGTGCATCAAAAACCGCGGCGGCACCGGCTCAAGCGGAAACTGGGGCCCGGACCAATACAGCGAGAAATGCGCCGGGCTCTTCGTCTTTTTGAAGCTGACTCCGATCTCGTGCCGGTCAAATTCCAGCGTCACCGGCTGCGAAAACACCCAGCCGGCGGCTTCCTGCCTTGGAATCACCGTCTTTCCTGCCAGCTTCACCTCGACTTCGCCAGCCGCATGCGCGGCCAGGCGGTATTCGCCGGCTCCCTGGGCGAACAGCTTGCCGTGCCACCGAATCCGAAAGCCATCGGCAGCGATGCGGCCATCCGGCGATCCGCCGGCCCAGTCAAACGCAATCGCCTCATCCAGCCGGCGGAACGAATGGCCGGTGCTATCCGAATAGCGGGCAACAATGCCGGGCAAATACGGCTCTTCCTCGTCACCTTCCTCCGCGATCAGCGAATTGGATGAGGCCAAAGCCGCAAGCAGCACCAGAGTTTTCAGGAGACGCACTTCGATACCTCGTCTCGGGCAACAACAAATTGATCCGCAGATGACGCAGATTTCAGGGATTTCCATCCTTGCACTGCGTGTCATCCGTGGTTGATCTCAACATTCTAGCCGCCGGCGCACGAAAAAACCCCTCGCCTGGCTTTTGGCCAGGCGAGGGGTTTTGAAAAAGCCCCGGCAATACCTACTTTCGCGTTTGTTGCACTATCATCGGCTCGAAAAGCTTAACTACTGTGTTCGGGATGGGAACAGGTGTTGCCTTTCCGATATAGTCACCGGGAAGCACCGCGGCAGGCGGTTAAACCTGACGCGGCGAATTCGATGTTGTGTCGATGGCGATTGAAACGTTCACGGTAATAATGCCGCAAAAGTATCCAACGTCTCTACCATGTCTGGCAAGTCTCGCGACTCGCTTCAATATGGGTCTCTCAGGCGAAGAGCTATCTGTTGCCTGGGAGAGTGTTGAATATATGTGGCCAAGCGTTCGTCCATTAGTACCAGTTAGCTAAACCCATTACTGGGCGTACACATCTGGCCTATCAACCTGGTAGTCTTCCAGGGGACTCTCGTGCTTAAAGCACAACGAAATCTGATCTTGGAGAGGGCTTCACGCTTAGATGCTTTCAGCGTTTATCCTTTCCGTACTTAGCTATCCAGCCGTGCCACTAGCGTGACAACTGGTACACCAGAGGTACGTCCTTCTAAATCCTCTCGTACTAAAGAAGAACCTCCGCAAATTTCGTACGCCCACGGCAGATAGGGACCGACCTGTCTCACGACGGTCTGAACCCAGCTCACGTACCACTTTCATTGGCGAACAGCCAAACCCTTGGGAGCTTCTTCACCCCCAGGATGTGATGAGCCGACATCGAGGTGCCAAACCGCCACGCCGCTGTGGACGCTCGGTGGCGATCAGCCTGTTATCCCCAGAGTACCTTTTATCTGATGAGCGATGACCCTTCCATACGGAATCACCGGATCACTAGGACCTGCTTTCGCATCTGCTCGACTTATAGGTCTCGCAGTCAAGCACCCTTCTACCCTTGCGCTCAAAGCCTGATTGCCAACCAGGCTGAGGGTACCTTTGTACTCCTCCGTTACCTTTTTGGAGGAGACCGCCCCAGTCAAACTGCCCAACTGGAAATGTCCTTTACCCGGATTCACGGGAAAAAGTTAGAACTAAAGCATATTCAGGGTGGTATTTCAACGATGGCTCCATGATGGCTAGCGCCACCACTTCGTAGCCTCCCACCTATCCTACACAAAACATACCTCAGCCCAATACCAGCCTACAGTCAAGGTTCATGGGGTCTTTCCGTCTAACCGCGGGAACGTGGCATCTTCACCACGGCTACAATTTCACCGGGTCGGTGGTTGAGACAGTGCTCCAATCGTTACGCCATTCATGCAGGTCGGAACTTCACGTACTTCCACAGTTTCCTGTGGCGCAGACTATACCTTCACCTGACCGCAACGAGTTGAGAATCTCGTCGCCTGAGTACTTCCGTTTACCGGAAGGATTCATGTTTACCGCCAACCTGACGATCTCCTTCAGACCTTCAACCGTCAAATGCCGCTTGTCAAAGACAAGCTGGCAAATCTGGTCGAATCGCTCAACGTCGGCCTGTTTGGACGACTGCAGAGGGTACTGCCGAAAATGCGGCAGAACCTTCCCCACGAGGTCACCAATATTGCGGACCTCGAACTTGAGGGTCTTATCAGATCGATCAGGCCGAATGAAACCACATTCCCACATCGCCTGGATCTTATACAGCAGCTGAGCCCGATCTCCATTCTGGCTGACCGAAAAACTCGGCCGGACCTCCCAACCGAAGCGGTGCCGCTTGCTGGGAATGAAGGAGACACAGAAACAGCCTTCGCCGTCTACGTATCCAGAGATGTAAGAGGGCAGATCCATTGGCGGTGATCAGGGCCGGCGTGTTAGCAAGTCTTGGAAAAGACTCGCTCCAGGGTTCTCACACCCTGAGTCGTTACGGGGATTCGTAATCCTTGCGAACTACGATCTTACCCTCGGTATTACCCTGGGAAAACCTGCGTTTCCCGGCGGGCTTCACCGATTTGAGCCGGTACACCTGGCGTGGTCACCCACGCCCTGGGCAATTACTTACCCGACAAGGAACTTCGCTACCTTAGGACCGTCATAGTTACGGCCGCCGTTTATTGGGGCTTCGGTTGCGAGCTTCGCCTTACGGCTAACCCTCTTCCTTAACCTACCAACACCGGGCAGGCGTCAGACTCTATACATCCTCTTACGAGTTCGCAGAGTCCTGTGTTTTTGATAAACAGTCGTTAGAGCCGATTCACTGCGGCCTGCTTGCGCAGGCATCCCTTATCGCGAACTTACGGGATCAATTTGCAGAGTTCCTTAACCACCGTTCTCCCGAGCGCCTGAGACTACTCGTCTCGCCTACCTGTGTCAGTTTTAGTACGGTTGCTAGTTTCAACCCTAGGAGATTTTCTTGGACGTCCTTCACATGACTTCGAGAACTTGAATGCTCTCGAGCTCAGTCCTTGGCTATAGGGGCGGATTTGCCTATCCCCCACCTCAGACTGCTCTACGGACATTTCTAATCGTACCGCTCACGATCCAAACGTCGTCCCTCCATCGGTCACTTCGCAGCGCAGGAATATTGACCTGCTCATCCATCGTCTACGCCTTTCGGCCTCGACTAAGGTGCCGGCTAACCCTGGGCGGATTTACCTTCCCCAGGAAACCTTAGGCTTTCGGCGAACAGGATTCTCACCTGTTTTATCGTTACTCATTCCGACATAATCACTAGTACACCCCGCAACCACTCATTACTGTATGGCTTGTATCTGATGTACTACGCTCTCCTACCGCTCACTGGCTCCGAAGAACCAATGAACCCACTGCTTCGGTGAAGTACTTACTCCCGTTCATTATTGGCGCGAAATTGCTCGACCAGTAAGCTGTTACGCACTTTTTAAATGGTGGCTGCTTCTAAGCCAACATCCTGGCTGTCTCAGCAATATCACTTCCTTAGTGACTGAGTACTTCTTTGGGACCTTAGCAGATGGTCTGGGTTGTTTCCCTCTCGACCGCGAAGCTTATCCCTCGTGGTCTGTCTCCTGAGATAGTCGCATTGGTATTCGGAGTTTGGCTCGGCTGGGCAACCTGGAAGGGCCCCCATGCCAATTCAGTCTCTCTACCCCCAACGCGTAGTGGCTCAAGGCAATACCTCAATATTTTTCGGAGAGAACCAGCTATCTCTGCGTTTGATTAGACTTTCACTCCTCCCCACAAGTCATCCCCTCGGTTTTCAACCCAAGTGGGTTCGGTCCTCCACGCAGTTTAACCCGCGCTTCAACCTGCTCATGGGTAGATCACGCAGTTTCGGGTCTACCACCGGCAACAAATTCGCCCTATTCAGACTCGGTTTCCCTATGGCTCCGGCCCTGAAGGCCTTAACCAGGCTGCCGACGGTAACTCGCCGGATCATTATGCAAAAGGCACGCCGTCACGCAAAATACGCGCTCCGACAGCTTGTAAGCACATGGTTTCAGGTTCACATTCCTCCCCTCGACGGGGTTCTTCTCATCTTTCAGTCGCCCTACTGAGTTCGCTATCGGTCATTAGAGAGTATTTAGCCTTACGGAATGGTCTCCGTGGATTCAGTCGGGGTTTCACGTGACCCGACTTACTCAGGTATCCCTCGGGAGGTCGTCTGACTTTCACCTACGGGGCTGTCACCCGCTATGGCCTGCCTTTCCGTACAGTTCGGTTAATCAACGACTTTGTAACTCCCATGTGAGAGACCCTACAACCCCGCGCGGGAAAACCCTCGCGGTTTGGGCTGTTTCGCTTTCGCTCGCCGCTACTTACGAAATCGATTTTTCTTTCTTTTCCTCCAGATACTGAGATGTTTCAGTTCTCTGGGTTAGCCGCATGCACCTATGGATTCAGTGCATGCTAATTAGAGAATCCCGGGATCAACGTTTGTTTGACAACTACCCCAGGCTTATCGCAGTCTTCCACGCTCGTCATCGCCTTCTAATGCCAAGACATCCCCCATGTGCCCTTAGTAGCTTGACCACAAATATTCAAAACTCTCTGCCCCTGCCGCAGCTCGCCGAAGCTTGCTGAAACAGTCGCATTAAATTCGATATGCGTGGCAACACCACTCTCGAGTCCTGCCCGCGCCTCACGGCGGGAACAGCACTCTTCTTCAAGTAACGATAGCTCTTTCGATTCGTCTCGCTCGCACCAGCCTTTCGGCCGGCACGAGCAACGCTTTTTTACTAAGAGACCGTGCAAGATACACTTCAATACACATCTCAAGCTCTTGCGAGATCAGTACGTGTAAATCGATGCACCTTCACGAAGATGCCATCTACACAACAACCAAATTGTCAAAGATCATTTCACGACTTTGGGCCGCTAAGCCCTCCGTCATGCCGTCCCACTGGACGGGAAGCTGGCCCGTCAAATCGACGAAGCAGCTTCTCATTCAGTAGTTGGGGTTCCGCAAAGTGGGAAAGCGTAATCCTATGGCCTAGTGCATAGGGCGTCAACCCGGCGGAGGAGATTTTTTCGCTGCATCATGCGTGGGTTCCGGAAGGTCGTTGTCAGCGAAAAAAGGGTGAAGATTCGGTCTTCGTCTGTAACTATACGGGTTCTTGAATTCACGGCAAGGGGGCAGTGGAGACGAAGGGGCTCGAACCCTCAACCCCTGCCTTGCAAAGGCAGTGCTCTCCCAATTGAGCTACGTCCCCTTCTTCCAGTGGGCGGTACAAGAGTCGAACTTGTGACCTCGTCGTTATCAGCGACGCGCTCTAACCAACTGAGCTAACCGCCCGATTTTCGCCCCGTGTGGGGAAACTTTTGATTCTAAACACCTTACCTGCACTGTCAAAGGGGCAAAAACCCGCTGGAGTCCCGCCTTTAGGCGGAACCTGGAAGCCGCCTGAAGGCGGGACTCCAACGGACCGCAATCTGCCATTTTCGGCATCGGCTGAGCCCGGCTTGAGCTTCCCGCCAAAAACTTCTCTTTTGCGGCCGGCCACCATCGCTACAATGGGGCGGATATTCCCAGGAGACGCTCGCCCAGCCCCCAGGTTCAGGCTGCTGCCTCCAAAAGCCCTAAGGAACGGAAGCCATGCCGCGGATACTTCGCCAGATTGCCATTCTCGTCGGAGCCGTCACTCTGGTCCTGTTTGCTGGAACGGCCATTCAAGCCAAGCCGACCCCAGCCGAGGCTTTGGGCATCACGCCGACCCAGCAGGACGTCGATTACGACCTTCCCACCAAGGCCGAAGTGGCCAAATGCACGCTCGATGTCGATAGCTTCGGCGGCATCTCCGGCTTTGTGGTGAAAGACCCCAGCGGCGAAGTGCTGCGGCGATTTCTGGATACCAACGGCGATAACCAGGTGGACCAGTGGTGCTACTTCAAGGACGGCATCGAAATCTATCGCGACATCGACACGGACCACAACAACAAAGTCAACGAATGCCGCTGGCTGGGCACAGCCGGCACGCGGTGGGGAATCGATAAGGACCAGGACGGCAAGATTGACTCCTGGAAATCAATCTCTCCGGAGGAAGTCACGTCGGAGCTCGTTGCCGCCATTGCGAGTGCTGACGCTCCCCGCTTCCGACGGCTGCTCCTCACGCCAAGCGAACTCGATTCGCTGGGTCTCGCGGACAAAAAAACCGCGGAAATCAAGGCCCGCATCGACGCCTCGCTGAAGAACTTCGCCGACCGCTGTCAGGCCCAGAAACTCATCTCCGCCAAGTCCGAATGGATTCACTTCGGCGCTTCCCGCCCAGCCCTCATTCCCGCCGGCACGGACGGCAACACCAAGGATCTGACCATCTACGACGACGCCTCCGCCGTTGTGGAAACCCCCACTGGCAAAGAGAAAAAACACTCCCAACTGATGATTGGCTCGATGGTGAAAGTCGGCGACGGCTGGCGCGTGCTCGGGCTGCCGGAGAACATCGAGCTGACGAAGACTGCGTCGTTCCGGCTCCTCGCCCCCAGCAACGCCGCCAACAGCGGCGAGCCCGTGGCCGGCACCGGCGATCTCTCCCCCGAATCCCGTAAGCTCTACGACGAGCTGGAAACGCTGGAAAAATCGCTGGCCAGCGCCACGCCCGAGAAACAGACGGAGATCCACGACAAGCGAGCCGACATCCTGAGCAAGCTCATCAAGTCCGCCAACTCCGCGGACGAGCGGGGCAACTGGGTTCGCCAATTCGCGGAAACCATTAGCGCCGCCGTTACCGCGGGGCATTATCCCGAAGGCGTCGAGCGGCTGGAAAAGCTGGCGGAGGAAACCGCGCCGCTCCCCAGCTCCAAGCAGCTTCTTCCCTTCGTGAAGTACCGCCTGCTGCAAGCGCAGAAGGACGCCGCGTCGCAAAAAGAAGACGCCGACTACGCCAAAATCAATGACACCTGGACGACCGGCCTGGAGACGATTATCGAAGACTATCCGTCCGCCCCCGAAGCGGCCGAAGCGATGCTGCAACTCGGCATGGCCCACGAATTCAACGAGAAACCCAAGGAAGCCCTCACCTGGTACAACCGCCTGCTGGCGGAAATGCCTTCGAGCGACCAGGCCAAAAAAGCGACGGGGGCCAAAACGCGGCTCGATTCCACCGGCAAGAAAATCACGCTCAAAGGCAAATCCATCGACGGCCGCGCAGCCGTCAATCTGGCGGATTACAACGGCAAAGTGGTGCTGATTCACTACTGGGCCACCTGGGCCGGCCCCAGCAAAGAAGACATGGACGTCATCAAGGACATGCAGGCCAAGTACGGCAAATCCGGCTTCCAACCCCTCGGCGTCAACCTCGACGGCTCCGCGACCGACGCGAAAACATTCCTGAACGCCAACCGCTATCCCTGGCCCCACGCCTTCGAAGAAGGGGGCATCGAAGAAAGCCGCCTCGCCAGCGAGATGGGGATTCTCACCCTCCCCATGATGCTGCTCGTGGATAAGCAAGGGCGGGTGTTGAACAACAATGTTCACGCGGCGGAGCTTGATGCAGAACTCAAAAAGGCGCTCGGCCTGAATACCAGTTCGACAGGGAGCAAAGGGAAGACACGGTAGGATACGTGCATTCACAATTTGTGTTCGCGTGTCAAACCGCGTAACATGGGTGAATGCCGACGGTGCTTCGAGACGGACCTTATCGTTTCTTCTTTTATGCCGGCGATGGCTCGGAACCGCCGCATATTCATGTCGAACGCGATCGTTGCGAAGCGAAGTTCTGGCTGGTGCCGGTCCGCCTGGAGCGTAGCCGCGGGTTTTCTCGCCAAGAAATCAGGCGAATTCGAGAGCTTGTCTCGAACCATCAAGAGCCGTTTATGGAGAGTTGGAATGGGTTCTTCCACGGTTAAAAAGCATCCAGCGTTCGCGTGTGAGATCAGCTTGGATGACGAGACTCTTTCCGTCGAATTGTCGGACGGCCGCGCAATTGCCGCGCCCCTGGCCTGGTATCCGCGCCTGGTAAACGCCACTGCCAAAGAACGTAATTCATGGCGGCTCATCGGGGGAGGAAGCGGCATCCACTGGCCTGACCTAGACGAGGACATCAGCGTTGCCAACCTGCTTGCTGGCCAGCCGTCGTCCGAGAGTCAAGCCTCCTTCGAGCGCTGGCTGAACAGCAGGAAAAAACCGGCACGCCGGCGAAGCGGTGGCTGATATGGAACTGACACGCTTCGAGCGAGACGTGCTCTAGGTAGGCCGGAGTCGTGAGGTGTTTTCGCGCTGGCATCGGCTTCGCCCTCTCTCCTCCGCTGACCAGCGGCCGGGAGTCCTTCTCGCCGGATGCTTCCTTTCATGTGGGGCCGCTTCCCCGCAACAAAATGCGGTTTGTGGAAGGAGCGCCGGTGTTTGCCGTCGAGATTCGCAGCGAAGGGGATTACAGCCCTTCGGCGGAAGTCATGCTCGCCGCCAAGCGTGCCGATTACCTCGAAGCTGGCACCCTCGTCGAGTGGGATGTTGACCCGCTGGCCCAAACAGTGGCGGTTTACCGAGCTACTTCGCCAGAAAATGAGGTTGTTTTTCACCTAGGCGAAAGTGCCGATGCCGAGCCTGCGGTGCCGGGATGGAGAATGGCGGTGAACGAAGTCTTTGCGGCGTAGGCGCCCCAGAGGCGAGTTTTCCACATCGCTCGGCGGGTTGTTGCCTTGTCCCATGAACGAAATCAACCCCTACGAACCGCCGCAGTCGGTGCCCGATGAGAAAGTGTCTCCCTCCGCGGTCAAACAGGTCGTGGGATTAGGGACGATACTTCTGCTGAGCCCCATCGCGATGGGCGTGGCATTCTTTGCCAGTTGCCTCGCCGTAAATGTTTCCGTTGATCCGATGATTCGACGGTGGGGATTTGACGTAGCCATTCCGTTTGGCCTGCTAGTCTTCATTCTGCCCCCGCTTGCCACTCTGATTGGGATGATCGTTTGGGCGGTACGTGTTTATGGGCGAAGGCAGAGGACAAAGGATGCCAGGGCCGAAAGAAATCGCGGATAGCACGGAACGCACGTCACTGGAACGCGGCTCCTAGCTTTTGTCCTCCCTCCGCCAGTGTCCCATCAGCGCCCGGATGACCCGCGTTTGCAATTCGACCACCTCGGCTGCGATGCCGTCGGCGTCGGGAAGAGTTTTCGCGGAAATCGTTAACCCGCTAGCACGCCAGCAGAGCCGCGAAAACCCTTCCCGACCCCCTTGCGGCGCTTCTATGCGGCAAATCGCTCTTTTCTGTCGCTCGCCGGCGGAGCAGCGCCCGGCGTGCGAAATGTTTCGGTGAAGCCCATGCCACAAACACACTGGTACGCTACCGTGGCGCTGGCGGGCTTTCCATAGCGATTGATTCCTCCAAACGGCGACTGCCGGAGTAGCTTTACGTCCGTTCTGCCGCACTCGGGGCATTTAATCGTCGGTTGATCTTGCATATCCGCCACCAAATCCATTTTGTGGGCCCCAGGGCATTCGAGACCCCGGTATCCTGACGTAATCGGCGAAGTACGCAAGGTCATTTTTGTCCGCCCCCAACCCCAAAGTACGCCACTGTCTGGCCATTTCTGGCGTGCCGGAGTTGAATCCACTGGTGAGCCGGCAGGGCGAACAGCAATTGCTGGCAAATCCGCAAAGAGGGCAAGCGGTCTTGGTACCGCGCCATGGCGACATGCGAGGGGGGCAAGCGAACGGCTAGCTCTTATCCGAACCCCGCCAGTGCCCCATCAGCGCCCGGATGACCCGCGTTTGCAATTCGACCACTTCGGCGGGATTCCAATCAGGGTCGGCCTTATACGTGTTGAGAGCTTGGGTGAGTTCGTAGTAGGGCCGATCGCTAGCAAGACAGCGGCGCAGACACTCATCCAGAGCGGCGGAAAGCTTTGGTTCGTTCATCGCGTGACGTGGTGTACTCTACGCGGCCACCGGGGCCGCCTTACTGTCGTGAGTCTGGACCGCGCCACCGATGAATGATGCTCTGAATAAAGAGCGTCTGAAGATCATTAATTTCATCGGGGGACCAATCAGGATTCTGGGACAGTTCATCGAAAAAACGCCCAATTTCTGCTACAGGGTGGGTGGAAGTCTCGGTTAGTTCAAGGCAAGCGCGCAGTGCCGCCTCGACCTTCGTGGCGTCCATTTTTCTCACCCCTTTCCATTCTTTGCCGGACATACAGCAAGTCGCGTGCCGGTTGTTGGATTGAGACCCGCAACTTGGGATTTACCGCGGAGGACGCCTTCAAGTTACTGGACACTTAGTCAGTCATGGCCGTTTTGTATAATGGTTTCTGGGCCGGCGAAGCTCCGCGCGGCCGGACCCAAGGAGGCCACCGAATGGCATGTCTCAGCGAGCGAATGGAGCATGGCAAGCACCACTGAAAAGTGGCGGTCAAACGGTTTGCGAAAGGCTTATAAGTGGACAACTTTTCCGTGAATAAAAACGCCGCAGGTGAATAAGCCCGTCCTATTCACCGCTCCCGAGAGAGATAAGTAAGCCCATCGCGTGATCTCCGGTGTTTAACGAGTGTTCGACGCTTGTTTTCACACACAAGGAGGAGCACGCGATGGGTGAAAGACATTCTT
>JBPCKT010000137.1:0-57944 GCA_051004015.1 Pirellulaceae bacterium | reverse complement strand
CCCCCCGGCAATGAAAAGGAGATCTGTGCAAAGGGGGTGGGGAGCCCGCCCACCCCGGAAGCGGACAGGCCAGCACACGGAGGGTGCTGGCTACTATGGAAGTTTCCATGCCCCACACCCATCGCCTCAAGCCCGGCCAGAAGATCAAGCTCGCGGACATCTCCACGCGCGGCAAGGACTTCCACAAGGACCGCAAGGCTGCCGAAGAGGAGTTTGCCGAGCTCAAACAGGAGCTCCCCAAGCTGCAAGAGCGGCTGTACGCGGAGGGGAAGCAGAAGCTGCTCGTCGTCTTGCAAGCGATGGACACCGGTGGCAAGGACAGCACGATCCGCGGCGTGTTTTCCGGCATCAACCCGCAGGGCGTGCAGGTGACGAGCTTCAAGGAGCCGACCAAGGAGGAGCTGGCTCACGACTTTCTATGGCGGATTCACCGAGCGGTTCCCGCCAGCGGCTACATCGGAGTCTTCAACCGTTCGCACTATGAGGACGTAATTGTCGTCCGCGTCGCCGAGCTCTTTCCGGAATCCGTCTGGCGGCCGCGGTACGAGCAGATCAACCATTTTGAACAGCTACTGGCCAGCAGCGGCACGCGGGTCCTCAAGTTCTATCTCCACATCAGCGAGGACGAGCAGCAGCAGCGGCTCGAGGAGCGGCAGGACGATCCGAGAAAACATTGGAAATATAACCCCGACGATCTCGCCAAGCGCAAGGAATGGAAAGAATACATGGAGGTCTACGAGGACGTATTCGCGCACTGCACCACCGACGAAGCCCCCTGGTACGTCATCCCCGCCGACCAGAAGTGGTACCGCAACCTGGCCATCGCCCGCGTGGTGGTGCATGCTCTGAAAGAGATGGACCCCCAATGGCCGACGCTGCCCGCGGAGTGAAGTACGGCGCGATGAAGTAGGTCGCGAGCCGACTCGTGTGGAAACATTGCGAGCAAACCCGGTTGGCTTGCCCCGGGCTTGCCTCAGTGGTCGATCACCTTAAAAAGCCCCGGTAGGGGCGGCCAGATTTCAGCCCACGGCGCAAGCCGTGGGAATAGGTGAAGAATGCACAAAAAGCCCCGGCAGGGGCGAAAGAATCGCGGCATCGCCCAGGCGTCCCACGGAGTTAGCGGCGTTCCCAAGGGCATCCCATGTTCTGTCGCCCCTACCGGGGCTTTTGGGTCGCTTTTGCCATGAACCCACGGCTTGCGCCGTGGGCTGAATTCTTCCGCCGCTGCCGCGGCTAAGCAAGCCTGACGGCTGGATGAACGAGGGGACCAACATCCGCACCCGGCGAATGACTGCTGCTTGACCAGCGATTTTCGGCGTGGTCGAATAGTGCTGGCGCAAGTGTCGGCTGCGGGTGATAGGTTGCGTAATCAATCCTGGGGGCGAGCGATCCGGAATTCACCAGAACATGTTTCACCTGAAGAAGTTGTGTCCCTCCCAGCGATGCGTCGTCGCCGGAGATAGTTTGCGCAGGGCGCAATGTTGACCGTGATAGGTTGCGCAAACGAATACTTGTTAGACCGCCGCGCAAACCATGACGAGCCCCTTTCCGGTCCTCGCCATCGCGTCTGGCCCTGGCTCTTAGTCCGTCTTATTCCTGGCTCTTCGCGTCACACCGCTACTCATGCGGCGCGTTTTTCCTTTCCAACTTAACGCCACATGCAGGACAGTGCGTGCTCTCTCGCCAGGTATCACACCCGTCCATCACGATCGGCTCGCGGTCTCCATGCGCGTTGGTAACTTCGTCGACGTCGATTGCTCCAAAAGTAGATGAACGCCATTCACCGCACTGAGGGCACCATTTCCACCTTGGTAACCCGCAGCCGGGGCAGAACGAACCGACTTGAGTTTCCACCTTGACCGCAACGCAACACTTCGGGCAAATCCAAGTCACCTCAGAGGGTGGTTTCCGGCGCGGCGGTGGTGGTGGGGGCTGCTTATGACTCATGGTCTCGCTCTCCAGGGACGCACCCACCATGATAACGTACATAGCCAGCGGCGTGGAGAAGCCGAGAGGGGGTCAGGCCTCATTGTTTGGCTTTCTAGGACACCCGCGGTGGCGGATGATGTACAGGCCAAGTGCGGGACCGTTCGTCGCTGCCACTGCGCTCTCGCCGTAAGAATGCCCCGCACCCACCGATGCAGGGCAAGGCCAAGTGAAGAACCATCCCGGCGCGCCGGGATGGATACTTATCTTGTTACCCCACCGCGGCGACAAAATCCTCTCCCAGCCGGGCGAGGACTTCGCGGGTGACCTGGGCGGAAATCACGTGGCGGGGTTGGCCGGGTTGCTTGAGATAGCGGCTGAGGAGGATGTCGCCACCTTTGCGGACGAGCAGCTCGTAGTAGCTGCGGCCGTCTTCGCCCTGCTGCGGCGGGTTGGAGCGGCACTGGACGGTGCAACTGTCGGCGTCGAGCTCGACGGCGCTGATGGGTTCCATCAAGTAGTTGAGCCGGGCGGTGAGAGAGTCGCTGAGCTTCTTGAGGTCCTTGACGGTGGAGCCGGCCAGCTTGTCGGTCTTGTAGGCGAACGACTCGAACGCGCAGCCGATGGCGTCGACGGCGAGCAGGGCCGCGTCGAGCTTGCCCGACGGAGTATCCACCTCCAACCGGCCCATGCCATTTTGGCCCTGGATGCGGGTCAATTCGCGCTCGATGTCTTGTTTGGTCGTCATGCCAGCACCTACGCCTATTTTTTGGGCGTGACAGATGAGTCCACACCTTCAAGTATGTTTCGCCGAAGCTCTGTTTCCACGAACAAGCAAGTTTTGTGCCTAAAGTAGCCTGCACACTCCGTGTGCAGGCATATCCGCTCACGGAGTGAGCGGACTACTATCATTTCTTCGCTTTCGCTTCCGCGGGATTGATAAATTCCAGGCCGTCAAAGGTCAAAGTGACGGGGCTGTTTTCCAGGTTTGTCCCAATATGGACCGGCCGTTTCCATAGGTGATACAGGTTGGTGAGCGTGTCCTTGGCGTATTTCAGCTCCAGCTCCACGCCGCTGAAACGGTGCTCCAGGAACAGCTCCCCCCGGTTCTTGTGGTTGCCGTCCTTCACATAGATTATCGGCCGTCCGACGTTCGTGAGATTGAACAGAAGCCGCTTTTTTACCTCTTCGAACTGGCGGCTTTCGATTTCGTAGTAGCCGCTGTCGGTGTTGTAGCCGAAGGAAAACAGCTTGTGCTCGCGGCAGAAATCCAGGGTCAGGAACTCGTCGATGAAGGTCAGGTCATTGTGGACCCGGCGGACCTCGAAGATTTTCTGCCGTCCCAGGCCGGTCTGTTTGTTCCAGTTTTTCTTGGCGAGATGGTCGTCGCACTGCTCGTATTCCTCGCCGAACGCCCCGCGGTTCCAGCGGTCTTCGATGTCGCGGTACAGCTCCAGCCCCAGCTTGTACGGGTTCAGCCGCGTCCGTGAGCCGGCGAGGGTGCCGGAGCAGTGGTCGGCGTAGCAGATCAAGTCTTTTTCGATCATGGCGTGGCGGGTCATGATCGTGGAGTGCCAGTAGGTGGCCCAGCCTTCGTTCATGATCTTGGTCTGGGCCTGCGGGGCGAAGTAATAGGCTTCGTCCCGGATGATGGAAAGGACGTCCCGCTGCCAGGCCTTGAGCGGGGCATTTTCCAGCACGAACAGCATCACATCCTGCATCGGCTCGGAGGGGAAGTTCTCCTTCTTCTGCAAGTCCTTCTTCTTGCGAGCCACTTCCGCCGCCATGGCCGCGGGGGGGTTCACGAACGAATCCATGTACCCTTTGGACTGATACCGGGTGGCCAGCGGAGCGTCATCCTCTTCGTCGGTCGCTTCCTGGAAGTGGTATTTAGTGGAATCGTCGCGGCGTTTGATCCGCGTGGAGTGGATATCGACCAGGTCCTCGACGCTGAGGCAGTTGTCGATGAAGGTCTCGACCTCTTCCACGCCGAAGCGGTCCATATAGTCCCGGATGCGGTTGCCGTGGTTCGCCATTTCGTCAATCATTTTCCGATTGGTATGGGCGAAGTAGGCGTTGTTCTTGAAGAAGTCGCAGTGGCCGTAGACGTGGGCCATCACCAGCTTGTGGTCGGTGATGCCGTTGCTGGCCAGCAGGTAGGCGAAGCAGGGGTCGTTATTGATCACCAGCTCGTAGATTTTTTGCAGGCCGTAGCTGTACCCCTTGGTAAGCTGCTCGTACTCCATCCCGAACCGCCAGTGGGGATACCGCGTGGGAAAGCCCCCATAAGCCGCCACGGCGTTGAGCTGGTCCCCATCGACCACCTCAAAGATGGTGGTGAAGAAATCCAGCCCATAGGAGCGCGCATGGGCCTCCATCTGAGCCTGGATTTCTTCCATCTCAGGAGTGAGCGGGCGGAAGCGGTGGAGGAGGGCGGACATAAATACTAATGACGAATTCCGAATGACGAATGGCGAATGAAAGGCGAGTTAGGTGGTTTCCTGGTCGAGGTGTTCAACGCCGACTTTCTGGTACAGCTCGTGCAATGCTGCTGCGGCACGCTCGGCGAGCGCAAACCACTCTTTGTTTTGAACGCAGGCGGGGTGGGCGACGACGAAGTTTTCCACGTTGTCCACGATCAGCGCGGTACGGTCGAGTAGCTCATGGCAGCTCGCCGAGCCGGGCTGATGCGATTTTGCCCAGTCCGGCCCGTCTTCGGCCTCTAGCTCTTCGATGTGCTGCTCTCGCAACTCATCGTTTGTGGCAATGTCCTTGGTGGTCATGGTTAATCGGAGGAATGACGAATTCCGAATTCCGAATGAGAAGACGTGGCAATCTATGCCTTTTCATTCGTCATTCGGAATTCGACATTCGTCATTCCCGTCTACTTTCCTTTCCCGAGAAAAGTCTTGATCGAATCATAAATCGCCTCTTTATTCTCAATCTCGCTGGTCACCAGCACTTCGTGCTCCTCGCCGAAGGCTTCCTCGAGGACGCGGAGGAATTCGCCGCTGCCGTAGGGGCTTTCGACCTGGCCGTAGCAAAAGAGATTGCACTTGGGGAGGATATGTTCGCGCAAGAGGGCCAGCGAAGTCTTATTGTCCTCTCCCCAGTTGTCGCCATCGGAAAACTGGAAGCAGTAGACGTTCCATTCCGACGGGTCGTAGTGGTTTTTCAGCAAGTCCGCGCAGACCTTGTAGGCGGAACTGATGCGGGTGCCGCCGCTTTCGCGGGTGTGGTAGAAGGTCTGCTCGTCCACTTCCTTGGCGGCTGCGTCGTGAATGATGTAGCGGCGCTCGATGCCGTCGTACTGGCTGCGGAGCCATGTGTCGATCCAGAACGATTCGGTGCGGACGATCTCCTTTTGCTCGTCGGTCATGCTGCCGGAGACATCCATCATGTAAAGGATGACGGCGTTGGCGACCGGCTCGGGGACGCTTTCCCAGGAGCGGTAGCGGCGGTCTTCCTTGATGGGGATGATTTTTGGATCGGACGGCTTATAGGTTCCTTCGCTGAGATGCCGGCGGAGGGCTTCGACATAGGTCCGGCGGAAATGGCGGAGGGATTCCGGTCCAATCCGGCGGACGCTGGTATAGCGAACCTTGTCCTGCGTGATGTTCGCTTTGCCTTTGGGCTCAATCCGCGGCAATTCGAGCTCGTCGCCGAGAATCGCGGCCAACTCTTCCAGCGAGATGTCTACTTCCAGCACATGCTGGCCGGGATCGCTGCCGGCTTTGCCCTGGCCGTCACCATCGTCATCTCCCGCGGCAATCGGCTGGCCGGGCTCGCCTTCGCCTTGCCCCACGCCGCCGCGGCCGTTCTGGCCATAGCGGAAGTGCGGCACGTCGAGCTGCGGCAGCGGGATGGAAACGAGGTCCTTCCCCTTGCGGCCGATCATCTCGCCGTGCGTCACGTACTTTCGCAGGTTCTCTCGTATCTTCCCGCGAACGATCTGTTTGAACCGCGACGAGTCGCGGTCTATCTTCATTACCATAGGGTACTTCGCGTGAGTGGTGAGTGGTGAGTGGTGAGTGGTGAGTGGTGAGTGGTGAGTGGTATCAGAAACACCACTCACCTACTCACCACTCACCCACCCCACTATTTCCTCTTCACATCCCCCCGGGCAAAAATGCTCGCCACATAGTTCAGCACATCCGTCGCGCTTTCGTCGTCGTAGCCGAAGTCGCGGATGAGGCGGCTCTTGACCACGTCGATTTTGGCCTGCGTGTCCTTGTCCACGACCTGGCTGACCAGGCTGGTGAGCTTGATGGTGTCCTTCTGGTCCTCGAACAGCTTGAGCTGCAGGGCCTTATAGAGCCGCTCGTTGGACTTGTAGTCGAATGTCTTGCCGTCCATCATCAGAGCCGCGATGTAGTTCATGATCTCGCGGCGGAAGTCGTCCTTGCGGCTGTCGGGGATGTCGATTTTGTCCTCAATCGACCGCATCAGGCGTTCATCCGGCTCGTCGTATTGGCCGGTGAACTTGTTGCGGACCTTTTCCCGCTGGGTGTAGGCCTTGACGTTGTCGATGTAGTTGCCGCAGAGCCGCTTGAGGGCGTCCTCGTCGGCAGCGATAGCCCGCTGAACTTCGTTCTTCACGATATTCTCGTACTCCTCCTTCACCACCCCCAGCAGCTCGCGGTATTTGCCGCGGAGCTCCTCGTTGGTGATGAGGGAATGGTGCTTGAGGCCGGCTTCCAGCTCGTTCATCACCATGAAGGGGTTGATGCTCTTGGCCCCCATGTGGGCGACCAGGGCGTTGGAGATTTTGTCCTGCACATAGCGGGGCGAAATCCCGTGCATCCCTTCGGTGATGGCCTCATCGCGAAGCTCCTTGATGTTCTCCTCCGTGAAGCCGGGGAGCGTCTTTCCGTTGTACAGCTTCAGCTTTTGCAGGAGCGTGAGGCTGGCGTTGTTCGGCGGCTCGAGGCGGGTGAGAACGGCCCACATTGCGGCCATTTCGATGGTGTGCGGGGCGATGTGCTTCCCCTTCACCTTCCGCTGGTTGTAGTCCTTCTCGTAGATTTTGATCTCGTCGGAGAGCCGCGTGACGTACGGGACGTCGATCTTCACGGTGCGGTCTCGGAGCGCCTCCATGAACTCATTGTTCTGCAGGCGGCGGTATTCCGGCTCATTGGTGTGGCCGAGAATGACCTCGTCGATGTCGGTCTGGGCGAATTTCTTCGGCTTGACCTTGTGCTCCTGGCTCGCGCCGAGGAGGTCGTAGAGAAAGGCCACGTCCAGCTTGAGGACTTCGATGAACTCAATGATGCCGCGGTTGGCGACGTTGAATTCGCCGTCGAAGTTGAAGGCCCGCGGATCGCTGTCGCTGCCGTACTCGGCGATTTTGCGGTAGTTGATGTCGCCGGTCAGCTCCGTGCTGTCCTGGTTTTTCTCGTCCTTCGGCTGGAAGGTGCCGATGCCGCAGCGGTCCTGCTCGGAAAGGGCGATCCGCTTGACGCGGACGTCGCTGATCACCTTCGTCCAGTCGCCGCTGTATTTCTTCAGCCGCTCGGTATACATGAAGCGGCAGTAGGGGCACATTTCGCCGACGATGCGGACTTTGAAGTCCTCTTCTCCCTTGTCCGCGTTCACGCCGGCAAGCACTTCGTCACGGAAGCGTTCGGGAATCAGATGCAGCGGCTCCTCGTGCATCGGGCACCAATGAATGTCATCGGCGTCCGCTTCCGCAATCCAGCCGAGCGTGTACAGGGCGCCATCATCGGTGCCGGAATAGCGTTCCATGCCCCGCTTCATCAGGCGGGCGATGGTGCTCTTGCTGCTGCCGACCGGGCCGTGCAGCAGGAGCACGCGCTTCTCAATACCATATCCCTTGGCGGCGGACTTAAGAGCGTTGACGAACGATTCCAGCGTGCCGTCGAGTCCGAACACGGCATCGCGGCCTTCGTTATCCGGGTCGTCAAAGAACTTGTAGTGGACCCGCTTTTCCCCGCGGGATTCCTCGTAGACATGCGTGCCGCGCGACATGATCATGTCGTAGACCCGCTCGAAAGCGTTCCGCGCCACAGCCGGCTGCTGGCGGACGAGGTCGAGGTAATCCTCGAAAGAGCCGAGCCAGTTCTTCTTGCGGAACTGCTCCAGGTCTTGCCGCTGGGCGACGAGCGAAATGATGTTGCGTCCCGACGTCATCGAATATCCTCCCCTGGGGGAAATGGGGGGCGGTCCGGGCAGTACGGCTAGGGTCTGTGTTCGCAGTGGCCGCTATCGGTCAGGTACGAACTTCTCGGAGTCGTTCTGCTGGTTCACACCCCTTTCTGGCAACCGGTGGGTAATTCGTTTCCGCATCGAGCGCATAAGCCACTCAACGCTTAAACATAGGTTTCAATTGCCCTGTTCGTTTACTTTCCGCGCAGGGCGGACCCTCGTCACTGCGAAAGGTTCGCCTGCGACGACCGCGCACAGCCAGACAGCGTGCAGGTGCATTGTCTCCCAGTCCGACAAACTCTCTCACTGGGGAAGAATGCGGGCGCTGCTTCCGGCTTGCAGCAATCGCTCGGAGAGATTGGAAAAGAGCACTCGTTGGAGGCGAGAGGGTCGGCAGGGACTGGCCATTTGCCCGTGGGCGCCGGCTATCCCTGCCTTTACGCAATCTGCCTCTCCTATTCAACTTTATTTCCCGTCGCCAAATCGGGCAATAGGAATTGCAGCGCCCGTGCCGAAAATGCCAGAGAATTTACAGAAATCTCGATTGCACCAGTTTCGCGGATTCGCGGCAATATAGGCACAAATCCGGTTCTAGCGGCAGGCTGCTTGCCGCTGAGCCACGCTTTGCGGAAGATGAGCCGCCCACAGTGCACCGTCACTGGACATTTGTGGGACCATGTGACTTTCCACTTGTCACGAGAATTCTTCGAGAGAATCGTTCCCATGCCTACACTGCCGACCGAGCGCTACTTGGCGGTGAAAGTGGTGATGATGCCGCGCGATACGAACGCCGTCGGCACCATCTTTGGTGGCGTGCTGCTGAGTTACATCGATCAGGCAGGCGCGGTCGGTGCTATCGCCGAGATTCGCAATCAAGGTTGGCGGGTGCCGGCGCTTGTCACCGTCGCCATGAATGGCGTCGAGTTTCATGAGCCGGTCGGAGTAGGGGAGGTCGTCAGCTTTTGGACGCAGGTGACTCGTATCGGCCGGACATCCATCACTACGCACGTCTCCGTGGAAGCAGAGCGGGAAACTGGCCCCAAGCGGCTGACGGAGGCGGAGGTGGTTTACGTGGCGATTGACAAGGAGAGCCCGGTGCGGAAGACAATGGAGATACGAGGGGAAAGTGGGCAATAGCAAGCAAACTCAGCATCGTGCGAGCGCCAATAAACACCTTTTTCAAAAAAGTTTCGGGCAGCACTTGACACCCCCTTGAGCGGGTGTACCATCCATAAACCGATGCGTGCGAATCGGCGTTTTTGATGCCTGTCGTACGCTTCCCGCCCTATCCCCGCCCGCCGGTTCGTCTTCTTTCCCCCCTGCCGTGAAGATCAAGCTCCTCTGCCAAAACGCGCTGGCTTCTCCGCGCGAAATCACCATTGATCGGTTTCCCATCGAACTCGGCCGCGGTGTCGCGGTCGGCGTGCGAATTGACGACCGCTGGCTCAGCCGTCGGCATTGCGAGCTGACCTGCGGTGGCGAGAGCGTCGTCGTCCGCGACCTCGGCTCGTCCCATGGCACTTATGTCAATGGCGAGCGGTTGACGGCGGCGGTCGCGCTCGAAGAAGGGGGCGAACTGCAGATTGGGCTCTCCCACTTCATCGTCGAGTATCAGGAAGAGCGGGCGAACCTGCACGATTCCGCGGGCTTCGATGCGGCTGTGGTCTAGTCCTCCTTTCGTTCGAATTCTCGCTCGGCCTCGACTTGGCAGATTCGTAGCGTGAACCGCTGGTACCAGCGCTCTTTCCCCATGGCCTGCGCCAGCCGATGTTCCGCCTGTTCGCGCCAGGTTTTGATGTCGGCCAGGCTTTCCCAGTAGGACACCGTAATCCCGACGCCGTCCGCTCCGCGGGCGCTTTCGATGCCAAGGTAGCCCGGCATCTGCGCGGCAAGCTCGGTCATCCGCTCTGCCGTGACGCCATAACCGGCATCGTCCTCTGCGGTGCGGAGGGAGGTGAAGATGACGGCATAGTAGGGACGCCCGTTATTCATGACGCCAGCACCCCCTCAATCACCTTTCCATGCACGTCCGTCAGCCGCCGCTCGATGCCGTTGTGATAGAAGCTGAGCCGTTCGTGGTCGAGGCCGAGGAGGTGCAGGAGGGTGGCGTGGAAGTCGTAGATGGTGGCGACGTTTTCCACTGCCTTGTAGCCAAAGTCGTCGGTCGCTCCAAACGTGAACGGGGCTTTCACCCCCGCCCCCGCCAGCCAGGCGGTGAAACCGCTTGGGTTGTGGTCGCGGCCGCTGGCCCCTTTCTGGAAGGTGGGCATGCGGCCGAACTCGGTGCACCAGACGACGAGGGTGTCTTTGAGCAGCCCTCGCTGCTTGAGGTCCTTGAGTAGGGCAGCAGCCGGCTGGTCGAGGATGGGGCCGTGGATGTCGTACTGGGTTTTGAGCGTTTTGTGGCCGTCCCAATTGCCGACTCCTTCTCCCATCGCATACGCCCCGTTGAAAAGCTGCACGAACCGCACCCCCCGCTCGATCAGCCGCCGGGCCAGAATGCAATTGCGGGCGAAGCCGGCTTTGAGCTTGTTCTGCGAGTCGTCCGCCCCGTACATCTTGAGGACGTGCGCGGGCTCCTGCGAAATGTCGGTCGCCTCCGGCACGCTAAGCTGCATTCGGGCGGCCAACTCGTAGCTGGAAATCCGGGCGGCCAGCTCGGTATCGCCGGGAAACTTCTCCAGGTGCTGCTCGTTGAGTTTCTTCAGGAAGTCGGCGGACGCCTTGTCCTTCTCCGCGGAAATGCCGGCGGGGCGGGCCAGGTTGCGGATCGGCTGGGCGGCGTTGAAGGGGACACCCTGAAAGACCGCGGGCAAAAAGCCGGGGCCCCAGTTGTTGACGCTCGCCTGCGGCACACCGCGGGGATCGGGAATGGCAACGAACGCGGGAAGGTCCTGGTTCTCGCTCCCCAGGGCGTAGTTCACCCAGGCCCCCATGCTCGGGAACCCCTCCAGCGTAAAGCCGGTGGACATGAACATCTCTCCCGGCCCGTGCGTGTTCGTCTTGCCGGTCAGCGAATGGAGAAAGCACATCTCATCCGCCAGATCCCCCAGCAGCGGTAAGAGGTCGCTCGTCATCTTGCCGCACTGGCCGCGAGGGCGGAACGGATACGGACTCTTTACCAGCGACCCCTGCTCCCCCTGAAACGTCACCAGCTTCTCGCTCCCCGGCAGCGGCTGGCCGTCCCGCTTGATCAACTCCGGCTTGTGGTCCCACGTATCCACATGGCTGCACGCCCCGGAGCAAAAAATCACCAGCACATTCTTCGCCTTCGCCGCAAAATGCGGCTTGCGGGGCAGGTTTGGTTGCCTGGGGTCAATAGCGGGGCGGACCGGGGTCTTGGTTTCCTTCGCCAGCAGCTTGTCTTGGGCCAGCAGATGCGCCAGGGCGATAGCGCCCAGACCGGTGGCCGTATGGGAGAAAAAAGAGCGGCGGGAATGAGAAGGAGCGTTCATGAGTAGAATCTAATCGGTCATGACCAGCCTTTGTTCCACTGGAGCCAGCTACGGATACAGAAAAAAACGGTGATGCAAAAGCCGGGATGGTGGTTTTCGTAACTCGTTGCCTGGCAATTCTTTCCGACGACGCCGGACGCGACTTTTGCATCACCCCCCTCCTCGGTTGAGGGGTTTCCGGCCTTCTGGTGTTGCATCTCTTCGCCGCCTCAAATCTCCAATCTTCAGATGTCAAATCCCTGCATCACCCTTAACATGTGTTGATTTACCTCGCACTTCATTTTCCACAACTCGTGGTCTATTCCTCAGTTACGGCAACCAACCCCCCCGGGTTTACCAACAACCCCCCGGTTTCAAAATCTCAAATCTCAAATCCGAAATCTCAAATCAGGTTTGCCTCTCGCACAGCGCTGCCTAACGTGAACGTAAGTATATGCACCCAGGTTGGCACATTCAAGTCCCCCGCTGCCAGAATTCCGGAACTTTTTTTGCCGCCTGACCTCGGGGTCGGGAGTCTTTTGGCGGCACAGGCTTTCCACCTGTTACAAACACATCGGTCAAGAGTGAAGCCTGAACGTGCTCAAAGTTCGATGTCATATCCACCTGAATCAGTTTTCTGTCCCGGCTGTGGTGCCTGTCCACCATTGTCCTCAAGGTCGGGTCCGACGCTATAGAGTAGGAAAGTGTCTCCCGACGGCCGATACCGCAGCGGTTCTCTGGAGTAGGGATCGGGGAGCGAAGCGGGCAAGTATATGGGCGTCAATTCCGCCAAGGATTTCGGCAGCTTTCCTTCGTCGTGTTGAAAGGCGCGAATTGCCAAATCGGTGCTAAGCAGATGGCCATAGGCCGCGTTCCGGATGCGCCCAGGGTAGAGATCAATTCCGTCCTTCGCGTTTTCATCGTTCCAGTCCTCAACAACGATTGCCTGGAGGCGATAACGCCAGCGCAAAGCCAAATCATCCCATCGTCTCGCCCTGTCCGCGATTTCGTCCGCCGGGTCGCGGAGTGTTTCAGACCGCTCCAACTCCGCGACAATAGCGCGAAAGTGATGCGGAGAGAGTTTCTCCCGCATTTCCGCGAGCCGGAAGATTGCAGACAATTCACATTGGAGCCCGACTAGCGCGTGCAGGGCGTTACCCCCCCGTTGCAAAACCGTTCCCAATCGCACGTCCGCCAAAGCGAATTTCACCGCCTCATCCCGCTTGCCGAGTGTTTCCTGGCGAGATGACTCCGCAATCAGGGCACGCCTGAGGTCCGTGAAGGGACGAATCTCTTGGTCTTGCGCGATTGTAGCTTCGCGAAAATCCAGCGGCACCGATGCCGGTTGCTGGAGCAGTTGTTCCGCTTGGGCATGCATTTGCTGCGCTGAAGTTGGTGTCGCCTGTCGGATTCTTGTTCCAAGCTCGTGTAGCTGGCGGTAGACATCCCCTTGCGAGACTGGCGGACCTGGAATCAAGGGCGGCCCCAACATGCGGATATATAGCCAGGTCATGGGAACGCCAGCCACGAGCAGGAGCACACAGGCGATAACCTTGGCGTAACGCCAGCGAGCTGGATTCGCGGATTTTTTTGAGCTCATCGCTCGCAGCAGTCTGGCCCCAAGAATCAACAAGCCAGCAAAGGGGATGTACAAGACAGGCACCATCACCACGTCACGCGGGAAGCCGGTCCAACCGCGGATTCCTGTGGTTCCAAAAATCTCGGAGGTATACATCCAGTCTCGCAGTAGAAAGCTTTCCGCAATCATGATCGCCAGCAGGCCGCCGGCGAGTTTCAACCAGTTTTGCCACTGGCGCGGGTTTGCCGCGACTTGCCAGGCCCTCCAGGCGAAGATCGCAAGCACCAGCGCGGCGATTGGCAACGACCTCCAGTACAGAACGAACGGCTCCCCCTGAAGGGCGGCAACCCACAGGCCCAGGCCGACGCCAAAGAGAGTCAGCCCTTGGAATAGGTCGCTTAACCCGAATCGCCAGCGACTGGCTGCGCTGGAGGCTGCTTGTAAAAGGCGAGCCTGCTGGCCCGCTTGCCACGCGCTGGCGACGGCCAGCAAGGGAGCAACGATTAAAAACAACAACAACGGTTCAAAGGCGCGAATTGGTAGGAGGAGTGCCAGCAGGCCGCTTACCCCAAGCCCCCGCCAAAACCAATGCTGTCTGCTCTCTCCCACCGAAAGTGCCGCCAGACAGAAAGCGGCAGCGACCACATCAACAATCACGATGAGCAGCCAGAAGCGAGGCTGAGAGAGCCACAACAGAGCTCCGGACATTGAAACCATTGGCTCTTCTCGATCTGCTGCTTCACCAGAGTCGCCATGGGCTCGTTAGTCCAGGGTGAGCGACCGTTGTGCGTAATCAATGTGCAACACACGCCGTTCCAGCAGACCCGTTCCCAGGAGCGGAAAGCTGCCGTCGTTGGCGATCACTTGCAGTGCCTTCCGCTCGCCGAACCAATCCACATAACAGAGGAACGTCTCTAGCACGACTTTGGAACCATCGGCGAGAATGGCCTCGGTTTCGACTAACGTCTCCAGATCAAGTTCTTCGATCAGTTTCCTCGAGAATACCAGGTGCCCATCGAATGCTGTGTCGATCCATGTCGTGACTGAGACGGCGGGTCCAGCCAAACTCTTGCTGACCGAAACCATCAGCAATGCTCGGCTGCGGTCATCAACATTCCCGATCATGTCGAGCTCGCTCCGAGATGGAACGCCGCTGCATGTCCAATTCTCAGCACGAAGGACTTGCGATCGGGATACGCGGACTTCGCGGACATCGCTGCCGAAATGAATGAATCCCCGAGAAAATACGCCTTGGACACTGGCTCAATGGCCACGAATTGATCGCGATGGTCCGCTTCCAAACGATCCTTGAGCTCGGATTCGTACAACTGCTTCGCGCTCTCGGCGGTTGACATGGGTGGCTCCTTGAGCGTTTTGAAATCAGACTTCTCGGTCGGGTTATTATACCGGAAAATGCGGTAAAACGCGGCATAGATAAACCGGGGAATCAACTCACGGAACAAACACAAACTCATTCGCATTCAGCACCGCCCGACACAATGCCGCTAAGCCGTGCTCCTTGATAAGGGCCATCGCGCTGGCCTGTTCCTCGCCGCTCGGCTCGCGGCTGAAGATCAGGAGGAAAAGCTGGCGGGTTTGGGCGGCAGAATCCTCGCCAGCGAGCGAGGTTACACGGGCGGCGAGGAGGTCGGACTGCTGGAGCATGAAGGGGCTGTTGAACAGATTGAGGGCTTGGAGGGCGGTGGTGGAGCGGCTGCGTTTGGCGGTGGCCTGGCCGGCGTCGGGGCAGTCGAGAGCGCCGAAGATGGGATCCTGCTCGATGCGGACCTTGGTCATGTAGATCATTCGCCGCCATTCGTCGCGGCCCCATTCGCTTTTGGGATTGTAGACCCGGACGTAATTGTCGTTGGGGAGAAACACACTGTACCCTGGGCCATGCATGGAAAGGTCGAGCGAGCCAGCAACCGCCAGCACGCTATCCCGCACCACTTCCGCCTCCAGTCGCCGGGGTGGATAACGCCAGAGCAGACGGGACGAGGCATCCACGGCCAGCCCCTTCTCCTGCGGCCGACTCGATTGACGATACGCCGCCGAAGTGAGCATCAGCCGGTGAAGCCTTTTCAACGACCAATTGCCGCGAATGAGTTCGCTGGCCAGACGGTCGAGCAGCTCGGGATGGGTCGGGGCGATGCCGTTTTTTCCGAAGTCGCTCGGCGTGGCGACGATGCCGGTCCCAAAATGATGCTGCCAGAGGCGATTCGCCATGACGCGCGCGGGCAGCGGGTTTTCTGCGCTCACCAGCCAATTGGCTAGTCCAACGCGGCGAGCTATTTCGGGTTCATCGGTTTTGAGATGCAGCGACCCAAGGACCTCCAGCGCATCCGGCGGAACTTCCTCGCGCTTCTGCATGGGATCGCCGCGGTAGAGGCGATGAGTCGGGCCCGGCTGAGCGAACGTCCCGGCATAGGCGATGTTGACGTTTTGCAGCGACTTGAGTTTTTCCGTCAGCCGCTGAATTTCCGCGGCGAGTCCTTCGGCTTGCGCGCGTTGCTCGGCGGGGAGTGAAGCGAAGCGATTGAGCGTGTTGGCCGCCGCGCTGCCGAGCGGCACCCGGTCCCGCGAGCTGGCCACGAGCTGCCACTTGCCGGGAACCGGCTGAAGCGGGTTACTACGAACTTCCTCGGCAGCGACTTCAATTTGGTATTTCACGGCCAGCCGATCCGCATAAGCACCGTTGCGGTCGCGGCCCCACACAATCCGCTCGATCTCCGCCGGCTCCTTGAGCTCGATCTGCACCCACCCGCTGCCGGGCGTATCGGAGATCCAGCTTTGTGAATTGCCGTACTTGCCATCGTTGACGTGTTCCAGCCTGTGAATCGCAAAGCCGGCGAAGTTGCCGGAGGACGTGGCTTTCGCGCCGGTGGAAGTTAGAGCCAGGTTGATGGGAGCGGCCCGGCCACCAGAAGTGGCCGGGTCGCTGGCGTAGACTTCCAGCTCGTCGAGGCATGGCTCCGATGAATTCGTCCCCTCAATGGTGAAGCGGACGAACCGGGCTTTCACGGGGACGAACCGTTCGGTATTCACCCGGGAATTCACAGCCGGACGAAGCTTGTCCGCGGGAGGATTGTCGGTCACGTTCGCCAACGGCTCGTGGGCTTGCTCCAGAGAGCGCAACTGGGTCTCAACTTCCGATAAGCGTTTCTGGATCGCGGCGATTTCCGTCTCGCGGCTCCTTTCAGCGGGGGTCCGCAGCGGCCGCGTGCCGTGCTGCACGCCGGCGAAGACAGCTTGCAGGGAGTAATAGTCCTGCTGTGTGATGGGATCGAACTTGTGATTGTGGCAGCGGGCACAGCCGGTGGTCAGGCCGAGGAAGGTCATGCCGGTGACGCTGACGATGTCCGCCAGCTCATCCTGCCGCTGCATCATCGTCAGGTTGGGATCCGGGCTCTTTACCTGATCCGCCGGCCCCGCCACGAGATAACCGGTGGCCGCATCCTCCCCCACGCTATCGCCGGCGAGCTGCTCGAAGACGAATCGATCGTACGGCTTATCGACGTTCAATGACCGGATAACGTAGTCGCGATAGGGATACGCTTCGGCGCGCGGCGTGTTGGTTTCAAAGCCGTTCGTTTCGGCGAAGCGGACGACATCGAGCCAATGCCGGGCCCACCGCTCTCCATGCTGGGGACTGGCCAGCAGCCGGTCGATGAGCCGCTCGTAGGCATCGGACTGCTCGTCGGCGACAAACCTGGCCACTTCCTCCGGCGTCGGGGGGAGGCCGACGATGTCGAAGTAGACGCGGCGGATCAGAGTGACGCGATCCGCGGGGGACGAGAAATCGAGGCCGTTTTCACGAAGCTTGTCGAGCAGGTAGCCGTCGACCAGGTTGTTACCCCGTGGATCAGCAGCCTCCTTGGGCAGCGACACTTTCACCGGCTGGAAGGACCAATGATCAGTGGTCAGTTTGTCCCCCGCGCCGCCCGCATCCGGCCAAGCTAACCCCTGGTCCACCCAGGCCCGCAAAACGCCAATCTCGTCCGCCGTCAGCCGCTTCCCTTCCGGCGGCATCTTCAGGTCCGGCAAAAGCCCAGCGACGGCCTTGATCAGCGGGCTCTCTTCGCTCTTGCCCACAACCAGCGGCTTATCGCCCCAATCGCCGCCGCGGATCGCCGCACCCTTCTGGTCCAGCCGAAAGCTGCTTTCCTGTTTTTCGGGACCATGGCATTTGTAGCAGTGCCTTTGCAGGATTGGCTGCACGTCCTTGGCGTAGTCGACAGTCTTGGTGGCCGCGGGAGGAAGAGATGGCTTCTCGTCGTCAGCGACCGCTGCCGTCGCTCCGCCTACTAGGAAACAAGTGGCGGACAAACTCGGCAACCACCAAGACACCAAGACACGAAGAGGCAAGTGGGAAGTACTATTTGACCCTGCTTCGGCTTCTTTGTGTCTTTGTGTCTTCGTGGTCATTCCGTACTCTAGTTTAGTCATGGATACGAAACGGCGACTACCTCAGACCCCAGTGACGACTAGAATATGGCCGTGAGCCCGGCTTCTTCCAAATCGACTGCCGCCAAATCAGCGTTGCCCGATACCGCGGACCTGCCCGCTGGAAACGAGACGCGGCGGACGTTCTTCACGATTGCCAGCGAACTGGAGATGCTCACCGCTGACGCCGCGGCCAAGCTGGCGGCTGATTCCGATACCCAGCAGATTCTGCCCGCCCATCTGGCATTGCGGCAGGGGCTACTCAGCCCGTCGCAGGTGGACATCATCGAGACGCTGCTGCGGCCGGGAGATGCGGTACCGGGATACGCCATTTTGGGACTGCTCGGCAAAGGGGGGATGGGGGTTGTTTATCGGGCGCGGCAGAAGAGCCTGGACCGCGTTGTGGCTCTGAAGACGGTGCTGGTCAGTCAGCTCGCGGACACTTCCGCCGTGCAGCGGTTCGAGCAAGAAGCCCAAGCGGTCGCGCGGCTCATGCATCCGCACATCATCGCGGCTTACGACTTCGGCCGGCACGAAGGGCGGCTGTTCTTTGCGATGGAGCTGGTCGAGGGCGAAGACGTGGAAAAACTGGCCGCCCGCGTCGGGCCGCTCGAAGAGCCGCTCGCGTGGGGCCTGCTCAGGCAGGCGGCGGCCGGCTTGGCGCATGGTGCGAGGAGCGGCGTCGTCCATCGGGATATCAAGCCGGCCAACCTCCTCCTCGTGCAGCCGCCGGAAGGCTTTCCCCTACCGGCTGGCATGCCTCTTGTGAAAATCGCCGACTTCGGTCTAGCGCTTTTGTCCGCAAATGAAGGTGGCATTGAGCGGACGCGGCTGACGATGGCCAATAGCACGATGGGCAGCCCGCATTACATGGCCCCAGAGCAGATCGACGGCAGCACGGTGGATTTGCGGACCGACATCTACGCCCTCGGCGCTACCGCCTGGCACATGCTCGCGGGCCAGCCGCCGCTGGCCGGCAAGACGCTTTCGCAAATCATGTCCCAAAAGTTGATGGCCGAGATGGAGCCGGTTCGCACGGCGAATCCGCGGGTCAGCGAAGCTTCTTCCGCGCTGGTCGCCCAAATGCTCCGCCGGGACCCGCAGCAGCGGCCAGGGAGTTACGAGGAGCTGCTGAAGAAGATTGACGCGCTGGGCAAGAGTGACGCGGCCGGGCATGTCAGCGAGACGGCGGTGATTCCGCTCCCTGAACGGCAGGTGAAAGAAACTCCTTCACCAATCGCCACTGCGCCATCGACGACACAAGTCCCCTACGGGATGAAACACTGGCTCCTCCCGGCCGTTGCAGGCGTTGGCGTTCTGGTCCTGATTCTGCTCGCCGCCGCCAGCTTCCTCAGCCAGCCACCGCTTCCCGTCGCTCGAGAGCTTGCCAGCTCGGGGAAATCCGTTGCGCTCTTTAACGGAGAAAACCTGCGCGGCTGGCAAAGCCGCAGTGGGACGTGGCTAATCGGCAAGGATGACGAAGGAGGGAGCGTGCTGTTGGGAACGGATGGCGTCATCGCCCGCAAGCTGCCCGCGCTCGGGGATGCGGCGGGGCCGCCGCAGTTCTACCAAATTGAATTCGGCTTTTCATTTCAGAAGGCGGAGGCTGTGGAAATCCAGTTCGACCTGGCAAACTATCAAGAGCACCGGTGCGTCCTTCGCATGACGCGCGCTGGAAGCGTGCTGGGCTACTGCGACGACGACAGCGGCTCGTTCGTCCCCGGCAAAACCACCCGCCCCCCGCAGCCATTTGCCAAGGACGTCGACGGGCTCCACAGCGTCAAGTTGGAGCGGCAGCCGGGCGGCTGGATCGCCAGCGTCGACGGCGCGGATATTGGCACTCTGCCCCTCTATCACCAGCAGCCCCTGGACGAATTCCGGCTGCGAGTGGAAAAAGGCCCTGCCTGGCTGGAGAACATTGTGCTGGAGGAGCTGACGAAAAAAGCCCGCTAGATGCGTCAGGCACCTGGCAGGCTTTGAGTCTTTCGAGCGTGAGAGTGCCAGACCCTCACCCTGGTCTTCTCCCAAAGGGAGAAGGAACTTAGCGGTTCTGCGGCTTGAGGCGCTTCTGGATGTCGGTCTCGAGGACGCCGAAGACGGACTCGTGCCTCTGGATCGAGAGCGACAAGGCGTGCAGCAGGCGCTTGGCGGTGTAGTAGTTGACGATGACCCGCTGGGTCACCTGGATCGGGTTCTTGGGCTGGCCGACGGGCTGCGGGTTGAGCCCGAAATCGACGATCAGCTCTTCCGGTGAGCCGGTCACGCGGCAGAAGTTGGCGTACGCGGCGTTGACATGGGTGTCATCGACGTCCACCTGGAACGACTGCTGCTGGGTGAGGGCGGGGGCCGGCGCATCGGCGACGGGGGTTTCGCCTTCAATCTTGTCACTCTTAGCCATTGCAAAAATCTCCTCAAAAAGCCGCGGGTGCAGCGGGTGAAAAAAACGGGTCGAAATTAAAAATGGGTCAGATAAGTCCTATAGGTCACATATGACCCATAGGACCTATGTCTTTCTACAAATCAAAATGGAAGGTCTTCGTAAACGCCCGGTACAGCCGCTGGCGGATGCTCTGCCACCCGGTGTAGATGCGGGCCTGGCCTTGCAGTCCGACCTGGGCAATGCCGGTGGCGTCGCCCAGATGGGCGCGGGCCTGGTACGACGTGGTCAGCGGCCGCATCTGTCCGGTGGGATCCTGCTTGGCTTCCATACGTCCGCCGGATTTGGTGGACATCTGCGGCGGCAGGGACTTCATCTCGTTTTCTGCGATTTCGTCCACCTTCGTGCTGTAGGCGTGCTGCGTGTCCGCTTCCAGCAGGACGCGGACGGCTTGCCCTTCGCGAACATAGTCGATGTAGGACTGGTCGATGACCAGGACGGCGTCGAGGTCTTTCGGATCCCCAACCTGGCATAGCAGGTCGGTCGCCTGGAACGTGGCATTGAGGTTCTTGTCGTCGAACGGCGAGCCTGCCCACGTGGCAAGCCGACCTTCGGCCTGGGCCGCGCGGTCCACTTTATGAGGCATGGGGATAATCGTGCCTTCGCGCGGGGCGGTGATCGTTAGACGGTCGACTTCCTTCTGCTTGTCGGCGTACAGTTTTTGCTTAAAGTTGCGGTCTTTCTCCGCGGTGGCGAGCTGGTCGACCAGATCGGAATCGCTGAAGCGGGCCCGGCGGAGTGAGCTGAGCCGCTGCTCAGCCTCTTCCAATTGCCCCTTCGCTCCAGCCAGCTCATACCGCAGCTGCTTGTTTTCGAGTTGCACGATGACGTCGCCGGCTTTGACGTAGTCACCCGGTTTTTTCTCGATTTTCACCAGTTGCCCCTGGACGTTGGCAAAAACCTGGGCGGCGTCGTGGGCCTGCACCTCAAAGTTGCACTGGACCGAGAACGGGAGCGGCACGAACATCACAAACCCCAGGAGGGCCGCGACCACCAGGCCGCTGGCAATCATGCGTTCTTTCTTCACTTTGTTCATCCTCCCGGGCGTGCTGAAAAATTTGTATGCGGCCCACAGGGGCTGAATGACCAGGCCCACCAGCCCCGAGATGGCGATGAGCTGGCCGATGATCTTCAGGCCGTACGGCTCGAAGACTTTGTTCAGGAAAAACATGATCGAAAACACCACGATCCAGCGGTAGATGACCGCGGCAATCGTGTACGCGGCAAACATCCAGCGGTTCCCCTGTGGCAGGAAGGGGTTCTCCTGCTGCTCGATGCCCAGGCAGTATTCCAGGACGTACCGCTTGAGGACTTCCGTGGACTTCTGCCGCAGATTAGGGATTTCCAGGATGTCCATCAGAATGTAGTAGCCGTCAAACCGGAGCAGCGGGTTGCCGTTGAAGACGACCGTGCTGACCGAGCAGATGAACATCACCGAAAGCATGATGTGATTGAACAATCCCGGCGCGCTGAACCACCACAGAAACGTGGCGATGGAGGCCAGAAACAACTCAACATACATTCCGGCCGCGCCGATGGCCGCGCGATGCCACTTGTTGGGAAGCATCCAGGAGTCGGAGACATTGCAGTAGAGCGCCGGCGTGAAGACCAGCATCATCGCCCCTAGCTCATGGCATTCGCCGCCAAAATGCTTGCAGGAGAGTCCGTGGCCGAACTCGTGCAGCACCTTGACCGTGGCCATCGTGATGCCGAGATAGAACCAGTTCTTCGGGCCGAAAAACTCGTGAAACGTCGGCAGGCGGCTTTGGAACGTGGCGAAGTTCACGCCGACGAGCGTCAGGGCACATAGGCCGATGACCATCACGCACAACACAGCGGGCCAGGTAAAAAACCAGCCGGTATATTTGTAGAGCCAGTTCAGGAACCGCTCGGGGTCCACACCGCGAAACCGAAGAGCGAAGACATTGGAGAATTTCCCCCGTAGCTCGCGCCACTTCTTTTCGTCGCGGCGTTTGACAAGCTGTTTCCCCTGGCCGCTGGCCTCGCTGATGACGAGGCCGCTGCGGTGGAGCATCCCCACGAACTGCAGCAGGTCGTGATAGGTGATCTTCTGCGGGGCGTACTGCTGCTCGAACTGATCTTTGATCTCTTCCAGGCTCGTGCGGCCGTCGAGCATGCCCAAAATGGCATACTCTTCCTCGTGGAAGCGGAAGTAGTTGAGGCCGACCGGCTCCTTGACCACCCAGAACGTCCGCCCATGATACCGATGCCGCCGAGCCGTTAAGTCCGGCCGCATGCGCAGCAGGAGCGGCCTGCTGGTGCTGCTGACGAGACTTTCGGCAAGGGTGGCCATGGGGAAGGGGACAGGAGTTAGGAGTCAGGGAACAGGAGACAGGAGAGTTGTTCTTATGTACTGAGTACTGAGTACTGAGGACTAATCGCCTTGCCTTTCGGCTTTGGCGCCCTTCTTGGGGGCCGTGCGGCTGCCGTAGGCGCGGGGAGAGTAGACATCAACTTCCCGAGCCGCTTTGCGTCCGGTATCGGCGCCGTCGGCGGGACGGGTGACTTCCGGCTTGGCTTTGGGCTTCGGCATTGGGGCTGGCTTTTCTTCCTTTGGTGCCGGGACTTCCTTGAGCTTTGCCGCTTCGGCGTTCGGCTCCACGGTAGCCTTGGGCTCGGGTAGCTCGGCCGCCGGGGGCTCGGCCGCAGGGACTGCTTCAGGCTTCACGTCAACGGTCGGGGCAGCTTCCGCAGGGATCTCCGGCTTGACTTCTTCCGCCGGCTTCAGGGCTTCAACTTTGGACGTAATCGGGCTGGTCTTGAGGGCCGGAGGCGTCGGTCGCGGGGCTGCCTGGCCATTGAGATCAACCACCATCCGGGCCTGGCTGCCGGGCTGAATGACCCAGAAGCCATCGACCTGCTCGTTGTCGATTTCGGTGGAGACACGGAAGTTGCGATTGGCTCCCGTGCCATTCACCACCTGGCTGGCAAAGGTAATATGCCCCTTCACCACGTGCGGCTTATTCTTGTTGGCGGGACCAGCCAGCTCGACATAAATCGTCACCGGCTTGCCGTAGATTTCCGCGGGAGCGGCCTCGTTAGCCTCCACCCATCCGTCGACTTCCACCTTGTTCATGCGGACGATCTCCATGATCGCATCGCCCGGCTGGGCCCAATCGCCGACACGCTTAAAGACCTGAATAACCACGCCGTCCACGGGCGAGGTGAGTTTGCGGCGGCGGATTTCATTTTCGGCGGCCATGATTTGAGCTTGCTTGGCCATCTCGGTATGGCGGGCCACGATTGCCTCCGTTTCCGCGACACCGATCTGAGCCTGAGCCCGCTGCATCTCAAAGAGGGAGCGCCGCAAATCGAACGGCGAAACAGCATTTACTCCGTTGGCGGATAGTGCGAGATTCGCCTTGTAATTCTCCTTGGCGACAGCCTCCCCTTCCTTGGCCGCCTTCAACTCGTAGGGACTGTCGGCTTTGGCCTTGGCGGCGTCCTTCTCACGCTCGGCAATCTCCTTCTTCGTGATGGCATCGCTGTCATCAATCTGCCCGACGATGTCGCCGATCTTGACTTCATAGCCGCGCTTGACGACCAGCTCCATAATGCTCCCCGCCTCGCGCGCCGGGAGTTTAATGGGATCGGTGGAGGAAACCAGACAGTCCGTGACTTCAATTTCCCGCTTCGCCGAGGGAAACGAAGACCGCGGCGCGGCAGCGGCTTCTCGCGGACGCGACCCCCGCACGTTTTCCGAGGAAGTGCTGCGGGCCGGCACATTCTGGGCACTGGCCAGCGACCACCAGCCGGCAACCACTAGGGAAGCAAGGACCGCTGCGGCGAGGAAGCGACGAGTCATGACAATCTCTCCAAGGAATCGAGCGAGGGAATTCATTGCCGCACCAAGGAACAAGTTGATATTGAACTACAGACCAAACCAGGTCCCGTCCCACCATTCTTTCGCCTCATGCAGCTTGCACCACAGGAGCGGGGCCCTGCCGCAATGAATGCGGCCGGTGACCGTTGCGCCGGGGCGGGGGTTCGTGAGCGGGTCGAGCGGCTTGACGCGGATGCGGACCATGTTGCCATGCTCTTCGCTGGGGTCCGCGCCGCCGTGGATGTCGATCACCTCGCCGGGATGCGAAATGCCGGGGTCCGTCATCAGGATGTAGGTAGCGGCCAGGGCCTTGGCCGGATCGTTGGCTTTGATCTTGGCGTCGTAGTCCACGACGTGCTTGACGCGCCGTTCGGGCATGTACAATTCCGCCACATATTCCGTGTCGTCCGCGGCAACGGTCATGAGCACCTGCCCCACGCCGACGGGACGCTTGTCGAGCATTTTCTTCACGTCCCAGGTAATGATGCGGCCTGAGATCGGGCTCTTGATGACGAGCTTGGCTTCCCGCTCCGTGAGAATCGCCAGCTTCTCAGTGAAGCTCTTGACGAGCACCTTGGCGGAATAGTAATCGGCCTCCGCGCGGTTCTTTTCGGTATCCGGCGCCGTGGGGCTCTTTTGGGCTCGGTTGAGCAAGTCCCTGGCGGAGTCCAACTGCTTGGTAGCTTTGTCCAACTCCCCGTTAGCCTCATTGAGCTGCTGCTTGAGCTGGTCGCTTTCCAGGCGGGCCAGCACGTCCCCTTCCTGGACCAGATCGCCGTTATCGTGCAAGACTTCAATGACCCGGGCGTCCTCCGGCGCAAAAACATCCCGCTTATTCACCGGCTGCAGTGTCCCCTTGGCATACATGTCAAAATTCCAGGGGATGGCAATCGACAGGATGAGCAGCGTCAGGATGGTGCCGGTGATCGTCAGCGTCTTGGGGAGCGTGCGAGCCTGGACGATGAAGGCGCTCTTGCCGATGGCCCGCCAGACGGGCATCAGGAACAGATTGCTGTGGTTGAGCGAATTGGTGATGGCCCGAGCGCTGTGCTCGTACACGAGGTCGAGGCGAGGCGTGAGGATTTCGCGGGGGATTTCGCTCTCAATCTGCTCGACGATCAGGGCTCCGACAATCTCGCCGCTGTTGGCGGCAATTTCCGTCTGCGGGCCGGTCGCGGGAGCCTGCACCGTGGACTGCGGCTTGCGGAGCGGGATGACGGCGAGTGATTTGGTGTAGGACTGGTCCACGTATTCTTCGATGGCCGATTCAATCTGCGGCGGGTAATCCTCGGTCGAGCCGCTATACCAGAGCGGCTCGCCGGAGGCACAGACCCGCGTGGCCAGGGTGCCCAGCAGCGTGACGACGTTGGAGCGGTTATCCAGCGTGTCCTGACCGCTGACCGCTTCGACGTAGCACTTCGCCCCCTTCTTGATGGCGACCGTCACCCGGTCGCACCCCATCAGACGGCGGCCTTCGTTGACCACCGTGTAACAAGTTTCGCGGAGGACCAGGCTCTCGTGGACGGCCCGGGAAAACTGGTCCGCCTGGGCCCACAGGGAATGCTTGTCGCTGAAATTTCGCAGCTTGCGATTCTTGAACCACTCTCCGGCCAGCTCGCACATCTGCAAGAGGAAGCGGAGATAGCCGCGCTGGGTGTTCGGCTGGGCGTCGGGGCGCTGAAAGATTTCGACCAGGCCTTCCACCGCGCCGTCATGTCCCATGGGGGCGATGACCAGCAGTTGCTGGGTGGGATTGCCCCCCATTTTCTCATCGCCGGCACCGGACATCGGCGGAATCAGGGCAGGCTGTCCACTATTGACGACATAGTCGAGCAGGCGAAAGTGTTTTTGAGCGTCTTCCGAATCACTTTCCAGCAATTCGGGACTGAGCTTGACCTGATAGGAAAGCTGCGGCTTCTTTCCTTCGCCGAGAATCCAGACAGCTCCTCCGACGGCAGCCAGGGCCTGAATCACCCGCTGCAAGAAAGCCATGTAATACTCTTCGGGCGCCATGTCGCTCTTGCTGAGCTGCGCGATCTCCCCCACCAGGCCGCGAATCTGCTGCTTGGTCTTTTCGATCTGGTCGTCCTGGCTTACTTGCGTTTGGTCAGTCGCCATAGGTGGATTGTTGCAAGGGTTGTAAGATCAGGCACAAGCTCAAGCGAAGCGGACCCGAAAATCGAGAAATGGGCGGGTGGGCCTATTCAGGTATTGACGAGGTTAACAGGGCCGCTAGTTCCGCTAAAATCGTTAAAAACGTCTGCGAATTACCCGCCGAAAAGGCAGTTCTGCCGGGCGAGCAGCGTTCGTTATGCAAAGTCTGTGCCTTTGGGGGTTTGTAGGGGAAACGGACGTCAATCTGGAGTATCCAGATAGGGGTCCTGCCCCATCTCTTGCTGCATCTTTTTGCGTTCCTTCTCGTGGTACAGCAGTACAAAACGGTCCCGCAAATGCCGCCGCTCGACCTTCTTTTGCGACCGTTTGAGCAGTCCCAGATACTGCTGGGCGTTGCCGCCCCGTTTGCCGAGCTCCGTCATGGCTTTCGCCTTGTCCGGACCGAATCCGGTGCGGATTACCTCGTCATCCAGCGACATGTATTGCCGCACCGTGCCGGGGTCTCCTTGCCGCGCACACCGACCCATCAGCTGGCGGTCGATACGGCCGGCGTCATGCAATTCGCTGCAGATGACGTGCAAGCCGCCCGCCTCGGCGACGGTGGGGGCGAGCTTGATGTCGGTGCCGCGGCCGGCCATGTTCGTGGCGACGGTCACTTTGCCCGACTCGCCGGCGAGCTTCACAATTTCCGCCTCGGCGGCAATTTCGTGGGCGTTAAGCACCCGGTGGGGAACTCCAGCATCGGTGAGTAAACGCGACAGGTGTTGCGATTTGTCAATGGAACGGGTGCCGACCAGGACCGGCCGCCCCTGATGATACATCTCTCGAATCTCGGCTCCGATGGCTTGCCACTTTGCCTCTTCCGTTCCAAACACCTTATCCGGCAGCCGCTGCCGCACGCACGGACGATTAGTCGGAATCGGAATAACCCGCATCTTGTAAACCTTGGCGAACTCGCGGGCGGCCGTCATGGCGGTGCCGGTCATGCCGGCCAGGTGCTTATACCGCAGGAAGAGGTCCTGCACGGTGATGCGGGCGGCCTGGCCCGTGGGGACCGTGACTTCGATCTCTTCCTTGGCCTCAATTGCCTGATGAATGCCGTCCCGCCATTTTCGCCCCTCGGCCAGACGGCCGGTGTTTTCGTCGACGATCACAATCTCGCCGTCTTTCACCACGTATTGCCGATCCAGGAAGAAATCGCGGTCCACCTTGATGGCCCGCTCGATGTATTGATACAGGTCGATGAGACCGGCGGTGCTGAGGAGTTCGGGCTTGGACATGGTGCGGACGAGCTGCCGCCCCGCGCCGGTGAGCTCGACTTTCTTGTCGTCGTGGTCGTATTCAAAATGCTCTTCCTCTTCGAATCGCGGAACCATTTCCGCCGCCCAGCGATACATGGTGACGATCTTTTCAATCGCCTTTTCGCCGAGCGATCCGATGATCAGCGGCGTGCGGGCTTCGTCGATGAGGATGCTGTCCGCCTCGTCCACCAGGCAGAAATGGGAGCCCCGTTGCACCGGCAATTCCCCTCCGTCATCGGCCTTGGTGGCGGTGAGCTCGCCCAGCAGGCTGGATTGCAAGGCTCCCATCCGCCGCAGCAAAAGCCGGTCGCGAAGGAAATCGAAGCCGAATTCCTTGGCGGTGCCATACGTGATGTCGCAGGCATAGGCTGCCCGGCGTTCCGGCGACTTTTGCGGCGTCAAGATTACGCCCACGGTCATTCCCAGAAGCTCGTACACCGGCCGCAAGGTATCGGCGTCGCGCTCGGCCAGGTAGTCGTTCACGGTCGCCAGGTGAGCGCCCTTGCCCACCAGGGCGTGGATATAAAGCGGCAGCGTGGCGGTGAGCGTTTTGCCTTCGCCCGTCTCCATTTCCGCAATGCAGCCGTTGAACAGGGAAATACCCCCGATCATTTGCACGTCGAAGTGCCGCAGGCCGATGGTCCGGCGAGCCGCTTCGCGGACCAAGGCATAACCCTCGGGCAAAAGGCAGCCGAGGCTTTCTCCGCTCTTGGCCCTGTATTTGAGCGACAGACTTCGCTTCCGCAATTGGGCGTTGTCTTCGGCCTGCAAGGCGGGTTCGAAGGCCGCAATCTCCTGCACAACCTTGCCCCATTGGGCCAGCCGCCGTTGAATCGGGCCGCCAACAATCGCCAGCAGGCCCGCTTTCCAGCCGCTAGGAATGCCGTTGACCTGGGTGGATGTGCTCATGGGGACGGAAAGCATCAGAGTAGGTAAAGCGATAGTGGTTTAAGAGTTTACACCTTTATCCTACGCTTGGACGGCTTTTTCGTCCCCGGAATTCCCGGACTTCGCGGGCGCTACGAGGGTTCTATCACCCAGATTTGCAGTGATTTATGTGGGTTTTTTGCGCTGTTACCGGCCGAGTCGCTGCCAAGAGAGGAGACAGGACTCTCTCGCCAACGTTTCGGGTCAGCGGGTAGCCCGGTCCCCTACAACCCTTACATTTTCCCTAAATGGAACGGCCGCTACCTGCCGAATGAGTACGAACGAGGAAGATAGGCAGATTCTGCCGCTGGCCTCAACAAATTGCGGCGGCCAGGCAAGCAGGCGAAAGCCTGCGGACGCGGCAATCTGTAATTCCATTTCGGCTTACAGCGATTGTATTGATTTTTCGGTTTCTACCAGTCGATTCACTGGTAGCGGCTGGCGTTATTTATCCACGCAAGTGAGCTCTGCCCATGAAGTCGAACTCGATCCTACTCGTCGCGGCGGTGGTGCTGAGCCTCCCCCTGGCCGCGCAGGCTCAACTGCCGTCGCCGTATGAAACTGGGGCGGTTGCACCGCTGGGGACAGTTCCGGACGTGGCTTGGGATGCGGCTCCTGTCTCTTTCGCCGACCCCAACTGCGTGGATGGGGTCGCATGCGCCGGCATGGTGGATCCTAGCTGCACGGATGGGGCATCCGGCGACCCTCGCTGCCGCCGCTGCTGGGATTTGTGGGGCAGCGCGGAAGTGCTGCTGTGGTGGATGAAAGGGACGGATCTGCCCCCCATCGTCGGCACCAGCCCGGCGGGAACCCCTCGCACCGACGCCAGCGTCTTCGGCACCCCCGGCTATCAAACAATTTTTGGCGATGACATCGTCGGGCGCGACTTGCAACCCGGCGGACGCATCACCCTCGGCACCTGGCTCGATGCCACGCACAATGCCGGCATCGGCGCGCGGTTCTACGCCCTCGATGGTTCCGTGGAACGATTTGACGCCGTCACCGACGGCAGCACGATCATCGGCCGTCCATTCTTCAACGTCGGCCTCAACGAGGAAGACTCGGCGCTGATCGGTTTTCCCGGCGAAGTCGCCGGCAACGTCCACGCCAAGTTCACCAACAGCTTGATCGGGACCGACGCTTATCTCCGCGTGATGATCGAACGCAGCCGCCTCCGCCGCCTCGACGTCGTCAGCGGCTACCAGTTCTTGCGGATGGACGATGATTTGCGAATCGACAGCACCAGTGACATCATCGACCCGACCTCCCTCATTTTCGGCGCTCGAATCAATGTCTTTGATCGCTTCCGGGCAACTAACGAATTCCACGGGGCAATGGTGGGCCTGCAAGGGACCATGGGCCGCGGCAACTGGTCACTGACCGGCCTGGGCAAACTCGGCATTGGCAACAATCATCAGCAAGTGATCATCGAGGGGCGGCAAGGAGTGTCCTTTCCGCCGGGACCAGTCACTCCGATTCCGGGCGGCCTGTTCGCTCAGCCCAGCAACATCGGCACGTTCACGCGGGACCGGATCTGCTACATCCCCGAGTTGACACTCAACCTGGCGTATCACATTCGCCCCACGGTCAGCGTACACGTGGGATACAATATGATCTGGATGTCGAACGTGGTGGTATCCGGCGAACAAATCGACCGCCGCGTCAACCTCTCGCAGGTTCCCGGTCCGGTCGTCGGCCCGAACCTCCCCGCCTTAGCGTTCCGCTCCACGGAATACTGGGTGCAGGGCATCAACCTGGGCGTGAACTGGAATTTCTAGAAGGCGCTTCCTGGAAGAGACGCGATTTAGTCGTCGTCTCCATCGTCATCGGGAGCGGCTGCCTTGGCCTTCCCCTTGCCCTTCTTTTTGGGAGCCGGTTCGGCTTCCTCGCTAGCAGGCTCCTCGGCGGCGGCTGGCTCGGCGGCACCTTCGTCATCTTCGTCCACGAAGTCCCCGAAGCCGACGTCGGCGTTCTCGTCCTCGGCCAGGTCAGCTTCCGTGACTTCCTCCAGGTCGGCCAGCTCGTACTCGTCGTCCAACTCTTCTTCAAAATCGTCGTCGAACTCGTCGTCGAAATCCTCTTCGTCGAAGTCGTCAAATTCGCCGGAACTCTCTTTGCTGACCGCCATTAACCAACCTCGCGCGCTGAAGGGGAAACGACCTTAGTTAGTCGAGCAGGGTGGTTTTGTCAAGGAACCGCTGAATGCCCGAAAATCGCCGGTTGAACCCGTGAGAGCATGAGTCGATACTTCGTCCGCCCAGATTCGGTAACGCAACTCATTGCATACCAGTGACTTGTGGCGTTTTATGCCGGGACGCTGGCCGCCTTTTTCGGATCGTTGCGGGTCACGAGGTCGGCGCGACCAGCGGCTTGATGCCTCCGCTCGCCTCTGAAAAATCCCTCCACGCAGCCGGATTTCCTTGTAACAATGGCGTCGTGCCACGGCCAGTTCTATACGGGAGGAGCAGGATGACGGACAGTTCCCAGCCGCTCGATTACGACGACATCGTTCGCGACACAAGTCCCAATATCCGCGCGTACATCGCCGGGATGGGAGTGCCGCGGCATGATGTCGACGATGTCGCTCAGGATGTTTACGTGGAGCTCTACCGCTTCTTTGACCGGATGCCGGTGGATGTGCCTCCCAAGCAATGGCTGAAGGGGATTGCCCGCAACTTGTGCCTCAACTATTTTCGCCGCACCTCCCGCCGCAATCGTTTGCAGCGGGAAGCCCTGGTGGAGATTTTCCTCCGGGCCGAACACGAAGGAGCTACGTCGCTGAGCGAAGGTCCGGTGCGGCACGCGCTGGACGGTTGCTACGAGAAGCTCCCTCAACAGAGCCGCAAGATGCTGGCCCTGAAGTACGAGCAGGAGCTGCCGAGTGCGACGATTGCCGAAAAGTTGAAGTCCACTGCCGAGGCCATTCGCGTGGCGCTGTTCCGAATTCGAGCAAGTTTGAAGGACTGCATCGCCAGCACGCTGGCTGCCCAGTCGTAGCCACAGGCGGCACGCCTGTAGGCTTAAATCGATATGAGACAATGACCGCCAACGAAGAACTTATTCACCGCTTCCTCGAAGACCCTTCCGCCCTGACCGAGGCGGATTTGGAGCAGCTCATCGCGCATTTGCGGGCGGAGCCGGCGAGGGCCGTGGAACTTCGTGAGCAGCTCATCATCGACGACCTGCTGGGGCAAAAACTGGCCGTGGACCGTAAGAACTTCATTGTGATGGTGCAACAGCGTCTGACCGATTTTGAGCGGGGCGAAGAAGAGGTCTACAACCAGGTTTCCGACCTGCGGGCGATTGCCGAAGCGGAAATTGAGAAGTCCGTGCGACCGCCGGGCATCAGCCTCTGGGTGAAGTTCGCGGGGGGAATCTCGCTCGTTGTCGTTCCCTTTCTATGTTTTGTCGTTTGGCGTTATCAGGAGTCGGCTCCCCGGGCGGTCGCGAACGTCGAGGAGCTAAGCGGAAGGGTGGTGCTGCTCAAGGAAACGGATGCCCAAGAACCACTCCGCCTAGGGCAAGCCATCTCCACTGGAGATTGCATCGTGGCCGAAGCCGGTTCCACCATCGTTTGGAAGTACAAAGACGGCACCACGATTCGAATGCTGGGGGACACAGTGACCATTCTCAGCGCGGATAGCTCGACGTTTGCCAAGCAAGTCAAGTTGGATCGCGGCGAGCTGGTCGCCAACGTGGCGAAGCAGACCCGCGGGCCCATGGTCTTCACCACTCCGCACGCCACCGCCACGGTCCGCGGAACGGAGTTACGCCTGGTCGTGGCCGAAACGGATACGCAGCTCGACGTGACGACGGGGCAGGTCGATTTTCAACGCAATAGTGGCAGTCAGGTCTTGAAACTGAGGGCCAACGAATCCGGCATCGCCACTGCCGCCAATATTCAGCCGAACAAAGTTCTATGGCCGGTAAATCGCGATTCGGCGGTCTTCTTGTTTGAAGGGGTCGATAATCAGCTCGCGCGAAATCCCGAGACGGGTAATCTGCGACCGACTCCGCTCGAAGACTGGTCGGACGAGGCAGGCCAGGACACCTTGTCCATCGTCAAAAAGTCGGGCGAGTTCGCGTGCGACATCCGCTTCACCTCGGACAAAATCTCGAATCCGCAGCCGGCCGTACTTTGCTCCTTCGGCCCACAAGGGAACGAGAACTTCCTGCTTGTGCAAAAGGCTAAGGAGCTTTTCGTCCAGCTCCGCAGCGGGCTTGGCAAGCCTCCCACGGTCATCGAGCTCGGCGAAATCACGCTCGGCCAGCCGCACTATGTCAGCTTCGCGTGCCAGGAAGGTAAGCTGGGTGCCGTCGTTGATGGCGTGGAAATCAGCGTTAGTGCCGAATTCGAGAACACCATCGGCAGTTGGGAAGAAGGCCCGCTTGTTCTCGGAGCCGACGCCAGCGGCAAGCGCCCCTGGAGCGGAGAAATCACAGCGATGGCGATTTTTGACGAGTACGTGGACAAGTCACTCTCCGACGCCAACCGCAAACGATTCCAGCAGTTGTATCCGTAGATCGTAATCTCTACGAACTACGCAGGCAGCTTGCCGCTGGCAATTTCATCCTCCCACTCGTCCATCAGCGGCCAGTCCGTGGCGCAAGTTCCCCAATCGGCCATGTGCAAATAGCCGTTCAGGCGGGCGATGGTCTTGTCGAGCAGTCCGTTGTCCTTGCGAAAAACGGGTCCGTGGCTGGGGCAGAGCCATTTCACATCGCTGGCCCGAATCCGCTCAAGGGACTTAATGAAGGCGGGAATATCGCTGCCATGATGGGCGTCGATGGCCCCCACGCAGCCGTCGCGGTAAATATTGTCGCCGCTAAACAGGATTTCCCCCATCCGAAAGCTGAGCTGGCTGTCGGTGTGGCCGGGGGTCAGCCAGACTTCCAGTTCGCGCGAGCCGACTTTGATTTTGTCGCCGTCTTCCAATGTGTGGTCGATTTTGACGGGAGGCATCTCCATGTGGATGTTCTGGGCCTCGATTTCCGCGAACGTGCGAAGCTTGTCGCCCGATTCCAGCGGCTGCACCGCGAGCCGATGAGCGTAGACCGGGGCCTTAAGCAGGTGCTTCGCTTTGGCCAAACCCTGCACATGGTCCACGTCCGCGTGCGTGCCAATAAGCATCTTGCACTTGCCCAGCGGAAAGTCCATCTGCCGCACCAGCTCGATGATCTCCTCCACCGTCTCGTCAAAGCCGATGTCGATGAGCAGCCACTCGTTTTGATCAAAGACCAGGTAGACGTTGCACCCCAGCAGCTCGCCCGCTTGGAAGTTGAGTTCAATCACGCCTGGAAAAATCGGCTTGCGGGCTATCATGGAATCTCTGCGACCTTCTGGAATCCGGCAGTGAATCGTTCCCGCTGGATTGTAGGGACGAGGATAATTGTGTTCAACCTTCGCGGAGACGAACGTCGCAATATTCTCGCGCGAAAAGTTTTATTGAGAATCTGTCTCACTGTTGACACGGGACACTAACCTGATGCGCCAGCGAGGGAGTTCCGCAAGACATCGCCAAAACGCCGGCTATCCGCGCCGCACGAAAACTCCCTTGCTGGCGCGTCGGGTTAGTGCTTTGTAGGAACCTACTTGCCGGAGTACTTCTGAAACGCCTCGGCAATTCTGCCTTCCTTTTCGTCCCCCTTATGAAAAATCACGCGATAGCGGAGCGTGAACTTCTCACCCTGGCTCATGGTGTGAGCGCCTGCCCCCTCCTTGGATCCCTTCACGAAGTCATGAACGCCAAAGGGATTGGCTGCAAACAGGCCGTAGGGACGGACATGCCAATACGAGGGAAAGCGAAAGCTGGAGGGATGATTGAGAATGGCAATCCCCACATGATCCCCCTGCGCCGGGCCGTGGTAATCGACCCAGGGAGAGGCCTTTCCCCAGGCTTCCTCGTTGGTGATCCCTTCGGCGTTGATGATCTTGCCCCCTTTCTTGGCCTCCACTTTCAGCGTTTCGTCCACGCGAACGCCGAACGCCCCTTCCTTCGTGTCGCCAAAAGTGACTTTATCGGCGAGGGCAGTTACGGTGACATCAAAATCAATCCAGCGGGCATCAGCATCGCCACCAAAGCGGAGCGTTCGCTCATCGCCGCAGATTTTCCCGCCGTCGGGGCCGAGCCAGGTGTTCTTGGTCACGATCGTGCCGAACGTCCCACCTTCCGCCTTAACGAGCTCGTTGTGCTCAATCCGTCCCTGTTTTTCCGGCTTGGCGGTCTCGGCCCAGAAATCGAGGCCGTTGACGTCGCCATGCGTGAACCAGAACGAGCGCTGGTGGATGTGGTCCGTTTTTTCTTCCTTGTTCCCTTCTCGCATCGGGTAGGCCCGCGTCATCTCCTTGCCCGTCGGACCGATCACCGGCCAAAGAATCGGCTTGGCGCCGGACTTGAAGAGATAAGTGGTGAATGGCTGGCCGTCGAGCTTGACGACGACTCCGGCGTCCGTCTTCTCCACCTGGACATCCGCGGCGGAAACTAGTGAGACAAGAAAAATGCCGGCAACGGCAAAGGCCGAGACGATGCGGCGCATGGGTGGGCTCCAAGAGTGAGGGAACTCGCGTTTCCGCCGCATCATAACGGAAGACGGAGACGCATTCCACCGGCAGGCAGCCCCAGAACCCTATCGCTTGGTGGCTGCCGGTTTGGCCGCGGTTTTCGCGGCAGGCATCTGGCGATGCTCTTCAAAGTCCACGGTTTTGAATTCCGCCAGGTGGTTCCCCGCGCTGGTGATTCTTTGCAGGTCCTGCTTGGAGAGGATCCAGTTGATCAGATGCCGGCTGCGGACTTCCAGTTTCTGGCCAGGGGTGACGATGGTCCGCTCGATTTCAATGGGGACCAGACCTCGCTCGGCCAGCACCTGATCGAGCGCCAGCCGCGACCCTGGGGGAAGGCCTCCGACGCGGGCCGCGTTGAAGCGGGCAAAGAAGTCGCCGAACTGGCGATAGGCGTGAACGGCCTCCGCGTGCTGCGGCCGCTGCCCGATGACCTTGTATGTGATTTCCTTGCTGGACAAGGTAATCCGAACCCGCGTTTCACCGTTCTCCTCGAACTCCTCCACCTTGGTCTCGAATTTTGGCTTGACGATGGCCTTCAGGAACTGGTCATCCCCTTTGGCAATGGCGGCCTCCATGGCGTCCACTTTGTCCAGCAAATGCTGGGTGCTGATGTCGCTTCGCAGTTTGCGCTCCGTATCGAGCAGCTTGAACTGCCCTCGGGCCGGATCATAGATCGTGATCTCGCGCGAGCCGCTGAGGAGAAAGTCGTAGACCTGTCCGCCCGAGAAGAGGGTGAGATTCTCGACGGCCGGGTCCTTTTCGGTCCCGATGAAGACATCCGTTTCCACCCGAAAATCCAGAGCCAGCGCCATTGCCGCCATTTGCGTTCCTGCTGCCAGTACAATGCACGAAACGATCTGCGGGACCTTCATCGGATACGCCTCCTGCGTAGAGTCTTGTTTCCTACCGCGCAAAGAGCGGCCCAAACTGGGCGAAGCGTAACCAATGACGAAGAGCCCGTCCAGAGAAGATGGACAATCCGCGAATCTCTGCCCTCTCTCCTCACACCCCATGAACCGCTCCGATGCCTACGCCCTGGTCTGCGAATATACGCAAAGCGAATCCCTCCGCCGGCACATGCTAGCGGTGGAGGCGGCCGTGCGGGCCTATGCTCGCAAGTTCGGCGAGGACGAGGAGAAATGGGGAATCGTCGGCCTGCTGCATGACTTCGATTATGAGCGGTGGCCCGACGCGCCCAACCATCCGCTGCAAGGAGCCAAAATTCTGGCGGAGAAAGGCTACTCCGACGACGTCATCTACGCCATCAAGAGCCACGCCGATTACCTGACCGACTGCCCGCGCGTTTCGCGGCTGGACAAGACCCTCTATGCCTGCGACGAGCTGTGCGGCTTCATCACCGCCTGCGCCATGGTCCGGCCTGAGAAGCTGGCGGGACTGTCTGCCCCGAGCGTGAAGAAAAAGCTCAAGACTAAGGGGTTCGCGGCGGCGGTGAATCGGGATGACATCACCCGCGGGGCGGCGGACTTGGGAGTGGACTTGGACGAGCACATCAATTTCTGCGTGGCGGCCATGCAGGGAATTGCCCCGCAACTGGGGCTGGCATGAAACTAGCGGGAGTGGGGGGGGGGGGGGGGGGGGGGGGGAGGGGAGAGGAGGGGGGGGGGGGGGGTTTTCAGGCCTACAAAGAGCCCGCACCGGGGGGGGTGAGAATCCTACCCCACTTAAGGAGAAATTCCATGAACGAAGTTCAAACCCCAGATCAACTGACGACCAAAAAGTGCGTCCCCTGTGAAGGTGGCGTGCCGGCCTATTCCCCGGAAGATGCCAGAAAGCAAGTCGAGAAACTGCCCGGCTGGAAACTCACCGCCGACGGCCAGCGAATTCGCCGCGAGTGGGTCGTAAAGAATTTCATGGCGGGGATGAATTTCTTTGGCGACGTCGCCAAACTTGCCGAAGGCGAAGGGCACCATCCCGATTTGCACCTGGCCGGCTACCGGAACGTGGCGATTGAAATCTGGACGCACGCCATTGGCGGGCTGAGCGAGAATGACTTTATCCTGGCCGCGAAAATCGACAAGCTGCCGGTGGAACTCAAGAAGAAGTAGCCGCGTGATTCGTGAAACCCAGTGACGCACTTATCATCGGCGGCGGACCGGCCGGCAGCGCGGCGGCTATCCTGCTGGCCAAAGCCGGCTGGCGGGTGACGCTCGTGGAGCGGAAGGAGTTTCCCCGCCGCAAGGTCTGCGGCGAATACCTGTCGGCGACGAACTGGCCACTGCTCGAGTCGCTGGGGATTGCCGAGGGCTTTGCCGACCTGGCCGGGCCGCCCGTTCGCGAGACCGCCATCTTCGTTGGCGATGAAATCGCCCGCGCTCCCTTGCCTCGACTGCGAGGCGGCAATGGCCTGTGGGGACGGGCGCTTTCGCGGGAGCATCTCGATTCATTGCTTCTAAAACAAGCTGTGAAACTTGGCGCTCAAGTGCGCCAGCCGGCGCGGTGTGTTCACGTGGCGAGAACGGTTGATGGATTCTGCTGCCGCCTTGAGTCGCTGCCGGGTCACGAGTCCGAAGAGGTTACTGCCGAAGTGGTGATTGCGGCTCACGGCTCGTGGGATTTAGGCGATTTGCCGACGGAGCGGCAGCCGGCAGTGGCTCGCCCCAGCGATTTGCTGGCGTTCAAGGCCCATTTTCAGAATTCCGCGCTGCCGCCGGGCCTGATGCCGCTGCTCAGCTTTGTGGATGGCTACGGAGGAATGACGCACTGCGATGGGGGTCGCGTCAGCCTTTCGTGCTGCATTCGCCGTGGGCGGCTGGAGAAGCTGACTCGTCAAGCAGGTCAAGCAGCCGGCGATGCAGTCCTGTCGCACATTCTGGAATCTTGTTCGGTGCTGCGTCCAGTGCTGGAGGGTGCGGCGCTCGCCGGCTCATGGCTTTCCGCCGGGCCCATCCGTCCCGGCATCCGCCGCTGCTATGCTGACGGGGTGTTTGTCGTCGGCAACGCGGCGGGAGAAGCTCATCCCGTGGTCGCGGAAGGAATCAGTATGGCGATGCAATCGGCCTGGCTGCTGACGGACAGGCTCATCGCCGAAGATGATGAGAAAGGCGTGGCCCGCGGATATACCCATGCCTGGCGGAGCAGCTTTGCCCCGCGAATTCGCGCCGCAGCCGCCATCGCGCACTGGGCCATGCGGCCGCGCCTTGTCCGCGCCACGCTTCCCTTCCTGCAAACCTGGCCCAAGCTCCTGACTCTTGGGGCATGGCTCAGCGGCAAATCGAAATTGGTCGTCCAACCCACCTGACTCCTGGCTTCCCGCATGAACTTCAGCATCCTCGGACTGGGCACGGCCGTTCCGCCGCATTCGATGAGTCAGCAGGAAGCGACCGAGCTCGCGCAGCAGGTCGTCTGCCGCACCGAGCAGCAGCAGCGGCTGATTTCCGTCCTGTATCGCAAAGCGGGGGTCGAAAATCGCTACACGGCCCTGCCGCACCGGATTGCGGAGCAGTGGCTGCCCCTTGCGGGTGCGAACGACTTTCCAACCGACCGACCTCCGACACTAGGCCCCACGACGGCCGAGCGGATGCAGTTCTTTGCCGAGCATGCGCCTCCCATCGCTCTCAGCGCCTCGCAGCAGGCGCTCGATCAGGCGGCAATGGCCCCAAGCGAAATCACCCACCTTGTCACCGTTTCCTGTACTGGCTTCGATGCGCCTGGCGTGGATACGGCGCTCATCCGCGGGCTTGGGCTGAGGCCGACGACGCAGCGGATACAAGTTGGTTTCATGGGCTGCCACGGCGCGATCAACGGGTTGCGGGCGGCGCAAGCCATCGCCGGCGCGGACCCTACCGCCAGGGTGCTCTTGTGCGCGGCGGAGCTATGCAGCCTGCACTATCGTTTTGCCTGGGATCCCGAGCGGATCATCGCCAATGCCCTCTTCGCAGACGGAGCCGCCGCCGTGGTAGGCGCGGCGACTTCGCATGAGACGAGGCATTCCTGGTCCGTTGCCGCGACGGGTTCTTGCCTCATTCCGGATTCCATGGACGCCATGACCTGGCGGATCGGCGACCACGGCTTTGAGATGACGCTCCACGCCCAGGTGCCGGAGTTGATTCACAAGCATCTTCGCCCCTGGCTGGAAGAATGGCTGCCGCAGCAGGGACAATCGCTGGGCTCCATCGCTTCCTGGGCCATTCATCCCGGAGGCCCACGCATCCTCTCCGCGATTGCCGAGAGCTTAAACCTGCCGGTCCAAGCAACAAGCGTCTCGCGCGAAATCCTGGCAGGCTACGGCAACATGTCTTCGCCGACCGTCTTGTTCATCGTAAACCGGCTGCGGGAGATGAACGCGCCGCGACCTTGCCTGGCCCTCGGCTTTGGACCGGGGATGTTCGCGGAAGCGGCACTTCTTACGTAGGCGATGCTGCTTTTCTCCACTGCAGCAGATATCTCGCGGGCCACCGCCGCTCGACGGTTGCCGCTTTCATGCCGGCCGCCTGGGCCATCGCTAGCGCTTCCTGCATCGTGAATGCCGCACGCACGCTGCGAATAGCATCGACGCGCACTACTGGCGATGACGACAACAGGTGCCCGGCAAGATATGCCAGCGTCAGACCGTACTTGCCCCGGCGCAAATCATTGATCAGTACCAGATGCCGAGTCGCCGTTGCCGCCCCCGCCAGCAGTTGCCCCGCCTGGTCATTGGTCAAATGATGGAGGAAGAGCGAGCTGACGATGACGTCAAAACCCTCCGGCAGCCCATCTAGCAGAATATCCCGCTGCTCAAAACGGACGTCGTTGCCGCAATCCCGGCACTGCCCTGCGGCAAACTCCAAGGCCCGCTCGCTGATATCGACGCCGAGGATTTCGAGCTTCAGCCCAGCCTGCTTCCCTTTTCGCCACAGCGCCCGCGGAATATCCCCGCCCCCCGTCGCCACATCCAGAATCCGCAGCTTGTGTTGTTTCCGCTCGCGAGCCAGTCGAACCATCGGTTTCCAGACACTTCCAGCGCTCGCACTCAGAAAATTGATGGTGGTCAGCCCCCGCAGAGCGCTGAAGAGCTGCTCCTTTTCTAGCGCCGGATCATCAATGTCCTCCGGCTCCATGACTCGCTGACGCAGGTTGCTTTCGGCCATGGGGCGAGTCTAGAGGTTGGGTCAGGGAGGGGAAAGTCGTCTATAATCTGGTGTCTGATTGCTCATCGTTGACGAAGAACCGCGGAGGACAAAGTCTTGAATGCAAAGACATGGCTGGTGCTGGGCGCATCGCTAGGGGCATTGGGGGTGGCCGCAGGGACCTTTGGAGTCCATTATCTGCCCAAGTATCTGGAAGCGGCCGGCGCTAGCGCGGCGCTTGCCGAGCGGCAGCAGTGGTGGGAGACAGGCGTGCGGTATCAGATGTACCATGCACTCGCTCTTCTCGGAGTAGCCTGGGTCGCAGACCGGCGGAAGACCCTGCTGCCGAGCCTGGCGGGAATGGCGATGTTCGTGGGAACGCTCATTTTCTCCGGTTGCCTGTATGCCTTGGGCCTGAGCGGCGTACGCGTCATTGGCGCGATCGTGCCCATCGGCGGCGTCTTGTTCATCGCCGGATGGATTCTGCTGGCGCTGTCGGCGTACGGGCTCGTGGAAGAGTCACAACCAAGAAAACTCTCCGCCCGCGTAAGGCTCTTGAGCGAAAGCAAACCTGCCGCCGAAGAGGCCGCGGCGGAAGAGTCCGTCGAGCAGGAAGGTTAGCGCCTGCCGCTTGCTTTCCGACTCCGACAAAGGTCAATTGATGGTCTGAACGTCGATTCCCAGGTTTATTCAATCCCAGGAGCATTCCATGAAGACATTCTTCACTTTCGCCTGTTCGGCTGCCCTCGTCCTGGGAGCCCTGGCCGCCCCTTCCATTGCCGCCGACGAACTCAAGGTCGGCGATGATGCGCCCAGCTTCGAGTTGGTCGGCAGCGACGGCAAGACCCACAAACTGGCGGACTACAAAGGCAAGCAGGCGGTCGTCATCGCCTGGTATCCCAAGGCATTCACCGGCGGCTGAACCAAGGAATGCCAGTCGCTCACCGATCAGGGCGACATGCTGCGTCAGTTTGACGTGGCCTATTTCGCGGCCAGCACCGACGACGTCAAAACCAACAAGGCTTTTGCCGAAAAGCTCAAAGTGGACTATCCCCTCCTCAGCGACCCCGAGGGGAAATTCGCCACCGCACTGGGCATCTTCAACGCCGATAAGAAGTTCGCCAACCGCGTCACTTTCTACATTGGCAAGGACGGCAAGATTCTAGCCATCGACAAGGCGGTCAAAGTTGGCAGCCACGGAAGTGACATTGCCGCCAAGCTGAAGGAGCTGGGCGTGGCGAAGAAGTAGCGTTTTCAGCAAGTATCTCTTACTAACCCGGTTGTTACATATGGCCGGGTTGCTTTTTTGATTACGAGATCAGCCCGTCAAACACCTCCTCCCCAATCACCTTCACCCCCAGCTCCTGGGCCTTGGTCAGCTTGCTTCCCGCTTCCTCGCCAGCGAGCAGGAAATCCGTCTTCTTCGAGACGCTGCTGCTTGCCTTGCCGCCGTGCTTCTCGATGAGCTCCTTGATTTCCTCGCGCGAGTACTTTTGCAGTGTGCCAGTAACAACGATGGTCTTGCCGGAAAGCTTGCCGCCGCCGGGCGGAGACGCCTTTTTCGGTGATCGCATGTCGATTCCCTGGCCCCGCAAGTCCGCAATGGTCTGGCTGCCGTAGTCGCTGTGCAGATAGTCAAACACGCTCTGGGCGATGATTGGCCCGACTCCTTCGACCTCCGACAGCTCGTCCAGCGACGCGGCTTCCAGGGCCTCCATGCTGCCGAAGTGTTGGGCCACGATTTGGGCAACTCGCTGTCCCACATGCGGGATGGCTAGCCCATTGAGCAGGCGGGCCAAACCGCGGCTCTTGCTGGCCTGGATCCCTGCCAACAGATTCTCGGCTGACTTTTTTCCCATGCGCTCCAGATCGACGAGCTGCTCGAACGTCAGGCGGTATAGATCGCCGTACTTGCTGACGAGCTTCTGCGTGGCGAGCTGATCGACCAGCTTGTCTCCCAGCCCTTCGATGTCCATCGCGTTTCGCGTGGCGAAGAACCGCAGCCGCTGGCGGACCTGGGCAGGGCAATCAAGATTCGGGCAGCGGATGTAAACCCCCTCTTCGTCCTTCACGGCCGGCGTGCCGCATTCCGGGCAGGTCTTGGGAAACTCGAACTTGGGCAGCTCTGTCTTCCGCTCGTGCTTCTCCACGCGGACGATATGCGGAATCACCTTGCCCGCCTTCTCCACAATCACGATGTCCCCTTCGCGCACGTCCTTGCGCTCAATCTCCTCCACATTGTGCAGGCTGGAGCGGCTGATGGTGGTGCCGGCGATTTGCACCGGCTCGAGCTCGGCGATGGGAGTTAGTGCGCCGGATTTGCCGATGCTGATCCAGATCTTGTTCACCTTGGTACTGGCTTCGTACTTCTCGAACTTGTATGCCACCAGCCACCGCGGGCTTTTGGACCTCGCCCCCAGCTGTTCCCGCTGGCTGAAGCGATTGACCTTCAGAACCAACCCATCGACCTCGAAGTCGATCTCATGCAGCTTCTCGATCAGATCTTCGCAGTGCGCCAGGGCGGCATCGAAACTCGGAAAGACCTCCACCATCGGCGTCGGCGGCAAGCCGTAGGAATCGACCTCCTTGAGGAATTCCATGTGTGTCGTCGCCTTCACCCCCTCGCAGTAGCCCACGCCATGCACAAACAGTCGCAGCTTCCGCTCCGCGCACAGCCGCGGGTCCAAGAGGCGGATGCTGCCGGCGGCCACGTTGCGCGTATTCGCATAGAGCGGGCCGTCGCTCGCCTTCTGCCGCTCGTTGAGCAGCACCAGGTCGGCATTGGTCATATAGACTTCGCCGCGGAGCTCCAGCACCGGCGGCAAGTCGTCGCCGACCAGGCTCAGTGGCACACCCGCCACGGTCTTGATATTGTGCGTGATGTCGTCCCCCACCTGTCCATTGCCGCGGGTGACCGCCCGGACCAACTGACCGTGCTCATAGATGATGGAAACCGCCACGCCGTCAATTTTCAGCTCCACGACCCACTCGGTGGTTTCGCCGGGTAGAGCTTTTTCCGTCCGCGCTGCAAATTCTTTCAACTCCGCGGGACTATAGGAGTTTTCGATCGACAGCATCGGCACGCGATGAGTCACCTGCGTAAGCTCCGCGACCGGGGCGTCGCCAATTCGCTGCGTCGGACTGTCCGGCGTGATCAGCTCCGGGTGCTTTGCCTCCAGCTCCTTCAGCTCCTCCATGAACTGGTCGTATTCCCGGTCCGAGATGACAGGGGCCGCCTCCACATAGTACTTGCGGTCGTGGATGCGGATCAGCTTCCGCAGCTCGATAATGCGGCTGGCCGTGCTCGTCATGACGATATTGGCCTTGGATTTCATTCTTGCCACCGATCCAGCGTTGGTCAGGGCAGGCTGGCAGCCTACCCCACTTTTTCATTCCCTTCCTTCTTCTCCGCGGCTCGCATCCAGTAATCATCCGTGCCAATGGCCGCGAACGTCAACGTGGCCAGGACCACCAGCTCAATGAGCATCAAGGTCGCGCCGTGCTGCTCCATGAAAGCGATAACTCCTGTTGGTTGAGCAGCTCGCGCGTCGAGGCTCCGGACGGTCATCACGCCATACAGCGTGGCCGTGAGCGCGAAAGTCACGCCGGCGACCACCAGCACGGCATAAAACGGGTTGACAGTCTTGCTGCGGGACACGAAGGAGAACTCCAAGATCCTGGCCTGGGAACCCCGCAATTGTATCAAATCGGCGGGACGAAAAAGAGGCAATTGACTCTGGCGAGTAGGGGCAACCTGGCTCACTTCGCCAAGATGTTGCTTCGCGCAGTCGCCTGGCGATACAATACGAGTACAAGGAGCGGTGCCATGAAGCGAACAAGTCTTGTCTTGACGGGCGTATGCCTCGTTCTCTCTCTCGGCTCCCCAAGCATCGCCTCCGCCCAGCCTCCCACCACGGTTCAGCTTCCCACGTTCAGCTTCTTTACGGTCAACACCAGCGTGTCCGTCCCGGATAGCGGCGGGACATATCTTGGGGGACTGCTGAGGGGGAGGGATTCGAGCAGCACGCGGGGGATTGGACTGCTGGCGAATCGAGGGATTGGGAGTGAGCGGAGTGCGGGGGGGATGAGCGTGCGGGCGTGGATTCATGATTTCCGCAAGCTGGATGAGGCACTCCTGGCGGAAGCGGCTGGAAAGGGGCGGGAAGCCGACCCGGCGGCGCTGAAGGGGGTTGCTTTGGCGGGAAGTTTGGAGACGGGAGGCAGGAGTCCCGGCAGCGAGGCGCCGCTCCTCTCCGTCGCCGATATCCGCCGCCAGAACGACCAGCAGGACCAGGCTCAGCGGGAAGCGGCTCTCGCCTACTTCACCAAGGCCGAAGAGTATCGCACTGCCGGCAAACTGGGCCTCGCCAACCTGAATTACCAGCGGGCGGCCGCGCGGGATGCGGGGAAGGTGAAGGAGGCGGCGCTGAAGCGAATCGCCCAGTTGCAGAATCCGCCCGCGGTGACGGCGAAAGTGCAAGACGAAGAGAAGGAGAGGTAGAGAGTAGGGGAGAAGTAGAAACCCAGTTTTCTCTCTCCCACTCTCCTTCTCTCTGTCTCTCCTTCTTCCTCCCCCCGCTACCAATTCCCCCGCCGCGCGGGTTCAATGGTGGCTTCTTCCATGTTCGCCGGGGATTCATACGGGAGCACTCTGCAATGAACGGCAAGAAGGTCAACGTCGCGATGGTCGGGCTCGGGTTCGGGGCGGAGTTCATACCAATTTATCAGCGGCACCCGAATGCGAACGTCTACGCCATCTGCCAGCGGAACACGGAGAAGATGAACACGGTGGGCGACCGCTTTAAGATCGAAAAGCGTTACACGAAGTTCGAGGAGGTGCTGAAGGATCCCGGCGTGGACTTTGTGCATATCAACTCGCCGATTCCCGATCATGCCTGGATGAGCATGGAAGCCCTCAAGGCGGGCAAGCATGTGATGTGTACCGTGCCGATGGCCACGAACGTGGAAGACTGCCAGAAAATCTGCGAGCTGGAGAAGAAAACGGGCCTCAAATACATGATGGCCGAGACGGTGGTCTACAGCCGCGAGTTCCTGTTCATTAAGGAGCTGTATCAGAAGGGGGAGCTGGGAAAAATCCAGCACCTGGCCGCGTCGCACCCGCAGGACATGGACGGCTGGCCGGATTACTGGGAGCGGATGATCCCGATGCACTATGCCACGCACGTCGTCAGCCCGTGCCTCGGACTCCTCAATGGGCGGGCCGACTACGTGAGCTGCTTCGGCAGCGGGACGGTGCGGGAGGACATCGCCAAGAAGTCCGGCAACAAGTTCGCCGTCGAATCGTGCCACATCAAAATCAAGGATAGCGACGTTTCCTGCCACATCTGGCGGTTCCTGTACGACGTGGCCCGGCAGTACCGCGAGAGCTTCGACGTTTACGGCACCAAAAAGAGCTTCGAGTGGACGCTGGTCGAAGGAGAGCCGCACGTGCTGCACACGGCGAAGAAGCTGGAGCACGAGATTGCCTCGAAAGTGGAAGTCCCCGACTACGCCCACCTGCTGCCGGAGCCGATCCGGATGTTCACAAAGACGATTCAGGACGCGGATCATCTTTCATTCATACAGGGAGGGGGCCACGGCGGCTCCCATCCGCACCTCGTCAACGAGTTCGTCTCAGCCCTCACCGCCGGCCGCGATCCCTGGCCCAACGCCACCCTCTCCGCCAACTGGACCTGCGTCGGCATCCTCGCCCACCAGTCCGCGCTCAAGGGGGGCGAAATCGTCCGGCTGCCGGAGTTTACACTGACTTAAATATTGGAAGAGATGGGACACGGAAAACACGGCATGAAAAAGTCATTCTTCCATCCGTGTCTTCCGTGTTATCCGTGTCCCATACTTTCTTTCCTTGCACCCATGTAGAGAACTCCCATGTCCCTTCCCGTCCGCATTCTCGTCGCTGGCATCGTCGGCGGCATTCTGGTGTTCTTCATGGGGTTCTTCGAGCACGCGGTCTTGAATTGGGGTGGGAGGGAAATTCATTCGCTGCCATCCGATGGCTATTTTCGGGAACTTTTCAAGGAAGAAAAGCTCGAACACAAGGTCTATACGTTTCCCGCAATGCCCGACAAAGGCAAAGGCGCGGAGGACCAACAGCGATACGCGGACGAGTGGAAGGCCGGACCGAGCGGATTCCTGATCATCGCGCCGCCGGGCGAAGAACCGATGTCGGGCATGACACTCGTCTTGGAGCTGGTAACCAACATCATCGCCGCCCTGATTGCCGCCTGGATTGTCTCGCTCCTCTCGCAGGAAAAACCGTTCCTCTGGCGCTGGAAAGTGGTCGTGCTGATGGCCATCTTTGGCTGGGTTTCCTTGTCTGCCTCGTATGGCATCTGGTATCGCTTTCCCTGGCCCTTCATTCGGGACGACCTGCTCTGCACGATCCTGGAATGGTGCGTTGGCGGGGCGGCGATTGCGGGAATCGTGACGCGCGATGCCAAGAAAGACTCTTGAGCATTGATCTGATCCTCGTTCCCGCGCCGGTTGGCAGTGGATTCGCCTCACTTCTCCTTGCCAAAGGCGTAGAGGTGCTTCTCGGTCCGGATGTAGAGGGTGTCGTCCGCAATGGCAGGGGTAGCCGCCACCCGCTCGCCGAGCGGCGGGTTTTTGGCCACGACCTCCGGCTTTTTCGCGCCGGCTTTGAGGACAGTCACAATGCCGTCCTCCAAAGACGTAAAATAAATATGCCCGTTGGCGGCGACGGGAGAGGCGTAATACTTCCCTCCCGCGGCAACCCGCTGCATGTAGACTTCCTCGCCCGTTTTGGCGTCGAAGGCGGTGACGATTCCACCGTCCTTCACCATGACGTACTGCCCGCCGTACGCGATGGCCGAAGCGACGTACGGCAGCCCTTTCGTCTGCTTCCAGAGCATGTACGAATCGGTGACGTCTCCGCTGCCGCCGGGCTTGAGGGCGAAGGCACTGCTCTTTCCTTCGGACATATATCGCGCGATGATGTCGTATTCGTCCTTGGCGATGAACCCGTCCTTGTTGGCGTCCATCGAATCGAAGAAGCCTTCAAAGTCCTTCTCCCCTTCCGCCCGGGCGAGCCGGCCGTCCTTGTCCTTGTCTTTGCCCATCAGGATGACGTCGAAGGCGGGCATCTGGTTCTCCTTGTCGTCCGGCCCGCCGGGGGACCAGCCAGCGAAGAACAAGGTGCCATCCGCGACGACGGGAGACGGACAACAACCGGAGGGGAGTCCGGACACAAACCACTTTTCCGCCCCGCTCTTCAGGTCGTAGCCCACCATCCGGGCATGGCCCGCCGCCACGACCTGCTTGCCGGCCGGGGTGTCCCAGAGGATGGGTGTGCAATTCGACGATACGGATTGCCGCTTCTGCTCCCAGAGCGGCTTACCGGAAACGACATCCAGGGCGAGGATTTTGGAGTTCTTGAACTCGTCGCGGACGAGAATGACCTTTCCTTCCGCCAGCATCGGCGAAGCCCCGGTGCCAAAGCCACCGGCTGACGTGGCGAGCGGAATCTCGAATTTCCACAGCTCCTTGCCGGAGAGGTCGTAGCAAACGAGTCCGCAGGAGCCAAAGTACGAGACGACCCGCTCGCCGTCTGTGACGCAGGTGGACGCGGCAGGACTGCTTTCTACCTTGAGGTACGGCTCGATCTGCTTGGCCGGCGCTTCCGCCCGCCAGGCCTCTTTCCCATCGGCCCGGTTGTAGGCGACCGTGTAGAGCTTCTCCCCTTCAAATGCCGTGATCATGAGCTTGTCCCCGGCGATGACCGGCGAGGAGAGCCCGCTGGGGGCCGGCACTTTCCACTTCACATTCTTCTCCGGCCCAAACTCCACCGGCGGCTTCTGCCCCTCCGCTATGCCCGACCCGTTCGGTCCCCGGAACTGGGGCCACACCGGCTGCTGATCCGCACCCAGCCGCACGGCCGCGAACATCCCCAGGGTAACAAGCGCGATGCATCGTTTCATTTCAAGTGCCTCGAATGTTTGTGAGTAGCGTGGGTACGTCCTGTCGATTGGTCCCGTTGATGCGATGTACGATAGGAGCTTCATTCCGAATAGCCGACGAACCGGCGATGTGATCTACTGGTTCTATGCCCCAATCCGGTACGTTGGCGCGAGTTACAAGCCGTTAGGAGATTTACTTGATGACTACAGGGAATGGTGGATGTTCGTCGGACAGGACCGGCCCCCTCCCATGCCTAATTCTTAATCACCCCTTTGGGCCGGCAACAAATGTAGGCCCATGACCCACCCGCTATACTGTACATAAGTGTATACACGCAGGTTGGCACATTCAAGCCCTGCCAACCAGATTTTCCAAACTTTTTCCACGGCTACGCCGAGTGTCAGGCCGCTGTTCAGCATAAACGCCAACATGGAGCCCGCCGTAAACGCCGGGCCTGATGGAAAGAGGGCCACGAATGGCCCTGAGATGCAGATAACGTCATGTCCCGAGTAGTGGAAGTGGCGAAACTGAGATGCGCGATCGCCAATTAGAGCTAGAGTCCACCTAAGCTGGCGGTCGTCCCGCGGAAGACAGCGGAAAACAGCGGAAAAAGTAGGACGCCCAGAATGTCCCCCTTTCATGCCTCGGCGATCCACGACGAGAATTGCCGGCCGGAATCGCTGCAAATCGTGAAGACTTGGAACACAATCCCAGCAACAGGTGCGAGGAGACGATAGAGGCTCACCGCACGGTCGTTGAGCACCGCCGGCAGTTAGAGGGGCGCGACGTTTTCGGCGCACGGCCCTTTCGGTCCCCGGCCCTCCGTGTACGAGACTTTTTGGCCTTCTCGCAGTTCCGCGAAAGTCACACCTTGCACACTCGACGAATGGAAAAACAAATCCTTGGCGCCTCCAATGTTAATGAATCCAAAGCCTTTGTCCGTCAGTTTTTTGATTGTGCCTTCTGCCATTGGAATTTGTTCCTTGAGATAGTGCGGGGGGATTCAGGACAAATCGTCCAACAACCCCACTGCCGCGTTTGATTGTAACCGGCCGAACCAATCTCAACAATGCTCGGTAACTCCGACCTCAACTCTCTCGCCGGTCCCGTCGTGCTGGGAGTTTGGACGGCAAGGGTAGAGTATCTGCATCCATGGGCGATGTGCCACGAACGCAATGCGGCTGACCGCCGACAGAAGCCGAAAACGACTGAAAGCTTGCAGGAGCGCTCGCGCAGGTTGGACTCGGCAAGGTCACTCCGCTTGGCTGGGATCGGCGAATTGTACCCTTAGCCCGTTAGGGCCAGTCAACAACCACGCGGCTGACGACCCCGTCCCGACCGGCAATGTTCCGCGGACGGACTTCCAACGTATTCTTTCCAGCCCGCAGTTTCCAGACGAAACCGGGCATGACGGGCTTGGCCCCCGCGGCGTCGATGTCGGCCAAGAACGTGTCGAAGCCCGGTGTTTCGGTGTCCAGGTGGACTCGCAGCTCGCCATCCGCTGCGGTCGCCTCCAGGATGTAGCGGGCCTGGTTGAGTGTCCACGACCAGTTGCGGCGGTCGGAGACGAGGTTGCCGTACAGCAGGCTCGCCGGGTAGTCGGAATCGGTCCAGGCGTAATGCCCGGTCCAGAACCAGCCGCGCATCCCTTGGTGCAGTGGCAGGGGGGATTTTTCCTCCAGGAAGTTGCTCCGCGGGACGAGCCGCAGCTCCAAGAACGGTGGCCAGCCGCTCAGTCCCTTCCAGCGCTTACCGCTCTTGGCCAGATGGACGATTCGGATCGGATCGGCCGTCTTGCCGGACAGAACGCGCAACTGGCGGTATCGAAGTTCCCAAAGTGAGAGCGGCTCTCCGCTTCCAGCGTCGGCCGCGTACCAAGCCATGTTGCCGTCCACGTAAATCCACTTCCGGAATTGATTCGACCACAGCTCGACCACCTCGTGGCCCCCGCCCTGGACTTTGCCGCCGTGGTCGCCGGGGCCGATCGAAACTGCCCGACCGGGGATGCCGAAGCTTTCGCACGCCTGGAGGAAGACCACGTTGTACTGCTGGCAGAACCCACCAAGGGGTGTACCGTCGGCGTGCGGCTTCAGGATTTCCAGCGCGTCCCAGGGCGGGTAGGCCTCCTTCAAGTGCCCGCGCTCCCAGCAACCGGCCGACCAGACCGCCAGCCGCTCCATCAGTTCCAGCTCGGTCGTCGCGCCCTTCACCACTTCGTCGAGTTTATGCCGGGACCGTAGCTCCTTCAGGCGCGGGTGATTGAACGGCTCGTAGGAGAACGGAATGGAGCTCCGCACGATCTTCTCGTTGTGGCTTTCGACTACCTTCAGTCGGGCAGACCAATCGTCGGCCCGCGGCGGATGCACCTCGATCCGTAGCCCCTTGAGTTGGGGCGAGCGCAGGGGGTCCGCCGTGGACAGCTCAAGGGCGACCTGGAGGAATCGCCCCTTCGGCTCGCGGAGCTCGCCCCCGGACTCGAGGTCTTGCCAGTCGGACCAGTTCCTGGTGTCAGGAGCCGCCGTCGTCCCCGAGCGGATGCGGAGGCGCACTCTGCCCGCGCTAGAGTCGACCTGCACGCGGACTGGGATGGGCTTCGCCAGTGGCGGAGCAACCGGACGGCCCTCGAGGTTGCCCGCGTCCATCACGGGGAGTGTCAGCGAGCCGGCTGGGCGGAAGTGATGGAGGAACAGTCGGACGTAGTATTCGCCGGCGAGACCGCCGGACTGGCCGAGGCGATCGGCGGCCCACGTAGTTCCCCCATCGGTGCTTTTGGCGCTCCGGCCCGGGTGCCTGGCCCGCTCGACTGACCCGGCAGCGAAATCCTCGGACCGGGCAATCCATACCGTGCCCGAGCCATGCAGCACGAGCTCGTTCGTCCCCGGCTTCAGGGCCTCGGGGGGGATCCCGTACGCCTGCCAGTAGTTGCCGGCCTTCGCGGGTTTCTTCAACTCGACCGGCTGGCCATTGATCGCAACTTTCAGGTCGCCACCCGCGCCGATCAACAGCGTTGCCTGCCGAGCGGCGGGATTTGGGACGACTAATTCCTTCCTGATCCAGACCCGGTCGGAAAGCCGCTCCTCGTTCGGCTGGAAAGAGTACCCGGCGGCTGGGCCGTCGTCCTCGAAAAGTTCGCCCTCCTCCAGTTCGACCGCAGACCCGTCGGCGGCCAGCCGGACGTCGCGGGTCACTGATCGCTCGAACAGGGCCTTGGCGTCCAGGCGCAGCTCGTCCGCCGCGGCGGGGCTCACGACGGCCGAGAGGGCCAGAAGAAGCAGCACTCGCCTCATCGCTTCACCATGCTGTACTTCATTGGAGCACACCGTTTGGAAATGCCGGAGGCCTGTTAGTCTGGCTTGGGAGTCGCTATGGAGAGCGCAACCGCGATGGCAACTATCAAGCAGACGGCAGCGAGGGCGCAGGCACCTCCCAGCAAAAGACCGAAAGACTGGTATTGTCCGTACCCGTAGGAGTGGAGCATGTCTCGATTGTATCACGCGCAGAATGCCTCCTGGACCTTGAAGCCTCCAGGCCACCCAAACCCGCTGCCATTTCACCGACAGTATGGCCCTGATCAGCGTTGCTGATGGTTGGGTCTAAGTCGCATCGCATCTTTGGGTTAAGCGATGCTCGCACAATCGCAACAGAATCCTGGCCCGGTTTTGAGCGCCGATTGCGACTTTAGATGTAGAGGGATCGCGGTGTGCGCGGACCCATTCGCTTGGAACCGGCAAGAGGTGAACCACCCCAGCAACTTCCTTTACTACTCGCAGGTCACGAAGATCCTGCCCATCGCCGCCCGAGCGAAGGAGCCGCTCGGAACTACTACATCCGTCCTGCGAGCTCAAAAAATGAGCTCTTCGCGGGGGTGCTGGGGGTCTGCGCGCGAGGGCCTGCCAAGTGAAACGCATTGCCCGAGGTTGATCCGCACAGAATTCTCAAGAAAGAGATGCGTCCTATCGCTACATATGATTGACAGCTTCTTTAGAGGCGGTATGTTGCTGCCGGTCTTGAGCGGTGATTCTTGTCAAGTTCTGATACCACACCGCCGTAGCATTGTTCGGCCATCCTTGCAAAGGAGAGTTCGCCATGCGCCTCACCTGGACCTCTTGGGAAAATACTTTGCGCCGTCTCGGACTCGCCAAGCGGAAGCGGCTTCAACCGCGACACGACTTTCGTCGGCCGCTGCTGGAGCAACTGGAAATCCGGGATCTTTTGGCGACCGTCATTACTGTCGACGCGATTCAGGACGGCTATGAGCGGGGGCCGGTGCCGGTCAAGTTTCTGATCATTGCGGCGAGGGATCCCAGCGGCGCAGTGTCCCAAGTGGGAGTAAACTTTTCACTGAGCGGCACTGCCACACCGGGCGCGGACTACACTCCCCCTACGTCCTATTTTGTTACGTTCCAATCGGGCAACAGTTTCCCGATCGACCTGAGCGTCATTAGCGACTATCCCTATCCCGGCTCCAATCCTGAACCCACCGAGACCGTCGTTTTGACGATCACCTCGGTCTTTGTGACCATGAGCGCTTCTCCCGGGGCAACGGCGCAAATTGGGACGCCACGCCGCGACACCGCCTATATTTATGACGACGTCGGCCCCGTCATCCCCCTGGTGAAACTGCGTGCGGACGATCCCAATGCCCATGAACAGAACTCGGACGACGGCAGTTTTTTGCTCACCGCCACTCCGCCGCCTCTGACCGACCTAGCCGTTTCCGTCACGATCGGCGGCACTGCCACATTGGGAGCGGACTATGCGCAGATCGGCACCTTCACGATCCTGGCCCACAGGTCGTCGGCCAGGATCACGATCGATCCGGTCGATGATCGCGTTTACGAGCCTGGGGGCGAGACCGTGACGGCAACTCTCAATACGGGGGCCGGTTATACGCGCGATACCGTCAGTAACTATGGGGTGGTGACCATCGCGGACAATGACCAGCAGCCAAAAGTGTCGATCAGCAACGCCGGCGCCCTGGAGGGGACCAACCTTGTCTTCTATGTCACGCGACTGGGGGGCACCAACCAGACCGTGACGATGAACTATGCGACCCGGGACGGTTCCGCCAGGGTCGTCGACGCCGACTACACGGCGGGCAGCGGCTCGATCTCCATCCCGGCGTCCAGCGGCAATGCTACCCAGACGATTTCCGTTCCAGCGCTCACCGACGCGGTCGTGGAGAGCACCGAGAACATGTTCGTGGATCTGAGCAATCTGGTGAATGCCACTTTTCAATATTCCTCGGGGAGAGGCAACATTGTGGACGTCGTAGTCCCGGAGCTCTTCATCGGGGATGTGACGGTGCGGGAAGGGGATTTGACCATTCCCTACCCAGATACTCAGGCCCGTTTCCCCGTCTCGCTTTCGCAGTCGTCAAGCCTGACGATTACGGTTGACTACACGACGGCCGATGGGACCGCTGTCGTCGTGGAGGACTATGGCACGCCCACGGGAACTTACGCGAATCATGTCAGTGGCACTTTGACTTTTAGTCCAGGCCAGACGCTGAAGTACATCGACGTGCCCATCCGGGACGACGATGTGATCGAGCCTACCGAGGTTTTCTACGTCCGCCTGAGCCATCCGACCAACGTGAAAGCGAACGATCTCGAGGCCGTCGGCACGATTTTGGATAACGACCTCCCGGAATCCTCGGACACCTCGCTGTGCGATTGCGAGTGCAGTTGCTCCGAGGTCACGCTGTCGGCCAATGCCAACGACGGCAGCGTCCAGGGAGTGTCCAAGTCCACGGGCCTGAAGGCCAGTTCCCGGTCGGTCGGGGCGACGCCGGTGGCCCTGGACGTCCAGCTCTCCCCCACCGCCGCCAGCGCCACCAGCATTGAAACGAAGTTCACGTTCAACGGCCAAACCACTTCCAGCGTCTACTACAGCGGCACTGGGTACAGCCCCACGGAAACGTACCGCTTCGCCACGGTGCTGGATACTTCCGGCGTCACCGAGGGGCGGTACAAGGTGGAGCTGACGGTGATCGAGAGTTACACCGGCGGGGGGACGGTCACACGCAAGCATCAGGTCTACCCCGTGATCCGCAACCGGATTGGGAGCGAGTTCGGGGCGGGCTGGTCTCCCGTGGAAGTGGACCGCCTGCGGATCCAGACTGGCGGAATCGTGTGGGCTCGCGGCGACCATAACCTGTTCTATTTCCGCCAGGACTCGGTGAATCCCGATATTTTCCTGCGGCCGAAAGGAGAGTTCGATTTCTCCACCCTGACCCGGGCCACCGTTCTGGGGAACTACGAGTACACGCTGCGGAAAAAGACCGGCGAGAAGCTGATTTTCAACCAATTCGGCGTCATGCAAAAGCGGATTGACCGCAACGGCAACACCACGAATTACTCGTACGAGGACAAAAACGGCGATGAAGTGGTGGCCGAGCTCCGCTACATCACCGATCCCGTTGGCCGGCTGACAACCTACAACTACACCGGCCCCCGAGTGACCTCCATCCTGACGCCCGACGGCGAAACCACCTTACTGGGCTATGACGCTTCCAACCGCCTCGTCACTATCTCCCAGCCGGATGCCGACGGACCTGGGCCGGATACGCGGCAAATGACCACCCTGGGCTACGACGGGACCAGCAATCGGCTGTCCAGCGTCACCAATCCGCTGGGGGAAACCACTACGGCTGTATACAACAGCGGGACCAAGATGGCCCTGTCGATCACCCATCCCGATACCGGGGTGGAGACCTACACGGTGGAACTAGCGGATGGCCTTGTTCTTCCCGGCGGTCCCGTGGGCTCGTTTTTGAACCCCGCGGTCCTCAAGAAGAAGACCGAGGTGAAAGCGACCTACACCAACGAAGTTGGCGCCATGTGGCAGCTCTCCTCGGACCGGTTCGGTCACAAGGTCAACGTGACGGACCCCAACGGACAGGTCTTCACGTATGCCCGCGACGACGACGGGCTGGTGCTGGAGGAAAAGACCCCGCGTCCCTCCTTCGCGGAATGGCATTACTTCACGACCTACGACTACGACGACAAGGGGAATCTCATCTCTCTCGTCACGCCCGACCTGGTGACGCACACCTGGACCTACGAGGCCAACTTCAGCCAGCCCACGTCCCACGTCATCAGCACCCCCAACTATTCCCACATCTTCACCTACACGGTCTCCTCGACCAACGGAAACATCACGGCCGTGAATGATGCCGGCATCCTGTATGGATTCACCTACACGCCGCTCTTGGGCGTCGGCTCCCCTCCCGCGGGACTCATCGCCACGTATACCGACCCGCGGACCTTCGTTACCAGTTTTGGGTATGATTCGCACGGGAATACGACCAGCGTCACGTCGGCGGTGGGGACTGTGGACGAGGCGGCGATTGGCATGGCGTACAATGCCGATGACTTGCTGTGGACGTACACGGATGAGCTGGGGAAGCCCACGACCTACCTCTATGACAACCTGGGACGGATGACCACGATGATGCTGCCCGATCCGGATGGGGCCGCGGGGCCGCTGGGAATTCCCGTCTATCAGTATGCCTATAGCCGCAAGGACATGCTGAAGAAGGAGACCGATCCCCTGGGGCGGATCACGGAATATGCCCACACCTCGCGGGACGACGTGGACTGGGTCAAGCATTTTGCCAACGCCAGTGACCCTAGCCCGGTGACGATGGATTACACCTACGACGTGCATCGCCGCCTGACGCACGAGTTCGATCCGCTGGGGCGGCTCACGAGCTATGGCTATGACCTGCTCGATAACCTGACCTCGACCACGCTGCCGTCCCCCGGCGCGGGGCTGACCCCCGTTTATACGACCGCCTATGACACGATCAGCCGTCCCAAGTTCGCGGAAGACCCGCTGGGGAATGGGACCAAGATCAAGTACAGGATCGTCGGTGAATATGATTGGGAAACGTTTGCCTTCCAGGGAGCGCATCGGGAGGTCGAAGTCCGCCTGCCCAATCCCACCGGACCCGGCGTGCTTCCCAACTACGACCAGAAAGTCAACTTCGACAAGGAAGGGAACGTCGCCGAGACCTGGGACGCGCGCGGCGCCTATGCAGGCTATCTTCGCGAAGCGGGCCGTCCCCCCTACCTAGTGGCCCAAACCGCGTCAGGTTACTCGGGCCTAAAAAAAGACTGGTTCAGCCACGACGCCAGCGGCAACCTCTTGTATGCCCACGATACGTACCACTATGGCTCCAGCTATGTGTATGACGCCCGGGATCGGTTGAAGACAGTGAATGGGCAGGACCCGGATGGGACGGGGCAGCTGGTGGGATCGGTGACGGCGTATGCCTACGACGACGCCTCGCAGCTCACTTCGCTGACCGATCCGCTGGGGTTTGTCACCAGCTACACGTATGACAACGCGGGGCACCTGGCGTCGGTGACGGAGCCAGACCCGGATGGGGCGGGGCCGCTCGCCAGCCCGGTCACTGCGTACAAGTACGACATCGTGGGCCGGCTGATCTCCGTGACCGACCCGCGCGGGAATATCACCAGCTATACCTGGGACCCGCACGACAACCTGGCCACGGTCACGACGCCTGATCCGGATGGCGCGGGGCCGCTGCCGGCGCTGGTCACGACCTATGCCTACAATGCGGCGGGGGAAGTGACTTCGGTCACGCTGCCCGACCCGGACGGAGCGGGGCCGCTCACCAGCCAGGTGACGAGCTATACGTACAACGGCCAGGGGAAGGTGGCCGCCATCACGCAGCCGGACCCGGATGGCGCGGGTTCTCTCGCCGCGCCGGTCACAGCGTTCACCTACGACATCATGGGGCGATTGGCCACGTTCACCGATCCGACCGGCTCCGTCACGACCTACGCCTACGACAATCGTTCCCGCCTGATCTCGGTGACGCATCCCGATCCGGACGGCGCGGGGGCTCTCACGGCGCCGATCACGAGCTATGAGTACAACCTTTACGGCGACCTGACCAAGGTCACCCTCCCCGGCAGCCGCAGCACGAGTTACGCCTACAATGGTTTCAGCGAGCTGCTTTCCATGACGGAGCCGGACCCTGACGGAGCTGGTTCTCTTACTTCGCCGGTGACGCAGTACGGTTACAACGCCGAGGGGATCCCCATCTCCGTGACCGATCCGCTCGGTCACGTCACCGCCTTCGCCCACGACCGGCTGTGGCGGTTGACCACGCTGACCGAGGCCGATCCTGATGGGGCGGGCTCGCTCACCAGCCCGGTGAGCTCGTTCGTCTACAACGTCGCCAGCCAACTCACCTCGCAGACCGATCCGCTCAGCCGGGTGACGAGTTTTGGCTACGATGGGCTGGGGCGGCAGACAAGCGTGACCCAGCCGGACCCGGATGGGGCGGGGCCGCTCACCGCGCCGGTCACGAGCTATGCCTACGACACGGCCAGCAACCTGACGAGCGTGACCGACCCGCTGAATCATGCCACGACGTATGTTTACGACGCCTTGAACCGCCGCACCAGTATCACCGACGCCAATAGCGGCGTGACGAGCTTTGCCTTTGACGCCCTCGGCAATCTCAAGAGCCTCACCGATCCGCGCAGCAACGTCACGACCTGGGGGTATGACAATCTCAACCGGGCCGTCAGCGAAAACAACCAGTTCAATTTCACCCGCACCTTCGCGTATAATTCGGCTGGGGACCTGACCAGCAAGCTGGACCGCAACGGGCGAAAGACGACGTATGAGTACGACGCCCTGCACCGGCAGACGGCCGAGAAGTGGCGCGACGGCAGCAACAACGTGATCCGCACCATCAGCAGCACGTTCGATAACTCGCTCGACCTGACCGGCGTCAGCGACCCGGCGGCGACGTACACCTACGTCTACGACAACCTGGGCCGCGTCACGCAGCAAACGCAGGAAATCGCGGGCCTGACCCCCGATATAATTCTCGCTCAGCAATTCGACGCCGCCAGCAACCGCACCAAGCTCTCCGCCACCATCGGCGAGAACCCCGATTTCGTCAACGACTACATCTACGACAACCTCAACCGCCTGACCAGCGTCACGCAGCAAAGCGGCCCCGGCGGCGAGATGGGCATGCCCCCCTACGCCAATGCCGTGGCCGAGAAGCGGGTGGATTTCAGCTATTTCGCCGACGGGCAGTTCAATACCATCACGCGCTACGCGGATCTGACGGTAAACGAACGGGTCGCGGTGCAGAAGCATGATTACGACGGGATCGGCCGGCTCAAGCGGCTCGTCCATTCCACGGACGCCT
>JBPCKT010000136.1:0-18300 GCA_051004015.1 Pirellulaceae bacterium | reverse complement strand
GAGAGGAAGGAGCACCAGCTGGTTCAGACTTTTTAGGGGAGCCTGCACCCTTCGTGTGCGGGTCTGTCCGCCCAGGGAGGGAGCGCACTACTTTGGGACCAAAGGAACCAACCATGGCGATTCAGTTTTCCTGCCCTCACTGCGGCAAACAGACCAGCGTGGCCGACCAGTATGCCGGGCAGTCCGGTCCCTGCGCCGCCTGCGGAAAGAATGTGACGGTGCCTTTTGCCGGCGGCCCGGCCTATCCAGGACCCGCTGCCCAGGGCTCCGGAGCGGGCGGGGCGGGGATGGCGGCGCTCATCGTGGGGATTGTGCTACTCGGCGGGTTGCTGGTTTGCGGTGGAGTTGTGGCACTGGTCGCCTTTCGCACGATCGGCACCGTCCGCACTTCGGCAACGCGGATGAATTCGCAGAACAACCTCAAGCAGCTCGGCCTTGCCATCCATATGTACCATGACGTGCATGGCGCGCTCCCCCCCGCCATCGTCAAGGATGCCGACGGCAAGCCGCTGTATAGCGGGATGGTGCTGCTGCTGCCGTTCCTGGAGCAGGATGCTCTGTACAAGCAGTTTGACCAGTCCAAAGCCTGGGACGATCCGGCCAACCTCAACCTCTCTCGGCAGATGATCCCGACGTTCATGAATCCCTCGTCCACGGATGGCAGGCCGGGACACTGCGACTACATGCTGGTCGGCGGGCCGAACGCCATGCTTTCCGAAACCGGAAAAAACTCGCTGGGGAATGTTATGGACGGCACCAGCAACACGATCATGGCGGTCGAGGTCGGCAGCGGCAATACGCTGGAAAGCTGGGCTCAGCCGGTGGCCTGGGATCCCTCGCAGCCGTTCAACAGCCCCGATCCGACGATGGTCAACGTGCTATTCGGAGACGGCTCGGTCCGAGCCCTCCCCAAGACGCTCCCCGTGCAGACGCTCCGCCTGATCACCGACCGCCAGGACGGACAGGCGGTGAATTTGCCGTAGGGAGTGGGATCGTCCGCAGATTTCGCGGAGGGCCGCAGATTTTGAATCAAGATTCTCTGAATTTCATCTGTGTAAATCCGCGAAATCTGCGGACTGCTCCGTTTGGACTATCCGAGGCTAGTGCTTATGGCCGGCGTGGCCTTCCTCTTCTTTTTCAAACTTCCCTTCATAGAGTTTGCCGTTCACATCGACGCGGATTGTTGCGGAGACGGTCTTGCCCACCGTTTCGAGTTGCCCCAAAAGCGTCTTGCTCATCACTTCGAACTTGAAAGCGCTGGCATTTTCGCCGCTAGTGCGGTCCGCGGCGGCGAGTTCATAAGACTCGGTCATGTCGCCCGTCTTGACGTCAATGAAGATACTGTCGTCAGCAATCGGCACCGTCTTCTTGGCCGTGCCATCGAGAATCCAGACGGTAATGATGCCATTTTCCTCGTGGTCCCATTCCACGTGGTACTCCTCCTTGTTTTCCTTCCCCGGCTCCGCCAGCTCGACCAAATGTCCGCCGTGCGGCCCGGCTGCCGGGTGGTCGTGCGCGTGCTCCTCCGGCTTGGCCCCGTTCTGGGCGGGCTTTTTGTCCGTCGGTCCGCAGCCGGCGAGCCAGATTGCGGTGAAACCTAGCGACAGGACGAGAATAATTCGGCGGGACATGGAAACCTCCGTGATGAATGTGGAATGATGGAACGGGCTAATCGGAACCACAACCTTCATGATAACGCCTAAAACTCCTGCCATTGCATGTAAGCGCAGCCCAGGGCCAGCATCACCGCCATGAAGATCGCGCTGCTCCAGAGGGGGGACCAGGGGTGGGGGACGCCGGGAGCCGGAGCTTCGTCCGTCTCTTCCCCGCCGTCTTCCGCTGCTTCTGAATTCTCCTGGGCCTGGCTGGGGTCGGACAAAATGTGCGTGACGGTCTTGTAGAACTCGCCCGGCTTGGGACAAATGGTGTATACGGGCAAGACCAGGTAGTTGAGGGTCCGATCAAAAGCGGACATCGTCGGGCCAATTTTCCGCTGAACGCTCATGTCGGCGGCGCTATACTCCCAGACGCGGTCCGTGCGGTCGGCCACCAGCAAGCGGTCTTCGCCGGAAAAAGCCACGGCGGAGATGTCCCCCTGCCCCGTGGCTATCGCCAGTTGCAGCTTGCTTTTCTCCACGTCATAGAGCCAGAGCTTGTGATTGTCCATGAGGACGGCAATCCATTTGCCATTGGCCGCGGCGGAGGCGCTAATGGCTCGGGCCTTCGCCTCCGGCTCCAGCGTCTCTTTGGTTTCCAGGGTCTGGGCGTCGAAAATGACGATCTTGCCATTGGCCCTGCCGAGCAGAATGGTCCCGCCCGTCGCGGCGAGCACGGGGCGGCCGCGGTCCTTTTCCCAAATCCGCTTTTTCTGCTGCTCCTCGTAACGCCCCCCTTTCAAGGCCAAGGTCGTAAATTCGCCCCCGTTGTAGATCACGAGCAAACCGGTCTTGGCGTCGATGGCCGGCGCGAACCGTCCCCCCCAACTCTGAGCCGGTCGCGGGCCGGCTTCGGAAATCGCGCTCCCCTTGAGACTGGGCAGGGTATAGCCCAGGAACTTCACCTTGTCCTGGGCGGGCGTGATCTCGCCGGTGACGCGGTGCAGAGAGTAGTTGGAAATGATCAGCGGAGTGCCATCGGGCTCATTCAGAATCGCCACCGCCGAGGTCGGGGCCGGCGGACCTTCGGCCGGCTTCCAGTCGAGCGCTTTTTTCCCGCCGACGACCATGAACTGGCTGTTGCTGAGGGACATTGTCACACCGACCAGCTGCTTGTTGCGCGGGTCATAGGAAGGGCCGAGATTGCGGCCACCGGCGATGGTGGCGAGGAGTCCCAGGTCCTTCTGCTCGTCTGTTCTGAAGGTAATCACCCAGTTCCGCGCGTCGTCATCCCAAATCCGCGACGTTTTACTGCGATTGACGGCAACGACCTGGTCCTCAAACGGAACCAGCCTCGTGAAGCGGTTCAAACCGCGGTTCCACTCCAGGCCGATCTTGGCCCAGCCCGTGCCAAAACAAATCAGCCAGAACACCGCCGCCACGAGGATGGAGACAATCGAGTTTCGCCACAGAGCGCCGGCCAGCGCGGCCACCGAGTAGTAGGTGGCAAACACAAAGGTGTAAATAGGTATGCACATCAGAATTCGCGCCTCCCAAATGCCCCATCGCGCGCCGGCGAGCAGCCATAGTCCCAAGAATAAATAACTGGCGCAGACCACCACGAAAGCACAGCCGCCGCAAAACTTGGTGATGTACAAGAGCGAGCGATTGATCGGCTTGCTGAGCAGGAGATGCAACGAGCCGGGATCGAAGGTCTGCGGAATCATGGGGGCGGTGACCACGATCGCGATCAGCAGCCCCACCCCCAGCAGGATCTTATCGATGAGCCAGGGCATGTACGCCGCAACCGTGTCGCGAAAGTCCCCTTTCGAGATGGGGAGTGGGTCAAAGACGTCGCTCACGAACGCATAGCGGAGTTGAAACGACGTCCGCGGGCTGACATGCACCAGCCCCGGAAATGCCGCTTCGAACAGGATGCGATTAAGGCGGAGCTTGTCCAGCTCGTCCAGCTTTTCGACTCCCTTGCCGACCAATTGCCGGCCTTCAAAAGTCAGAGAGGAACTGGACCAGGAGGGACGGTCGTACAGGTCCGGCAGGCGGGAAACTTCGTCGAGCGATTTGGCAATCTCCTCCACGGAATCCTTGTAATCGAATGCCTCGCGGATTGTCGGCTGCTTGCCGGGGCGCTTGAGCCCCGAGACTTTTTTCTGCTGCTCGGGGGTCAGCCGCGTCCAAATGCGGCGCGTGGGACCAGGTTTGGTCTGCTTTTCCGCCAGCTTGAGTTGATCGATGAGCTCGGGCCAATCCGCGTCGTTCTCATGCAGACCGACTGTCAGTTCCTGGCGATAGGTGAGCGGCGCCGCGATCAGCAGCAGGAGCGAAATCAGCCCCAACATGATGTACAAGATCCGCGAAGCGAGCGCCTCGCGGAACGAATCTTTGATAATGGCAAGATAGGCGCGCATGATTAGTTGATGACTTCGGCGACGATTCCCAGGTACGCATCTTCCAGCGTGGCCTGGCGACGGGTGATGCCCAGGATGCTGATGCGGGCGGCGCGGACGCGGTCAATCAGTTGATCGACGTATTCCTGGTCGGCGCTGCGGATGTGTACGTGATGCTCCACTTCCGAGAGGCTCTGCCACTTGGTCGTTTCCCAGCCGCCGAGGGCTTCGCGGATGGCGGAGGCGGTGCCGGCCATGTGCAGCTCGATGTCCGCCTGCCGGGTGGGATTGCCGCTGGTGGCCGGAGCCGAATGGTGCGTGGCGGTCAGCTCCTGCACGGAGCCGACCCGCTTGAGAATGCCTTTGTCGAGGATGGCCACCCGGTCGCAGACGAGCTGCACTTCCTGCAGGATGTGGCTGTTGAGGAAGACGGTTTTGCCTTCCCGCTTGAGGTCCGTCAGAAAGCCGCGAACCTGGCTGCGGGCGAGAGGATCCAGGCCGTCGGTCGGCTCGTCGAAGATGAACAGATCGGGGTCGTGCAGCATGGCCTGGGCCAGGCCGAGGCGCTGCAGCATCCCCTTGGAATAGGTGCGGACGGGATCTTTCGCCCGAGCCGCAATCCCGACTTTTTCCAGCAGCTCGCCGCGGCGCTCCTTGATGACTCTTGTCGAGACGCCGCTGAGGTGGCCGTAGTATTCGAGCGCCGTGTGCCCCGTCAGGTGCCGCGGAACGCGGAGGTTTTCCGGCAAGTAGCCGATCTTCTGGCGTGCCCGGCGGTCGCCGGCTGGGTAATCGAGAATTTGGGCGTTACCGGCGGAACGGCGGATGATGCCCAGCAGGATTTTGATGAACGTGGTCTTGCCCGCGCCATTGCCACCCAGGAGGCCGAAAATTTCGCCCCGCTGGACCTCAAACGAGACTCCCTTGAGCGCTTCCTGACGTTTGCGGAAAAACACTCCCTCGGTGTAGGTCTTGCGGAGGTCGGAGACGGAGATGGCGGGGGAAGACACGAGGGCGGGACTAGGGGCTGGGGACTAGGGGCTGGGGACTAGGGGCTGGGGAAGCGTGGCTGCGGACTAGGAACTTTAAGCTCGGGAAAGGAAAGTATACCGGGTATTCGCCGCCTCCGGGCAGCTCTTGCCTTCCCCAGCCCCAAGCCCCCAATCCCCAGCCCCCGATTTTCCGCCGCGAACCTTTCTTCCCAAATTACCTCTTGATTTTTGCTGCGGTTTCGTAAATTATAAAGGTGTCGACATTGGTTCGTGCTACGCAGCACGATTTACTAGGGGCCCGGAGTAAGCCGCTCTACGGCATATGGCTGAACCGGGGTAATCTTAGTGGGAAGGAGGTGGTCTAGTGAGTTTGAGTTATGTCTGTACCAGCCGAGGTGGCGCCTCTTAAGTTAGGTCGCCGGCGGGTTGCCTAACGGCAAGCCACCAAACAAACCTCGTCGGGATCACCTGATCTTTACGAGCTACCTGGGGCCCGGTCCACACGTTGGACCGGGCCTTTTTTGTTCTGATTCGCTCCGAATCGCGGCATGGACCGTGATATAATTCCGGTATGAGCACCATTACGCTGGAAGAACTTGGGAAAAACACGGCCGGCTTGCTGGACCGGCTTGTGGCGGGCGAGACTGTCATGGTGGTGCGCGGCGGTCGCGCCGTTGCGGAATTGCGGCCCGTCCCTGATCGACCCTACGGTCCGCGACCATTTGGATTGTGCGCAGGCGCGTTCACGGTTCCCGACGACTTTGATTCGCCGCTGCCCGAGGAGACTCTTCGAGAGTTCGAGAGGGAATGAAGCTCTTACTCGATACGCATGTGTTCCTGTGGTACATCACGGCCGATGCCAGGATCCCGGCCGGCTTTAGAACAGCGATCCAGGATCCGGCGAACGAAGTCTTCTTGAGCGTTGTCTCCGTCTGGGAGGCAGTGATTAAATGCCAACTCGGAAAGCTTCCCCTTCCGAACCCTCCAGCAGATTACTTGCCCAAGCAGCGGGACGCGCACGGATTCGTGAGCTTGCCGATTGAGGAAGGCGCAATGCCCAGCCTGGCGAGCCTTCCACCCCTCCACCGCGATCCTTTCGATAGGTTGCTGATCGCCCAAAGTCTCCAACACGCGATGACTCTGGTAACGGTCGATCCAGAAGTTGCTGCCTATTCGACGCCGATTCTCGCGCGGGCGTGATGGTAACCCCAGCTAACCCCCGTTCCTCCGCCGGATGCTCTCAATCGCGTTGTCCGCCGCTTCGCCGACAAAGGGAGTTTTCGCCGCGATCGCCTTTTTCTTCACCTGCAGCAGGAAGCCGACGCTCTTGCTGGTGCCGATGTCGCCGAGGACTTCGCAGAGCTGCTTTCCCGTCCCCCAATCCTTGACCTCGACCTGAGTGAGCGTCTTGGCGACGAGGTCCTGCGCGGGGGCTCCGGCTTCGCGGAACAAGCGGATGGCCTCTCCCTGGAGTTCCTTCCGGCGGCCAATCCTCTCCGCGACACGGACGTCGCCCAGGCGGATCAGCCCCGTGAGGCCGGCTTTCCACTTGTCGTGGTCCCGGTCGTCGAGGAGCTTGAGCAGCTCGTCGGCGTGTTCCTTCTGAGCGTACTTGGCGAACATCGTCACGGCACTGCGGCGGGTATCGCCGTTCGAGTCGGTCAATAACTCCTTGGCGGCGTCGGCTATCTTGGGCTGGAGCTCCGCTTGCACTTCTTGCTTGGCGAGCCAGGTGAGGGCGCTGTGGCGGACCTCGCGGTTGGAGGATTTTACGTCTTCCAGCGTCTGAGCGATCAGCAGGCCCTGATCGGACTTCTTCAATTCCAGGATCCGCTGCGCGCGTTCGCGGATGCGGTTTTCCTTGTCGTGCAGGTGCTTGATCAGCGGCTGCTCCGCCTGCGGCCACCAATCGGCCAGAATTTGCTCGGCCCGCTCTCCTTCCTGAAAGGCCTCATTGAGCATCGTGATCAAGGGCTCGATGGCCCGTTCATCCTTGAACCGCTCCAGCATGTCCAGGCAATCCATTTTCACGAACGCCTCCTGCTGCATGATTCGGGCGATCATCGGGACGTTCTCCTTGGTCCCCCACACCTTGAGCGCCCCCAGCGCGTGTTTGCGGAGCGCATCGGTATGCATAGCGTTCAGCGCCTTCGCCACCTCGTCTTGCTTGTCCGACTGCAGCGGCGCTCGGCTGAACCATTCCGCCGCTCGCCGCTTTTCGTCGTCATTGCCGGTCTGCAAGCGTTGGAGGTTCGTGGGGAAGTCATCTTTTTCCTGTTCGCCAGGACGGGGGAAATTCGGGATTGCGGGGAAGGAGTTGCCGCTGGAAGTGCGCGCCGGATTGCTGCTGCGCTCCGGCCTGGTCTTGCCGCGATTCTGAGTCGCCGGCTGCTTTTTCATCTCCTCTTCGAGCTTGTCGAAGGCCTGATCGAATCCTTGCTCGATCTTTTTGCGGTTCTCTGGAGAATTCAGCGCGGCAAACGGATCATTCGGGTCGAGCTGCACCTGCTGGTTGTTCTGATTCTTGATCCTGTCCGCGGCCGCGGTCACCCGCTGTTTGGCCTGGCTGAAGATCACATATCCCCCCACTCCGCACGCCAGCAGCAGGCAGAGCGGCAGGCCCACCGCCAGGCCGATGATCAACACCAGTCCCTTGGAACCACTGGGAGCGGGAACCGGTGGAGCCGGCCTGGGAGGGAAGCCGCCCGCGCCTGGGGGTGGAAGTGTTGGCGCTCCGGAAATTGGTCCCGGCAGGGGCGCGCTTGCGGGCATTGGTCCTGTCGCTGGGCCGGAGCTTCGTCCCGCCGGAGGCGCAACCACCGGTGGCTTCCTGCGAGCGGACGAGGAAACCGGCGGCACGGCAGGGGCTGCGGGCGGGGCCGTTTTGGGCCCATAAGCCGAGCTCGGATTGACGGGGGGCAGTTTTTTTCCGCCGCCGCGATTGCTTCCGGCAAACTGGGTCGGGTCGCTCATTACAACGGTCCTTACGGCAGGAAACTCACAGACCGAAACTCAATTCGGACATTGTACTAACCGCCGAAACGGCGTCCAAGCAAGCACCCGGTCTTCCGCTTACTAACCCGAAGCGTCAGCGAGGGAGTCAAGTTGACAGCCCAAAAACTGCCACTTTCCGCTGGCGTGGATAACTCCCTCGCTGACGCTTCGGGTTAGTATTCGCCGCCCGCTAGCACCCGGCGGCAGCGGCCTCCTTTCAAGCTTGCCCCGGCAAGTGCGCCGGTGGTACACTTCCACCCGCAACCCGAGAGCGGCGGCGTCCACGGATGGTGCGCCGGCGATTGTTGCGCGACAAGGAGGTCGCCGTGCTGTTCCGCTGGCCCATCAAGTTCAAACTCTTCCTCTGCGTGGGGTTGTTGTTTGTGATTGTCGGCGTCCTCGCCGTCAACAGCTTGCAGGGGCTCTACGCCTATCGCGAGCTGGCCAAGACCATCAGTTGGCGGGCCGATGAAATGCCGCTTGCCGACGAGCTCTCCAGCCGCATCGGCCATGCCCAGGACTCGCTACACAACTCCAAGGGGAGTCCGATCACGGACGTGATCGCCCGCGAGAAACCTGACGGAGGGGCGATGGCCAAGGCAGATTTCAACTTCAAACTGGGCCAGATCAAGGATTCCCTCCAGCAATATCGGCAACATCTCGATCTGGATCTTCCCCAATTCGGCCAGCTTGGCGACCGCAGCCGCGACCGCGATGCCCTGGAAAAGATTGCTCGCAGCCTGGAAGAATTGGAAAAATCCAAGGATGAAGCAGACTGGTTACTGGACCCCGGCCTTGTAGATCGCCTGATTGAGCAGCTCCGTCAGATGCGGGACGAGGTCGACGCTCTCAAGCCGCAGCTTTACGAGCGGATGCACAACCTGTCGTCGGAAGTCCGCGGCCAGTATCAGACCTGGATCAGCATCTCGTGGTCGACGGGCATTTTGTCGTCGCTCGGCCTGTTCGTGCTGCTCGGACTCTTTTACTGGTGGGTGATCTCGCCGCTCCACGTACTCATCGGTGGTTCGCGGCGGATCGCCAAAAACGACGAGTTCGGCCATCGCATCCATCTCCGCACCCGCGACGAGATGGCGGAGCTGGCCGACAACATGAACGCCATGACCGCCCGCTTCCTGGAAATCAAGACCGACCAGGAAACCAAAATCCAGCAGCGGACGCAGGAAGTCGTCCGCAGCGAGCAGCTCGCCAGCGTCGGCTTTCTGGCAGCCGGCGTGGCCCACGAAATCAACAACCCGCTGGCCGCGATTGCGATGTGCGCGGAGTCCTTGGAATCGCGCGTCACCAATTTGCTCGGCAGCGCCAGCGCTCCTTCCAAAAACAACGCCAGCGACCGCGAAGTCGTCGCCAAATACCTCCGCCGCATCCAGGACGAAGCCTTCCGCTGCAAGGGAATCACCGAGCGGCTGCTCGATTTCTCCCGCCTCGGCGACGTGCAGAAGCAGCCGACCGACCTGCGGGAGCTGGTGATCGGCGTCGTCGAGATGGTGCGGCACATCGGCGACTACCGCGAAAAGAAGGTCGAGTTCCAGTGCTCGCAGCACGTCGTCGCCCCGGTCAACGCCCAGGAAATGAAGCAGGTGGTGCTCAATTTGATCACCAACGCCCTCGACAGCCTCGACCCCGGCGGCACCGTCTGGGTCGAGCTCCGCCGCCTGGGCAACCAGGCCGAGCTGCTGGTGCGGGATAACGGCTGCGGGATGTCGGCCGAAGTTCTGAAGCACTTGTTTGAGCCTTTTTACACCCGCCGGCGGGACGGCAAGGGGACCGGCCTGGGCCTGTCCATCACGTTTCGCATCATCACCGAGCACGGCGGCACGATTGAACCGACCAGCGGCGGGGCGAAGAAGGGCTCGCAGATGCGGGTCGTTCTGCCCGTCGTCTCTACCGACCAACGGACCATCACGGACCAGAAGCAACATGAAAGACAAAACCAAACCCGACGCGAAGCAGCCTAACCGGCTCAAGCTCCTGTTCGCCGACGACGAGGCGGCCCTGCAAGAGCTGATGAGCCTGGAAATCCCGCTGATGGGGCACGAAGTGACCGTCTGCCCGGACGGCGGCACGGCCGTGGCCGCGCTCGCCCGTAACACGTATGACTGCATCATCGTCGACCTCGACATGCCCGGCATGAATGGCATCGAAGTCATCGACCGCTGCAAAAAGCTCGCGCCGGAGACCGACACGGTCGTGCTCACCGGCAAAGCCTCGTACGACGCCGTGCTGCAAGCCCTCAAGCTCGGGGCTTTCGATTTCCTCACCAAGCCCTGCCGGCTCCTGGAGCTCAAGGCCTTGCTGCAGCGCGTCGCCAGCAAGCGGGAATGGATGAACAAGTACCGGGCCCTCAAGCACCAGTTGCAGCGGGCCGAAGGCAAGACGGAGCTCGTCGGCGGCAGCAAACTGATGGACCAGGTAAAGCGGCTGATCGAGAAAGTCGCCCCCACCAGCTCCACCGTGCTCATCCTGGGCGAAACCGGCACTGGCAAAGAGCTGGTTGCCAAGGCGGTGCATCAGCAGAGCGTGCGCGCCGCGATGCCGTTTGTCGCCATCAACTGCGGGGCGCTGCCGGAATCGCTCATCGAGAGCGAGCTGTTCGGCCATCGCAAAGGAGCTTTCACGGGCGCTGACGAACATCGCGTCGGCCTGTTCGAAGTCGCCAGCGGCGGCACCATTTTTCTGGATGAAATCGGCGAGCTCCCCAAGTCGATGCAAGCCAAGCTGCTCCGCGTCCTGGAGAGCGGCGAGATTCGCCGCGTCGGCGAAAACAGCTCGTTCGAGGTCGATGTCCGCGTGGTCTGCGCCACGCATCGCAACCTTTCGGAAATGGTGGAGAACGGCGACTTCCGCGAAGACCTGATGTACCGCATCAACACGTTCGAAATAACGCTCCCCGCCGTCCGCGACCGAGTCAGCGACATTCCCGCCCTGGCCGATCACCTCTTCCGCCGCTTCCGCCCCGGCCTGAAAGCCGACGATGAGCTGTTCACGCCAGAAGCCATCGACCTGCTCAAATCCCACAACTGGCCCGGCAACGTCCGCGAGCTGGCCAACGTCATCGAGCACGCCACCATCCTCTGCGACAGTCCCCCGATCACTCCCGACCACCTCCCCCAGCGCTTCGCCAGCCGCCGCGCCGGCCCGAAGCTGAAGCTGGTTGGTCCGATGTCGTTACGTGACCTCGAAATGCAAGCCATCCACGACGCCCTCGACCGCCACGACGGCAGCAAACCCGACGCCGCCGAAGAGCTCGGCATTAGCCTCAAAACGCTCTACAACAAGCTGAACCAGGCGGCGGAGTTGAAAGAGTCGGCATAAAGTAGGCCGTCACGCGTGATGTGCCACTTTCATTTGGCGGCAGTCGTGCCGAAGGGCGAAGCTTGCCGGTAGAGATACCGTTTGAAAATCCTTGCTGCCTAAGAACTAGGCAACGCCTTCGTTCAGCGGGATCCTCTGAGTCGTCTGTGTGTGATCGTTCCGGCAGCGAGGGCAGCAAAACAGAACGCCAGGATGACCGTATTGCCTCCGATGGAAGCTTGCGAGAAGAGAGTGGCCGAAACCACCAGTCCAATGAAGGCAACGACTAACGTGACGACAACAGCGATTGCGATGGCTGCAAATGAGTTCATCCCCGCATTCTAACCGCGCAGCAAAAAGCCCCGCTACAGTCGTGGGGCTAAACCGTCCTAGGCCAGCAGATCATTGAACGTCCACAACCGGGGCGTGATTCCAGCAGCCATTGCCGGGGTAGTCCGCATCGTTCCGAGCCGCCAGCAGAAATAGCTTTTCCCTGGCAGTTGTCTCCCACTACAATACCCTCATGAAGTACAGCCTGCGGAGCCTGATGGTTGTGGGCACGTGTTAGCGGCTTGCTTCGCGGCGCGAATGGAACGGGCAAAGATTGAGCGATACTATGACCAAGACCGCATCATCCAGGCCTCTGATCGGGTGTGTCTCCCTCTTAGTCGGGTGTCTCCCTCTTAGTCGGGTGTCTCTCCCTTTCGCTGATCGTCACGCTGGTGTTCGCCGGCAATAATCTTTGGAGAAATCGGCTGTGGAAGGAAGAGGTCTATGGGCTCGCTAGCGTATTCGGAGCTATCCGTGCGAGAGACGATTTCGAAAAAGGAAAAATTCGGTTGTTCGAGCTCGACCTGAGTCGCGAGCAGAGAGGTGAAGTGTTTACCGGGAAATCTGAAGGTCCATTCGAAATCTGGAAGCCACAGTACCTCCCGTTGCTCGGCTACCCTAGCCAGTATGCAACCGAGCAAATGGTCGCATCCTACAACGACAAAATGCGGTACATGAATGCGCATCCGGAAGATTTTACGACGAAGGATGGCGTTGGGCCGCCTACTTCTTCAGCACCCGCCCCGAATCCGCCTAAGAAGTAGGTAGGAAATCCAAAGGGAAGCACTACCAACTTGCCGACTGATTGGATTCGCCTGCGGCCGTGGGGTAGAATGGAGATATGGCTGCAAAAGCAATCGCCAACGATCCCCAAAAACTCTATCTAGGTGCGGACGTTCCGCTCCGCCTGATACGTGCCTTCGCGCGCAAGGTTGCCGAGCAATTTCGGCCGGAAAAAATCATCCTGTTCGGCTCCCATGCCTATGGCACGCCCCATCAGGACAGTGACGTGGACATTCTGGTGATCATGCCGGCCCGAAACGAGCTCGATCAGTCGCTCAAGATTCGCCTGGCGATTTCCGCCCCATTTCCCATGGACCTCATTGTCCGCACCCCCCAGAAAATCAGCTCGCGGCTCAAGGCAGGGGATTCATTTCACACGGAGATCGTGACGAAGGGTAGGGTTTTGTATGAGGAAAGAGACGCGCGTGTGGGTGCAAAAAGCCGAAGACGACTATCTGGCGTCCGTCGATCTAATAGACGGGCCGGATCAACTCCATGATCAAGTCTGCTTTCATTGCCAGCAGTCCGCGGAAAAATATCTCAAAGCGCTCCTGGAAGAAGCAGCCCGTTCGATTCCGAAGATTCATGACTTGGACGGGCTGCTCAATTTGGTGCTCCCAATTCATCCCTCGCTCCGTTCATTGAAGCGAGGTCTGCTGATGCTTTCCAATTATGCTGTCGCCACTCGCTATCCCGGAACCAACGCCACCAAGCGCCAAGCGGCCGCCGCACTTCGCTGGGCCGAGCGCGTGCGGGAAAAGTGCCGTTCTTTACTCGGTTTGAAGCCGTCCTGAGCTTGGGGACGATCATCTCCGCCGGCCTTAATCTCAAATTAGGACACCGCCGGCAGAACCCGGGGGAGGAATCCCGCGGAACCTGGGAGTATCATGGTCTCTGGCAATCAATCTGGCAGCGCTACTGCGGAGGGCCGGCTGATGAGACTGTGGCACGCGAGGATCGTGGTGTACTCGCTGGTGACGGCCGTGATTGCGGGAGTCTCCTGGTATTGCTACTGGGACGCCACGCGGACGAAAGAGCCCCAGGTGATTTACGTCTCGACGCCGCCCGACGCCGTGGACAAGATGCTGGAAATGGCCCAGGTGACCAAGGACGACGTCGTCTACGACCTGGGCTGCGGCGATGGCCGGATCGTCATCGCGGCGGCCAAAAAATATGGCTGCCGGGCGGTTGGGGTGGAGCTGCGGCCGGAAGTCGTCGAGGAGGCCCGCCGCAACGCGGTGGAGGCGGGCGTGGAGGACCTGGTCGAAATCCGCCACGCCGACATTTTGACGACCGACTTTTCGGACGCGACCGTGGTGGCGATGTACCTGCTCCCGGATTTGAACGTCCGCCTGATCCCCAAGCTCAACCAGCTCCGGCCCGGCTCGCGGGTCGTCTCCTACACATTCAAAATGCCCGGCGTTCCGCCGAAAGAGAAAGCACAGTGGAAAAAAGGGGAGCATGAGCGGATCGTCTACCTGTGGGTCACGCCGATTCCGGCCCCCAAGCCGTGAAAACCACATCCGCGGCAAGCCATATCTTCTCCCGGCACGTCTCGGAGAGGCGGCCAACTTTGCCTACAATCCTTCGATGCTCTATACGCCGGCCATGATTGCGGAACTTGCGGCCGTGCCGGTGGCGGCGGTGCGGGCCTGGCAGCGGCGGGGGTGGATCGTGCCGCGGGAGGTGGAGCATGGGCTGGCGCGGTTTGATTTTGCTCAGGTGACGATTGCCCGCACGCTGGCTGGGCTCTTGCAGGCCGGCATCAAACCGGCGGCTCTGGCGAAGCGGCTATCGGAGATTGCGGTCCATCTGCCGCATGTGGAGCAGCCGCTGGTGGAGCTGACGTTCTTGGTGGACGGCGGACAACTGCTGGTGCGGCATGGGGAGGACATTCTGGAGCCGCGGGGGCAGCTCAGGATGGACTTTGATTCGCTGGCCGCGGAAGAGAGTGGGGAGCCGGCCATTCTGTCGCCCCCGATCACGGCCGACGTCCTTGCGTCCGGGGCCCGCGAGCTGGAAGAGGCCGGCAATCTATCCGCAGCGGCGGACTTGTACCGGGCCGCGCTGGCGGAAGGGGGTCCGCGAGGGGATCTCTGCTTCGACCTGGCGGAAACGCTGTACCGCCTGGGAGATTTGCCGGCCGCCCGGGAACGCTACTTCATGGCGATCGAGCTGGATGAAGACCATGCCGAAGCCCGCGCCAACCTCGGCTGCCTGCTGGCGGAAATGGGACAGCGGGACCTGGCTGCCGCCGCGCTGGAAGGGGCCATCGCCTGCCACGCTGAATATGCCGACGCCCATTTTCATCTCGCCCGGCTGCTGGACGAAGAGGGCCGGCAGGAAGACGCGGAGGAACACTGGCGGGCGTTTCTGAAGCTCGCGCCGGAAAGCCCGTGGCATGAAGAGGCACGAGCCCGGCTGGGAGAATGACCGCTGCTAGTTAAGGGGCAGCCAGCGAAGGCAATGCTAAATGCTCAATATTAAATGCTAAATGTCCAATGTGGGATTTCCCAACATTTCACATTTAGCCTTGAGCATTTTGCATTTAGCATTGCCCCATTTCGGCCAATTTCGTGAGGGAACCGCGCAATCGTCCTACAGGTTTTCTTTCCCCGTCTTGGCTTCCCGGACGCTGCGGCTGGCGTTGTCGATGAAATTATCGATCTGGTTCAGGCCGCGGAGCAGCATCTGGTGCCCGTCGATGACGAGCGAATCGATCTTGGCGTCCTCCAGGGCGCGGGCCAGTCCGGAGATGCGGGCCGCCTGCTCGCGGATTCGCTCCAGGATCTTGGACATCCGGTCGGAGCTGTAGGGCTCCTTGCGGGGGACCCGATCCGGATTCATACCGGCCTTCTTCACAGCTTTCTTTTTTCCCATCTGATGACTCCTGATTTGAAGGAGATGTGATTTGAAACCTAGGACCTGATGACGGGTACTGTAGCACCTGGCAGACAAGTTGTAAAGCATTAGCTACCGGTATTCTTGGGCACGACGGGAAGATTTTCTGGATTTATTGCCACAAAGTCCTCAGCACCTATTGACAGTTAGTGGACACATGTATACAATCTGGGCATTAGTCGCCTTTTCCCCGCGTTTTTACCCCGTTTTTTCAGGAGTTTTCCCATGCCCTCATGTGCCCTCCCCCAAAAGAAGGAGCGGGTGCGAATGCTGCTCGCCGCCGGCGTTTCCCGCCTCCAAATCAGCCGCCGGACCGGCCTTTCCCGCCGCACCGTTTCCCGGATTGCCGCCCAGGGGCGGCGGAAGCTGACTGCCGCTGACATCCATGACGACCGGCCCGCCGGATTTGACCCCGAATGCTTGAACCGCTGCCGGGGGTGCGGGTCGCGGATTTACCTCTGGCCCTGCATGACGTGCGAGCTGCGGGCGAAAGCGGAAAGCCGCGAGGAAACCCGCCGCCTGGTGAAGTGCCTGAAGCCATAAGGAGATTTCGCCATGTCCCAAAAACCCTGCGCCAACTCGGCATCGGCTCAGCCCGCCAGGAAGAAGCTGCCGCGCGAGCCAACCATTGCCGTCCGCGCTGAGCCGCGCGACACCTTCCAAGTCGTCATCCACTGCGCCAGCGAAGCAGAGCAAGAACAGCTCTACAACGAATTCCGCTCCCGCAACTTTCCCGTCCGCCTACTAACAATGTGACTGCCTACTGCCTACTGCCTACTGCCTACTGCCTACTGCCTACTGCCTACTGCCTACTTCCCCCTTTCCTCCCATGCCCCACATCACCACCACCGCCTCCACCCCCATCCGCGAATCCTTCAAGGTCGAGCAGGTCCGCGGCATGTTCGATCTGCCGCGAATGCCGTCCGAGAAGCTGACCTTCGCCGCGGAGCTCCCCGACTTGAGCGAGGACTGGACGATCGGCGCGGTCGTCGGCCCCAGCGGCAGTGGGAAATCAACGCTGGCCCGCGCCGCGTTCGGTGCCGCTGTTCATCAGCCGGCCGAGTGGTCCAGGGACGGCGCAGTGATTGATGCTTTCGCTGGGTTGCCGATCAAGCGTGCGGCCCAATTGCTCACGTCCGTCGGCCTCGGATCTCCACTCGCCTGGCTGCGGCCGTATCACGTGTTGTCCGGCGGGGAGAAGTTTCGCTGCGAGTTGGCGCGAGCGCTGACGAACGAGCAACAAGAACTAGTTGTGTTCGATGAGTTCACCAGCGTCGTGGACCGGACCGTGGCGAAGTGTGCGTCCGCCGCGCTGGCCCGGCTGGTCCGAAAGTGGCAGCGGGTGCGGTTCGTCGCGGTCACCTGCCACTACGACGTGCTGGAGTGGCTCGCGCCGGATTGGCATCTCGACATGGCGACTGGCCGGCTGGCCCGAGGGACGCTTCAACGACGACCCATCCGTCTGCAAGTCCGCCGCTGCCGACAAAACATGTGGCCGCTGTTTGCCCGACATCATTATCTGAGCGGCGGGCTGTCGCGGGCCGCCACTTGCTACATCGCCCTCTGGGAAGGCCGGCCCGTCGCCTTCTGTGCCGCCCTCGCCCAGCTCGGCCACCGCGGACGAAAGCGGATCAGCCGCCTCGTCACGCTGCCGGACTATCAAGGACTCGGCATCGGCATGAAGCTGGCCGAGCGGGTCTGCGAAGACCAAACCACCCGCGGCTTCCGCATCAGCATCGCCACCAGCCATCCGGCAATCATCGCGTATTGCACCGAATCTCCTCGGTGGTCATTCGCCGGCCTGAAGCGGCTCGGCGGCACGCGGCAGCGGATCGAAGGGCGAAGCGTCGCCGGCTCGACGGGAAGAGGTGTGGCGAGTTTTGAGTGGGTAGGTGAAGCGTGAGTGATGAGTGGCGAAACGCCCTGGAGAAGTCCGGGGCGTTTCTATTTTGCGCTCCGTTGCTTTTTTGCTCCGCTGCTTTTTGCGCTCCATAGTTCGCAATTCTAGGCAAATATTGCTTCCGCAGAAACGGAGGCAGGGGTAGGATCGCGACTAGCAGGGAGCGGCTATTTCGTCATTTTGTTTTGAGGAGTCTTACATGAGCGGAAGAAAACGTGGAATGGTAGGGATGGCACTGGTCGCACTCTTGGCATTCGGCGTTGCAATCGCCCAGCAGCCAAAGAAGCCGAAAGCGAAGGCGAGTGATAATCCACCGGCTGGACACGAACACATGGAGCACAATGAGGCATTGCAGGCTTGTGCAAAGGCTTGCTCGGATTGCCAGCGGATGTGCGATATGTGCTCAACCCACTGCGGACATCAACTCGCAGAGGGGAAGAAGGAGCACGTTACGACCTTGATGACGTGCCAGGATTGTGCAGACATTTGTGCGGCGGCATCGCAGGTCACAGCCCGAGGCGGACCCTTCTCAGGAATCATCTGCGAATCATGCGCAGACGCTTGCGGAGCGTGTGCCAAGGAATGCGAAAAATTTCCCGACGACGAACACATGACAGCTTGCGCGAAGGAATGCCGCAAGTGTGAGAAGGCGTGCCGTGAGATGCTCAAGCACGCCCACGAAGACAAGAAATAGACTGCGGGAAATCGGTACCCAGCCGCCACTTCAGTTTCTGTACGTCGACGGATCGATCCGCGGATGCCTTGCCCCAACGGGGCAGTCTATGTCAGCCCAGGCCAAGGGGGCGCTTCGCCGCCGCAGGCCTGGGTTCGCAGGACCGCGAACCCACAAAGCCCCAACGGGGCGCGCTAGGAGCCAGCCCTGCCGTCCGATTCCCCCGTGTTGATGATCAAGGGCGACGAACGCTTCGCCTGGAATTAGCGCGCCCCGTTGGGGCTTTTGGGATTCTCTTGCCCCATTACCCAGGGCCGCGGGGGGGGGGGGGGGGGGGGGGGGGGGGGGGGGGGGGGGGGGGGGGGGGGGGGGGGGGAGGGGGAGGGTGGAAGACAGCCCGCAGGAAGCCAAAAGC